>CAJTKK010000010.1:0-119596 GCA_910576535.1 uncultured Lachnospiraceae bacterium | reverse complement strand
CCAGGATCAAACTCTCATGTTCTCCCTGCCTTCCGGACTCGCTCTCTTCCTGCTTATCCTTCCGTTACTGTTTTTGGGTCCCGTGGCTTCCCGCCACGGTCTGTCCTCTGAATTTCCTCTCGGATTTTCAGGGCTGCATTGCTGTTCATTTGCCAAGGTTCGTTTATTCATAAAACTTTACTGTTTTGTCTTTCTTCAGACGCAACTCTGATATATTATCATGTTTTATTTCAGAAGTCAAGACCTTTTTTAATATTTTGTTTTATGAATTTATTTTCCGCTTCACAATAGCGGGTTTTCATTATACCATTTTATGTCAATATTTGTCAAGTTCTTTTCAACAAAATATTTTACACAAACAACCAGCCTCATTGGTCAAGACTATTTGTTAGGTATAAACGGAGAAAGAGGGATTTGAACCCTCGCGCCGCGTGAACGACCTACACCCTTAGCAGGGGCGCCTCTTCAGCCTCTTGAGTATTTCTCCATAGCCTGAATATATCATAATTTATTTTTCAGTTAATTACGTTTCATAATGGTTTTAAGCCTTTCTGTAACGCAAAAGTTATTATACATCAAGGAATATTTATTTGTCAATTCTTTTTTTTCATTTTCTATTGATTAATGAAAGGATGATTTCCATCCGATCCCTTAACCACATCCAGCAGCTCCATTTTCCTAGGCAAAGCCATTAACACCAAAAACCGGGGACTGGCTATCCAACATATCCAGCAATTGCATTCTCAATCCTATGTTTAACCTCTGCCGCTATTTCTATCGTTTTCATGTCTTTATATTCCTTATAATATATAGGAGTAAGATAAATTATTTTTACGGTAACTGGCTTTATGGATTTTTCATCAAAAGGTTTAAAAGCATCAATTAAAGCACAAGGAACAATGGGACACTGCGCCTTTACTGCACTCTTAAAACTTCCTCCTTTAAAATCCAACAGCTTATTCCCTTCTTTACTTCTTGTCCCCTCTGCAAAAATGAGAAAGTTTTTCCCCCCTTTAACCTCTTCCGTCACTTGCTGAATCACTTTCATGGACTGTCTGATGTCTTCCCTGTCTATCGCCAAAGATCCAAGCGCATCTACCACTTGTTTTAATAAAATAACATTTCTGGCCTCTTTCTTAATTACAAATGCAAATGGCACTGGACAAGATTCCAGAAAAGCCAAAACATCATATAGGCCTTGGTGATTAGGGAAAAAAACAAATCCATTTTCTTTTGGTATATTTTCCAAACCATAAGACTCTATTTTTACTCTGCCGGCTTTATTTGCCGCCATAGTTACTCTTTTCACATAGGCATATGCATCTTCAAAATTTATTTTATCGCTTTTCCCGCACCGCCATATCTGGAAAAGATAAAAAGGGACTTTATAAAAAAGCCGTAATACCATCATGATTATTCTATACATAATTTTATCTTCCTATATTATATAATAAAATTAAAAACTTTCTTTATATTTTTTAACCGCCATATCATATAAGTCATTACCTTCTGAATCAATCACTACAATAGCCGGAAAGTTATCTACCTGAAGTTCTCTGACGGCCTCTGTTCCCAGATCCTCATAGGCTATTATCTTAGAACTTATAATAGAACGGGACAGCAAAGCTCCTGCTCCTCCTACAGCCGCAAAGTAAACGGCATTATTTTTTTTGATGCTTTCTACTACCTCTTCCGAACGCCTTCCCTTTCCAATCATTCCTTTCAATCCATTATCAAGAAACTTGGTTGTATACTTATCCATACGGCTCGCTGTCGTCGGGCCTGCCGAACCTATTGCCCTTCCCTCCCTTGCCGGTGACGGTCCCATATAATATATAATATTTCCATTTAAGGAAACCGGAAGCTCTTCCCCTTTTTTTAACGATTCATCCATCCTTTTATGCGCAGCATCCCTTGCCGTATAAATAGTTCCTGTAATATATACGTAATCACCTGCCCGGAGTTGTTTGACAATTTCATCGCCTAATGGCGCTTTCACATATTTATCCATATGTACTCCTTCCTTTGGCTAAACCATCCTCACCACATGCCTGTTTACATGGCAGCATATATTTACTGCAACCGGAAGCCCTGCAATATGCGTTGGATATGTTTCAATATTTACTGCAAATGCCGTGGTGTTTCCGCCAAGCCCGCCCGGGCCAATTCCTGTTTTATTAATTTTATCCAGCAATTCCTTTTCCAGCTCTTTTACATAAGGAATCCAGGAACGCTGATCCGCTGGCCTTGTCAAGGCCTTTTTAGCCATCCACGCACATTTTTCAAAGGTACCGCCAATCCCTACGCCGACAACGATGGGCGGGCAGGCATTAGGACCTGCATCCATTACTGATGCAAGAACCGCTTCTTTTACCCCATCTATTCCATCTGCAGGCTTTAACATAAATACACGACTCATGTTCTCACTGCCAAACCCTTTAGGAGCTACTGTAATTTTCACTTTATCGCCTGGGACTATTTCATAGTAAATCACTGCAGGCGTATTGTCTTTTGTATTTTCGCGCATTAATGGATCTTTCACTACAGACTTTCTTAAATAGCCTTCTTTATACCCCAAACGTACGCCTTCATTTATTGCGTCCTCCAATAAACTGCCCTCAAAATGCACATCCTGTCCGATTTCCATAAAAATAACTGCCATACCCGTATCTTGGCAAATAGGAATCATATCTTCCCCGGCTATTTGAAGATTCTCCTTCAACTGATTCAAAATCTGCTTTCCCAAGCGGTTTTTTTCCCCCTCATACGCTTGATCTAAAGCTGTTTTCATATCTTCTGAAAGGTAATAGTTGGCTTCGATACACATTTCTTTAATGTTTTCTGTAATTACCGATGTCTGTATGGTACGCATATTACACCGCCTTATCATTCTGTGATTACTTTTTTTATCTCTTCCAGTTCTTCCTGCGTAGGTTCTAAAGGCTTCCACCCCAAAGTCTGCCCATCGTCATTATAACGCGGGATTAGATGCAGATGAAAGTGGAAAACCGTCTGGCCTGCAGCCTTCCCGTTATTTTGAACCAAATTAAATCCGTCGCACCCTAATTTATCTGTCATGTGAATCGTCATTTTCTTTGCAAGAAGCATTGCCTTTGAAGCCGCTTCATCCGGCAGATCATATATATTTGCATAATGGTTTTTGGGCAAAATAAGAGCATGTCCTTTTGTTGCCGGCCCCAAATCAAGAATCACTTTAAATTCATTATCCTCGTAAAGCGCTTTAGAAGGAATATCCCCATTTGCTATTTTACAAAAAATACAATTATCTTCTCTCATAACTACTTTACCCTGCTGCTTGCGTGCAGTTCCTTTCTTATTTTTAACTTTACAGACTTTGGGACCCCAAAAGCCCATTATCCAGGTGTTTAGTGGCAAATCACCGGAAAACGAATCAAAATAGTTTTGACTCCCGGGTTTTCTAAAATACAAAAATTTGATCCAAGGTACGCAATGCCTTAAAATCACCCTTCATTTTCATTTCCCCTGACATAAAGGCTCGCTGGAAAGTCATTCTTCCATTTAAAATTTCATCCAGCGTATTTCTTTCTAATTGCAGCTCCACATCTGCGTTTTCTATTGCTCCAAAAAAACATTGCAAATCTGCATTTTCTGCCTTTATCACTAAATTTCTCTTTTTTCCGTTAATAACAAACCTATAAGATCCTCTAAATCCTGCCTGAGGTTTGAAATGCTGCTCTAACTGCGTAATGATTTCCCCGCTTTCTTCCGTTTCTCCATTGTTTAGCATATCCCTGAACAGGCTAGTCAATTCTTGAATATCCTCTTTCTGTCTCTGCACATATTTATCATCAGAAGCATATTGGGATAGTTGTTCCGATTCCTGGGGAGTCAAATCAATCTGGGTCTTTGATACCATCTGTCTAATCGCCTGATTGCTTGCCGGCAGGCTGACAATCTTCTGATTTACCGTACGATACATATTTTCCGCTTTTTTTTCTATCAGGGCAATATATTCCCGGTTTTCTTCCATTAAAGATGCATCCGCAATGTATCCACATATACCGCTACAGGGACGCCCTCCTAAAATTTCCCATGCAGAAGTTAAATTTAATTTTCCTTCTCTTTCCCCATACGTAGTAGACATAACAATTGGACACATATAAATGCTGCCGATCTTTTCTTTATCCCCATATAACCAGCAGGAGTCAAGAAACTGCTGCATATATCCCCCTATCCCAAACCATTCAACTGTAGTTGCAAGAATAATACCATCCGCTTCCTTCAGGCTTTGGGGCAAAGCAGTAATACCGTTCTTTAATTCGTGTAAATTAAAACGTTCTACTTTTACCCTAAGTTCTTCCAAAACTTCCTGCATTTTATTAATTACAAATAAAGTAGGGTCATCAATAAGACCTCTTCCGCCATAGTAAATATTAATTTTCATCATCTTTTCCTCATCTTTTCCTGATTATTTTTCTAAATGCCAAAGTCAAAAAAGATATTGCCATCCCGCATATAAAACCCCCGATATGCGCTGCATTATTAATACCATCCCCAGCAAATCCGCTGTATAGCGAATAAATAATCATAAACAGAAGCCGGCTCATCGTTATCTGTTCCAAATGACCCTTATGGATGCACACTAAGACAAATACGGTGCCAATAATGCCGAAGATTGCGCCGCTCGCACCTACCGAACTGATATAGACCCCTTCATGAATCTCATACCATGCAGAAAAAAGATTTCCAGATATTCCAGCTAATATATAAATAATGAAATAACTTACGCGGCCAAAATATTTTTCCACTACTTCGCCTAAATAATACAATACAAGCATATTGCTGGCAAGATGATTCATATCCCAATGCAGAAATATACTTGCCACAGCCCGGTAATACTCTTTATCTATCAAAAATGCCCCTGCGTTAAACGCACCTATATTATATAATGAATCTCCATTAAATGTACATATGAAAAATATCAGGATATTCGCCAGTAAAAAAAAAACTGTTATATAGGGAATCGTCACATTGGATATCCATTTTTTCCTTTTCCATATTGCTTCTTCCTCTATGCCTTCTTCCCGGCCGGATTCCGGAATATGATTAAGGAATTTTTCAATCTTATTTCTCATCCCATAAAAATCGCTTACTTGATGATCATAAATCATTAAACAATTATCATACGGATTAATTATCCAGCAAAAGGGATCCTCTTTACATAAGCGCTTTGCCCTTTCCATATCCTCAGAGATAATGATAGATAAAATATGAATATCATTATTGCCTTTTCCCATAAAAAATTCTTTCATTTTATCTTTCATATACTGATACTGTTCTTGAGCTATATATAAATTTTTTTTATAATGTATCACATAAAGTACATTTATATAACTATTTTCCTCTTGAAAATAGAAAGTATATTCCGGTAAATCAGAAGGGATTTTTATATATCCTTCCTTTGCCAAAAAATATTCCAGTTGCTTTTCTACCATAATGTCTCCCATTCGCACATATATGCAAAGGGTAACATTTCCTTTGGTTTGTGTCAATTGATTTCCACATCTGCAGTATATCCCCTCAGCGGGCAATGGGACACAGAGGGTAGCGCAGCACAATTAAGATCACATTTTATCTATAGCAAAAAGTCAATCTCCCAAAACGTAATTCGTCTCCATGTTCAATCAGTACGGTTTCATTTGGATTTAACCTTAATCCATTTTTAAATGTTCCATTTGTGGAATTCATATCAGTTACATACACCCCATCTTTTTGCCTTGTAATCCGGGCATGGATCCGGCTTATTGTATTGTCTTTGATTACCATGTCCACGCTTCCTGCCATTTTACCGATTGTACAAGGAAGATTATTTAAGTCAATATGATATTTATTCCCTTTATTCATTCCATATAGCTTATCTTCTTTTCTACATGCAGACGCATCCAAAAATACGGTATTCCCATACTCCTCATGTTTTATATTGGCGAGTTCCGCCTCTATGTCCTTTCCGATATGTTCTTTTACCCGCTTCTTAGGCGGATATTCCATTTGTCTTTTTTTCCCTTCCATTTCCGCAGCCTTCTTCTCCTGCGGAACTTTCTTTAAACTTTTTCTTTTCAATACATTAAACATAAAATATAAAAATAGAGATGCTGATAAAATAATCAAAATAATGATTCCTGCAGCAGATAGTAATCTTTCTTCCACAGATAATGTAAAAAAATAACCAATGCCAAAAATACCTGCCGCTGCTGCCGCACATAAAAATGCCAACATCCCTATCGCTGGCAGATGATTTCCCAAACCATCCTTTTTATTTAATTTTTCATCTGCTTCCATCCCCCAGTCGTTTTCCTTTATCCAGTCTTCCGCATCTATTTCTTCCGCATCTGCTTCCCAAATCTCATTTGCTGCAATGATTTCTTCCGGCTCCGTAACCTCAGCATGAAATAAATTTAAAATAGAAGGGAGCATAAACTTATCATCTTGTACCGCTTCATACATTTTATATACAATTTCTACCGCTTCTTCCTGTTCATGTTTCACCTTATTTACAAGAAATTCCGCCAATGATATCAAACCAGCCTGTCCTTCCGTCTCATCCATACATGGATAATACAAGAAAAAATATTCTTTTGTCTCCGGTTCTGTATATATATATTCCGGATTTAGCAGCAAGCAGCGGCTATCCAGTAAAAAATGATCCAGTTCATCTAAAGTTTCCTTTATATGATCCAGTAAATGAAAAAGCTGTTCATATTCTATTTCTTTTTTGTCAAATATACTTTTTAAACTTTGCCTTGAACTGATTTCATAATAAAAGCTGCATTCCTCATCTACATATCTGATTTTACATTCTAAAAAATGCTTAAATTTATTGTTACTTAGCATTCTGTATTGATAATTTTGTTCCTTTTCACTTATTTTTTTGTTAATAATCAAAAAATTATGGTTTAAATCTTTATAATATTTTACATTTAACATACTTTACTCCTACTCTGTACCTATAGTTTCATTCCATTTATCCTTTATTTTTTTTAGATTCCTGACGTTACGGATAAGCTGCGTAGGGCATATTCTTTCCGCCTGCCCTTTGCCGTAAAATCCCCATTTTTTCTCCAATAATAGCTGTTCCGGCAAAGCTACCGTCATTGTTCCGGACACCTCTACCGTAACTCCTTTTTTATCTGCTTCTGCTGTACTGATCAGTGTATGTATCCCCACATATTTTTTTCCCAATTGCCTGCCGCATTGCCCGATAATACATTGTTTTATTTCCCCAGGATCCTTTTTACATACCCGGCTTATCGCATCACTGTTTCCGTAACTGTTACATGCGCTCCCCCTGAATGCCAGAATATAACTATCCTGAGAGACAACGCAACGGTTATATAAATAAAAAGTCAGATAAAAAATAAAACTAATTAAATAAATTACGAAAGGCACTATCATACTTGCCTCTACAGTAAAATAACCTCCTGCTTTTTTACAAATTATTTTGCGCAATATAAAACACCCCCAGACCAATAGCCAGAAATGGCAAAAAAGGCAGCCTGCTTTTTCCCTTTACCTTTCCGCAAACCAACAATACTAAAGCGCAGAACGCTGAACTAATGAACCCAATTATTATGATAACTATGCACCCCCTATATCCCATCAATATACCTAAAACCAATACCGCCATCCCATCCCCATACCCGATGCTTTCTCTTGTACACAAACTTAACAAGAGCAAAAAACCTCCCGGCGCTAAGGAGTACATGATATCAGCCCACGTCCTTTTCCCGGAAATTCCAATAAACAATATGGAAATGCAGCCAAACAATATAATTACAAATATTGGGATTTCCTTTTTCCTAATGTCAAAAATGGCACATATGATTATAAAAGTAATACTAATTCCCCATTCTATTCCTATTTCCATTTTAATCCTCCATGCCGCCTTTCTCTATGTGCGGATTTGTGCCATCAGGAGCAAATCTGTGATAGAAAATTTTAGCTTTCGGTTTTACCCGCCACACTTTGCACACTTGCTTTTCCCCTCGGCTTCTGACAGATGAACCGTATAAACAGTTCTTTTTAAACCAGGGCAGCTTAAAGAACTGTGTACTTTATTCCCATAAGAAGTCACATAGGCAACCGCCTGAAACTGATATCCTTTGCAGCTTCCGCATGGATAATATTTTTCCCCACTTTCATTTCTTAATTGATCAGTCATTACATAAGAAACCGCTTTTACCGAAGGGTTTAAATAAGCGCAATTACGCGCTATATGATAAACCGCGCCATTTTCAGCAATATATACTATAGGATCCTCACCGTTTTCCCCATTCATCCTTTTTTCTACATCATACCCCGTCCATGCCCTTCCATAATAGCGGTTTTCCATAGGGATATCCGGAAAGCCTATGATCCTTGTAAAAGGCTTTACTTTATAAGAAGCAACCAGCTCTATCCTGTCCTCCTTCATAATTGATGATTTTGTAAAGTGCAGCCCCGATGCCCCAGACACAAGGCATGTATGATCTAAGTATTCTTTTCCCAACAGATGGATTACTGCATTTCTCACATATCCCTCAGAAAATACCAGGGAACCAAGCTCCCCTTCTAGCAGTTCTTCTTCCCCTAAACTATTTTTATACGCATATCCGTAAAATGCTATCTTATTTCCTGTCTGATGCATCGCCCCCATAATATTCCCATGTAAACGCAGGATATCAAAAGAAACTAACAGATTCATAATAAAAAAGAGAAAAACCGGAACCGCTATTGCTGCCTCTACAGTCATACTTGCTTTTAATTTGCCTTCTCTAGGGGAGAAAATGAACGACGTCCTCTTTCCGGTTTTAAAAGAATGGATTTTGATTATATGGTCTTGATATGTTAGATTTTTGCCCGGAGAAACAATTGTTTGACTATTTCGTTTACAGTTGCTTATTAGATACCGGAAAAAGGACATCGTTCATTTCCTCCCCTCAATATGTTTTTTCAATACTTTAATCATACCCGTACCTTTTTTGAATATTGCAACAATATCCAAAAATACTGGACACCCATATATCAGACAAATAACTGTCAAAACAAGCATCTATGCGGAAATTAGAATTTCCTTCTGTCATGCGGATATCCATTTCCATAATGTCCATCGTGCGCATATTTTTTGTTTGGCTCTCTTCCAAATACAGCATAATTCTTAAATAGTCCTGATAAACCAGCCCATGCCCGGCGCTTTCCCTGTCCGGGATATTTCCCGCAAAACTTACTATATTCCAAATACTTGTTTTCCAGTCATCCGCTGTTTTCATGAAGGGAATTCTTCCTCCATTTAACAGGCACTTTACATCCGTCAGACTTTCCACATAAGCCCATGCAAACAAAATGGAATATTCAACCAGCTTTGCCAATTCCGGTATTTGTAACACCGCTGTCAATGTATACGCAAGAGCCTCTGCCTCCGCACATTTTTCCGTATCTGAAAATATATAAATTACATTTACCGCCTCCCTCCAACGGATTAAACGTCTCACTACACTTTCCAGATTTTTTTGATCCGAATTTTTTCCTGCAATAATATACTCTATCTGGTATTTCATAAATGATTTCTCCAGTTCCTTTCCATACCACCCGCACTTATCAAATAGATAACAGTCAAACAGCAGATCATCCGTTCGTCCTTCCGGATCCGGAAAACCAGGCCGTATACCTATTCCCCTGATTTTTTCCCTATGAGAAACATAATCCTCCGTTTGTATTACAGTTTCTGATATATCGGCCTTATTCCCTAATATTTTATGTAAAACAAAGTTTCCTCTAAATTCATTTATTTTATCTGCCGGATTATCCAATTCAACGTCTTCCGGTTCCCCGTCTTCCCCTTTTGAAGGCCATTGCATAGCATCAATTTGAGATTGGATTCTATTTCTTTCCCCGGCAATATCCCTTGTATCTAATTCCAGATTCTCCACTTCTTCTGCCTGCCCTATAATATTTGCAAATATCCCTTCTATAGAAGCGTTCCGCATATATTCAACAGCCTGCCTTTTCATTACCTTTCCTCCCTCATCAGAAGCGATAGATAACTCCTTAACAGCCGCTTTGTCCACCGACAAGGAAAGCCAATCTTTCCTTGGCCATATGCTTTTATTTGAACTGGTAAAATTGCCTTGCATATATGCCCTAAGATGTTCTGCCGGGTTTTCTGCCCTATAGCTTTTCGTCCCATAAGACATATCTACAAACAATAGGTCATACTGCTCCAAAAGTTCCCTATGAAACTCTGCAAGCACACTATTCATCCCAATGTCTGCCACACATTCGGCTTCCATCCTGATTACGCTTATCCTCGCACCCTCTATAAAAGTCAATATAAACGATAAAATTAAGGATAAGGAAAGGGAAAGATATACCGTCAGATACCCTTTTTTCATGACATAACCGTATTGCTGTCTTCCGTTATCTTTTTGAAAACATTAGTCACTAGTGTGCGGAGCTGGTTCTTGAATATAATTACCAGCCCGATCAATACAACAATAATCAGAATAATTTCCACAGTACCCATCCCATCTTCCTCCATAATAAATTCCTTAAAATTTTTCATTCCATCTCTCATTTTTTCTTTCCTTTCTTAAATATTCATTTTTATTGTTTTGATTTTTTCCTGTTTAAATAGAGAAGGAAAAATATGCTGGCACAATAATTAATACCATAACTACCCCAAGCATTAATATCATTGGCAGAAGCAATTTAGTACCGGCCTCCTCTCCTAGCTTCCTTGCCATATTTTTGCGTTCTTCAAAAGCATTCCTTACCTCCTGCCGTAACATATTTAAAATTCCTCCGCTTCCTTTTTTTAAGTTTTGTACCAGAATATTGGTTAACTTTGTATACTGAGGCAGCCGGCATCTTTTCCCAAAATGTTCATAGGCCGCTGCTTCCGGTATCCCGCTATCCAGTTCATGACATGTAAGAAGCATTTCCTCATAAACATAACGGCATTTTCTCCCCAACTGCTTTTCTGCATTATACTGGGCGGCAATTTTTTGAAAAGCATTCCTAAGCGTCATGCCTGCCCCTAGATAAAGCATAAGCTTGCTCAGTAATTGAGGATAATCCAAAAGTATTTCCCGGTTTCTTTGTTCCATCTTTTCCTTTAATTTTTCGTCCTGAAGCAGATAAACCATCCCTGCGCCTATGCACATTAGCAAAAATACATAGCCGCTGCTGTCTTCTATCCGTTTGCTCCATACCAGCCGCTGTCCTTCTATACTTTCCGGCAACTCCATTTTATCGCTGCAACGGTCTTTTTCTTCTTGCTGAATCAGCATTTCATATATTTCTTTTCTACATAATTCTTCTTCTGAATAAGCCGGAGGAAAAACACACACTGGAAAAATATATTCTTCCCTATGTTCGTCATAGGTCAGGATAGCCGTCAAATGTACCACTTCTCCTTCTTTTTTTGCCGTTTCACCCGTTACATTCCCATCCGGTCCAATTAACGTATAATTATCGCTCTCCCATGTAATCTGAAACGGATATCCTTCAATTTTATGAATGAACTTTAAGCTGCTTCTTACTTCCTCCAAAGACGTATTCATGCCTCTTATCATATCCGGTAAAAGCAGATAAATTTCTTTCGCCATCTGTCTTACCAAAGCATCTTCATATTTTTGCTCTTCTACAGTAATTGCAAAATTCTGCCTGAGTCCTCTTTCTTCCCCTTCTATCTGAACTTGAAGACCCATTTCCTTACTTCCCATTCCATAAGAATTCCTATGAATATATTTCCCTTCTTTCACTGCGTTTTCCATCCTGCTGCCAATAAAAAAACATGTAGCCAAGACATTACCGGTAAAAACCAGCAAAAGCATAAGGCGGATTTTATTTACATAAAATCTGCGTAAACAGCTTTTTTCCTTTTCCTTCTTTTCCCCAATTTCCGGATATAATATCTTTAAATTGTCTTTAATACTTTTTTGTTGAAAGATCTTAGTTTCCATACCTATTCCATAAAGATAATCCGCCATATCGACAAATATGCTTTTCTTCTTGCTGGCGTCATTTTCTCCATTGTTTTTCATACCACGCTTCCTATTCTGCCTGCCTAGAAACCACCTCTTCCGAAACGATAAGGAAAAAAGCATAAAGTATAGAAAAAATACTCCGGCATACAAAACCATCATTTTTGTAACCATATTCCTTTCTCCGTGTGCGAATTTGTTCCATTAAGCGCAAAGTTGCAATCAAAACTTTATACCTCAATATCCACAATTCTATTGGATAAATAGACTGCCCCCAGATAAACAATCAGGCATACCGTCATAACCGTCACTCCCGCTGCATTTTTATAAAGCACATCAAAGAACCCTTTTGATGTCGTTCCGACATATAACAGAATCCCAAACGGAACTATATTCATAATCTTCTGTTCCATCCGCCTTGCACTGATTACTACTTGTATTTCTTTTTCTGTTTCTACCTTCTCTTCTACAATGGATGCGCTTCTTTCTATTATTTCTGTCATATTCCCTCCACTCCTTTTCGCAATCGAAAATATCTGGGCAAACTCAATAATGTCTTCTGCGCCGCTCCTTTTTCCAAAATCATAAAGCAATTTTTCTATTGGTACATTATTTTTTAATCCTGAAATAATTGCCTGCCATTCTTTGCAAATAATGCTTTCTTTTCCATATAGTAAAACCATATCGCTATAAGACTGTTTAAAAGCGTTTTCTACGGAATATCCTGCCTTTTGACTGACAGATACTGCCATAATCGCATCCTTAAACTGAACCGCTGTTTCTTTTTTTCTTTTTTTACGCAAAAACTTTCTTTTTTCTTTTTGATAAAGCAAATTAACTGGCAGCAAAAAAGGCAACGCCAAAAAAGAATGATAAAAAAACCAGGAAAAAAGAACCATAATAGCTGTACCTTCCAAAATGCATTTTATTTTTTCCTTCCTGGTAATCCCCCAACCGGCATCCTTCCATTTCCTCTTTTGTAAACTACAATGTAATCCCCGCGGTTTTAAGCTTGCCCACATTTCTTAATTCCCCCTTCTTAACTAACGAACCCTCTACTTTTTTGGCATTTTTCTTTTCACTTTCTTCAAACACATATAATGGGCAAATTTTTATTTCGCCTCCCTCCATTCCCTCTATTTCCGAAATTTCCAGTACCTTTCTGCTTTTATCCCTCAAACGCCCCAAATGGATGATGATATCCAGCCCGGAGGCAATCTGCTGGCGGATGGCCATAAGAGGCAGTTCCATTCCCATTAAAATCATTGTTTCCAGCCTGCTTAACATATCTGCTGAACTGTTGGCATGTCCAGTGGACATAGAACCGTCATGCCCAGTATTCAGGCATTGCATCATATCAATCGCCTCTTCTCCCCGTACTTCCCCTACAATAATCCTGTCCGGCCTCATGCGCAGGCTCGTTTTTATAAGATCACGGATATGAATTGGCTTGCAGCCTTCTACATTGGCATTTCTTGTTTCCATCCGGACTAAATTAGGTATATCCTTTATCTGTAATTCCGCATTATCTTCAATTGTTATAATTCTTTCGTCTTGGGGAATATATGCAGAAAGTGCATTTAAGAATGTAGTTTTCCCTGAACCGGTACCGCCGCTTATGAATATATTATACTTAGCTTTTACAAGCTTTTTTAAGAATATGTCCGCCTCTTCCGTAATACTGCCAAAAGACTTTAGCTCTTCCATCCCTATCGCCTGGTCCGGGAATCGCCGGATTGTCAGTATAGGCCCGTTCAATGCTACCGGGCTTAAAACCACGTTTACCCGGGAACCATTTTCCAATCTGGCATCCACAATAGGAGACGCCTCATTTACCGTGCGGTTGCAGCCTGCCGCAATCCGCTGTATTACATCTTCCAGCTTTTCTTTTGACTCAAACCTCATTCCATAGCCCATAATCTGTCCGGCCTTTTCAATAAATATTTCATCCGTTCCATTAATCATGATTTCCGTCACTTCCGCATCATCTATTAGCTCCTGCAAAATATCCAGCTTCCGTATGGAATGAAACAGTTCCTGCCTTAATCTTCCCCTGTCTTTTATTCCTATCAATAGTTCTTTGCTTTGTGCTATAATTAACTCATCAATAAGATCCTTTATTTCCTCATCCGCTGCTTCCCTTGAAAAATCCAGCCTTTCCAAAATCATGGCTTGCAGTTTTTTCTTGCAGTCTGCCAATTCATATTGACCTATACTGTTTTTCAAACTGCCCTTCTCCCTGGTTTTTTCTTCCTCAATCCTCACATCCATAAATTTCTTCCTCTATGACTTTTTTAGCATAGGATGCGATTTCCCCATGAGTCAGATGTTCTAATCCGTCAGGAATACGGTGGAATTCCGGCAGCATCCATTTTTTTGTTTTCAACGCTATTTCTTCATAGTTCATCATGTGTATCACTGTTTCATACTGCCTCATTTTTGCCTCTGCAAACCCGTCCTCTTTTATAATGGTAAAAATCCGGAAGCATTCCCTCAATATATCAAACAGTCCTTTCATTTGATCCGATAAATCCAAAACCAGATATTCATATGCCGATATCTTTTCTATTTCCCGGAACAATTCTATCCAGTCCTGGCCCTTTATTTCCGCTAAATCCTGATAAGACATTACCGGGGGTACATAATCCAGCCCATTCAAAGTCTGTATCATCCCTTCCAGCCGGTAAGCCAATTTTTCCTTTTCGCAATTAAAATAATATAATACATCTGTGATATCTGCAGGAAATTCCCTGTTCAGCAAATATCCAAACCCGGAATAGCTTTCAAAATTTAAATATAAGGTTTTATGCTTTTTAGCCAGAATCTGTCCTATGCTTAACGCAAATGTCGTCTGCATACATCTTCCTATCGGGGAATAGTTCCCAATTAGTTTCATGCGGTTGCCTGTTGCCATTCTTTGGGTGATTTCCCCTTCATTTTCTGCATAGCTGTTCATTACCGCCTGAAATATGTTTTCAGATGATTGATATTTATTAATATTCTTTACTTCCCTGCCGGCTTGATTCCCGCTTTCATTCAAAATCAGAGTATGCTTAATTGGAAAGTCTCTTATTTCCTCTTCATAACTGCTCTCCGCAATAAGCAGCAGTTCTATTTCACCTCTATCTAAAAATCTCTTCAACTGTCCTATATCCGTAAATGCCCGGATGACAAAAGGCTGCATTTTCTTTTTTTCTAGATAATCCGCCAAGCGCCTGATATAATTTTCTTCTTTGTCGCAAAGCGCCAAAACCTTTTTTACCAATATATCCCTCCTTTGTATATGGCCACTGCCAGCAATATTGGCAGTGAAAAATGAATTTTTCCTTCTCTTTTCTCTCTTCCATCTTTAAAATCTTCTTTATAAAATTTCCATTCCCTATATTTAAAAACGTCAAGAATATATGACAACAGATACTTCATCCGCTGCAGAAAATTTTTTTCTGCAGTCATTTTCAGTAAAGAAAATACCGCACCAATGAAAAACGATATTCCAAGACAAATCAGAATTTCCTTAATAGTCAGAAAACATCCGGCCGCCGCCAAAAGCTTTAAATCCCCCGCCCCTAATCCTCCTATCTTAAATATAGGATAAAGAAGAGCCGCTGGCACAGCCATGGACAATAACGCATACACAAGACCGTTGCCTCCTCCTTGCCAGGCCGCACGCGATAAACCTGCCGCCATTCCAATCAGAATCCATTCATTATATATTTTGCCGGATAACAGATCCATAATCACTGCTACAATTAATATAAGAAATAAAACAATAATACACATCGCCCCTTCCATTGCATATTTTATTAATAAAACCGTTTTGAAAATTGGAATGAACATATTCCAGCGACTATCCGGCATCTTTTGCCCGGACATTTAAGAGTTCTGAACTGATAAACGAATTATAAAATAAAAGACGCCTCTTGTCCAGCCATTTCTATCCATGAATAAAACATTGTGAGTTTCTTATAAAAGCTTATATAAATTTATTCCATACAGCATAATTAAACCTGGGAACCCCAAGATCCCGGAAGTCAGCACTGTAATCGGGTTAATCCCAATTGCAATGGCAAGCCCTTGCGAAACAAGAAAACCGTTCAAAAACAAAATAGCTACCGTCCCAATTACCGACCGGAAAATAAAGTTAATCATCCACTCCCTTTTTTTCCTGAATGCCCCTATCATAAGTACAAAAATGCAGGCTCCTGCTATCATAATACCGCCCATATAATTATCCATAACTGCGCTCCGTTTTTCATGATTTCCATACAATATATGACCTGTACTTTTTCTATATTACATGAATATTTGAGGTATTCTTGTCTATACTTAGAAAAAGAGGAAATTTCTGGATGCCCCGCCATCCTATTTCAAAAAGAGGTGTATGCATGAAAATATGTTTTAGGCAAACAATTTATGACCATCAAAACATGAATGAAAAGGAATTACAGATGAATAAAATTTTGGCAGATCTGGATAAGACCCGCCTCGCCTTGGAAGATGCCTATGCCGGCTTTGACAGCGTTACGGATCCTGATTTAATCGACTGCTATATTTATGAAGTGAACTCTGTTCTAAAACGATATAAATTTCTATTAGAACAGGCAGCAAAAATCAATTTGCTGCCTGAAGAAGAACTAGACCCTGAATCCCCGGTTAATGCCCTGATCGGCTAGATTCTCGTTTAAATTATTTTTACCATAAGTAAGACCAGCGTAGACAGTTTGCACATTTTCCATAACCGGTCCGGAAGCATCCATTTCCTCCAGTTTGACATAAGATCTGTGAAGCCCTTTAATTACTTTTCCCGCATTGATTAACGGCTCTTCCGCATTCCGGACCTCTGCCCTGGCCAGCTCCTTGTTTACATATAAATACAACTGTAAAAAATTCATCGCCAGTTCATATTCAAAGTTCAAGGATGCTAATAATTCATTCATACAGCCCCTTGCCTTTCTTATGCCTTCACGGAAACCTATACGGTCTTCTTTTTCATGCGCTTCTTTCGCTTCGTCCACATAAATCATAAACATTTCATATAAAATTGTTATGAGCTGAGTTCTATTCGCCTGTGTAATTTTCCGCGTATACTCCTGCTTTAGCTCCTTTGTCATATCTCGAACCCTTTCCTGTTATTCCTACTGCAATAACTGAAGCACCTGAGCCGGCCTTTCGTTCGCTTGGGCAAGCATGGACATACTGGCCTGGGAAATTACCTGCACTGTGGTATATTCGGTCATTTCCTCTGCCATATCCGCATCCATAATCCTGGAATATGCCGCTGTCATATTTTCACTGATAATATCCAGATTGCTAATGCAATGCTCAAGACGGTTCTGGTATGCCCCCAGGCGGCTCCTTGCTGAAGATACATACTCAATAGCCCCGGCAATGCTGTCAATGGCTTCCCATGCTGATGGCATATCTGCCATCGTCATATCCATGATACCCAATTCATCCAAAGAAATCGTCGGTATACGGATATCCAGCACTTGGCCTTCATTGGAACCAATCTGCATAGTCATAGCGCCAATTCCTGTTATATCAATATCTATTGCATTGCCAAAAGCCACGGTTCCGTTAATGTTCCCGTTTGCGTCTTCCGCCGGCGGCTTAATTTTTAAAGTCATTTCAAAATCGGCATTTTTCTTGCTTGTAATAATCAGTTTATTGCCGGATGCTTTTATTTCAGCTTCCGCATCGTCAGGGAAGCTGACTTTCGGCGGAACCGCATTGGTTTCTAAATTACACGTTATGCTTCCCTGATCTATTTTCCCATCCACAAAGGTAACGGAAAGCGCATTAACCGTATAAGTCCCTGCAGTTACCTGATCGGAATAATATCCTACTTTTACATCAGCTTCACTGGTATATCCCCTTAAATCAAAATTGCCGTTCATCAAAGTTTCCCCATTAAACTGGGTCGTATCCGCAATACGGGTGATTTCGTCTTTTAACTGGACAATTTCATCTTCAATGGTGGATCTATCGGCATCGCTGACAGTACCCGTACTCGCTTTCACCGCTAATTGGTTCATCCTTTGAAGAATATCATGAACTTCCGACAGCGCGCCGTCCGCTGTTTCAATTGCAGAAACAGCATCGCTGCTGTTCTGAGTTGCAACGGAAAGGCCTTTAAGCTGTGCATTTATTCTTTTACCCATAGCCATCCCCGCCGGGTTATCCTTCGCCTCTACGACTTTTAAACCGGAAGACAGTCTTTTTAAGGATTCCGTCAATCTATTATCGTTTCTTGTCAGTGCATTGTGTGCAATCATTGCTGGCGCATTATAACTTATTTTCATAATCTGTTCCTTCACCTTTCTGTATATGCCCAATAAATATTTTTGCTGCATCATATAACTTCTTCGTAGATATCTTCTGTTTCCTATTATCCGCAGCCGCTTCCCCTTTTGCATCCGCTGCTGCCTTAGATACTGACGACATATCCAGCCCGCCGTTATATACGATACTCAGATTTATAACTTTTATATCGGATTGTTCCAGCGCTTTCTTTAATTTTTCTTTTGTATTCTCCAGCATTCCTGCCGCCTCTTTGTTTTCGCACGCAATATAGCCTGACAAATGATACCCGCCGGATCTATCGACAGAAACAGTAAATTGCGCCGCTGCTTTCCCATACGCTTCTGTTTCCATGGACAGCATTACCTTCCCGCTTTCCTCCTGGCCATGGACAATCTTTAAATTAATAGAGGTTATTTCCCCGTCAATTTTCACCGGCACTTCATAATTTTCTTCTTTTGCCATATTGCTGCAAAGAGATATTTGTTTATACAAGTTATTGATCTCTTTAATGTCAATTTTCCCAACATTCCCTATTCCATATAATACGTTGTCAAGAATGCCGATATATGTCTCCCCTAATTTCCCGTATGCTTTATTCATCGACCCGGCATCTGTCATAGCTTCATAAAGTCCGTCTATTGCGGCTTCCAGTTTTTCTATATCCCCGGTTTCTTCTGCAAAACCATATAAACGCTCTGCCGCTCTGCCTCGTTCATTTTTTAATAAACCGGCTGCCACCAGATTATTCGCTGTTACCGGCTGTTCAAAGCTAAGAAGCTCCCTTACGACAGACTCCTCCGTTGCCATCGCCTTCCTGATTTCCCCAGCCTGCTCTTTCGCATATTCACGGTCTGCCTCTTCATCTGGCCCGGCATTTTTCAGCGCTTCCGCCATTTCTTCCAGTCCTATTTCCCCGTCCGGAGGAACGGCATTCATTTTACCCCCGTTCAGGTAATCAAAAAGATCTGAAGATAATTTCCGGTAATAATAGCCGCTTTCTATCTGATCCGATATACTTTTCCCAGAATACGAAGAAGTAACCCCGCCGAAATTATCATCCACTTTCAAATCCATACCCTGTTTCTTTTTGCTCCTTATGGCCGAAAGCAGGTTCTTTACCGTAGGCTCCGCCCTTTGGCCGATTAACGTCCCAATAGCTTCCCCATCTGTTTTTTCCAGTTGACGGAACAGACGGTAAATCCCAATATAAGCCTCCCGTTCCTCTTGTGTAACTGCATGATTTTTTTCCAGCTTATATAAATATTCGCTGTATTTTTCGATATCCTCTTCCGGGCTTCTTTCCCGGTTGTCCAAATAGGTTTCCAATTCCTTTATATCCATGGAAAGAGGGTTTTTCCCATCCCTTATCATCTGCATCACTGCTGCCGGCGTCATTTTGCCTAATACCCTCTGGATAGATGTATCTGCTGATTTTACCGCATTGATATTTTCTTCGGAGATTTCCATATGATTGTAACCCAGGATTCTCACGGCACGTCTGTTTGCATCCGATGTTTCTAACTTCAAGTCTTCTAAAATATCATCCACATTCTGAAAAGCTTTCTTTATCGAATCCCCCAGATCAGCCCTTGGCGCTGTCATCAACGCCTCATACGTTTCGCCTGCCTTTTCGTAAGCGTTCCGTAACACGGAACCCTCCTTATAGGCATTTGTCAAGGTGAATTCCCCTGCCTGACCCGGTAAAACCGATGCGCCAATCTGCAATTTCCCCTGCAGGGCAAATTTGCCCACCAAGGCGGCCGGCATACCGCTTAATTCTTTTACCGTTGATAAAGTATCGTTAAAAATCCCTGAGGCGCTGCCCGCGCCTTTCCATTCCACTTTGCCAAAAAGCATTTCCTCTGTCTGCTTCTGGGCATCCTTTAGTGATTCTACCAATTGCTCCAATTCCGCAGTGTCTATAGAAAAACCACGCTTTATCAAATGCATGTTAGCCTGCATTGTCATTTGCAGCCTTACTTCTTCCATCAGGCGTCTCCCCTGGAAATTCACTTTGTAAGTTTCCCTTTTTAAGTTCAGGCTTATCCGTATCTGCGCTGCTTTCAGGTTACGGATCGTCAGCTTTTTCCCTTCTTCCCCAACCTTATCTACCGCTTCATCGCTGATAGAATCAACATCTTTTATGTATTCTGCCGCCTTTTCCGCCGCTGTCCTGCCATCCGCAAGATTAGCCGCCCCCGCATTTTTACCATCCGCAATGGCAGCAGCCGCTGCTGACACTACCTGTTCCATAGTATCCGGAATCTCCATATTTCTTAGGCTATTTAATATATTCAGCCCCTCCTCCGTAAGAGGCATACCTTTTTCAAGCAGCCATTTTGCATCGGACAAACTCTCTTCAGAAACCTCCAGCCCTGCATTTTCAATGATTTTTTCCATCTGGGGCTGAAGCTGCTGCCAATTATATTCTTCTGCTTTTTTTGCATAATAACCGGTATCATCCTGATAGTATCCCCGGCCTTGCTTATTAGCATCCACCGCCGCACTGTACTGGGCCTTATATAGATTATCCACCGTAGGTTCCATCTGGTTCTGTACCATGTACTTTATTGTCCCGTCGCTGGGCGGTGTAATCTGCACAGCAACAGCTCCGGCTTTTAATACATCTTCTACGTTCTCCTTCGTAACAGGAATGTCATATCCGGCAAACTGCTTTACAATTTCTTCTGCCATAGCAGCGCTGCCCGTAATTTCTGTCAATGTTTCCACATCCAGGCTATCGGTGTAGCCCGCTATATTTTTACCGCCCCTTACTAAAGCGGCCTTAATCTCATCCACAATGGTAACTACTGTACCAACCTCAGTATTTCCTGGATGATATCCTTCTTCCTGAAGCTTGGCAAAATCTTCGTCAGACATAGTATTAGACATCACTGCCATATAATTCCTCTGCGTGGCAACATCCATTTGTCCCGCATCCTGCATAACATCTTCCACGGTCTTTCCATGACCTTCATAAGCGGTGTTATCCATAACTGTGCCAGAAATGTCTAATGCAAATACTTCCTTATTCCCTGTTTCTTTTATCTGGGGGCTGCCATAAGCGGCGGCCCTGTTCACATTTGAATGGCCGGCAGCGGCGTTCGCTTTTTTTGCCTCATTTTCTGCCCGGCCGTTATCAAAAACAATATTCATATCTTCTCCGTTTCTTTTCGATCAGCATCCTGCTACACAATAAAGGGTGAACATAAAAATATGTTCACCCTTTATTTCGGCATTTTATATGGATTCCTTAACTGCCTAGAAAACAAAAACCGCTGCCGCATATGGGGGCAAATCAAAGGTAATGCTATAATCTTTATAGTTTACCTGTTCCTTTTCCTTTACCGCGTTGATTTCTGCCGGGATTACATTGCCGTTCCCGCCAAAACGTTCTTCATCGCTGTTAAGCAGCAATTTATATTTTTTCTTTTTCGGCACCCCAACCTTATATCCTTCCCGCATCATTGGAGTCATGTTCAGTACAAATAAAAGATTATTTTTCCCATTCTCCGCCTTCCGGTAAAAACTGTAGGTGCTGCGCTCGTTATCATCTGCATTCAGCCATTCAAAGCCAGCCCACTCATTATCTATATCATATAAACAAGGATATTTTCTATATAAGCGGAGAAGCTCCTTTACATATTCATGCATTCCTTTGTTTAGCGGCTTCTCCAGCAAATACCAGTCCAGTTCACGTTCTTCGCTCCATTCCCTTTCCTGCGCAAAATCCTGCCCCATAAATAAAAGTTTTTTGCCGGAATGGCCGAACATATATGTATAGCCAGCCCTCAAATTCGCATATTTATCTACCTCATACCCGGGCATCTTGTTTAGCATCGAACACTTTAAATGCACCACCTCATCATGGGATAACGGAAGAATATAATTTTCCGCATTATTGTAGCTCATCGCAAACGTCATGGCGTAATGATTGTTTTTGCGGAACAGCGGATCCAATTTCATATATTCGCAGAAGTCATGCATCCATCCCATATTCCATTTAAAACTGAACCCAAGCCCATCGTTTTCTATATCCCCTGTTACTTTTGGCCATGCCGTGGATTCTTCTGCGATGGTCAAAAATCCCGGATAGGTACCCCTAATTACGGAATTTAAGTGTTTAAAGAATTCAATTGCTTCCAAGTTCTTATTTCCGCCATATTTATTCGGCAGCCATTGCCCATCCTGCTTTCCATAATCCAAGTATAGCATGGAAGCCACTGCATCCACGCGGATACCGTCCACATGGAATTCCTTCAGCCAGAAAAGGGCATTGGCAATCAGGAAATTCTTCACTTCTGTTTTCCCGTAATTAAAAATTTTCGTCCCCCAGTCAGGATGTTCACCCAGCCGCTTATCCGGGTGTTCAAAGATACACTGTCCGTCGAATTCCGCCAGCCCATGGGCATCCGTAGCAAAATGCGCCGGCACCCAATCCAGGATAACGCCTATTTTATTCTTATGCAGTTTATTAATCAAATACATAAAATCCGTAGGTTCACCATACCTGGAAGTAGGCGCATAATATCCTGTCACCTGATACCCCCACGAACCGTCAAATGGAAACTCCGCAATGCCCATCAGCTCAATATGGGTATACTTCATTTCTTTCAAATACTCTACAATCCGGTCTGCAAACTCCCTATAATTATAAAAGCCGTCAGGAGTGCCATTAGGATGTTTCATCCAGGAACCTATATGGCATTCATAAATTGCCAGCGGTTCTTTATTATAATCCTTTGTATCCCTTGTTTCTATCCATTCTTTATCTGACCACTCAAACTGGGATAAATCAGTTGTTTTCGATGCATTGCCCGGCCTGAATTCAGAATAATTTGCAAATGGGTCCGCTTTATACAGTTTCCTGCCGTCCGGTGTTCTGATTAAAAATTTATAAAGTTCATTTACCCCTACACCTGGAATAAAAAGCGCATGGATTCCCCCCGGTCCCAGCTTCTCCATCCGGTGCATATTTTCATCCCATCCGTTGAACGTACCAATCACATGGACGCTTTCCGCATTGGGCGCCCATACGCCGAAAAACATTCCCTTTTCGCCGTTTTCCTCCGATAGATGCGCACCTAGCTTTTTATAAATATCATAATGCGTCCCTTGGGCAAAAAGATATTGATCCGCTTCTGAAATAAATACTTTAGGTTCCGGTGTTTTGGCTTTCTTTTTTGCTGCTGCCATAGAAATACCCCCTATTTTAATAATTTATAAGAACAAAAGCGCTTTTCATGCGCTTTCGCGTCCAAAATTTCTCGCAACGCAGTTTTTATCCCGCGCACATAGTTGCATATTACATTTTTAGTAATGCATAAAATCCTTTTCCCTCAAAATAACCATGTCGTCCTCATCATACCGCTTGCCAAACAAAATATCAAAAAAGTGCTTTGGATTCTTTTTATCTGCAAAATAAATTGCATCGTCCACCAGATCCTTTACTTCCGCCACGGTCACTTCATGGTCACTGGTCTGCATATCGGCTATTCTTGTATGAAGCGCTAAAATGCCTAATTCATCAATGGCATATTCCATTTCTTCTGCATATTGCCTTGCATATTCCACAAGAGAATGGTCATCCAGCGATTCCACATCTATCCTCACATTAAAATTGTCCATAAGACTGCTGTTTTTCCGGAGAAAAAGATTCATCTCATCTTTTTTTCCTTCCATAATAACCAAAAGTCCCCTGCCTTCTTTTTCCAGGGCTTTATTCAAATCCCCGGCTGTCCCGCTTGACATTTGCACTGCCCGCTCTATAATAAGCCCTCCGTCCGATAACTTTGACAAAGTGCTTTCCACATCTTTCTTATTCAATGTATCCCCGGAAATCTTAGCAACCTTCCCGGAAAAATTACTGTCTGTTGCCTGAAGCATACGCATAAGGCCTTTTGCCAAATCAAGGGTGCCTGTTCCTTCTTCGCCGGTAACAATCACATTCCCATGGCAGGAATCCATGCCCATTGCATCAATGGCATGAATAATCTGTTCCTTGGCCTTTTTATTATGTATAAACCTTCCAAACAGCTCCTTTTCCTCATCAGATAATGGCCTTAACTTACCGCCTTCCGCTGCGGAAGCCTTTATTTCATTCTCCGCTTCTGCATCTGCGGCTTCTTCTAACATTTTTTCCAGATCAATAATACCGGTATCCGTTATAGCAGCATCCGGTTCCTTCTCGCCTGACGCTGCCGGCTGTTCTTCCAGGGTTTCCTCTTTATTTTCTTCCTTTTCTTCCGGCTCTTTTTCCCCGGGTTCCGTTACTTGTCCTGTTTCTTTTTCCCCAGTCCCTTTCTCTTCCGCTTCTGTTTTTTCCCTGCCTACGTTCCTGACAATATCTGTCAGTTTTTCTTCCGTAATGTCATCAGGGGTAATTTCCTTCTCCCCGGATTCTTTCAATATGGCTTCAATTACCGCTTTTTCCAACTGTTCCAAAAGCCCCGTTTTCGTAGCTTCGTCAAATTCGGAAAACATATTTCCCGTATGCTGCTGGACACGTTTACGTACGTCTTCCCGGCGTTTCTCTTCATTTTCCCGCTTCATCCGTTCCCATTCCGCCATAATATCCGTAATGTTCAACTGACCGGTAATCTGTTTCTCCACGCCGCTTTTATTCGGTACTACCAGACGGAGCTGCCCGTCGTATTCTTGCGAAAGCATCTGCTCAAATCCTGAAGGTTTTACTGTCTTCATCAAATGAGGCCCGGCCTGCACCGATTTTTGTACCGTTTCCTCTTTTTCTTTTTCCGTTTCCTTAGCAAGGGGAACAGGAATAAAAGCAGCGCGCCTTTTAGGGGTTATTTCTTTTGTATCCCCAAGCTGTCCTTCTTCTTTTTTCCCTACATGAATCTCTTTGGTATCTTCCAGTAAGACATCTTTCACATCTTCTTCAAAAAATACCTCTTCCTTAGAGTCCTGTCCCTTTAATGCTTCTTCCTCCCGAGATGTATCCACCCATTCGTCTCCCGGCTTTGCTTCTATTCCCAATTCCTGCAACACAAGAGCCGCTTCTTTTACTTCATGGATTTCCTCCGGCAGCGCCGGGGTCTCTACGGCTTTCCTGACGGGATCCCCGGATAAAGCTTCCTCCTCTTCCCCCAGGATTTCCTTCATGCTTTCCGCAAGTTCTTTTTGTAAATTAATGGTATTATACTGTCCCATATCAATGGTTTTTACCTTAAACTCTTCTTCTGGCTGTACATATTCAGAAAAGCTTGTGATATTGCTGTCTTCTTCCGCTGCCGGTTCTTCCGGAAGATCCTCTTCCGGGGCGTTCTCCTGCACCGGTTCTTCCCCGGCAAACACCTCTTCTACGCCTTCTTCTTCCAGCCCGGCCATCTGCCGTTCTTTCTCGCGCTTCATCCGTTCATATTTTTCCTGCTGCATGGCAGTCAAAGGCTGGTGGAGCATTTTAAGCTCCAGCGCTTTCATTACATGTCTTCCTTCGCCGAACCAAAGAAACATTTCATCGCACTCTTCCACGCACTTTGTCTCAAGCCCTACCCTATGGTACAAATATGCTAATTCATAAGCCCACTTCTCACGGTAATCCCGCTTCTTAAACTCCTCCAGTACCGCAATGCGTTCCTCTAAACTTACATCCTGCGCCTCATACAGCCTATACTGCAGAATGTATCTCCCGGTATCTTTGGGGGCAATTTGAACAAATTCCTTATAATATTCGATTGCCTGCACGAATTCCCCCATTTTAATCGACAATTCACAAAGTGAATACACAATAAGACGACCGCCGGGATGGCGCTCGTATGCCATTAATAAAATTTCTTTACTTTCCTGGAATCTACGGTTGATTTTATATAAATCGCTAATGGTGCAGAGCATCATTACGCTTTTTACCCTGCGCCAGTCAATGGTATCCGCAATTTTAACAGCTTCCGCGAATTCCCCTTCTGCAATCAAAGCCTTAATTTCCTCTGCACGTACTTTATATTCGTACTTATCCAAGGTACTCACCTCATAAATCTATGTTTTCACTAAATGTATGGCTATAATATCCCCATTTTTTATCTTCTAAGTTTACCATAGGAAGGGGGGATTGTCAAAACGATATGTGATTTTTTCCTCCATTCCCCAGAAGATCACTTAAGCCTGCAAAATCCTCCAGTGAAAGCTTTTCCCCTCTTATCGTAACAGGCAGCCCCATAATTTCCAGCGCCTTCTCAACCTCTTCTTTTGCCAGCCCCAAACCCGGCGCATTTGCAAGGCTGTTTACGAGCATCTTACGCCTCTGGTTAAAAGAAGCGCGTATCAAAGCAAACATATGCTTTTCCTCACGGACCTTTACCGGCGGCATGGAATATCTGGTCAATCTGATCACCGTACTGCCAACCTTTGGCTTTGGCATAAAACAGGTAGGCGGAACTTGTATCATCACTTCCGGTTTTGTATAATACTGCACCGCCAAAGACAACGCCCCGTAGTCTTTCGACCCTGGCCCTGTCTGCATACGGTCCGCCACTTCTTTTTGCACCATAACAGTAATGCTTTCCACTGGCACATGGCTTTCCAGCAGCTCCATAATAATAGGGGTTGTAATATAATATGGAAGATTTGCAGTTACCTTAATAGGTTTACCTCCATTTTTCTCCTCTATCATCTGTTTCATATCCAGTTTTAAAATATCCTCGTTGATTACAGTCACATTTGTGTGACCAGACAAGGTATCTTCCAGAATAGGGATCAGCGCCTGGTCAATTTCCACCGCTATGACATGTTTCGCCTTCCTGGCAAGATATTGGGTCATTGTTCCGATTCCCGGCCCGATTTCAAGAACACAGTCCTCTCCGGTAATGCCGGAAACTTCTATTATTTTTTCTAAAATATGGGTATCAATCAAGAAGTTCTGCCCATATTTTTTCTGAAAATTAAAATTATACTTTTTCAGGATTTCAATTGTACCGCTTGGAGTTCCTAACGCTGCCATAATTCCCTCTCATTCTGCCGTCTGGCGGTTTTTCTCATAGAGCCGGTATTACTCCATAATTCCAAAAAGCTTTTTCGCATTTTTTTCCGTTATAGATACTACATCCTCGTAATCCATGCCTTTTATCATAGCAATTTCTTTTGCAATCAGAGGTATATTTAAAGAAGAGTTACGTTTCCCCCTATAAGGAACCGGGGCAAGATACGGGCTGTCAGTTTCCAGCAATATTTTTTCTATCGGTATATATTCTACCGCTTCTTTCAATTTCTTCGCATTCTGGAAAGTTACCACTCCTCCAATCCCAAAATAGTAATCCATATCCAAAAACTCTTTTGCCACTTCTTTCGCATAAGAAAAGCAATGCACTACCCCTCCAAAGCCCCCGGTCCCGGCAGCTTTCATAATATCCAAAGTATCCTTTGCCGCATCCCTGGAATGAATAACGACCGGAAGCCTTGCCTCCTTTGCCATAGCAAGCTGTCTCTCAAACCACTTTTTCTGGATTTCCCTGTCCGGTTCGTCCCAATAATAATCCAGCCCAATTTCCCCCACAGCTACTATCTTTGGATGGGAACACTGTTCTTTCAACCATATAAAATTTTCTTCCTTCAGCTCATCCGTATCTGAAGGATGCACCCCGGCTGTCCCATAAATAAACGGATATTTTTCAGCCAGTCTTATTGTGTTCTTTGTTGTCTGTATATTTGCCCCAATATTAACCACATATCCAATGCCATTCTCCCTTAACCCTTCTAACAGCTTGTCCCTGTCTTTATCAAATGCCTTGTCATCATAGTGGGCATGGCTTTCAAATATCATATTCTTCCTCCATAAACAAAAATAATTTTTTTTAAAAAAGTACTTGCAAACTAAAAGACATTATACTATAATAACACTTGCGTTGTAAATGAAACAATTATTTATGTTTTGTTTTTATATCTGCGCTGCTAGCTCAGTTGGTAGAGCACCTGACTCTTAATCAGGGTGTCCAGGGTTCGAGCCCCTGGCGGCGCACTTTAAGTACCGTTTTTGAGGACGTATGCGCCTCGGGGATGGTGCTTTTTTTTGCTCATTTTTATTTTATATTATAAAAAGCCAGAGTATTTCACATGGAACAGCAGTCCCGATGTTTCTAAATACTGGCTAATATGCTCATGGTACAGATAAAAAAGAGTTGACCCAGCGGCCAACTCCTGTTTCCAAAATAAGTATATCGTCATTTTCCGGATATTCAATAACTGATCTCTTTAAAACCGCTCAAATCCGGAATCGTAACCTCTACCGGCTGCCCGGGGTTCTTGACTTCTGTTATCGTATCCGCTGTCACAGTGCATAACATGCCCTCGATTTCCATTTCAAAGCTCATAGCCATGACCGACTTTGTCATATATCCTTCTTGATTTATCGTACACTCCCCTTTGATTTCTTTTACATTCATCTGGATATCCATACCCCCCAGCATAGCTAACTGCCCATTCATAATATCCATGATGCCCTCAATGCCATCGCTCATTGCTTCCGGGTCGGCGGTATAAATGAGTATGCGGTTATCCCCGTCCTTTTTCATAGACAGATTCTTCATGCTCCCCGTATCCAAGCCGGAAGCCAGATTATTCTGCTCTATGCTTTTCATCATAGTATCCAGATCCATAGCATATTTCATCTTTTGCCCCATCATTTCCGTATAGCAATATCCATCCACATAATATGTGCTGCCATCTATGTCAAAATCCATATCTTCTACTTTCATATTCATTTCCGTATCAGCGGCATAACACATTTCATCCGTATTGATCCTGTTCATCTTCATTTCCAGGTTCATAGCTATACTCATCTTTTCGCCTTCAGCTTCCATTTCCATATTCATTTCCATGGCTGCATCCATATCTGTCAGCGCGGCATTTTTTGCCATTGCCTCTTCCCATACTTTAGCCGGGTCTTCCTTGCCGCAGGAGGCCAAAGTTAAAACTATTATAAATGACAGCAAAGCCAGTAATGTTTTTTTAACTGTTTTTTTCATTTTTTACCTCTTATCCGAAACTTTACTATATTCTGTTCCTGTTCACAATCCAATATGTTCAATGATTTAATAAAGGAAGAAAACTTTGAATGCCCAAAGTTACGTACATCAAAATCCGGGAAGCGTTTTCCAAGCTGATTCCTTAGTTCCGCAGACAATATCCATTCATCGTCATCCGAACATTCCTCCACCAGAGATATAATTGCACGCTTAATCATTTTCAAATCCGTCTGCGGACGTAGTTCTTCCTTTGCTTTTTTCAACGGCATGGCTGCCGCTTTTGCTCCTCTTTTTATTTTTACTGCTTTTGATACCGTCTTTACTTCCGCTGTTTCCTCCTTTCTTATAGCGCTTTCCTCATCCTGTTGTTTTGACAAAAGAATATCCAAATATTTAAATTGATTACATGCGGAAATAAATGGTTTCGGCGTCTTGCTTTCCCCCATGCCTGTCACATACATCCCGGACTCCCTTAGCCTTGCCGCCAGCCTCGTAAAATCACTGTCCGAAGAAGCAATGCAAAACCCGTCCACCGTTCCTGAATACAGAATATCCATCGCATCAATGATCATTGCCGAATCTGTAGAATTCTTCCCTGTTGTATAGCTATACTGCTGGATGGGGGAAATGGAATTATCCAAAAGCACATTTTTCCATGATACAAGCCGCGGATTTGTCCAATCCCCATATATTCTTTTATAAGTTGCCACTCCGCTCTTCGCCGTTTCATCCAGTATAATCTTCACATATTTATCCGAAATGTTATCGGCATCAATAAGTACCGCCAGTTTCAGTTCTTTTCCCATAGCTTTTGCTTTTCCTATTCTTTTTTAATTATGATAAAAATCATGTTGTATTTAATCATATAATAAAACCGTTATAAAAGAAAGAGTTAAAAGCAAAATTACATATCTTTCATATCCTCCTGGGCCGGATTGTCAATCAGCTTTCCGTGGATGTCAAACCGGGAACCATGGCACGGGCAATCCCAGCTCAGCTCATCAGGATTCCATTCCAAAGCGCATCCCATATGAGGACAGCGGGGAACCGCCGAAAAAACTCCTTTGCTTAACCCTTTGACTGATTCCACGCCCTCCTCCAGCAGGTTTGCCACAGAGGCTTGTAAAAAAAGACGCTGAGGCGTAAAAACCTCTTCATAAGGGCTTCTTCCTTCCGTTATAAGGGAGCTGATCATCTGCGCCGCTGCCATGGCGCCTGTCATCCCCCATTTGTGAAACCCTGTCGCCACATACCAGTTAGGCTTATCTGCCGCATATCTTCCAATATATGGGATACCATCCGCGGGCATACAATCTTGGGCAGACCATCTACATACCTCCCTGCTGCCCGGAAATATTTTTTCCGCCTGCAGGCAAAGATCCCTATACTTTCCGCCCTCCTTGTTATCCCCTGTACGGTGGCTGCCGCCCCCTAGCAGAAGCAGATCCCCGCTCTTGCGGAAAGACAATCCCCCTTTATCTATCCCGTAATATATATGATCCATCTGCTTTGTATTCTTCAGGGCCACCACATAGCTCCGTTCCTGGTGCATACGGATAAAATAAAATCCGGGTACATTAATAAATGGATAATGAGAAGCAAATATAATATTTTTAGCTTTAATCTTATGGTTTTCCGTAATTACTTCATTTTCATTCACCGTTAAAACCCGCGTATTCTCATACGCTTCTATTTCCTCCGCAATCCTTCCCAAAAAAAGCAGGGGATTGAAAACTGCCTGGCCATAAAACCGTACCGCCCCTTTGACCTCAAAAGGCAATTCGGTTTTTACTGTATATTCCCCGTCTATTCCTACGCGTTCCGCTGCTTCCATTTCTTGAATTATCTTTTCCTCATCTTCCCATGTATATAAATAAGAACTGCATTCGCGGAATTGACATTCTATTTCTTTTTCTTCTATTATATTTTTATATGCGGAAATGGCATTACGGTTTGCTTCTGCATATAAGGCCGCCTGTTCCTGCCCTATTTTTTCAATTAACTTATGATAGATCAGCCCATGCTGCAAAGTAATTTTCGCTGTCGTATTTTTTGTCTGCCCGCTGCAAAGCCTTGCCGCTTCCACCAATACAGCATTCTCTCCTTTTTTCTTCAAAAAGTATGCTGTTAATATTCCGGCAATGCCTCCACCGATAATTACATTATCCGCCTCCATATCCCTGTTCAAGGCATTTTTTTCCCTTATCTGCACTGTCTTTGACCATATAGAATCCATTCCGTATCCTTCCTTTCTTGTCTTCCAACTATTCTTAGTATAGTCAAAAATTCATATTTATAAATGACAGGTAAGTAATTTAAATACTTTTAGTTGAAAACTAAATATGAGTAATGTAGAATTGTGATAAAGGGTTTTCAATATAAGGGAAATAAAACATGAGGGCGAGTTATGCAAAAGATATTTAGAAAATATATGATTTTGATTACGACAGCCGCTATATTATCCATACTCATTATTCATTATCATTTAACCATGTACTTGATAGAATCCCAGCAGGCAAATACATTCCAGATTAAAATCAGCCAGATTATTCATACGCTGGAAAATAACCAGACGGAACTGGCCTCCATCAAAAATAATCTGGATGAAGACTACCTTACCAGGACAAAAGCCGCTAAATACTTATTGGAAAAAAATCCGGATTTACTGACCAGCGTTACCGAACTGGAAAACCTGGCAGCTTTTCTTGGCGTAGATCAGTTGCATATTACAGATAATAACGGGATTATCGTGCATTCCTCCCGTCCCCTCTATATAGGGATGGATCTCCATGACGACGAAAGAACCGCGGCTTTTCTTTCCATTCTTGAAAGCCATGATGAGGATGCTTACTTCATACAAGAAGCACAGCCAAATATCATGGAAGACGCGATGATGAAATATATCGGTGTTGCAAGAACAGGGGGAAAAGGGATTATTCAAGTGGGATTAGAACCAACCCGTGAATTACAAGCCCAGGCAAGAAATACCTATCATTATATTTTTTCCCGGTTCCCTACCGACATAGGAGAAGTTTTCTTCGCGATAGACTGTAATGCCGGAAAGGTTATCGCCCACTCGGATGGTACGCTTCATAACCATATGGAAGAATATTACCATGCGGACCGGTTCCTTGGCTGTGAAAACGGCGCTTATAGAAAAATGGAAAATAATCAAATGAAATATATTGTCACAAGACAATATGGGGATGTATTAATCGGAGCCTCCATATCAAAGGATAATTTGCGCAGCCGTCTTTGGAATAATATTCTCCCTACCTTTATTTATCTTCTTTTTATTGCCGTAATCATTATACTTTTGCTGAATTATCTCGTAAAACGGAAAGTGGTGGACGGAATACATAACATTTTAAAATCTTTATCCGATATTACAAACGGCAATCTGGATACTACAGTTATGGTCAGCGGCAACCCTGAATTCCAGCAGCTTAGCAATGGCATAAATACCATGGTAAAAGGCATTGTAAATGCGGCAGACCGTACTTCTAAAATTATTGGCATGACTCAGATACCTTTAGCTGCTTTTGAATACCAAAAAAGCATGAAGCATGTTTTTATTACACCCGGCCTAAAAGATCTTCTGGATCTCTCTTGTCAGGATATATCTGTTTTCCGGGAAAACCCTGACATATTTTATAAAAAAATCCAGGAAATCATGGAAAACCCCATGCCAGGGGAAAAAGATATTTTCCAGATTAACGGCAAAAAATATGTCCACATCCGTTTTGCCGCAGAGTCTGACGGATACCTTGGCGCTATTACCGATGTCACAAAAGATGTACTGGACAAACGGCGGATTCTTTACGAAAACAGCCATGACCAGCTAACTAGCTTAAACAAATACCAATCTTTTAAGCAACAGGCCGCAGCTATTCTGGCAAATATGCCTTATGGGGAAATCGCTGCTTTTGTCATGCTGGATTTGGATTCTTTTAAAAATGTCAATGATACATACGGCCATGATACCGGGGACCGGTATCTGCAACATTTTGCTTCTGTCATGCAGACTATGCCAGAAGAGCATTGTCTGACATCCAGGCGTTCCGGGGATGAATTCTGCATGATGCTTTTTGGCTGCCATCAAAAAAATGAGATTATAGGCTTATTGGATTTCTTCTTTGAGACATTGAAAAACAGCAAAATAGACCTGAACGGCATTCAAGCAATCTCCATCAAAGCCTCCGCCGGATTCTCTTATACAGCCGGGGACAATACAGATGTATCCCTCCTGCTTCATCAGGCCGACCAGGCATTATACAAGGCAAAAAAAGAAAAGAAAGGGAATTATGCAGAATATTTTCCCCAATGAAATCATGTTCCGTTCATTCACGGCAACCCTTACAAAAACCGTACAATTCCAGCCTATGTCCCATAATGCTGAAGTCCTCTTCTACCGGATAAACTTTTGCATGATCAAAGGGACACACTTTTAATGGGATCATTTTATGACATTTTAGACAAACCGCATAATGTTTATGATTTCCTAGGTTCCATTCATAATAAGCCATTTCACTATCCATCCGCGTAGTTTTTGTTACATATCCCTTTTCTTCAAAAACTGTCAGGACACGGTATACCGTAGATATGGCAAAGCTTGCATTTTTTTCATTTTTTAAAATATATTGGTAGATTTCTGCCGCACTCATCGGTTTGGAAGCATTGGACAGGATGAAAAATATTTCTTCCCTCTGTTTTGTCTTTTTGATATCTTCTGGAAATCTTATTTTTCCCTCCCTGCTTTCGCTTTTATCCATTCCACATGCCCTCCGATATTCCTCATATCATTGTCAATCTTATGCTCTTACGCATATTAACTGATGTAAAATTCCTGGTTTTCCATTCTATCCAAGCAAATCTATAAAAATCCCTGCAATTACGCCAATTGCATAAAGAAGCAATGTGATCCCTACATTTTCCCGTTTATTATCATTGATACGGAACAAAACTACCAGTCCAACCCCAGTGCCGGCTAACAGACCGGACATCATAATGCCAAGCCCTATCACTCCCTTGAGATAAAGCTGTGTAATCATCACGGAAGAAGCGCAATTAGGAATCAGCCCAATGAAACCCGCAAGCATATGGCCTAAAAACGGCTTATTTAAAATCAGCTTTGATAAATACCCGTCGCCCGCATAATCAATTATGACATTAAACAAAAAAGTAATAAATAACAAAAATAAAAAAATATTCATTGTATGGCGCAGAGCCGGCTTGACAATCCCATCCTCGCAACGGCAATGCTCATGTTCACATAGATGTTCAATATCCATGCTCCCCCATGCATCTTCCTGACGGATATTCCCGGTTCCATGCTTTTTTCCAACAAATAAATCCACAATAAAACCGGCCACTATCCCAATTAACGCTTTCAAGCCAAGCAGCCTGAAAATAACGCCGGCGTTTACATGTTCTGAAATCAATATAGGAAGCATCTCATCGGAAGTGGATAAAAAAACGGCCAGCAACGTTCCCAAAGTAATCACTTTACCAGCATATAAATTGGAAGCCGCTGCAGAAAAACCGCATTGCGGGAAGACCCCAATCATCCCTCCTAAGACCGGGCCAAATTTTCCAGATCTCTCAATGGTACGTTTTGCCTTTTCCCCCATCTTATGTTCTATATATTCCATTGCAAGATATGCGGCAAATAAAAAAGGCAACAGCTTTATCCCATCTGCCAGCGTATCTGTAATAATCTCCCACATGAACCCTTCCTTGCCTTTCCACGGGCTGCTGCATTTATATCAACCTTTTTATACAGTGCCGTACGATTTCTATTTTGTCTTTTTCCTATCCGGGTTTAAATACACTTTCTGCAATTGCAACTCATTTGCAATAGCAACGAATATAATCATACCACACTTCTTTTATTTGTCAAGAAAAAACCGGGCAGAACCCAAGTCAGCCTTTTATAAGCTCCTGTTTTCCCAACCTGTTTTTATTCTACAAGATTTTTTTCATTTATAAATACACCTTTGAGCCGTTCCATCCCAAACCTTTCTGTGAACCACAGGCATTTGCACAAAAACAAATAATAAATATTCCACCCGCAGCCATGGATTGTTTCAAAATTTCCCTGCCCTTTGGATATAATGATATCCGCTTTCTCCAAAGTTTCCTTTGCTTCCCTCGATAGCATGTTGATCTGGGTACCCGCTACGCCATTTCCATTACCAATCACTTCTGCAATCTCCGTCAGCCCCACTTCTTCCGCATCTTCTAAAACCGCGTCATTTAACACTGCCATCCCCCTGGCCACTGCTGTTATGTGGATATCAGGGTACTGTTCCTTTATCACTTTGATCAAAAGTTTATCCGCTACAATTTCCCCGCAGTTATCTAAGAGGTAAACTAGTTCCCCCGCAGTCTCCAAATCTTTTAAGAACATGGTAAATACATGCCCATCCACTTCTTCCTCTCTTGCCTTATGCAACAGTTCCAATAATTGATCCTTTTCCACCGAGTTCAACGCCCCAAAATCTATGTAATTACCAATTCTTGCATAGTTTACCGCATTTTTTAAAATCTCCTTCCCATCCTTCCCTTCATGGATATCCTCATCTATTTGCCCTTCCAGCTCAAGCATTAATGTGTTAAATTCTTTTTTTTCTTTTTCATAACTCATGACTTCCCCAAACATGCGCATGTATACCTCATTGATATGATATACCAGGCAAGGGGCGGAATCATCCTCTTTTGCAGAAGCAATAATCCCTGCCACTTCTTTTAAAAATGCGGCCTTCTTATCTTCATCAGCCATCCCTCTTATCCTTTCTTCCTGCCTGTCCATCAGGCACCGTATGCACATTGCGCTTAACTTCATTTTCCCTTCTCCTTCCTGCCTTTTTCCTCATTCTTTCATTTTATCTTTCATTTGTCAACAAACTAACTTTTGTTTCCCGGATCTTGTCGCAATATTGGGAGACAAAAATAACGTTCCCGGATTTCTGTGCAGAAGTTTCAGGAACGTTATCTTCTCATTCAACATAAAAGCCGGCCGCAAAACATAGCATCCGCCATTTATTCCGCCCCGCCAAAAAAACTCTTCAGATCATCAGCATCATCTTCTGCCAATGAACTGACAATACGATCCATTTCTCTTTTTGATTTTACCTGCCTGCTTTTCGCAATAGCTTTCTCCTTTTCCGCTTCTGTCATACCGGCAAACCTGTCCATCGCTCTCTGGTTCATGGCAAGAGACAATCCAAGCCCAATTGGAAGCTGATTGTTGTCCATATCTTCACCCCTTTCCAAATACTTGAAAATTGGCATTTCCATATCCGGAATCTGCGCTTTCCCTTTTATTATTTGAAATTAAGGCATATATCAACCAGCCACTTTATTCCACTAAGGCTATTTGGGCAATCTTATAATTGTGCTTTATGAAAAAAGGTGTATAATGTAATAAGTTAATTACAATTAAAAAGTATCCTGGCAACAGCCTTATCATATAATTTAGAAAAATTTTTAATTCTTATTTACAAAAATATAATATCACTGTATTATACTAAATTAGATTTTGTTGCCAATATATATACCGGGAGGATAAAAATGTCTGATTTCACTGTATTGTGTGTCAACACATTCGCTGCATATGTGGGTGTAATACCTTTTATGATTATTTTGCAAATAGTCTTTAGAAAATATAAATTACCCAAAAGGCACCAGTTCGGTTTGTATTTATATGTTTTAGTCATTTGCTTTATATTAATGTCTTCAGATACACCGTCCTTATACCAGTTAAACTTTTTTCCGTCCTTTAACTTCATTCCTTTTAAAGGGTTTATAGATAATTCCAGCCATTATATCCAAAGCTTCATTATTTATATCCCCCTGGGTCTGCTGCTCCCGACTCTCTGGAAGCAGTTCCAGCCATTAAAAAAGACTTTTTTTTATATATTGCTGTTTTCTCTTTTAATTGAAATATCCCAGATTTTCTGCCTTGCTACTACGGCAGTTACGGACATCACCGATATTATTATGAATATTTCCGGTGCAATGATCGGTTATTGTGTTTTTCTTCTAATAAAAAATTTACATTTTATGAAACGGATGCACTCACAGACTAATAATTCCCACCGCAAAAAATTAGCCAAAGAAGAAGTCTATATTTATTTCTTCACTCCTTGGCTGGTTACTTTCCTCATCACTCCTTTTATTTCCAATGCCATATGGGATATGATTTGGGCTTCTGCGGTAGGTGTTGTTATGTAACAAAGAAAGTTCATTCTTTCTATTTCTATTCTATTTTTCATCTATTACTTGGAAAATATAAAATTTCAGATAATAAGATTCATCAGCCGCCCAAAGAATCGGATGGTCAGGCGCCTGTGTATGGAACTCCATCTGCCTCAGTCTTTTATGGGCGCTTTTTGCGGCCTCTTTTATGGTTTTTGCAAATAATTCCGGTTCCATAAAATGCGAACAGGAGCAAGTAGCGAGAAATCCTCCTTCATTTACCAGCTTTAACCCTCGCATATTAATTTCCCGGTAACCTTTTACTGCATTTTTTACCGAACTTCTGGACTTCGTAAAAGCAGGCGGGTCTAAAATGACTACATCAAACTTTTCCCCTTTCTTTTCCAGCTCCGGCAGCAAATCAAATACATCAGCACATTCAAACTTTACTTTGTCCTCTAAGCAGTTCAATCTGGCATTTTCCTCTGCCTGCCGGATTCCCGTCACAGAAGAATCAATGCCAAGAACCGAAGCTGCACCGGCCATGCCAGCATTTAATGCAAACGACCCCGTGTGGGTAAAGCAATCCAATACCTTTTTTCCTCTGCATATTTTCCGGATAGCGGCACGGTTATTTTTCTGATCCAGGAAAAAACCGGTTTTCTGGCCTTCTTCTACATCCACTATATATTTTATTCCATTCTCAGTAATTTTTACTCTTGTATCAAAAGGATCCCCTATAAACCCTTTCCATCTTTCCAACCCTTCGCTTTCCCTTACCTTAGCATCGCTTCTTTCATATATCCCTCGGATTTGGACGCCATCTTCAGAAAGCGTTTTTTTCAGCTTATCAAGAATCACTGGTTTCAGCTTATCAATTCCAAGAGCTAACGACTCCACTACCAGCACATCCGAAAATTTATCAATTACAATCCCCGGCAGGAAATCAGCTTCCCCAAAAATAAGGCGGCAGCAAGAGGTATCAACTACCTGTTTCCTGTAATCCCATGCGGCTTTCACCCGGCTTTCTATTAATTCTTCAGTCACTGGGTTTTCTTTTTTCCTGGACATCAACCTTACTCTGATCCTGGAATTCATGTTGATAAACCCATATCCCATAAAATAGCCGTCAAAATCATGTACTTCAATCATATCCCCATTTTCAAAATAACCGGAAACCCGGTCAATTTCATTATCAAAAATCCACATCCCACCGGCCTTTACTGCTCTTCCTTCCCCTTTTTTCAAAATTACAGCCGCTTTGTCCACTTCTGCTGCCCTCCGTTTTCTTTCTTCCTCATTTTTTTTATAATCTCTTTTTCCTCTATAGACACACACCGGGATTCCGTTATTTTCTGCAAAGCTTTACGATAGGTAAAATCATTCAGCTTATTCTTCCTCAGATATTCCATGCCCAATTCAGGATACTTTATATAACATATGGAAACCGCCCATGCTACCGCCATTTCCACATAATAACTCTCCTGCTTGACCGAATCAAAGATAGGGAACAATTCCCGGATATACTTATCGTTTATATAATAGTCTAACAGCATGACAATTCCAAACCTTGCCTGAAATTCGTCCTCTGAAGTCCAGAAAGCTTTCAGCCATTCCCAAGTTCTCTCCGGATATGTCAATGCATGTTTAAAACCGCTGCAAAAACTGTCGCACACCGACCAGTTATTCATTTTTCTGATAAAAATTTCTGCATAAGCAAAAATATCGGATATATCTGCTTTCATATACCCGATTACCATTCCCTGCAGCATGATTTCTTCAAATAACTCTTCTTCCGTTCCCCTTATCAAAGAAATTACCAAATAACCCTCCGCATCTTCAGATGCAATTCTTTTTGCCAGCTTACGGAGGTCAGGGAGCCGTACCCCTATAAAGTTCTTGGTATCCGGAAGAAGCTTTATCTGAAATTCCCTATATTTAATATCTGCCATCTGCAGGATTTCTTCCCGGATACTCTTTAATCTGTTACTCTCCATTTTCCAGTCCTAATAAAAATCTTTTCTTGTCCAGCCCTCCGGCATATCCTACCAATTTGCCGCCGCTTCCAATTACTCTATGGCATGGGATAAAAATGCCGATAGGGTTCCTATGATTTGCCATTCCTACCGCACGGCATGCTTTTTCATTTCCTATCTGCACAGCAATTTCTTTATAACTCTTTGTTTCCCCATAAGGGATTGTCAGTAAAGCTTCCCAGACCTTACGCTGAAAAAGGGTACCTTCCGGCGCAAGGGGAAGCTGGAATTTTCTCCGCTTCCCATCAAAATATTCCCTTAACTGATTTTCCGCTTCGGCAAGCAGTTCTGTCCTTTTTTCTATTCCTTCCGGTATTTCATCATTGCCGAAAAAAAGCTGAGTGATTCCCCCATCCTTTTCAGCTACCGTTATATCAAACCCAGAGATATGGCATATCACGTAATATATCAATTTTATCCAGCCTCCATGAAAAGCTTGCGCGCAGTTACATTTTTAACCAAGCTGCTATGATTCATTATCGAATATTTCATTCAAATAACTAGCCACCTTCACTGCACCTATATGATTCAAATCCCCATAATCCTTAAAGCAGCAGTCGGGTATATCCACCGGCAGCATATCTATCAGCATGGCATCATATTTTGAACAGAAAACTTTTAGCGCCGCAACAAGCTCACGATAGTAAACTTTATACATATTCTTTTTATACCATCCTGTATAAGGGGGGATTAAAAAAATAGCCTTAATTCCTTTTGTCTGGCAAAAATGTGCATATTCCTCCAATATCACTTTATTTTCCAAAAGAATATCCGTATACGGCCTCTGATAAAGCGCGTCAATTTCCTGTGCGTTTATCTCCGCACATTCCTTGGAAACGGCATTGCTGTCAAATATTTTTTCCTTTTCTTCCTTTAGCCCATGACTGTTTTTTTCATAAATATCAAATAAAGACTGGATATATTTTTCGTCGAAAAATTGTTTGATTCTCCTGTCTTCTTCCTGGAAAATTGAAGCCAGATGCTCTCCTTCTTCCCAGTTGTGCATCGTTTTCGTGATAGGATAATATGCAATACAATGTCTGCGTTCCATTCTGGATTTTGACATATCATAACGCAGGGCATAAGGCGCCAGCCCTATTACGGCATATTTTACATTGGGCATAGACTCATACGCATGGCAAAACATTTTAAAATCATAAAATATGTCTTGTGCGCTGTTCGCCAGAGAAACCGCACTGACATGAAGCAGCTTACTGCGGACTGCATTTACAATATTGGAGCCGCCTGTTATAACGCACTTTATTTTTTCCCCGTCCTGTTTTTTAAATTTACTGTAAGTTTTATAAAAAGAAGGGAATGTAATAAACTGGTACTTTAAATATTCCCATACCTTAATTATCTTTTCATTATCCTCTATTGCAGAAAGCCCGTATGCTTTGGACGGGTCTGCACACAAAAAATATAAATCGTATTCATTAATGTATGCAGGATTTACCGCCCTCCAATGAAACACGCAATAGTTTTTAGAACGCATTCTTTTGGCAACTTCTTCCGACAGCCAGTTATCCCCATAAATAACGCATTTCTGTCCTCTAAGGGTTCTGTTTATATTTAACTCCTTTTTCAATATTTTACTATAGCCGCCAGTACATTCTTCCTCCGCTGTACCATTCTGCAGCTCATACGCAAAGGTATCCAGCACTGCCTTCACGGTCGCCGCACTGGCCTTTGGCAAATTAACAAGACCCTTCGTATATTCTTCTACTTTCTTTAACTCCCGCAGCCTTATGCCGCTGCCCATCTGAATATTTAAAATTGTGTTTAAAGAAGATTCCAATGCCCAAAATTTATTTTCCATCTTTGCTTCCCCACTTTAGTATATTCTTCTTAATCAGTCTAACATAGTACATGCTTTCTTTCAATGGACAAAACAAAAGCAGCGCAGGCAACCCATATACTTTTATATTTTCCTCATACGGATCAAATAGCTGCTTACTAAAATGACATCCGCCCCTATCCACGCTAATATTTCCGCATAAAAAATTCCTTCTTCCCCTATTGCCAGGGGAAGCGCCACGGCCGTTCCCGTCCTCATTATAAATTCTGCAATACCGGAAACCATCGGCAGTAAAGTATCCCCCATCCCCTGCAGCGCGGAACGTATTACATGTAATATATATAGGACAGGCAGGCAAATGCTCATAATGAACAGGTAGTGATAAGCGATCTTCATCGTCATTTCCATATCCTGCGGCTCTCCTGAAATAAAACACCCCAGAATCCCCCGGCCAAAGAAAATCATACATGCTGCGATCACTGCTGCAGTAAATATGGCAATGCCGAGCGCCGCCTTCATCCCTTTCCTTATCCTGTCCACTTTTCCTGCGCCAAGGTTCTGCCCCACATAAGTAGTCATCGCATACCCGTACGAAGTCGCCGCTACTTCCAGCACTCCGTAAAGCTTATTGGTCGCTGTAAACCCGGCAATAAAGATAACACCGAATCCATTGACTACCGTCTGGACTATCATCCCTCCTACCGAAATAACTGCATTCTGAAACGCCATAGGAAGCCCTAAAAAAATCAGTTTAAAGTCCAGTTCTTTTTCCAGACGGAAATCTTCCCTGCCCAAGGAAAGAGCTTCTATTTTCCTAATATAGAAATAACAATATAAACCGGAACTAAACTGGGCGATTACCGTAGCTGCGGCTGCCCCTGCAATCCCCCAGCCCAAGCCCATAACAAAAATAAGATCCAGTATGATATTAATAACCGCCGCTGTTATCATTGCATATAGCGGTGTCTTCCCGTCCCCAAGAGCGCGCAATATGGAAGCAAAAAGGTTATACGCCATTACTACCGGGACTCCTGCAAACATAATACGCAGATACAATAAGGACTGCCCGGCAATTGTCTTTGGCGTATGTAATAAATTTAATACCGGAAATACCATAACCTCTCCAAAAATGAGCAAAAACACTGCGCTGATTGCCGACAGCCCTATTGCATTCCCCACTACCTTTTTCAGCCTTTTCTGATTTCCTGCACCAAATTCCTGAGCCATCAAAATCGAAAAACCCTGGGAAAACCCTTGAATGATACCAAGCATCATCCAGTTTAACCAATCCGAAGCCCCCAAAGCCGCCAGCGCATTTACACCAAGCACTTGCCCAACTACCATAGTATCCACTACAGTATACAATTGCTGGAATACATTCCCGATCATCAAGGGAAGCGCAAAAGAAAAAATCAATCTCAACGGTTTACCTTCCGTCATCACTTTTATATTTGCTGCCATTTACCATCACCAACCTATATTTTTGTGCTTATGCAAAGGAATTATATCAAATTCTGAAAAAATGTACAGTACAAACATTGACAAATGGGTATAAAATATTGTATTATCTTATTTGTTGCAGCACAATTGAATGCGGCAGCGGCGCGTGGCTCAGTTTGGTAGAGCGCTGCGTTCGGGACGCAGAGGTCGCAGGTTCAAATCCTGTCGCGCCGATATATAAAAAGCCCTTATGTAAGGGCTTTTTTGTTTTCTATCGCAAAAAGCAAATTCTTTCTCATCCCGCCCCCAGTGTCTATGGGAAAAAGACCTTCCTATTATAATCAGGTTACCATCCTCTTATCCATGAAGGGTATAATTATCAATAAGTATGCCACGGTAAAACGAATAGTGATTGACAAGCGGAAATGGCAACTTTTATAATAATTATAGTATAAATAAAAACGGCTGGATATGTTCATTAGGATATGCATATATCAGCCATGCAAGCAGGGGGTAACATGAAATGAAAAGCATTCGAACCAAAATCACCTTATCTCTTATCCTGACTGTTCTGGTTGGACTGGTCGCATCCGGATCTTCAAGTATTTCGCTCAACTATCATAACACGATGTCTACTGTTGAGCAGATGATGAGCCAGACGGCTGTCCTGGCTGCGGGACGCGCGCAGCAGGAACTGGAAGTATATAAGAATGTCGTCATGGAGGTTGGGTGTATCCCGCAGTTGTCCGATCCGGAAGTTCCGGTAGCGGAAAAACAAGCCATCATCAATGAACGTGTTTCCATGCATGATTTTCAGAGGGGAAATATTGTCGGAGCGGATGGTATCAGTATTTTTGACGGAAATGATTATTCAGACCGTGAATATGTACGTCAAGCTATGCAGGGAAATGTTTACGTATCAGAACCACTGATCAGCAAAATCACCGGGGAACTGTCCATTATGGTAGCTGCCCCTTTATATTCTGAAGGGAACTATGGGAAATCCATTGCCGGTGTTGTCTATTTTGTTCCACATGAAACCTTTTTAAACGATATTGTATCCGCCATCCGGATCGGTGAAAACAGCAGGGCTTACATGATTAATAAATCCGGCGATACAATTGCCGACATTACACTTGATACAATTACCGTTCAGAACATAGAAGCAGAGGCACAAAATGACCCTTCCTTACTGGAGCTGGCAGCAATCCATGCCGAAATGCGTCAGGCGAAAAACGGGTTCGGCAGTTATACAAACGGAGAAGATAAAATGTTTGCAGCCTATGCCCCTGTGCAGAATACAGATGGCTGGAGCATCGCAGTAACCGCGCCGCAGATTAATTATCTGGCATCTACAAGGGATGCCATGATTATCAATATCGCAGTGATTGTAATTTCCATTTTAATTTCCGTTATTGTTGCGCTGTCCCTGGCTCTTAATATCGGTAAACCTATGAAGGCCTGCGTAAACCGGATGAAGCTGCTTGTGGAGGGTGATTTGGAGACGCCGATGCCCAAGATTACCAATAAAGACGAAACAGGTATGCTTGTCAAATCAACCGAGCTTTTGGTAGAGGGGCTGCGTACCGTCATTAATGATATCAGTTATCTGCTCAATGAAATGGCAAATCAGAATCTGGATGTTCATACAGAACATGAGGATGTATATGTCGGCAGTTTTCAGAATATTTTACTTTCCATGCGTAATATGAGGATTGAACTGAGCGGCGCCATGCGCCAGGTCAATCATTCCGCAGAGGAAGTGGCGAATGCCAGCAGTCAATTATCCTCAAGCGCACAGACGCTTAGCCAGGGTACTACAGAACAAGCCAGTTCGGTACAGGAACTGGCAGCACGGATCAGTACCATTTCCGAAGAGGTTAAAAATACGGCAAGCGGGGCTTTGAACGTCAGAAAACAGACACATCAGGCTGGTGAAGAAGTTTTTCTGTGTAACCAGAAAATGCAGAATCTGGTAGATGCCATGGCAAAAATTCAGTCCAGTTCCGAAGAAATTGAAAAGATTCTTAAGACAATAGATGATATTGCATTCCAGACAAATATACTTGCCTTAAACGCGGCAGTAGAGGCTGCCAGGGCTGGCAGCGCAGGAAAGGGATTTGCCATTGTCGCAGAGGAAGTCCGTAATTTAGCCGGCAAATCTGCGCAGGCAGCTCAAAACACATCGGATCTCATTGCAAATTCTACAGACGCAGTACATATTGGTACCGAAATTGCCCAAAATACGGCAGACGTTCTGCGCGATGTTGTTAATAGCATTCAGTCTGTGGTTGATGCCATAGACCATATTGCAATAGTATCCAACGAACAGTCCGAATCGGTTGAACAGGTTTCAGAAGGCATCAATCAGATTTCACTCGTTGTGCAGAACAACAGCGCTACTGCTGAAGAAGGCGCAGCCGCAAGTGAACAGCTTTCTGCCGAAGCTGTCTGCTTAAAGGAACTGGTAAATCAATTCACACTTGCTTCAAAATAATTAGAATGGGACAGAAATAGATATAGAATAAAAATTAACGGGCTATTTTCAACAGAAAATAGCCCTATTTTATCTTATCGGAAAGCCCTCCATGGCATTCATTACAAATGGGAATGGATACGCCAAGCATCTAATAAATCTAAGCGTAGAAAAATCCGGCGGCATCTCTTGACCCCTTAGCTCCTATATCCATAAAAGATATATCAATGTAAGGATTAACCCTGCACAAAAGAGCAGCAATCCGAAAGATAAACTTCTTTTTATAATTGTACTGTTCTCCTGCACTTCTTCGTACTTTAAAACCAATCTATGTTCACAGCCTTCCCTATGAGGCCGCTTCCGCCAAAAAGTCATATTCATAAAATGCACAAAATGAGTCATTCCCATACCAATTACATGAGTCAGGTAAGTCCCTTCCTCCAGCTCATGAGGAATTTTACTGTCTCTGTAAATTGTTTTCCGTAAAAGCACCACAAAGCCGTCCACAAGGCTGTCAAATATGCGGCAGGCAACACCGAATACCATTGGCAGGATCTGCTGCAACAGCGGACGGTAAACCGCATTTTCCAGATCCCAGTAACGGTTCCAACGGTTTACATATACCGTACCGCCTTCCTCCTTTTTCATCATCCATTTCCTTATTAGAACAAAATAAATGACAGCTCCGGTCGCAATAGAAATCATCCCGCCCTTTAAATTGGCCGCACTGAAATATTCCACAGATTCCGCAAATAACTCAGGATTCATAAAATCCTGCCCAAAACCTGCAATAAAGTCCATAATTATTCCTGGCCGAAATCCCATAACCGGGAAAAGCAAAGCGCTTATTGTCAGTACGGCAGCGCTCGATTTATTCATATATTTTCCGCACAACTTATCAAACTGTTCCTGCACGGTTTGATCGTTATTTCTTTCTATAAATAACGCTATATACAGTTTCAGCATATAAGCCACGGTACAGCCGCCGCTGATTAAAAATGCCCACTCAATGCCCTTTATCGCCCCGAGGCTTAAAAATCCTGCCTGCAGATGCCCCAAATGTATCGCTTCCATATATTCTGTAATACTTTCATGGATTAAAGTCTTGCTCACATACCCATTCCAAAAAGGAATGCCGCCGATTCCCAATGCCCCCATCAGGAATATAAAATGAAGCAATGGTTTTTTACGCCCAAATCCCCGGATTTCATTTAAATCCAGTTTATGAATGTTCATAAATACAACGCCTGCTGCCATAAACAATACGAGTTTAATCAAGGAATGGTTTACCATATGAAGCAAAGAACCCCGGACAGCCAAACCATTTCCGCTGCCCAGCAAACCCTGCATACCAATTCCCACGAGAATAAATCCTATCTGGGAAACAGAAGAACATGCCAAAGTGCGTTTTAAATTCACGGAAAATAAGGCCAATACTGCCCCTAGCAGCATCGTTGCCGTACCGGCAAGAAGAATTAACGTCCCCCATTTCATATCGTATAAAAACATTTTACAGCTCACAATAAGAATGCCAAAAATACCCGCTTTGGTCAGGATGCCTGATAACAAGGCACTGGCCGGGGCCGGGGCGACCGGATGAGCCTTAGGCAGCCAGATATGAAGGGGAAACGCTCCCGCTTTTGCGCCAAATCCAAATAATAAGCATGTCCCCGCAATATAAAGCATTTTTCTCCCAGCTTCATATTCCTTTCCTGTGCCTTTCATAATCAGCCGGCATCTTTCATATAATTCATTAATGTCCAATGTGCCTGTTTCATGGTAAAGCAGCAATAGCCCCATCAGCATCACAAGGCCGCCCGCAACGGCTACGGCCAGGTATGTTTCCGCTGCACGGAGCGATTCCCCTTTTTCGTCATGAGCTACCCATACGTAAGAAGTAAAAGACATGATTTCAAAAAAGATAAACAGTGTATACAAATCCGCCGATAAGAAAACCCCCATTGTAGCGCCTAAGGTAAGCAACAGGAAAAAATAATATCTGTTCCGGTTCCTATAATGGGCAAAATATTCTTTGGAAAATATTGTAGACATCATCCACATAAATGACGCGATCACCCCATACAAGGCACGGAATCCGTCCAGCGTAAAATGGAGTCCCATTCCGCAGAAACCCGGAATTGCATAAGAAGACGCATACCCAAAAGAATACTCAGGATTTTCTTTTAGCTTCCATGAAATATAATACATGCAAAATACATATAGCATAGCGGCAAATTCCACAATTACAACACAATCGGCCGCATAATCCCTTGCCGCTTTATTCCTGCGCCCAATCAAATAGGTCAATACTGCCCCCGCCATGGGAAAGAAAGCAAGACAGGACAACATATAATTCCCTTCCATGTTTAACCTCCATTCCGGTAACATCTACCACTAATCCGTGCCAAAACAGTTACACCACCTTATAATAGCCATTCGCCACATCCATAAAAAACTTTACCAAAGGAGAAGAATATAAACCGAAAACAATGATTGCTGCAGTAAAGATAAGAAGGGGCAGCAACATTTTCCAATTTGGATCAGAAAATTCCTCAACTGTGCTATCATCAAAGTCTGTCGGCGGAAAAAAAGCCCTGACTGCAACCGACAACATATAAATAGCCGTCAGCAAAGCAGAAACCAGCAGACAGCCTATACCAAAATAAGCCATTTTATTACCGCTTTCCACTGCCGCATAAGCCAGATTCCATTTGCTGATAAAACCGGCAAGGCCAGGCACTCCCATAAGCGCTAAGGAAGACACGGTAAAAATCCCAAAAACCCATGGCATTTTCCTCCCCAGCCCGTCCAGTTCATGAATATATTGTTTTTCTGTCTGATGCATAATCGCCCCGGCACAGAAAAAAGAACATATTTTCATAAATGCATGAAATACCATATGGGTGAGCGCCCCTACCATCCCTAAAGGAGTCATAATGACAGCTCCAAAGAGGATATAAGACAAATTGCTGATTGTCGAATAAGCCAGCCTTCTTTTTAAATGAGTTTCCTTCACTGCACGGCTGCACCCATACACAACCGTAAACATAACAATCCCCATTAATACATATTGCCCCCATGTCCCCCGGAGAAAATCCGCCCCAAAACTATAATAAGTGATCCTTAATATGGCAAACGCCCCTGCTTTTACTACCGCCACCGCATGTAATAAGGCAGTAACCGGTGTAGGCGCTACCCCGGCCTGCGGCAGCCATGAATTGAAAGGGCAGATTGCCGCTTTTACGCCAAAACCCATAAAAGCAATTACATAAATAAGCAAAAGGATATTTGTCCTATCCCCTATTTTTTCCATATCCAATACACCGCCAAGGACAAATTCCGTTGTTGTTCCATACACAATAACAAATATCATTCCGATAAATGCAAATGCCGCGCCTCCCAAAGAATAGTATAAATACTTACGGCTGGCCAATATTGCTTCTCTTGTAAGCGTATGCATTACTAAGGGAACCGTCACCAAGGTAAGAAGCTCATAAAAGAAATACATTGTCAGGATATTATCCGCCAATGCGATACCAAGCGTAACCCCATATGTTACTGTATAAAATGTGAAAAAAACTTTTTCATGCTTTTCTTTCGTCATATATTCAAAAGCAAACAACGTTGCTAAAGGCCAAAGAAAAGAAACCAGCCCGGCAAAAACCATCCCCATGCCGTCCACACGGAAAGCAATAGCCAGATTGCCTGTGAACTTTGCAAAAATAAAATTATCCGTAGGTCTATGGTAAAGCAAGGACCATACAAATAACGTATTAAGGATTACCCCCATTTCCAGGAAAATCTCCATATGCCGCCGCTTCTTAAAAGGAATGACAGGCACTAAAACACCTATAAATACCGGTATCAGAATAACAGCTATCAACATTATTTTGCTCATACTCGGACTCCTTTCTATAAAATTTCCGATACAATACCGGAAATATAACGGATCAGCGGATTAGGGGCTATGCCAAGCGCTACTGCCAATACGGTAAGTGTCACTACTGGTATTAACATATAGAATGAAGTTTCCTTTTTTTTAGTAAAGAAGCCTTTCTTCCCGTCCTGCGTACTCTCTTCCGGATACTGGTAATCCTTTCCCGGAAAAAAACCCTTTATTGTAACAGGGAGCAAATAACCGGCCGTCAATAACGCGCTGACCAATAAAACTACCGGGCCTAACCAGCTAAAAACCTCTATCTTAGATTCCAGGGCCCCTATGGCTAAATACCACTTACTAATAAACCCGCTTGTGGGCGGGATGCCTGTCAGCGCTAAAGATACAAACGTAAAACACCATATGGTTACCGGCATTTCCTTACCAATCCCAGTCAAATCCCCCACCTGCGTTTTACCGGTTTTATGTATCACCGCTCCTGCAATTAAAAATAAAGCACATTTAATAAACGCATGGAACACCACATGCAATACAGCCCCCACTAAAGCAGCGGGCTGCAATAAGGCCAACCCGAACAAAATATAAGATACCTGGCTAACTGTAGAATACGCAAGCCTTTTTTTCAGCATTCCTTCCCTATATGCCAGCATAGATCCCATAAATACTGTCAGCAATGTCAATGTCAGCCAAACCGTCTGTACCCATGTCCCACGGATAAACTCCGCCCCAAACAGATAGTAAACCACCCGGATAATGCCCAGCACGCCCCCCTTTACGATAATTGCCGACAATACCGCGCTGGCCGGAGCCGGAGCCACCGGATGGGCGGTCGGCAGCCATGCATGAAGCGGGAACATACCTGCCTTTACACTGAAACCGAGAATCATAAAAAATGCCGTTACTAACAACAAATTTTCATTTCCAGGCGCCATACTTTTATCCAGCACGCCGCCTGCCGTAAAAGTAAGAGTATTCCCGAAACGGGAAAGAAAATATAATCCAAACAATGCCATATAAGCCCCACAGAAAGAATAAAACATATATTTCAAAGCAGCCATTACCGCTTCCCTGCTCCTTGCATGAATTACCAAAGGCATGGATAATAATGTCATCAGTTCATAAAACATATAGAAGGTAATCATGTTCCCGGCAAAATCCAGGCCAAGCAAAATTCCAAAAACAATCAAATAATAGCCATAAAATCTCTTTTCCCCCTTTTCCCTGATGCCATGATGAGGCTCCATATAAGAAAAAGAAAAAAAACCTGCCAGAACCCAGACAATTGTTACAGCCGCCGCAAATAAAAGCCCCATATTATCCGGTTTAAAATATATGGGAAGCGTAACTGTAAAACGGAATAGAATAATTGCTTCGCCGCTTACATGAAATAAGGCATATGCTACGGAAGCCCCTGTCATTACCAGAGCCGCTCCCGTTATCCCGGTTAAAATCCTCCTGTCTTCCGGCTCTTTCATTACGAGAAGAAAAAGTCCGGCCGCAATCGGAAAAAAGATTGGAAAAAGCATTATATAAATCATATCTACCTCTTTTCTGCATAACTGCTTCACCTATTAGAATGGATATCTCATTACTACGCAAACATTGTAAGCCCTGACTCTATTAAGTCAACAATCGGCTGTGAACAGACGCCAAGCAATACATTTAAAATCACAAAACAAAATAAAACCACAGCATATATCTTATTACCGCGCCATGTAACTGCGGAATATTCCCTGTCATTTACAGGAGTATATATCCTGATCACTGTTTTCATAAAATAAACTGCATTCAGTATGGTACTGATGCCAAGCACAATAAGAATTGGCAGCATCTTCACCGTATTCTGCACTGCCGCCTGTGAAAATAGTAATTTGCTGATAAACCCTGAAAACATGGGGACACCTACCATAGACAGCGAACCTACTGAAAACGCCACACCAGCGCATTTATTCCTATAACCGGATCCCGTCAGCTCTATAAATTTTCTGCTTCCGCCAGATACATCCGTCAAACCGATTGCTGCAATAAAAAGCAGGGATTTTGTTGCCACATGGGAAATCACATGAAAAACTGCTGCCACCATCCCCGCATGAGTTCCCATGCCTATTCCCATATAAATATAACCTACCTGTGCCACAGAGGAAAATGCAATCATCCTTCTTACATCGTTTTCCTTAATTGCACTTAGGGAACCAAATACCATTCCCATCAGTGCAAAAAGAAAGAGAATATTTACAATCTTACTGTCATGAAATACATCAAACCCTATCACCCTATATATCATTTTAAACATCAAAAATATATACCCTTTTGATACAAGGCTGGACAAAATTGCTGCAGACGAAACTGTAGAGTACCCATAGGCATCCGGCAGCCACGCATGAAACGGGAACAGGGCGCTTTTAATTGCAAGCCCTACGGACATAATTGCGATCGTAACAAGCAGCGGGGGTCTATATGACCCTTCTGCCACAATATGGGCAATTTCCATTTTGATATTCGACATAAGCAAATGCCCTGTCAAATCATACAGCATACAAATCCCTACCAAAAAAAGCCCGGAACCCAATAAACTCATAATCATGTAACGGACAGCCGCTTCTATCGTGCGCCCGTTCTGTCTTATCATAATCAGCCCGCAGGCAGAAATCGTATTAATTTCCACAAAAACATATGCTGTAAATAAATCATTCGTATATAATAAAGCAAGCAGGGAACTCAACATTAAATCAGATAATACATAATATAAGCCCTGTTTTCCCTCTTCTACTTCCTGCATCAGTTTATGCCTCCCCCCTAAAAGGGATAAAAGCATAATCACACAGAAAAATAAAGCCAGCCCCGCTTCTAAGATACCTATCCGCAGTTCATTGCCCCAAGGAGCAGGGAAACGCCCCATAACATAGACATAAGCCTCATTTGTCTTAACCGTAAACAGGAACACCGCCGCTGATAGAACAATGTTTATCGTAAGCACTGCTATATTTAAAATTCTTGCAATTCTTTCCTTAAATGCAGAACTGATAATCCCTGCAAACATACAAAGCATAATGGAAAAGCAGGGAAAATTCTGTACGAATTCCATTTTTCCAGACATATTTTACAACCCCTCTTTCTTCAACCGAAGGGATATTTCATCCAAATCCAGCGTATGATATCTTTGATATAACCGGATTGTCAGTGACAGCATCAAAGCGGATACGGATACGGATACGACAATGCCTGTCAGCACTAATCCGCTGGGTACCGGATTGATATAAGTCTCCATATCCTGTATTCCATCTATTACAATCGGTGCAATCCTTCCTGAAATATATCCTTTTTCTGCCAGGAAAAGATATACCGCAGTGTCCATAATATTCAACCCTATAATTTTTTTAATTAAATTACTCTGTAACATCAGGTTTCCAAAGCCTATGACAAACAGGAGCATTGCCACCGCTTCCCCATAGTTATTCAATAAATTAGCTCCCATATTTACAGCCCCCCTCTGCGGAATAATGCATAAAAAGCATACATAGTGCATGCCACCTCTATCCCCACACATATATTAATAGGAAAAATGATGCCCGCACTGACAATATGCCCCGGAATCCCTAATGGGATATGATTCTCCAAACCATTGGCTCCCGTTACATAATAATAAATCCCGATCAGCCCATAAGCGCAAAGGGCAGAAACCTTAGTCACTTTATATATTTTTTCGTTGAAAAAACGCTGTGTCTTTTTGAAACCGAATGCACTGGTATATAAAATCATGCCTGCCCCTATTGCCGCTCCCCCGGAAAAACCTCCCCCCGGCGATAAATGGCCGTTTAAGATAATATATATCCCAAAAATAAAAATTACTGGTACGAGAATCTTTGCTGTGCCTTGCAGGATTGCATCATTTTTCGGTTCAAAACGTCTGTCATTTGTTACTTCTTGTTTCTTTAATTCTGCATCCTCTATCATGAGCATTATCATGACACAGCAAGTAGCGATAAACAGTACATTTGTCTCCCCAAAAGTATCAAATGCACGGTATGAAAGTATCATACCGGTAACAATATTGACTGCGCCTGTCTCCTGCATACCGCTTTCTATATATCTTTTAGCTACTTCATTATTATCAGGGTTGGATGCATTTCCTGTAGGAGGAAGATAAGAAACCGTGAACAGCAGCAATCCCGCCAGCATGATACAGAAAAACACTGCCATTATCCTATAAAAACGCCGGAACAGCAACAGCCATTTATTATATCTTGTATTATATACCTTATCCATAACCATCTGGTTTTCCCTCATCCGCTCCCTGAGGGACACTCTTTCCTCTATGTATTCCTTTTGAGGTTTCATCTCCAGATTTCCGATATAAGGATCTTTTTCCCCGGACAGCCAGAGGAAAAAATGAAAAGCTTTCGTCTTTTTATATTCATCTTCCGGTTTCATCCTGCTCATTTTAGACCCTACCTCCTTCTTTGCTCTATCATGCTTTCTTTTTCACCCGTTTGATTATTCTCTTCAATTGCATGGATTTTCTTCAGAGTCACAAAAAAAAGCACGCTGGTTATCCCTGCGCCTACCGCAGCCTCCGTTATCGCTAAATCAGGAGATTCCAGACAAATCCAGATAATTGACATAACCAGGCTATAAGACATAAAAATTAAAATAGAATTCAACAGCTTCTTTGAAAAGCTGACTGATATGGCACATACAACTAAAAAACTAAGCAAAATATACTGAAAAACCCTCATACCCTATCCTCCTTATCCTCCTGTTCCAAGCTGATAACTTCGCCGTTCCCGGACAGGCCAAGCCCTGTTTCGCAAAACTTACCCAGTCTGTCATTGGTAAAAACCTCAAGCCTTGCAATCAAATGGGAGGAAACCGGCGAGGCACACCACAAAAATACAATAATTAACGCCATCTTTAATGTAGTAAAATTAATGCCGGAAAAAATCATAAGCCCTATCAAAGATATGCTGATCCCTAAAGTATCCCCCATAGCCGCCGCATGCATTCTGTTTAATACATACTTTAAATGAAAAATCCCATAAACTTCTATTACAAATATTAACAGGCCGCATAAAAGTACTATTGTCCCCGCTATAAAGCGGATCCATTCAAATATTTCCATTCTTGCTTCCTCCCTCTATGCTTTTTTTCTCGCTATGTACTCCCATATACACTTTTGTCAGTACAATAACGGCAAGGAAACTTATCATTGCATATATCAGGCAAATATCAACCAGATACCCCTCTTTCAGTAAAAGTGCAAGGATTGCTATAATTACCATAACCATTGTACCCATCATATTCACTGCGACAATCCTATCCGCCACACTAGGGCCTTTCACCGCGCGGATCAGGCAAAAGAATATCATAAGGGCAAGAAAAATAAGCACACCTACATATACGGTTCTATATGCTGTCTCCAATGCTGTCAGTTCTCCTGTAACTACCATTTTTACCTACATCCTTTCCAGCTTTTCCAGAAGCTCCACAAATTTGGAATGGTTCATTCCCTCCGCTAATTCTTTATCCAGGCAATGTACCACATATTCATCATCCTCCAGCGCAACTGTAATAGTGCCTGGTGTAAGTGTAATGGAATTAGCCAGCGTAACCCTTGCCTGTTTTGTTTTTAAATCTGTTTTAAACCGGACAAGAACCGGCTCCAGCTCATATCTGGATGATGTAATCAGTTTAATTACTGCAAAGTTTGCCTTCACAATTTCCCATACCAATACACACATGTATTGAAAAATGCGAAAACTTTTTTTCATATATGAAATATCCTTTTTTATTCCATAACCCATAAATTTGCAGATAAACGCATACATTCCCCCGGATACCGCCAGCCCGAACACAATAATTTCTGCTGTAACTGCCCCATTGAAAATAATCCAAACAAGGAAAAATAATAAAAACATATGAATCGCCATGCCCTTTCCATATATAATTCTTAAAGATCTTTTTATCCTAACCGGATAAGAAGCCAAGAAGAAACACCCGCTCAGCTAATGTTTACGAGTGTTCTATATCTTTAACAATTATTCTATTTTTATCCAGCCCCGGCTTTTACAGCCCTTTTGCTATAATATTTTCTGCAGCTTCTTTTCCAGCTCATCTTTCTGCATAGCGCCCACGCTTGTTTCTACAGCCTTCCCATCTTTGAAAATAATAAAAGTAGGAATTGACATAACCCGGTATTTCTGTGCAATATCCATTTCATCGTCTATATTAAGCTTTCCTACTTTTACTTTTCCTTCAAAGCTTTCTGCAAGGTTCTCCACAACAGGAGCCATCATTTTACAAGGACCGCACCAGTCCGCATAAAAATCTACCAATACCGGTATTTGTGAATTCAACACTTCCTCTTCAAAATTTGCCGCTGTAAATTTGTATTCCATATTTTATTCCTCTCTTTCTTTTTTATATATTATATATTTTTACCTTCTTATTACATACTTATAAATGGGATTTCCTATGGAAGAAAACTTTTCTTCATACTCTGTCATAACATTGTCTTTCATCAAGTCCTTATCATGATGTAAATCATAACTTATTTTTTCCGCTTTCCATCCTGCCGGTTCTAACTCCTCTAATGCAAAAAGAAATAAATCTTTATTGTCTGTCTTGAATTCGAGCAATCCTTCTTTTTTTAAAACTTTATCATACCGGGCAAGAAATTCCCTGGAAGGAAGACGCCGTTTTGCATGACGGTCTTTAGGCCACGGATCTGAAAAATTAAGGTAAATCCTGTCCACTTCCTCCATACCGAAAACATTTCCTATCATTTCAGCATCCATTCTAATAAACCGCACATTGCAAAGAGGCTGTTCCTCTCTTTCCATTTTCTGAATAGCCCGAAGCAGTACACTGGAATATTTTTCAATCCCTATATAATTTACAGATGGATACATTCTTGCCATATCCATAAGAAACCGGCCTTTCCCCATACCGATTTCAATGTGTATAGGATTAGTATTCCCAAAAATATCCTGCCAATTCCCCTTGTGCTTTTCCGGTTCATGAATTACAAAAATACTTTCCCTAATAATTTCCCTGGAACCTGTTATATTCCTTAACCGCATCCCTTCCGCTCCTTTTTCTTCTGTCGTGCCTATTTTACACCATTTATGCACAAAAGAAAAGGGTATCGGATGCGATAAATTTATATAAAAAAAACATTTATTTTTTATGAAATTGGTTTGGTTTTCATAAAAAATAGTGTATGATAAAATATAACATTTTTTAGCCGGTTTTACATAACGGCAGAATTTTACATGATCGGTTTATTCCTGCATTCCAAAATATGCAGGCTGTAAGAAAGGCACGGTTATAATAATGAAATTACCTTTATATTTCCATAAATTCAAGAAAAAAATTAAAATCTTAACACTTTCTTTATGCATATCATCTGTTCTTTTCTCCAGGGACAGTATTTTATCCCATGCTGCGGGCTATGAAGATCTGATGGAAGCAATGGAAAACAGAAAATCTCTTCCCATCCAGTCCAATGAAATCGAAAACTGGCCGGACGGGCCTTTGGTAGGAGCCGAATCTGCCATTGTAATAGAGGCTAATACTGGGATTGTTCTATACAGTAAAAATATTCATGAAAAATTATACCCGGCAAGCACCACCAAAATCCTCACCTGCCTGATTGCCGCAGAGAATTCTTCTTTAGATGAAATAGTAAGCTTCTCCAATCATGCAGTATTTTCCATCGAAAGAGGGAGTTCCAATATGGGTATGGATGTAGGGCAGTCCATTACAATGGAAGAATGTCTCTATGGTATTCTTGTCGGTTCCGCCAATGAAGTGGCCAATGCAGTGGCGGAACATATTGGGGGAAGCACGGAAAATTTTGCAGAAATGATGAATCAAAAAGCGGCAGAACTTGGATGTCAGGATTCTCATTTCGCCAATGCCAACGGCCTTCATAATGACAATCATTATACTTCTGCTTATGATTTATCACTTATTGCAAGAGAATTTTTTCAAAATGAGCTTCTTACAAAAATTTCAGGAACGCCTACCCAGCATTTCGAACCTTCCGAAAACCAGCCGGACGACTTTATCCTGCGTACGCATCATAGACTGGTAACCCAGGAATATCCATACGAAGGAATTATAGGTGGAAAAACAGGTTATACTGACAAAGCAAGACAGACATTGGTAACTTGCGCAGAACGGAATGGGATGAAGCTCATTTGTGTCGTTATGAAAGAAGAATCCCCTAACCAGTTTACCGATACAATAGATCTTCTCAATTATGGTTTTAACAATTTTGAAGTTGTAAATGTATCAGAAAATGAAACGGAATTCAATATTGACAATGCAGATTTTTTTCAGTCAAACAATGATATTTTCGGCAATTCCAAGCCTATTCTTTCTTTAAATAAAGGCAGTTATCTTATTCTCCCAAAAACGGCTGTTTTTGAAGACACTGTTTCAGCAATATCTTATGATGTAGAAGATGAACATCAGATTGCACGGATTGATTATACTTATAATGGGGTTTATGTAGGAAACGCATCAGTAGATATTACTGCAGACGCGGCTTCTTCTTATGATTTCGATTCCTCCATAGAAGAAATACCGGAAAAAGAAGAGGTTATTCCTGAAGAAAATATAATTTTCGTAAATATTAAAAAGATATTATTGTTTACACTTATTGGCGCGGGAGTATTGATTTTATTCTTCATTATTAAGTCGCTGCTGCAAAACTACAGTTTCTCCAAAAGGCGGAGAAGATCCCATTCCCGCAGACGCCGAAAAGATAAATGGCCCACTTACAAGTTTACCGATAAAGACTGGCGCTTATAATTTCAGTAAAATTCATATTAATACTCAGGTAACAGATAACCCCGCGTATTGGAGTGTGGCTGCGGCAACATCCGGCTTCCTATACGCAGGGCAATTCATATCCTGTCCTTACCTTATTTCTGCAATCATCTTTAGATGACATTTCTTCCATTCATTATCAGTTTTAGTTTAATATGGAATGAAAAAGCTCTATATACCCATACAAAACTTTATTTCGTTTGAAATCAACTCTACATTCTTCTTATCATATACAAAAAAGTGATTGCCTTTGTATTTTTTTAAAGAAAACTCTCTGCTGGTAAAACGCTCCCATCCATTCATATCAGATGTTTTCACAATGGAATCATTTACTGCACAAAAGCAAGTAATAGGAACACGTAAACATTCTGATTTTAAATTTGTTTGCATGGGTATCTTTCTCACAAGTTCTATGTCATTTCTTATTGCCGGAAGTAAATTTTCACTAAAGAATTCACTATTTAAAATATTTTCAGGAACCTGTCTTATTTTTTTTAAAAATTTTTTAATATCAGCATCATTTTCTATAGTTTCAATAAAATCCATTTTTGAATCAGGTGCGTTACATGCTGCAATGAAAAGCCCCGAAACCTCTACGCCACATTTCATCAATTCTTTAGCAGCAAGCCAAGCTATGAAACCGCCCATACTATGCCCAAATAGGCACAATTTTTCGTCACCCTTCCGAGTTATTATATTTTGCAGCAAATGATATGTCATTATCTGTACTGATGAATCGAGTGGCTCATCATATCGGCTCCAGTGACCAGAATATTCGTAAACATATACATTAGGCAGATAATTTTCATAATTTTTGTAGCTTAAAGCACATCCTCCTGCACATGGTAAAACCACAATCATGCTATACCTCTACTCCCCAAAATCAAAGTACACACCCAACATTTCACGTCTTACATGTCTGGCATCATAAAAATCTTTATCCTGCATCCCTAATTCATAGGGATTGTATGATCCAATCATTTTGAGGTTATATTTTTCGGATATTTCTTTGGCATATGCAGATATCTCATCTAAAATAAAATAATGCTCACTTTCTGCCTCCAGCCTATCCCATAAGGTTGGCGCCAATGGACATAAAAACAATTCCACTTCTATACCCTGATCTAATAAATAATTAATTAATTGTTCAAAAACAACCATACTATATTTATTTATATGTCTATCTTTTGCAAATTGAATCTCAATATTATAATTTATACTTTGATCCAAAACCCAGTTGACATCATGAGCTTGATAGCCTGCCGCATAAGTCCAACTGCCGTCCACTCCATAATATGGCTTCGAACCGTCAAATCCTTCCTTTACAATTCCCCATCTGCTATCAGTCATTAAAAACTTATTATTAAGGATAATTTGATCTCTGGCCGCCTGAAAATATGTGACGGAAAATGCCTGTTCAATTTTAGTCTTTAAACTCCCGGCGTTTTCAGCAATAACCGGCTTAGGATCTTTATTATTCATTAAATCCAGCATATATTCCGTATATGATATTAACGCTCTGTTCATATCATTCTCTGCTGCATAAAAAAATTCATCAAAAAAATAAGAATCAACGCAAAATATAACCTTCTTTGTTGTTTTCCCATATATATCCATAAGGCCAAATTGAGCTAAAATATCGTATATATCGGAACCTGATACGCCAAGATTAATAAAACTATCTGTTCCTACAATGTCTTTATTCACACACATAACAAGGCTGGGGCCAACTGCAATACAATCCGTTTCATCCGGCATTACCATAATCAAATTACGCTTGACTTCTCTTTCATTCCCATTCCCGCTCGCACTATATGCTGCATTGCCGGAAGCCACTGCCTCCGCTATTGCTTTACTTTCATCATGAAAAATATTCGCAGGATCTTCATATACGTTAGTGCCAACCAAAATAACTATTAATGGTATAACCGTTAAAATACGAAACCATTCTTTTATACTACTCACAAGATTTCCTCCCTAAAACTGGAAATATATGAATGGGGATGAACCAACCATGCCATACATCAAGATCATAATAACCTCGGTATATATCAAAATAATCTTAAACAGATAATTTTGCTTATCCATAACTTCAAAGATACTGCTCCCTTTATAAGTACAAAGGTCAGAAAGATACAGCATACAAATACCAATTACCATCAGCAGTAAATCCAAAGAAGTTAAGCCAATAACCCCTAAAGCGCTGTTAAATGAGGTATAATTCCATAAATTTGAAAATGCATGTTTCAGAAGAACGGCAAAACGGCGTGTACCATTTGAGCAAACAACCATCCAGCAAATACAGATAAGCAGTAACGTCCTAATCCTCCTAAACCATCTCCAACTTATACACTTAGTATTCATATGGAATTTTGAAACAATCAAATGAAAAAAAGGCTGACACAAATCACTCAGAATCAGCAGGACACAAGGTATACCGGCAGAAGCAATAAAATAATACCCTGTTCCTCCATGCCACAATCCAATCAAAAACCATAAAACTAACATTGAAATGTAAAACGGAACTTTTCTTCCAACTTTCTTTCCAAACTTCTTCTTTGCCCATTTCCCTATTAACTGTATTTTTTTTGATTTCTGAAGCGGAAACATCAAATAGTCTTTGAACCAAGTGCCTAACGTTATATGCCATCTTTGCCAAAATTCCTGAATCGTTTCAGAAAAAAACGGCGCATTAAAGTTTTCAGGAAGCTTTATGCCGAACATCAAAGATGCACCCATTATAATATCCATACAACCAGAAAAATCCGTGTATAATTGCACTGCATAACATAACGTTGCCCCAATAATCCCAACAAAACTATACTCAGAATAATTCCCATATATTGCAGTAACTACTACAGCAAACCTTTCTGAAATAACCAGTTTTTTGAAATACCCCCATGCCATTCTCCGCATGCCAAGAAATATATTATTAAGGTCAAATTTCCTGCGCTCAGTTATTTGAGGGCGCATCATCCCGAATCTTGTGAGCGGCCCTGAAATTAGTTGCGGAAAATAAAAAATAAATAAAAAAACTTCAGCAATGTTTCTATCTGCTTTTTCATTTCCCCAAAATACATCAACCATATAGCCTATTGCTGATAACGCGTAATATGAAATTCCAATGACAGTTAAAAATTTCAACCAAGAAAAATTTGCTGGTGAATGAAATACCTCTGCAAACATAAAAAATACATTATATGCATATTTGAAAATAAAAAGTACAAGAACAAGACTCAATACGCTACCCGACAGGATTAAATTTTTCCATACACCGTTTGCTTTCTCAATAAGAATTGCTCCCACATATGTTACCATACCAACAAAGAAAATTATCAATCCCATTTTCATTTTGCTTATGGGTGAAACGTTAATATAAAAATATAAACTAGCTATTAATAATATATATTTTTGTGCTGGGCTGATAACATAAAATGAAATTATCGTTATCAGCAAAAACACAAAAAAACTAAAACTTGTCAGACTCATCTATCAACTGTCTCCTCATAGGATCTGAAAAATCTTCTCAGCGCTACTTTCCCATTTCCAGAATTATATCCACCATTTCTCCAACATTTTTCATGGTTACAACTTTTCCCATGGGAATTTTGAACCCAAACTCTTCTTCCACTCCAACCACAAGATTTATATGCTCAAATGAATCCCATCCATCAACATCATCCGCAACGGTTTCATCGAACAATTCAATCGTATCGTCATCCAAAATTTCCCTAAATACCTTATTAAGCCTTTCATATACTTCTTCTCTTGTCATACTAAAATCTCCTTTTCACTTTTATTTTATTTCATTACCAGAACTTTCATTTTTGCTCTGGAAACCACCTTATTATCCTGATTTTTTATAATAACTTTTAATACTATAAGCTTTAAGTCAGTATTTTTATCTATAACACATCCTTTAACAGAAAGCACATCTCCGGCAAATACTGGTTTCAGAAAAGACAGCTCTTCAAAACTATGTATTAAACTATATTTCCCCGGAAGGTACATCCCAGCCATTGTAGAACACAAAGAAGCTGTTAGCATTCCAAATGCTACATGACTCTGAAACTTACCCCCACTAATATCCCGGGCAAACTCATCCTCCTTATGCAACGGATTTTCATCCCCCGAAATATACCTAAAGGCATCTTCCATATCCCTAGTTACAGCCCTGCTAAAAGATGCTTCCATCCCAATCTCTATATCAGTAATTTTTAATTCATTCATTCCGAAGCGCCTTTCTTATTTTTTGGTATATGCTTACAGAATCAAGTTTGTTTGCCCTTCTTACTACGGCCTGTGAACCATAGCCTTTTGCAAAAACATCTTCAATTCCAATAGGAATAACCCTTGCGGCGATACCGTTAAAAGAAATAACTTCAGATATTATACCTGCCAATCCGCCATAAACATTATGTTCCTCAACTGTCACAATATTTTTTATATTTTGCGCAGTATTTAAAACATCCTGCTTATTAAATGGCTTAATTGCAGATACATTTATAAGGCTGACGCCAATGCCGTCTTCTTCAAGCATCTCACATGCCTTATAAGTTTCTTCCAGTATACTGCCTGTTACATATACTGCAATATCTTTTCCGGCTTTAAGTTTATCATTGATTCTAAGATCATACTGGTAATTCTCATCAAAAAATTCTTTTTCGTGATTCATCCCTATTCTGATATATACAGGGCCATTATGCTCATATGCCGCTTGAACACATGCTGATACTTGCCTCGGCGTCGCAGGAGATAAAATCATCAGATTTGGAATTGCACGAAGTATAGCTAAATCTTCCGTGGTATGATGTGTTGGTCCTAGCGAACTCCATGACAATCCACTTCCCATCCCAATAATTTTTACATTCAAATTCTGAAAACAAACATCATCCCGGATAAATTCTAATGACCGGTATGCTAAAAAAGCACCTGCCGTAAAAACAAATGGTTTTTTTCCTACTGAAGCCATACCTGCTGCTGCTGCAACCATATTTTCTTCCCCTATCCCAAAATTAAAAATCTGATCAGGGAAATTTTTTTGAAACATTTCATCATAACCAGTCCCGCTATCTGCAAGAAGATGTAAAACATCATGATCTTTCTCAGCTAATTCCATTAATTTTCCAATATATGCGCTGTTCATTTATTTACTCCAATTCTGAATCTGTTATACCTAATTCTTCTTTAAATACTTTTAACTCTTTTCTTCCCGGAAGCTTAAAATGCCAATTAGGGTTGTTTTCCATAATTGAAACTCCCTTTCCTTTGACCGTATCAGCTATAATAAGCCTTGGTTTATTGTGTCCCTGAGAATTCATGACAACCTCTTTAAATGCCTGCGGGTCATGCCCATCAACTTCCTCCACATGCCATCCAAAGCTTTCCCACTTATCTGCCCATCCCGGAGAACCAATCGTATTCTCCACAAAATCCATCTTTTGTATTTTGTTACAGTCAAGAATAGCAATCAGATTAGATAGACCAAAAGAGGGAGCCATCAATATAGCTTCCCACACCGTTCCTTCTTCAAGTTCACCATCTCCTAACATTACATAAACCTTTGCAGGGCTATTGTTCATTTTCAAAGCCATAGCAATTCCAAGTCCCATAGATAAACCATGCCCTAATGAACCAGTTGTAGCTTCAATCCATTCACAATCGCGCATACAAGGTTCCCCGCCAATCAATGAATTTTCTTGCAGATATGAAGAAATTTCTTCTTCTGAAATAAGACCTGCACTCTGCAAAACACAATATAATGCCAATCCGGCATGTCCTTTACTTAGTATAAACCGGTCTCTATCCTTCCATTTCGGATTCGACGGATCTAGCCGTAAAATGTCCATCATATATAGTGAATACAACATTTCCAGGCACGAAAAGCAAGATGCAAGATGTGCCATTCCTCCTTTGTAGCCAGTAAGGAATATCTTCTTCCGTAAAGCCAACAGCTTCTTTTCTTCCAATTCAGCGTCCATAATTTTTCCTTTCCATTTGTAATAAAAATAACGATATAAAACTTATTAATAAAGTCCCAACATAATAGATCAACAGTCTTGTTCTCATACTTTCCGTTATAAGTACTGAAACTGATCCCACAACCCAGTGAAATATAAATATTGGCATTGATAATGCACCAAGTTTTGCCACAAAAGTATTATTTATGAATGATGTGACGGTAACACCTGATAACATCAGGGAAATTATCAAAAAAAACAAAGGTTCCATGATGTTTATACATGGCCTGTTCCATGCTGAAATATAGATTGACGCTATTACCATCACAATTTCAACAATTGACGCTAATATGCACAAAATCCTATTCCCTTTTAAACATTTGCCTATCTTCTGTGCAAACATGTATGCCATTGTTCCAAGCGCAATACATACAAAAGCTCTTATCATATCATTAGGCCATGTTCTATCGGTATTGACACCCCGATGTCCAAAATACAGAATCGGCGCCAGAAATGATATAACCTTCCAAAATTCCCGATGCGCCTGCATTAGATAAACAATCAGTGGCAATGTAATGAACATTGCGGATAAAAACCATAGTGGCGCATTCAATGTAGATGCAATTCCTGATGAAGTTAAATATGTTATCTCAAATATAGCATTTAATGCTGTCTCAAAGAATAATCTCCATTCATGGCGGATTAACATATTGCCATAAGCTATAACATACATGCCGATAACAGAAATTGTTGTTAGCAAGAAAAATTTTTTATATTTTAAGAATGTATACTGGATAGCTTCACTGCCATATTGCCCGCTCCCAGTATGCTTGTACAAGAAGTGCTTATATGTAAATGCCCCTGTAAGGATAAAGTAAAAGTCTACCCAAACCCAACAGTTTCTGAATATATATGCACCCTCAAAACCTATATGGTAAAGATGATGCCCCATAATCATAAGAATACCCAAAAAACGCATTAATTCAACATTATATGCCTTCCACCCCCCCCCGGGCAATTATCAGAATATTTCTTTCATTATCCAAATTCAATCACCTCATCTGAATCAATACCAATACCTCCGCAGTAAGGTATACGATTAATTTGATCCATTTCTTCTTCACTTAATTTAAAATTAAACACATCAATATTTGTATGTAACCTATCAATATTAGAAGTTTTTGGTATTACAGCAATTCCATTTTGAAGGTTCCATCTTAAACAAATTTGCGCTACGGTAACCTGTTTTGCTTCCGCAATAGATTTCAAAACGCTATTTTGCAATATTTGACCATTTCCAAGGGGACTGCTTGCTTCAATCATTATATTTTCTCTTTTACAGTAATCAACTATTTCCCGTTGATTTAATCCAGGATGGACTTCAATTTGATTAATAAAAGGCATAATATCTGCGGATCTCTTTAATTTTTCTAAGTGATGCACTTTAAAATTGCATACACCTATATTTTTTACCAAACCATCTTTGTATAGCCGCTCCATGCCTCTCCACGTTTCAGCATTTATTTCCTCCCAGTCGGAATATAACTTCATAGAAGCTGGCCAATGTATAAGATAAAGATCAAAGTAATCTGTTTTCATTTTTTTTAAAGACTTCCGGCAAGCTTCCTGAACTAAATCATATCCCCTGCAGGTGTTCCATACTTTATCTGACAGAAATAACTCATTTCTATTTATCCCTTTTGCAGCAATTGCCTTCGCAAGAGCAATTTCATTACTATATGCCGCAGCAGTATCAATCAGCCTATATCCTTCGTCATAAGCTTTAGAAAAAAGTTCTGACATCCGTTCCCTATCTGTTATCTGCCATGTGCCAAACCCAACACACGGAATCTGATTTCCATTTCTAAGCAATAAATAATCCATACTCTACCTATTTGTTAATGTCAATAACATGCTGCTTCTTTTCATAACCGTCCGTTATTTCAAATTCCCATACAGTATTACCATCCGCATCCTCAGATATTTTCTTAAATCCTTGCAAACCATAAAATTCCTTTACCATTGCATTTTTTGCTGTCGGATAATAATAACCAATCAATTTCTTTATTCCAGCATCCCGGGCTTTGCTAACAAGCTCATCCATCATGGCAAACTCCATATCTCTTTTTAAAACTCTGCAGCTCATAAGCCATAATTCCATATGAAGTTCATCTTTACTTAAACCGTCTATTCTTCCAATTACAATACTTACAACTCCGTTATCACCAAATTTATCCCCCAATTTACCATAAAGGGTAAGGTAATTGGGATCGTCTGCCACTTCTTCTATATCGCTCTGGCTATACCTTTTTGTAGTAAGATTAAACTGATTGCTTTTATTGGTTAACTGTGCAATACGGGACATATACATCGGTACAAAGCTCTTAATTTCCCCTTTCATTTCAAGAGATTTGAGATAATCCGTATAATCCGTAAAAGATGCCTGAAGCTGCTGGCGCTTTGCATTTTCCTGATACATTTCGCTACGTTTGAGGTCTTCCTGCAAAAGGCTCGTAACTTCAAAAAATCCCGATTTATCAATAATCTGTATATAATGTTCTACTCCATCAATCTGCGGAACAGCCACACCTGGCAGTTGGCTTTCAATAATAGCTCTTTCAGCAGGATTGTCATCCACAAAAACAAAACTTTCCGGAAGTAAGGTCATCTCTGATGCCGTTTCAGACAAATTCATGCTCTTTGGATTCCAATTGGCTTTAAAATTAACAAAATCATCTTTCTTAAGCACACTGTCAGGTCTTTCAAATCCACTAATTGCATTAGATTCGTCATTTTTAGAGTTTACCGTAAGCAGTATTCCTAATTGCTTATGCAGTTTGACATATTCCTGAAACTCACTATAAGTCTGTGCCAAAGATGTTTCCTGTCCAATTTCAATATTATCGGAACCGTCGTCTCCAACAATTCCACCCCAGAGTGTATTATCAAGATCTAAATTCAGCGCTTTTTTATTTTTTCCATAAATAGACTTGATAATGTTGGCAACATTAAAAGACAAATATGGTATCGCCGGAACTGCGACCGCATATTTGTACATATGCCAATAATATGGAGTTGCCCATTTATCTAAGCCATAGGATGCGGATATATAATTGACGTCACAAATGTAAAAATTATCATGCATCTGGGCATATTCATAAAATGCACAGTTAAGCATAGTAACAAAATTCACTCTTCCATGATAATCACTCGCATCTTTATTCCCCATAATCCGATAGAAGGGATATTCAAAATTATTCTGAATAATAGGACAATGATACCGTTGTGTTATAGCATCCCATAATCCATAAAACCTACTGATTACTGCTTGTTTTTTGTTTTCTACAGTTTCCCTGTCATCTGACATCATTGGAAAATCAATAATATTTCTTACACAGGTACACACATATATGATATCAGGAGCAAACTCCTCAAGTTCTGGGTTAGGGAACATTCCGTCTTCGTAATATTGATTGTATTCAGATTCATAAAAAGAAGGCTTGATCCCATAATTTAATAAAAACAGTTCTAATATCAGCTTAATATTCTGTGTAGTTTCTCCCCCCAAAATTGCAATCTTCTTCTCTATCAGATTTGTAGATTTATCCGATAATAACTGCTTCTTATACAACTTTTTCTTTTTTATAATTTTATCTGAATCAAAAGGATATTCTAATTCCTTCATTGTATATTTTCTCCTATTATATTTCGCCTTGTCCGCAAAAAGTATACTTTTTTGCGGACTCTATTGTATACACTAACTTATGTCACAGTATATCGTGCTTTACTTCATTTTGCAAGTATTTTCTACATTTTTATATTATCCAAATTTTGTTTCAGAATTTTTTTCCAGTTTTTAAAAAGTATTATTTTTTGCGAATGTAATATTTTTTTTAGAACATCCTCTTTTTAATACATAAATTAAAAAATGATTGTCAGTAAATGTACTGACAATCATTTTTTATCTCTACATGGTTTCTAAATGTATTGACCGGCGATGAGCCATGGCTTTATACCGAAATGTAGATTCCGGCATACCACATTTTTTAGCTGCTGCAATACAGCATATATTTCCTTTTTCCCATTCCTGATAAACTTCATAAAAATTATTTGGCAAAGGTTTCGTAGGTCTCCCCATCTTTACTCCCCGTGCTTTTGCAGCCGCTATCCCCTCCTGCTGTCTTTGGTGAATCAAGTTCAGCTCCGATGCAGAACAATAGTTTAAAAGCGTCAAAATGAGATCGCTAATGAATGTCCCTAGCAAATTCTTTTCCCGCCTTGTGTCCAAAATAGGCATATCAATCACACAGATATCTGATTTCTTTTCCTTCGTAATAATCTGCCATTGTTCACTAAGATCTGAATAACTTCTTCCCAACCTATCAATGGATTTGATGTAAAGCACTGTATTGCTATTCAGCTTACGAAGTAATTTTTTATACTGTGGGCGGTCAAAATTTTTACCGGACATTTTATCTATATAAATATTTTTCTCCGCCACACCTATTTCCTTTAATGCAATAATCTGCCTATCTTCATTCTGTGTCGTACTAGATACACGGGCATATCCATATGCCACTTGCTTGGTTACTTTCGTCTCTTCACTCATAACTGATCTCCTTTTGCAATAAAAAATTAAGAGCTGTATTGCTTATTACTGTAAGCGCCGGAACAGATGCCTAGTCAGATCATAATTTTCTGTTAAACTTAAAAAACAGCTCCTGGTTTCATTTGCCGAGATCTTTGTTATACCGGCACAGAGAAAAGTTTCCTTCAAAACTTCTTTTCACTCAGATGCAGTCATCCAGACAAAAAACACTGTTATTAGTCTATCCAGCGGCATATCTTCCATTTGTTTGAAAAGATTATGAATGAACCCGCCCATGTCTGCTGAAATAACTGTAGTCAAAATATAATAATAGCCTATGGAAAAATTTATATACATTAATTGATTAATCTAATAAAGTATATACTTATGGTCGAATGTGATCTGGATCCCCTTGAAAAAGATGTATTGTATTATTTTATTCTGTGGCGGAAGAAATGGCCAGATAAAGGGGCTGCTCTGGGAAGGCAATGGATTTCTGCTCCTTTATAAAAGATTAGAAATAGGTTTCTTTTCCTGATTCAAGACACCGGAAAAGACAATAAATCTTACAAGAAAACAATACCACTTTTTCATAAATGGTTCAAGCCCGGTCAACCCAAAAATTATCTCCGGGTGTTTCTCAACCATGGAGAAATACCCGGAGATAATTCCGTATCAGAAAGAATCATCTATATGTTCCGTACAGGAAAGCAGAACGAGGGGAAATGACACAGTCACTACAAATAAATCAGCCACTGTTTCTACTTTAAAGTGACCTCCGCAGGCCTCTGTAAAGCTTCTGGCGATAGATAAACCCAGTCCGCTTCCCCCATCACTCCTGCTTTCATCCCCTCTTATAAAACGTTCTGTAAAATCCATGCCGGAAGGAATTTCTTCCTTTGAAATATTTTTCACACAGACCATAGCCATTTCCCCGTCTTCCTGTAAAGTAATATAAACCCGGGAACCTTCTAAAGAATATTTCAAAGCATTTTGTATTAAATTCTGGAATACCCTGTATATGCGTTTCCCATCCGCATATATGATAACTGCATTTTCCGGCAGCTTCATTTTAACGCTGACAGGGCTTTTTTCTATCTGTTCTTGCATATCCGCAATTGTCTGGCGCAACAGCTTACCTAAATCCAAATTTTCCATATTTACCGGAAGATTGCCCGAAACAGCTTTGCTTACTTCAAACACATCTTGTACCATTAATTTTAATCTCTGGGATTTATTGTCCAAAATCATTACATACTCTTTTACATGTTCCGGGAGATGATCCTCCTGCTTCAATAAATCCACATAACTGATAATAGAAGTCAAAGGGGTTTTTATATCATGGGAAACATTGGCAACCAATTCCACTTTCATCCGTTCACTCTTCATCTGCTCTTTTACTGCTTCCTGCATCCCGTTTTTAATATCATATAAATTTTCCAAGGCTTCCGATAAACCGGATCCTTCCCACATTTCTTTCCCTTCCCTTAATTCCCCATCATGAATAGCTTGTATCTGTTCTACCAAATTTTCCAACGACTCCGCCGTTTTTTTCCCGCTTCTGACAAATAAAAAGGGAAAATACAATATCACTGCCAAAAGAGCAATGAAAATAATAGATCCCAGGCCTTCTGTCAAAATTCCTTCTATCACCGCTATAATAAATAACATACAAATGATACATATCATCCAAATAAATAAGCTAATTCCTATATAATTCCTTGCCATCCGTTTGCTGATTGGAAGTTTCAGCGTGGATGTTCTATAAAGACTGCTTATTTTTCCTACCAGGCTTTTCCCGGATCCTTTATTATAATGCCTGTCATTGACAAACAGCCAAATAATGAAACTGCAGAAAAACAATACAAGACATGTAATTTGCCCCAGCCCAGGGTAATAGATATATCCAAATCTCATTTCATAAATATAATTTTCCCCCATCCAATAAAAATCATTTAATAAACGGAGGAACAGCATAATAAAGAAACCAAAAACTGCAAGTAAAGGGAACAGTTTTACTTCGTACCAAATTTTCCTGGTAAACCCTGCTATGATCATCCCCGCTTCTATCCTTTCTTTACGGAATAAAAATCCGATAAAAAGAAGGAATACCGCAAATATGGTAATATTAACCCATTTTATATAAGCTGACTTCTCAACTTGGATATTTTTCTGTATATTGTAAAATGCTGTATAATTAACTTCTCTTCCCGTGGAACTGCCTTTTACAAATATACTTGGGATTTTTGCGGCAGCTATATATACCTCAGATTCCTTCACTGCATCATCCGCAATAAAATTCCGATATCCGGGAACATGCCATCCGCTTTCTTCCTGGTAATAACCGTTCCCATACACATTAATTTTTCCTCCATCTTTCCATATCTCTACTTCTCTTCCATTAAAATACAGCAGAAAATTATATCCCTCCGGCAAAGAAATCATCTTTTTCGCGCCATTACTTTTTGTCACTTCATAACAATACCCGTTTTCTGTATCATTGCCCAATCCAAAGTTTTCTTCATTGGTAAACAATATTTTTTCTGATTTTTCGATCCTATATAAAATATTCTTGTCATCTTTCATCATACTATGATAATTTTCCGCTGTTTTTTTATCCATATCCCAGCTATATCCATATGATGTATTCCAGTCATACCCATAATCGTCATAATAATTTTCCGCTGCTGCATAGCTATTCCATCCCGGAATGAAACGTTCTATTTCTTCCGTTGCTTCCGCTTCCAAATATTCATTTTTTTCCCCTTCCCTTTCTTCTTTTTCCTGATTATCTTCCGCTATCGACATAGACAAAAAAACATTCAGATAATCGGAGATATACTCTTTAAATTTATTCGTCTGTTGATAATCTTCCTGAAAAATATATTCCATCCGTTGCCCGGAGTCCATATAATAAATTTCCAAAAATAGAACCCCAAGATTTACTAACAAAATACTAATGCCTGCCATATAGGAAATAAAACCTATAACTGCTTTACTTTTTTTCCATTTTGTATCCAATGCCCCACACCACCTTTAAATATTCCGGTTCCTTCGGATTATATTCTATTTTTTCCCGTATCCTCCGGATATGAACCATAACTGTATTTTCTGCTGCATATGCTTCTTCGTTCCATACACGCCGGTAAATTTCTTCTGCCGGAAAAACTCTTCCTAAATTGCACATAAGCAAATCCATAATTTTTGTTTCCGTAGCTGTCAACTTTACCGGTTCCCCATCCGCATACAAAACTTTTTCTTCTTTATTGTAACAAAGCTTCCCATTGACGATATTGACAGAAGATATTGATGCATGGATATCCCCTAAGCTCGTATACCGGCGCAGATGACTTTTCACCCTTGCTACTAATTCTCCTGCATGATAAGGCTTTGCCACATAATCGTCCGCACCCATAGATAAACCTAATACTTTATCGGTGTCTTCACTTTTTGCACTTAAAACAATAATAGGGATATTTTTTCTTTCCCTTATCTTCATTACTGCGGATAAACCATCCAGTTTAGGCATCATGACATCAATTATGATAAGCTGTACCGGATGTTCCGCTGTCATTTCCAAAGCCTGCATCCCGTCATATGCTTTCAGGACACAATATTCTTCCTTTTCCAGTAAAAGAGCAATTGCTTTTACGATTTCCCTGTCATCATCCACTACCAATATACATTCTTTCATGAAAAACTTCCTTTCTCGGCTTAAGCTTATATTTATCTTATATGGTATTTCTTACAGATAGATAGATAGAATTCTTACAAAAAACTTACATAATTTATATTCCTAAAACACGAAAAAGGACTAGGGTTTTATCTTAGTCCTTTTTTCCTCTAATACATTGAAATCCTCTTCTGAAATAAATTTTAAGGTTTTCACAACATACACTTTTTTATTTTCTGATTTTCTCATTCTTATTTTTGCTTTTATATACCCATGAATATCGCAGTATCCTGCGCCATAATAATGTTTGCCATTTATAGAAAACCATCCTATCTTGCGTTTTACATTTTTTCTGCAAAGATAGCATTTGATACTCATTACTTCCCTGTCGGATAGGGCTTCTGTTTTATCATGGAACTCCCTCGATATATATTTCATATAATTATCAAACACTGCTTTTATTTCTTCCTTCTTTGTTTTCGGTGTTACGAATACATCAAAAGAAAAATTACGAAATACCGGTTCTTCAATTCTTGACAAAACTTTTGCTGTATAATAAGCATCGCTGAATGCCCTATGAAAAGGAATATCTTTCTCAATTCCAAGTGCATCCACCGCATGTTCCAGCGCCCTCCTGGTTTTTTTATCTTCAAATCCTATACTGAATAATTTCTGGACATCATAGAATTTGATGGGCCTGTCCGATAAAGGGTGCATCCCATAAAACCGCATATTCTTTTGCAATTCCATTAAATCAATGGGACCCCATGTACAAAAAATGTAGTCTTCCCCGCACCAATTTAAAAATTCTTCTGCAATTTCCGGAAAAAATTTTTTATTTTCCAGTTCTTCCATCTTTATATGAATCAGGCTCTTAGTAATATAATGCAGTTCCTGATAAATTTGTGGCCTGATTAAACGATGAAACTTACTTTTTATCTGAAATTTCTCATCCAGTTTAACAGCCCCGATTTCTATAATTTCAAAAGGGATTTCTTTTACTTCCTGACCTGTATTACTTTGATTCCATTCCAAATCAAACACAATATAATCCATAAAAAGCTTTCCTCCCTTCCTGCTCCTGCTCTTTATACTTTATTTTAAGTATAAGACTTCTCCTCCCATAGCTTCCGCCTCCGTTATGTCATGTGTCACTAATATCACAGTTTTTCCCTTACATCTTCCTTTCACATAATCTATTATTCTTTTTTTATTTTCCATATCCAATCCTGCAAAAGGTTCGTCCAATATCAGAAGATCATAAACAGCCATCAAAGCCCGTACAATAGCAACTCTTTTTTTCATACCCCCCGACAATTCCCGGACAGGATATTTTTCATTTCCTTTTAATCCTGCTTTTTCTAATTCTTCATAGATCTGGTTATCTGTTATTCCTGAAGAACCTCTGACTTCTTTTCCGGAAATAAGACGTATATTATCTATCGCATTTAAATGACTGCACAATCTGTCTTCCTGAAAAACCATACTGATTTTTTTATTTTCCAGCCCTTTAATATATCCTTTATCTGCCGTTTCCAATCCTGCCAATATTCTTAATAAAGTTGTTTTTCCGCCTCCGGAAGGAGCCATGACCGAAAGGACAGAACCTTCTTTTATCCGGGCGGAAAAGTCCTTTATGACCTCTTTTTCCCCAAACTTTTTGGATAAACAGTTAATTACAATATCCATACCTTACTCCATTTCTATGACTTTATCCAGAAAAAAAAGAAATATTTTTTCAAAACATATGCTGAAAAGAATAATTGATACTGTCCACGCAAATAAGTCCGGCGTTTCTAAATATACCTTCGCTTCATAAAGCTTCTCCCCGATAGAACCTGAAGGGATACCGATTACTTCTGCAGCAATACCTGCTTTCCAGCACAATCCCAAGGAAACGGAACAAGCTGCCCTTAAATAAGGCGCTATTTCCGGCAAATAAATATACCGGACACGTTTCGGATAAGAAATCCTGAATACTTCCGCCATTTCCAGCAATCCCTTATCTGTATTTTCTAACCCATATAAAATATTAGTATAAATCACAGGCAGTACAATAAGAAAAGAAATAATAAAAGACAAGTTCCGGGAAGGCACCCATATAAGAATCAAAATGATAAAAGACGCCACCGGAGAGGCTTTCATCACTGCTATAAGCGGCTCAGCCAATTCCTTCGCCAAACGATTGAAAGAACTGATCCATGCAAAGAAAACTCCGGCAAACAATGCAAAGAAAAACCCTCCTGCAATTCTGCATAAAGAAAAGAAAACGGATTTCCAATAACCTATTGTTACTATCAATTCCAAAAACTTCAAAAATACAGATACAGGAGATACAAGCAGTATCTCCTGTCCAATCAGAAAAGCCGCTGTTTCCCATACGGCAACCCAAAATAATGCCGCCCATATTTTAACTTTGGCATGGCTTTCAAAATTCCCGTTTTTTCCATCTCTACCTGATGTAATAAAATTCATCGGCTGGAACCTCTCCTCCTATGGACTTTGGATTCTGTTCTTTTAAAATATTCAAATAACCGGAAAGCTTTTCTTTCATTTCTTTTCCTTCTATATAAACAATATTGCAATAAGGCAATGCTTTTTGTGCTATAGCGGCAGGAACAATATTATTTTTTTCAATTAATGCCGCCGCTTCTGTTATATTGCTATTTACATATTCTACTGAATTTTTATAGGAATCTAAAAATTGATTCACTGCTTCCGGATTTTTCTCCACAAATTCTTTTCTTGCAACAATTACTCCAGTTATCATTACCCCTTTCTTTTCTTCTATCTGTAATTTATCCCATTCATCCGTCAAATCAAGGGCAATCTGTATTTTGGCGTTTTTTTCCTGCGCAATAGTAACAAAAGGCTGGGGAAGCAAAGCGACTGCTCCTTCTGAAATAACATTCCCGTCATGTTCTTCTTCTCCATCCAGACTATTTGCCAGCGCTGCTACGCATTCTGAATGTTCCTGCTTCCATTCTATTGTTACGTCCCCCTCCGGGTCAATGCCATTGGCGGATAAAATATAATTCAATGCATATTCCGGCGTAGCCCCTTTGCCGCTGGCATAAATTGTCTTTCCCTTCAGATCGTTTACCGATTGAATAGAACCATCCATATCCACAAGATATAAAACACCCAAAGTATTAATTGCCAATACTTTAAGCTGCCCATCCGTATTATTATAGAGTACGGAAGCTAAGTTAGCGGGAATCGCGGCAATGTCCGTATTTCCCTGTATCAGTTTCGGCGTTACTTCATCCACGGAAGATACAATTGCAAACTGATATGGGCTGCCGTCTGTAGATAATCCTTCCGCATCCGTCCCCATATCTTCCATCATTTTCACCATTCCCATGGCAGTAGGGCCTTTTAAAGCAGTGATATGAATATCTGCCGTTTCTTCCTCTTTTTTTCCGCATCCATCCATTAAAAACAGAATAAAAATCAGACAAATCAATATACCGGTAAACTTCTTCATAAATAATATCTCCATTCGGCTCATTTCAACTAGTAATTTTATAAAAATCAGACATAATCCCTATAAATCGTCCCAATCTCTTTTTAATTTGCATTCCACGGCTGTTTTTATTAAATTTACAGTACCGTCAATGCCAAATTCGCTGCTGTCAATCAGCATATCCTTACCTTCTTTTTGATCCCAATTACTATCAGTAAAATATTCATAATAATTTTTTCTTGTTTTATCCATGTGACGGATTGCCCGTTCCGCTTCTTCTTTCGTAAATTTATATCTTTCCATAACCGTTTCCAAACGGGTGCTGTATGGCGCATAAATGAATATTTTAAGAACTTCATGCCTATTTCTTAAAACATAATCCGCCCCTCTTCCCACGATCACACAAGACTCCTCTTTTTTTACGATTGAACGGATAATTTCCGCCTGAGCCCGGTATATTTTATCATTTGGGTTATCTTGTATAAAATCAAGCCCTCCTTTAAACTTTAATATTCTTCCTACCAGTTTTTCATCCGCGTTCCCAACTACTTTCCAGTCTAACCCGCTTTCCTTTGCAGCCATTTCAATTAGATTCCTGTCATAAAAATTAATTCCAAGCTCTCTTGCCAGGCTCTCCCCAATCCGGCGGCCGTTGCTGCCAAAACTTCTTCCTATTGTAATTACTATCTGCCTCTCCATATGATCTCCCGTCCTTTCCGGCCCGCAAAGTTAAATGCAATATCTGTCCACTATTTACAGAAATGATAACATATTACATATTATACTACAAGAGGATTGCTTCTTGATCCTTTCCATAAATATTTTGCCAAACCATAACTTTGGAATTTTCATAAAAACAGGCTGAAATAACCGTAATCTCCTGACATAACCGTTTTACGGAATATAAACTTATCTGAAAGAAGAAAGAGATAAAACTAACGGACAAATCCAGCATTTCCGCTTATTACCTATACAAAACATAATCTTTCATTTCTTTCAAAAACCCGGCTTTTATAAAAGTTTCCTTCGCACTGTCAGGGTATTCCTTTATCACCACCCGTTTTATCCCGGGAAAAATTTTTCCGCTTTTATATTCTTTTGAAAAAGACATCAAGCATTCCTCCTCAAATTCCTTTTCAAAAATACGTAATACCTTTCCCTGCCTTTCCATTACTGCAACCGGAAGGCCGGAAAAACAAGCCACAAGGCTTCCTGGCACATTTAAAAAATTCCTGCCTTCTTTATGCGGCAATAATTTTCCCCAGCATTGTACCGGATCTGCTGCACTGATCCATACTAATTTTTTTTCCGGTTTTTGGAGCTTTCTTATTACACTGATATAATCTTTTCCGCGGATAAACTGCGCTCCCGACAATCCCTCTACAAAATACCCTCTTCTTGCTTGTCCGGTATATTCCCATACACGCAATACCGACAAAGCCTCCTGCCAGGAAATGCCGCAGGACATTGCCGTTTCTTTGCTTAGAATGAAATAACGGTCAAAACATTTTTCCATTCTTTTTTCTATTGTCTGTTCTTTTATAGGCCTTACAATATCCCATCTTCCTGCCTTCAATGCTTTTACCCGCATATTAACACGCTGCCTCGCCGTAGCTTTTTTAGTCTTTTCCTTATTTAACCATTGCCTTACCGGAATAAAACTGTCTGCATATACCAATCCTTTTTCCAATAGAGACAATAGGGTTTCATAAGGAGATTCCTCTGGAATCAGACTGTTTAATGACTGCATAAAACTAGCTCCTCGCTTTAAAAGCGCTTCAAATATGATTTGCTCTTTTTCGTTTAGCCCTTCTGTCCTGCCACTTATATCAGCTTCCCAATCAATCTCTTCCTGATAATCAAAACATAGACCACCTTTTTCTTCCATATGCCAGAATAGTTCTCCTTTTGAAAGAAATGTATCCAGCATAGCTTCCCGGTAATTCCTGATTCTTCCAAAAAGCAGGATACTTTCCCAATAAGATGCCGGAAGAAAAGTACTTGTATATTTTTTTAAAACCCTTTCCATGCATTCTTCTGGAGGCAAATTTGATTCTGTCTGGGATAATAAAAATGCAGCATAGTTTTGTGCAGGACAAGTCTGTATTTCTTCTCTCCGGTTTTTCAAGGTTTTCACCCTGGCACGGCGGTATAGTAAGGCATGATAATAAATATTCTCCTGCCTTACTGCTTCTTCTCTATGACATAATTCTTCTAAAATTTCTTCCGCCATAAAGACCTGCCATCCATAACGTTCCGCTGTCTGCTTTGCATCCGCAGCTCCTCTATAACGGAGCATACGCCGGACAATAGAGATCTTTTCTTCTTGTCCTTGCTTATTATTTTTCTTTTTTTCTGTCTGTTCTTCTGTTAAGGCGGCAGTATATTTTTCCTTTTCTTCCGCTGCAATCCACAAACCTTGTTCCAAATATATTGCCCTATGATTTTCTGCAAGGCTCTCCAGCCATTCAATTGGAATATCCAGTTCTCCCGCGGATAAATCACCTTCTGTCATTAAGAGAGAATGCAGCTGCTTTTCATCTTTGGGAAGTTTTCCCCTTTCCTGAACTTCTTCCAGTTCCTTATATCCCGGGCTTACTAATTCTTTTTCTTCCTTTAAGGCTTCCTCTACTGCTCCGTAAATTCCACGGGGTGTAGGCGAATAATCATACATAACCGCCGCTTCCTGTCCCCATTGCAAAGGCAGGGACATGGGGGAAGGGGATTCTGTATATACTTCCTTTATTTCCACTATTCCTGACCGGATATCCAGTAAAAGTTCTTTTACGCCTTCCGCATCCCATAATTCCCTCATACATTCCCGTTTTGTTTCTTTCATCAACGGATGTTCTTTTTCCCTTACTATTTGTTCCAGCATTTCGGAACTTTTTAACCGCTGCATCCAAAGAGGCTGCCGTCCATTCTTTTTTACCCCCATCATTAACGCACGTCCGCTGTTATACCGGAATGCCATATTAAAAAGCGGGGTAGCGCTCAATAATATCCCCAACTTTTTTATGCATGTTTCAGGATTTATCATCTGAAGAATTCCTTCCGGCAGATTTTTGTCACCATAGGAATACAAAAGAAATCCATCTTCTTCATCTACACTTCCCACTTCTATTTGCAATTTTTCCTTTATTTCTTCTGCAGCAAGCAAAGCAAGCGGCGCATTCATCCTTTTTCCAAAAACAGAATGAAACATTGCCTGATAATTTCCCGAAGAATCCCTGAAATGTTCAATATATATTGTTTTATTGTCTGGCAGCCCTCCTATGGCACGTATCTGTCGTTCCAAATAACCGGAAGCCAAATAAACTGCTGATTCATCCAAACCCAGCTTCTTTAACTCTTTCGGAAGTTCCCCCATTTCATAAGCATTTTGTAAAGAATGATATATTTTTCCGAATAATTCTCCTGTCCGTCTATCCCTCCCTTTTATTTCCCCTTTCCAAAAAGGAAGCCTTGCCCCTTCCACAGGAGCCTGCGTAACCGTTACTGTATCTTTTCCGATATTTATTATTTTCCAGGCAAAAGAACCCAGGATAAAACGGTCCCCTTTTTGAGATTCATAGACAAATTCTTCGTCAATCTCCCCAAGTTTTATTCCTTCTTCTGTTTTTACAGAATAAAGGCCTTTATCCGGAATTGTCCCCCCTGCGGAAACAGCCAGCATTCTGCTATAACCATCGCCTTCCACTTTTTCATGAATTCTATCGTATAGGATTCTTGGACGCACAGGGATATCTCTTTCATGTTCATAATCCCCTGCCAGCATTTCCAGGACTGATTTCACATCCTCCTTTGACACATTCCGGAAAGGCCATGCCCTGGGTAAAATATTCATTACTTCATCCAATTCATAACTTCTAAATGCCGCCATAGAAACTAAATGCTGTGCAAGCACATCCAGGCAGTCTATAGGAGGATTTAAATATTCTACGCCTCCTTGTCTGGCAAGTTCTGCTGTCATTCCACATAAGACACATTCTGCCGCTGTCCGGGGAAAAAGATACATGACACTGACCCTTCCGGGATTATGTCCTGCCCGTCCTAATCTTTGCATTGTCCCCGAGACAGTGCGCGGGCAACCAACTTGCAGTACCTGATCAATTTCTCCCACATCTATTCCAAGTTCCATGGAAGATGTGGCGCACAAAAGCCGGAGACTTCCGTTCCGTAAAGATAATTCCGTTTCCATTCTCTGTTCTTTGGAAAGGCTTCCATGATGCACTCTTGCAAATCCTTCCCCTCCTAAAAGGTTTACGTAATACGCTAATTTTTCCGCATATCTTCTTCCTTCCACAAATGCAATTACGCTACGGCTTCCCTGACAATACTTATATACCAGGGCTGCTAATTCTTCCCATATGGGATCTTTTCTTTTTCCTTTTGTCAAATCGGCATATGGGCTTAAAACCTCTAACTGTATTTTTTTTTCCATAACAGGAGCTGCTATTCTTACCTCTTCCGGCGCCAGATATTCTGCCGCTATATCCAAAGGCTCTATCGTAGCGGATAAACCAATACGCTGTAAGGGCTGTCCACATAATTGATCCAAGCGGGCCAAAGAAAGCATTAAGTGTGCTCCTCTTTTTGTATCAATCATAACATGAAGTTCATCCAATATAATTGCTTTTGCTGTTGCTAAAATATTTTGCCCTGTCTTACTGGTAAGCATTAAATATAAAGATTCCGGCGTAATAATCAGTATATGGGGCGGTTTTTTTATCATTCTCTGTCTATCTTTCTGTGGAGTATCTCCCGTCCTGATTCCTATTACAACATCTTTTTCTGCTCGAATCCCTTCCAAAGGATATTTTAAATTTTCCCGGATATCTGCCGCCAAAGACTTTAATGGGGAAACATATATCAGTTTCAGTTCCTGTTTCAATGTACCTTCCGCTGCCTCTTTTCTCATATGATCAATAAATACAAGAAATGCGGATAATGTTTTTCCGGTTCCTGTAGGAGCTGATACTAATACATGTCTTCCTTCAGCAATTAACGGCCATGCTTCTTTTTGTACTGGGGTTGGCTCCCCAAGTGTATTGGAAAACCAATCTTCTGTTTCTTTACTAAAAAGGTTTAATACGTTTTCCATTTTTATAGCCGTACTCCTTTCTCAGTATGCAGATTTGTAACACCAAGCGCAAATCATGCTGTTCCCGCACTGATACCCAGTTCCTGCCACAACTCGGCAATCCCTTCACTCATCCCGAATTTTTCCCATAAATCCATCTTACTAAAATAAGGAAAGCCGAAAACCTATAAAAACAAAGGCTTTCGGCTATGTTCCCAGCGTTCCCGAGGTGACTCGAACACCCGACCTACCGCTTAGGAGGCGGTCGCTCTATCCATCTGAGCTACGGAAACGTATACCAAATTGTGTGTGATCCTGCGATTTCAAAAAATTTCCACTGTAGCTTTTCTCAGAAAATGACTGCTCTATCCATCTAAGCTACAGCAACACTTGAAAATCTTAATTTATTAAAATGAACCAGTCACTGAAAGATATTCTACCACAAAATGAAAACAATATCAACAAAATAATTCATCATCATTATAAATTTCAAATGCCTTCCGGGAAATTAATATATCCCTGCATCCAGATGGATCCCTTGAAACGGCGGCCTGTCTGTGGTTCCCCATATAAGTCCTCTTCATTAATACATAAATTAAATACTAAATCATTGCAGCTTATTGTCATTTGATATATTTTTTCTGAAGTCAATCTGTTTGTTACCTTATTACAATCCAATATTTCTCCTAAAATAGAGTATTGATCGCATTCTACTCCATAAGGCATAAAATAAGTATCCACTAAAGTAAAAACATCTTCCTTTTGAATTTTTTTTGATATGACTGTATAAGTATCCATATCTTCTAAAGTCAGGCTTTCAATAGCATTTTCGTCGCCTTTTCTCGCCGCTGCAATTAAAGAATTCCTGTTATTTGATATTTTTTTAATAATTTTTTTATCTTTCTCATTCTTAATAATTGGCATCATTATCTTACCCTGCAAAGAAAGGGCAGATAAAGTAAGAGTTGTACCATTAATGGGAAGTCTTTTGCTGTTATTCAGTTTTACATACGGAATCATATTCTGTAAATAAAATATCAATGAAACTCCAACCTTAATATCATCGCATACACCCGCATATGATTCCGTACTTGCATGACGTTCTACAGAGACATCTTCTTCTGAACTGATTTCCGTTCCTCTCAAATATGGATAATAATATTCAAAAGAAAATTTATCTTCTGAATCAAATTCCCCACAGACTGCAATACCAATATTTTCAGCAAAATCTTTACAAAATTCCGCTAATATAATTTCTTTTCCATTTGCGGTATATGACCGCTCATCTGCATTTACAATAATATCAGTAATAAGGTTTTGCAATTCTTTTTTATTTTTTATCTTGCTAAAGCCGACCGCTCTCATATATCTATGCAAAGATTTCACCTCTTTTCAAAAATCCAATTATTCTTAAAATTTTATTTTTTTTTAAATCCATTCCATTATTTTATAAATTCCTGTCCACCCATATATGGCTGGAGAACTTCTGGAATTTTAACAGAACCATCTTCTTGAAGATTATTTTCCAAAAAAGCAATTAACATTCTTGGTGGAGCTACGACTGTATTATTTAATGTATGCGCAAAGTATTTTCCTTTTTCGCCGTTTACACGGATTTTCAGTCTTCTTGCTTGTGCGTCCCCTAAATTAGAACAGCTTCCAACTTCAAAATATTTTTTCTGTCTGGGTGACCAGGCTTCTACATCATAAGATTTTACTTTTAAATCAGCCAGATCACCAGAACAGCATTCAATTGTCCTGACCGGGATATCTAAGGAACGGAACAAATCTACAGTATTTTGCCATAGTTTATCAAACCACATAGGAGATTCTTCCGGTCTGCACACTACAATCATCTCTTGCTTTTCAAACTGATGAATACGGTATACGCCTCTTTCCTCTAATCCATGAGCCCCTTTTTCTTTTCTAAAACAAGGAGAATAACTAGTTAATGATTTTGGAAGTTCCTCTTCCTGTATAATAGTATCAATAAACTTTCCAATCATAGAATGCTCAGAAGTTCCTATTAAATACAAATCTTCCCCTTCAATTTTATACATCATGGCATCCATTTCAGCAAAACTCATAACGCCGGTAACCACATTACTTCTGATCATAAAAGGAGGCACGCAATAAGTAAATCCTCTGTTAATCATAAAATCCCTGGCATACGAAATCACTGCAGAATGCAGCCTGGCAATATCTCCCATTAAATAGTAGAATCCATTTCCGGCTACTTTTCTTGCACTGTCTAAATCAATTCCTTTTAAATTCTCCATGATTTCCGTATGATAAGGAACTTCAAAATCCGGAATAAGAGGTTCTCCATATCTTTTTATTTCCACATTTTCTGTATCATCTTTGCCAATTGGGACGCTTGGATCTATTATATTTGGAATTACCATCATAATCTTATTTATTTTTTCTTCTAATTCTTTTTCCTTTTCTTCCAGTTCAGCAAGCCGTTTTGCTCCTGCTGCAACTTCTTCTTTCTTTTTCTGCGCTTCTTCTTTTTTTCCTTGCGCCATCAATGTACCAATTTCTTTAGAAATTTTATTTCTATTTGCACGCAGATCATCGGCCTCTTGTTTTGCTTTTCTATTTTCTACATCTAAAGTTATTACTTCATCCACAAGATCCAGCTTGCTGTCCTGAAATTTCTTTTTTATATTTTCTTTTACTGCTTCCGGATTTTCTCTTAAAAATTTAATGTCAATCATAATAAATTCTCCTTTTGAATTAGAATTTTTAAATATTTTCTATTACTTTTTCTATAAAAATATTTTGTTCTGTTAAAAGATCTTTTACAAAATCATATTGAACCCGATTTCCTCTTTTATCATATATAATCTTTATAAAAGGCCTGTCCGGATTATTTTTATTCTGTCTTAAAACAATCCCTATTTCTCCTTCATTTGTAAGAATATAAGAACCCGCAGGGTATACTGCCGTAAATTCCAAAAGAACATCCACTATCGTTCCATCAAATAAAATGTCTTTATTACTTTTTAAATTTTGAATAGCTTCAAAAATTTTTAGCCTGCGGTGTCCGATACCACATATCATTTCATCAAACTGTTCGCATATATTAACAATTTTAACTTCTATAGGTATATAAACAGATTTAAGAGGATATCCTGAACCATCCATATTTTCATGATGATATAATATAATATCTTTGCTTAATTCAGATATCCATGTTTCATTTTTTAATGCTGAATATCCATAAATAGGATGTTTCTTATATTCAGCTAATTCCATTTCTGAAAATTCCCGGATATCCTTATTTGTATATTCAACAGTAATATATCTTAATCCTAAATCATGTAACAGACATCCTACACCTATATCATGTATTTTATTTTGAGGAATTTTCATTTTAAGGCTCATTAATATTGCCAAGGTACAAATATTGATTGAATGTTCATATATATCAGAACTTCTTTCCTTGATGTCATATATCCTTTCAATTACTTCTTCTTCTTCCAAAAGATTGTTTATAATATTATCCGCTGTTTTACTGAGTTCTACTAATTCTTTACTATGTCTATAAGTATGTTTTTCTATAATTTCTTTCACTTTATCTTTAAAATTTTTTCCGGTTTCATCCTTCAAAATCTTAACTTCATGTATACTGATTTCATCCTCGACAAAAACTTCCCTTATACCTAGTTCTCCTAACTTTTCAATATACTCTTTTCTTAATTTTGTTCCTTCGGATAATAAAATTTTATAATCAGGGGTCATTACTGTTTTAGCAAGTATTTCTCCTCCATTTAAATCGGCAATCTTCTGTATCCTCATATTTATTTTCCCCTATCTTTTACTAAGAATCAATTCCCATGGCTATATTAAGCGCCTGCTTTTCTTCTTCACTTAATGAGATACTGCATTGCCCATTCTTAATCTCCTTTGAATAAGAATAACATCCATCTGTGCTATGAACGGAATTGATAATAAAACCACTGTCGTTTTCATTTAAAAGAGCTAAACTAAAACTAAGCTGTCCTCCCATCTGCTTGAATGCATCATATTTGACAACACCAAACTTCTGGAAAGATAATTCATTCTTTTTAAATAAATCCCTTATATCGTTTTTATTTTTTTCAATTGAAACTTTTATAAATTTATTATCTTCATATAATCCTATAATATCTTTCTCCATGCTCTTTGCATCTTTTCCCTGCATAAAGATAGAATATTTCTTTTTCAATTTGGATAATCTTATCATTTGAATAAAAATTAATATGATAGAAAGAACAATTACTGCAGCCATTCCTATTAATATATATCCAATATCAATGCTGCCTAAACCTATGTAGTTAAATATTTGACTATTCACTTTTTCCTCCTATTGTAATTTAAATATATAATATATTATGTAAATCATCAATGATAAAATAGTATCAGATTTTTATCTTCTAACGTATCAGTTTATCAGTTATTTTTTCTAAATCATCGTTATTATAAAATTCAATTTCTATTTTTCCAGCTCCTTGGCCTTTTGAAGAAATTGCTACTTTTGTTCCAAGAGATTGTTTCAATTTTTCTTCTATATCCTGATATACTATTTCCAATCTTTTATCTTTATCAATCTTCTTTTTTTCTTTTACTGGTTTATTTATATCTTTTACCAGCTTTTCTACATCCCTTACACTAAGTTTTTCATCAAATATTTTCTGTGCAACCATATATTGCTGTTCTTTATCTTCAATTGATATCAATGCTCTGGCATGTCCAGTTGTAATCATATCATCTATGATCATTTGCTGTACTTCATCGCAAAGCTTTAATAAACGCATAGAATTTGTTACTGCAGTTCTGCTTTTTGAAACTCTTTCAGCTACTTCGTCCTGTTTTAAGTCAAATTCTGTTAAAAGCCTCTTATAGGCCATTGCTTCTTCAATTGGATTTAAATTTTCACGTTGAATATTTTCTATTAAAGAAATCTCAACAATTTCTCTCTCTGTTAAATTTTTTATAATGACCGGAATTTCCTTTAAACCAGCTAATTTAGCAGCGCGCCATCTTCTTTCTCCTGCCACAATTTCAAAATATGTTTTCCTATCTTGCACTAAAATGGGTTGTAACAGCCCAAATTGTTTAATTGATTCTGCTAGTTCCAATAAAGAATCTTCATCAAAATTTTTTCTTGGTTGTTCTCTATTTGGTTCCACTAAAGTAATTTTAACTGTTTTTTCAGACCCTTTTTCTTCTTCATTTTTAAAATTTTCTTTCTTTATTTTTTCATTTTTAACTTCTGTTGTACTCGGTATTAATGCATCAAGCCCTTTTCCTAATCCTCTTGCTGCCATATATTTTCCTTTCCGTTTCTAAACTAAATATTATATTCAGCCATCCACATTCTTACATTATTTTTTTATAATTTCTTCTGCTAACATCATATATGCCTCTGCTCCTGCTGATTTTGGATCATACATATTTATTGGCAAACCATAACTGGGAGCTTCTGCTAAACGGATATTTCTAGGAATTAATGTATTATATATGTTTTGATTTAAGTGACTTTTTACATTTTCTACAACTTGCATAGATAAATTTGTCCTTGAATCATACATTGTAAATACAATGCCTTCCATCTCCAAATCAGGATTTAACCTTTCTTTTACTAAATTTACGGTATGTATTAACTGACTTAATCCTTCTAAGGCATAATATTCGCACTGAATAGGAACTAACACTGAATCTGCAGTGGTCATTGAATTGATTGTCAGCATATTAAGAGAAGGAGGGCAATCAATAATAATATAGTCATATTGATCTTTTATCCAATCTACCTCATTTCTCAATATAAATTCTTTTTTGTCTACACCTATTAATTCTATTTCAGTTGCCGCTAAATTTACGTTAGAAGGAATTAATGACACTCTATCTATTGCGTTTTTAATTATACATTCTTGTATAGAACACTCTCCTAAAAAAAGTTCATATATTGTATTTTCTAAATTATTTTTATCTACTCCAAATCCGCTAGTTGTATTTCCTTGTGGGTCAGTGTCAATAACAAGTACATTTTTATTTTTTGCCGCTAAAGCAGCAGATAAATTAATTGAAGTGGTTGTCTTTCCTACACCACCTTTTTGATTTGCTACTGCAATTGTTTTTCCCATATATAATCCTCCTCAATTCTTTCCATCACATCATTCAATATTTTTCAAATTATTCTATATATTTTATTCACAGAAAAATAATGATTTATGAAATTTTCTTAGTCATAAAAATTGCACATGAAAAGATTATATCATTAAATAGGAATATAATCTATAGTTTATTTGTTCTAAAATAAAATGTTTATATACACCTTTTTTAATATTTTATAATTTTATTATATAGATTTACTATATTTTAAAATGTTTCACACGATAAATATAGCATATTTAATGTTTCACATTGTTTTTACAATATATTGGGTTTAATTGTTTCACGTGAAACATTATATAGTATTTTAAAACAAGTAGATTTTATGTTTCACGTGAAACATAAAATCTACTTGTTTAATTATATAACTATAATTGAATTAAATTATTTTTTATAGCGAAAACTGCCGCTTGAGTACGGTCACTAACATCTATTTTTTTAAATATATTTGATATATGATTTTTTACTGTTCTTTCACTTATACTCAAAATAATAGCAATCTCTTTATTAAACATACCATTTGCTACTTGTATCAATACCTCTAATTCTCTTTTTGTTAAAGAATCAATTTTTTCTTTATCAACATCTCTATTCACTAACCTGGAATTTAAAGAAGGAATTAAACTTGCCTGAATATAGCTTTCTCCATTATTTACATGATTAATTGCTTTTTTCAGTTCAGCCAGTTCTGAATCTTTTAAGATATAACCATTCACACCTATATCAACAGCTTTTAACAAATATTCTACTTCATTGTGTACAGTAAGGATTAACACCTTAACATTTATATCATTTTTTTTAATATCCTCTAATACTTCTATTCCATTTTTATTTGGCATATTAATATCTAATAACAGGACATCCGGCACTACCCTTTTTAAACATTCTAAACATTCTAATCCATCTGCTGCTTCTGCAATTACTTCAATACTTCCATCAAATTCTAGAAGCTGTTTAACACCCTCTCTCATCAAAACATGATCGTCTACAATCATCACCTTAATACTCATGTTCATTTCTCCCTAAAATTAATCTAGTAATGGAACAGTAATTTTTACTATTGTACCGTATTCTGGCTCTGAATCTATTTCCATAGTTCCTGATAAAAGCTTTACTCTCTCTTTTAATATACAAAGTCCAAAATGACTATCTTTTGATGATAAAATTTCTTTAAAATTAAAACTAACTCCATTATCTGAAACAATAATTAAACAATTATCATCCTTATTCTTTTTTACCTCAAAGAAAATTTTCGTTCCTCCAGAATGTTTTATTGCATTGTTAAGACATTCTTCCACTATTCTGAATATAGTCATCAAGATCAAAGAATTATTACAATTTATACTTTCGATATTATAATCTATACTTATTTTTGATGTTTCTTTTAATTTATCAACTAATCTCTCAAAAGATTCCTTTAAACCAAAATCATCAAATGTCATAGGACGTAAATCAAAAATAATATTTCTCATTTCCTGAATAACTGACTTTAATTTTTTATTTACTACCTCAAGTTCCAGTCTTGCTCTTATTGGATCTTTTTCCATATATAAAGAACTTAATTCAATATTATGAACTAAGTGAGTTAAATTCTGTAAAGTCGAATCATGAAGATCTCTTGCAATACGATGTCTTTCTTTTTCCTGTATATCTAATATTTGAAGTCTTTTACTAAAAACCTCCTTCCTATAATTATCTCTTAACTCATCATCAATTTTATTTTCATCAATACTATCTTCATTTTTTTTAGACAAAAAATAATTTTCAAAAATTTTTAATAAAGAACTTAAAGTATTTATTCTTAAATCAATAGTATTTAAATAATCTATCTTACTTTGTAAAAAAATATTATTTTGATAATTATTATTATTATTAATATAATCAGATAAACTTTCCTTTTCCGTAATATAACTTTTATATATTTCTATTAAACTTTCATATAATTCATTTGTCATAATATACCTCATTAACAACGAAAACAAACATAATAAATTATAACATATCAAAAACTTTTTTTCATTATTTTTTATTTGTATCTCTTATATTATTACTATATAATTAATAATATAAAATTGCTTAAACAAAATATAAAAAGGAGATAATCCATTTTGAAGAATAAAATAAAAACATTTATAATTTTATCAGGACTGACAACATTTGTAATCCATATGATAAATAGAATAAAATATTCTTTATATACTGTTAAAAATGATCTTCCATATTCCAATGACAATTATTATGAATGGCGTTTTGGAAAAATAAGATATACGAAAAAAGGAACGGGTTCTCCAATACTTCTTATTCATGATTTAACGACGGGAAGTTCTCATTATGAATTTAAAAAAATAATAAATCAGTTATCGAATGAACATGAGGTATACACGATTGATTTATTAGGTTATGGATTATCCGATAAACCTAATATTACCTATACAAACTACTTATATGTACAATTAATTATTGATTTTATTAAAAATATTATTGGTAAAAAAACAGATATTATTACAACAGGGGATTCTGTTCAAATTGCAGTAATGGCTTGTCATAATGACCCGGAAACTATTCATCATATGATTTTTATTAATCCTCAAAATTTGTACGAATTAAATAAAATTCCTTCTAAACAGACAAAACTGCTAAAAATATTAATAGATACCCCAATATTAGGCACTTTTATTTATAATATATTAAACAATAGAAAATTGATTGAAAAATTATTTAAAGAAAATTACTTTCATGATCAAACAAAAATAGAAGAAAAAGATATCTTATCTTATTTAGAAACCGCCTATTTTCCAAACTATTCTTCTAAATATGCATTTTCAAGTTATATGGGAAAATATATGAATACAAATATTATTCATGCCTTAAAGGAGATAAATCATAGTATTTATATCATCGGAGGAGAAGAAAAAAAAGAAATACACACGATTGTAGATAATTACATTCATTATAATAATTCAATAGAAGCTGTATTTATTCCTTATACAAAACAGCTCCCCCATATGGAAATGAATAAAAAAGTAATGGAATATATAGAAATATTCTTATAAATCAAAAAAAATAGATAGAAATAATACGTAATAGATGGCACAAAAATTTATCTAAAATTTTTTGTGCCATCTGTTATATATTCATTATTAGTTTATTTCAATTTCTTTATGCAATGAATTGGTTCCTTAGAAGGAAGCCCTGCTTTTCTTGGATACTGCAAGGGCGTATTTTTCACTTTTTCAATAACAAGCAAATTTCTATAAATATCAGAAAAAGGGAGTTTATAATCTATCTTTTCCTCCATTCTTCCTCCCAACACAACAATCGCTTTATCTGCATACAGCAATTCATCTGCCAGCTTTTCTGATTTATAACAAATAAATTTACCATTCTTTTTTACATAAGGAAGACAATATTCAGAAAGAGTCGATAAGTTTGCTACTGCCCTGGAAACACATAAATCAAATTTTTCCCTTAATTTATCAGGTTTTGCATAATCCTCCGCTCTTCCATGAATCACTTTAATATTTTTTAACTCTAATTCTGCAATAACATGATTCAAAAAATTAATCCTTTTTTTAAGAGAATCCAGTAAAGTAACTTTCAACCCGGGAAAAGCAATTTTAAGAGGTATTCCCGGGAATCCTGCTCCTGTTCCAACATCTATCAAATTTAACCCATTACATTTATTTTTCAAATCATATGCTTTTATCAAAGACAAACTATCTATAAAATGTTTTTTCAATACTTCATGAAAATCCGTAACTGCCGTTAAGTTCATAAGAGAATTCCATTCAATAAGAAGCTCATAATATTGAATAAACTGATCCATCTGCTCCTGATTTAAATCAATATGCAATTCTTTTAAATCATCTTTAAACTGTGTCAAATCATATTGTTTTATATTTTCCAATTTTCCAGCCCTATAAAAATATTATATATTTTCATTCCTTTTCTGAAACTGCTCCAAATAAATAAGCAAAACAGAAATATCTGCCGGTGATACGCCAGAAATTCTGGATGCCTGCCCTACTGACAAAGGTTTATAATCTATTAATTTTTGCCTTGCTTCCAGCCTAAGACTTCCTATATCATTATAATCCAAACTATCCGGAATCTTTTTATTTTCTGTTTTTTTAAATTGCTTTACTTGTTTTAACTGCCTTGATATATATCCTTCATATTTTATTTCTATTTCTACCTGTTCAATTACATCTCCCGGCAAAGGCTTCCTATCTTCATCAATTTCAGAAAGAATTTCATAAGATAGTTCAGGGCGGCACATAAGTTCAGCCATATTTGTCCCTGTCTTTAATTCTGAACTTCCTTTTGAAATCAAAAATTCCTGAATATGTTTTGATCCTCCTATCGTAAGTTTTTTTAGTCGTTCCACTTCTTTTCCAATCAATTCTTTTTTCAATAAGACAGCTTCATAATCTTCCTTAGACACAAGGCCAGCCTGATATCCTTTTTCCCTCAGACGTAAATCCGCATTATCCTGACGGAGCAAAAGCCTATATTCCGCCCTGGAAGTCATCATACGGTAAGGTTCAAAATTATCTTTTGTCACTAAATCATCAATTAGAACACCAATATATGCCTCTGAACGGTCTAAAATAATCTGCTCTTCTCCTTTAATCGAAAGGGCAGCATTCATACCAGCCATAATCCCTTGAGCTGCCGCTTCTTCATAACCGCTGCTCCCATTAAATTGTCCTCCGCTAAAAAGTCCTTTTATTTTTTTAAACTCCAAAGTAGGGTACAACTGCTTTGGATTAATGCAATCATATTCTATAGCATAAGCATTTCTGACTATCTTGCAGTTTTCCAGTCCAGGTACAGTACGGTACATAGCAATCTGTACATCTTCCGGAAGAGAAGAAGACATTCCCCCAACATACATTTCATTTGTATGTAATCCTTCCGGTTCAATAAATACTTGATGCCTCTCTTTATCCGCAAATTTAACAACCTTATCTTCAATAGAAGGACAATATCTTGGACCGGTTCCTTCTATAATTCCCGCATAAATGGGCGAACGATCCAAATTATCCTTAATAATTTCATGAGTTATCTCATTTGTATAAGTAAGCCAGCAGGAAACTTGATCAATCTGGATATCTTCAGGATCCGTAGCAAAAGAAAAAGGCACTATTTTCTCATCCCCAAATTGCTCTTCCATTTTTGAAAAATCAATACTTCTCTTATCCATCCGGGCTGGCGTCCCTGTCTTGAACCTTCTCATTTCAATTCCGAGACTAAGTAAAGAATCCGTCAAATGATTTGCTGCCTGCAGACCATTTGGGCCGGTATAAGTAATTGCTTCCCCGCAAAGACATCTTGCTTTTAAATAAGTTCCTGTACAAAGAATAACCGCTTTGCATTCATAAACAGTTCCTATAAAAGTTTTTACCCCTATAATTTTATTGTCTTCCACTAAAATTTCGCAAACTTCCGCTTGTTTTATAGTAAGCCTATCCTGATTTTCAAGAACCTTTCTCATTTCCCTGGAGTATTCCGCTTTATCTGCCTGCGCCCTAAGTGAATGAACTGCAGGACCTTTTGATTGATTTAACATCTTTGATTGAATAAATGTTCTGTCAATCACTTTCCCCATTTCTCCTCCAAGGGCATCCACTTCTCTTACCAAATGACCTTTAGAAGATCCTCCTATATTAGGATTACAAGGCATTAAAGCAATACTGTCCACACTTACTGTAAAAATAACCGTTTCCATTCCAAGCCTGGCACAGGCCAAAGCAGCCTCGCATCCTGCATGCCCGGCTCCTACCACACAAACGTCCACTTTTTCCCTAAACTCCGTCTTTGGCATTAAAAAATCCTTTCTTCTCCACTCTCATATAATAATCAATCTATTGGAACAATTTATTTACCCATACAAAATTTTGAAAAAATTTCATTCACCAGATCTTCCCCTACCTCTTCCCCTATAATTTTACCTAAAGAAGCATAAGAACTCATTAAATCAATAGAATAAAAATCTTCCGGCATATTTTCCTCAAGGCTTTTCTTTACTTGAATCATACTATCATAAGCATCCATAATTGCTTCTTTATGACGTAAATTTGTAATAATTACCTCATCATTAAAAGAAATATCCCCTTTAAAGAACATTTTCTTTATTATTTCTTCCAATTCATCTATTCCCTTATCTTCTTTCATAGAAGTTTCTATAAAATAAATCTTGTCAAAAAAATCTTTCCCATATCTGCTCTCTATTTCATGACGGATGATTTCTTCATTAATGAAATGATTAAGATCTGATTTATTTAAAAGAATAATAAAATTCTTATCCGATATCATATGAATAATATCAAAATCACTCTCATTCAAAGGAACAGATACATCCATGACATAAACAATTAAATCTGCCTCTTTCGCATACTTCCTTGCCTTTTCCACCCCTATTTTTTCCACAGTGTCTTCCGTATAACGGATTCCTGCCGTATCTATCACATTCAGATGAATTCCATTTAAACAAATGCTTTCTTGCAGCACATCCCTTGTTGTTCCTGCAATATCGGTTACTATCGCCTTCTCCTCCCCAACTAACCTGTTCAATAAAGATGATTTGCCGGCATTTGGTTTTCCAACTATTACTGTACGGATCCCCTCTTTCAATATTTCCCCGTTCTCTGCTGAATCCAGCAATTTTTGTAAACAAGATAAAATATTTTCTGTCTTATCGCTTAATTTTTCATGGTATCCTTCTAAACTAATATGCTCAGGATCATCCAAAGCTGATTCAATAAATGCAATCTCATAAAGAATATCGTCCCTTAGTTTTTTTATCATATTTGAAACAGATCCTTTTAATTGCTCCATGGAATTTTCTAAAGCAAATTTATTTTTAGAGGAAATAATATCCATAACAGCTTCTGCTTCAGATAAATCTATCCTCCCATTTAAAAAAGCCCTTTTTGTAAATTCCCCGGGAGCTGCTAACCTGGCCCCGTTTTTTATAACAGTTTCCAAAATCCTTCTTACCATAAGGATTCCCCCATGGCAATTAATCTCAACGGTATCTTCCGTTGTATAACTATTAGGAGCTTTCATCAGGCTTACCATTACTTCATCTATTATCTTATTTTCATTTATTGAATTTTCCCCTGATTTATCCATAGAAATATCATTCAGATTGCCTCTGTCCACAATATATCCATAATGAACCGTATGAGATTTAAACTTATGAAAACAATATTGCCCTGATTTGGATTGATAAATTTTATCCACAATCTCTATTGCATCTTCCCCGCTTATCCTTACTATACCGATTCCAGAATTCGTCATCCCGGTAGCTATTGCTGCAATTGTATCATTTTTCATAAAAATATAACTCCTAAAAATATTAAAAATGGATAAATTTACAAAAACCCTTGAACATATAAAATTCCAAGGGTTTTTTATCATATATTCCTATTTCCTTAAAGTAACTACTACCCTACGGAACGGTTCTTCCCCTTCGCTATGGGTTGTTACATATTTATCATTCTGCAAAGCCGAATGAATAATTCTTCTTTCATAAGGATTCATAGGCTCAAGAGAAACAGAACGCTTTGTCCTTTTTACTTTATAAGCGATATTCTTTGCCAGATTTTCAAGGGTTTCCTTTCTTCTCTGCCTATAATTCTCCGTATCTACTTTCACCCTTATATAATTTTCTGTTTCTTTATTCACCACTAAAGAAACAAGATATTGCAAAGAATCTAAAGTCTGTCCTCTTTTTCCTATAAGGACTCCCATTTCATCCCCGCTTAAATCAATATCCATATAATTATCCAATTCATCATATTTAATATTTACAACTACTACAAGATTCATAGCTTCAAAAACACTGTCAAGAAAATCTTTTGCTCTATCTTTAACGGAAGATTTTACCCTTGCTTTAATAATAGCAGGTTTTGATCCTATCCCAAGGAATCCTGAAGAACCTTCTTCTACCACAATAAAATCAAGTTTATCACTTGTCACAAGCAATTTCTGGCAAGCTTCCGTAATCGCATCGCTCACTGTTTTTGCTGATACTTCCATATATTCCATGATGATACCCTCCCATTATTTTTTATTGTTCTTTTCATTATATTGCTTCACCATATTAGCTTTTGAAGCAATACTTCCCGGCTTCGCATTCTTATTATAATATTCCGTAGACTTTTTCATTGCCAAATCCCTTTCCTCCTGTGTCATGGAAGAGGAAGCAGAAGCCTTTGCCGCAATAGTTCTTGTATTCATATTCGCATAGCTATTGATCGTTTTTGGGTTAATCCCTGATTTTTCCAGTTTTTTATTTCTTTTTTCTACGTTTTTCTTAATCAACTCATCCAAATCCATCTTATCAATATGTTTATTGATAATTACCTGCTGAATACTCCTTACAACAGAGCCTGCAATCCAGTAAAGCCCCATACCTGCCGGAAGCGTATAACAGAATATTGCCGACATAATAGGCATCATATAATTCATCGTCTTCATAGAAGAAGCCATTGGGTTATCCTGGGAATTATTGCTTTCCGGCTGCGGCATCAATTTTGTATTTATCCATTGGGTAACTGCAGATAAGAGCGGAACCGCAATAGCTGCTGCCACCATAAGGTAAGTACCTGATGAAATCGCTTCTTTTACTATAAAAGAAGGAGAATTTCCTATGTTCAGACCCAAAAAGTTATTATACTGTTCCAAAGTTTCCAATGTAGTATTTACATCGGCAGATAAAGAAGGGAATTTTTCAGCTATGCTATGCCATTCCAAGGTAGAAGCACGGTTTAATACATCTATAAAAGTATTCCTTATATAATCTATATTACCGCCCGTAAAAGCTTCATTTGAAAACTGCTTTGAAAACATAGCAGCATCTTTAAAAGTCTGAATAAATTCTGCGCTTCCCGCCTGTGCAATAAGCTCGTCCACCAAAGGGAAAAATGCTTCCTTTATTTTACCTACATAAGCAGGCATTGAATAAATAACACGGTACAAAGCAAAAAGAATAGGCATCTGAATCAGAAGCTGTACGCAGCTTCCCGTAGCGGAAACGCCATACTTTGCATATACGGCCTGCGTTTCCTCATTCATCTTCATCATAGAATCATTATCTTTTTTATTCTTATACTTTGCCTGAATAGCCTGAAGCTCAGGATTCATTTTTGCAGAAAGCTTTGAAAACTTCTGCTGCTTAATTGTAAGCGGCATCATAAGAAGATAAATTACAACCGTAAATAAAATAATAGATAAACCAATATTTGGTATACCGATCTTGTCCAGACAGAAAAAGATTCCCTCCATTATATATCCTAGCAGCTTCGCAACCGGACCTATAAGAAAAGTCTGATTCTGAGTTAAAATTATACCAGGCAATTTCTTTCCTCCTACATTTCTTTAAAATTTTTATTCACAACGAAATATTTGACTCTATGGAACAGGGTCATATCCTCCTTTAGAAAAAGGATTGCACCTAAGTATCCTCCAGATTGCCAAAAGCCCCCCTTTAAAAGCGCCATATTTCATTACCGCTTCCAGACCATATTCCGAACAGGTAGGTATATAAGGACATTTCGTAGATTTCATAGGAGAAATATACTTTCTATAGAATCGGATCATGCAAATCATTAATTTTTTCATAGCTATTTTCAAATCAAACTTCATAAAAAAATATTTTTATTATATGATGAAGTTTCCCAAGATGAAGTAATGCGCTTTCTATTTCGGCATAAGAAGCCGATTTCGCATTGTTTCTCGCAACGACTACTATATCTAAACCACTATTAAATATATTTTCATGTAGTCTGTAACTTTCCCTTACCAGCCTTGTCACCCTATGGCGCACAACACTGTTCCCAACTTTCTTACTTACCGATATTCCAATCCTGTTTATCTCTTCCTTATTTTTCAATACATACATTACCAGATACTTGTTGGCATAAGACTTGCCATTCTGATAAACATTCCTGAAATCATCATTTTTTTTTAAAGAATCTGAGAATCTCATGTGAAACGATGCCCCTTTTTTAAGTCTATGGAGAATTATTTTATAAAAAGATGTTAAAAAAATATGTCATCCCCAATATTCCTTAAAGAGAAAAAAGGCCACAATAATGCGGCCTATGCTGATAATCTCTTTCTTCCTTTTGCTCTTCTGGCAGCTAACACTCTTCTTCCGCCTTTTGTACTCATTCTTGCCCTAAAACCATGAACTTTTTTTCTTTTTCTTTTATTTGGCTGAAATGTCATTTTCATAATTGATGCACCTCCTTTTCCAGCCCTTATACATAATACCTTTTTATATTATTTCAGGCAAATATATTTAAATAAATGTATTGAAAAATATCATTACGATTATAAAGGATAAAAACATATACGTCAAGTAAATAAAGACAAATTTTATGAAATAAAAATACCTAAAAAACACTGTAAAAATCGTGATTTTTACTAACCCAACATATAGTTATACAATCCATTAAAAAACCACAAAATATAGATCAAAAAAGTTATCAACATTGCCAGTAAAATACTTGTCCACAATCAAAATTATACACATATTGTGTATAATTTGTGGATAACATTATTTTCATAAACATAAAATCAATTTATTAATTAAGAGAAACACTTCTTTTCCCATTCTTTTTTATATGTTTATATTTTTATTTAATTATACACATATTTCACATAAATCTTATATTTATTATAAACCTGTTCTTCCAGTTATACCCTATATGTGCATAACTTTGTTCATAAAATTAATCATTTGAAATTTCATCTTATTTATATTAAGATATAGATACTTGCATAAACTGGAGGTATTCCTATGAGTTTTATTGAAGAAAACTGGGAACTGATTAAACAAACCATAAAAAAAGAATATGATTTGTCAAATATATCTTACAATACGTGGATTTCCAAATTAAATTATTATAGTTGCGAAAATGATATTGTAACTATTTCCATACCTTCTGAACAATCTCACGCTTTGAGTTATATCAATAACAAATATAAAAGTTATTTTCAGGTTACGATATCGGAAATGATGGAACATGATTATGAAGTTTCTTTTGTATTGGAAAAAGATATCAATAATAATGAAGATTCCATGGCGCTGAAACCTTATTACAATATAAATTACGAAAAAGCAAATCTAAACCCAAAATACAGGTTTGATACTTTTGTCGTAGGAAGCAACAATAAATTTGCCCATTCCGCTTCCCTGGCAGTAGCGGAATCCCCCGGCAACACTTACAATCCCCTATACATATACGGAGGAGCAGGGCTTGGAAAAACCCATTTAATGCATTCCATCGGGCATTTTATATTAAAACAGAACCCTAACAGAAAAGTCCTTTACGTCACTTCCGAACAATTTACAAATGAAGTAATCAGTTCCATCCGAAGCGGTAATGCTGCGGACATGACAAAACTGAGAGAAAAATATAGGACGGTAGATGTTCTTTTAATCGACGATATTCAATTTATTATAGGAAAAGAAAGCACCCAGGAAGAATTTTTCCATACATTTAATGTTTTACATGCTTCAGAAAAACAAATTATCATATCCTCAGACAAACCCCCAAAAGAAATGGAAACTTTGGAAGAAAGGTTCCGCTCCAGGTTTGAATGGGGGCTGATTGCTGACATACAGCCGCCTGATTATGAAACAAGAATGGCCATTTTACAGAAAAATGCAGAAAATTTCAGCAAGAAAATAGATGATGAAGTTTTTTCCTACGTTGCAAGCAACATTAAATCCAATATCAGGGAGCTGGAAGGCGCCTTTAACAAAATTATTGCCTTTTCTAAATTAAATAATGTAGAAATTAACCTTGAAATGACAAAAGAGGCTTTAAAAGACATAATTTACCCGGACAAACCAAAAGAAATAAGCCCCTCCCTTATTATAAACATAGTAGCTGAACACTTTGGCGTAAAAGCCGAAGACATTACTTCAAAAAAGAGAAATTCTGAATTTGTGGAACCTAGACAGGTAGTCATGTATCTTTGCCGTTCCATGACAGATACATCTTACCAAAACATAGGAAAAATACTTGGAAAAAAAGACCATACTACAATTATCCACGGAGTAAACAAAATAACCGATGAAATAAAAACAAATGAGGATTTAAAAAATAAAATTGAAATCATTAAAAAGAAAATAAGTCCTTCTTGAGAAGTATATTTCAATACATGAAAACATTTATGTGGGTAAATAAAGGAAAAAAATAAAGTTATATTGAGTTTTTCACATAGATAATGATTTCTTTTTTCCTTGAAAAATAGTATAATATTAATGTTATACACATATCAACAACTATTAATAAGTATAATAATAAATTCATAATAAATTTATGAGCTGTTCCGGGAAGGGAGTTTTTACGCGATGAAACTGGTATTATCAAAATCTAATCTGTTAACTGGAGTTCAGACAGTATCAAAAGCTGTACCAAATAAAACGACAATGTCTATATTAGAATGTATTTTAGTGGATGCAAGAGGATCCGAGATTAAATTAATGGCTAATGATACAGAATTGGGGATAGAAACAATTATTGAGGGAAATATTGTTGAAAAAGGGATAATTGCTTTGGATGCAAAGATTTTCCTTGAAATTGTAAGAAAACTTCCAGATAGCGATATAACAATTATTACTGACGAATCTTTTAAAACGACAATTACATGTGAAAAATCTAAATTTAATATTATAGGTAAATCAGGGGAGGATTTTTCTTATCTGCCGTCTATTGAAAAAATTGATTCTATTATTGTGTCCCAATTTACTTTAAAAGAAGTGGTCAGACAGACAATTTTCTCAATTTCGGATAATGATAACAATAAACTGATGACCGGTGAGCTGTTTGAAATTAATGAAGATATCTTAAAGGTAGTATCTTTGGACGGTCATAGGATATCAATACGTAAAATAAGGCTTAAAAATTTTTATATGCCAAAGAAGGTAGTTGTTCCCGGGAAAACTTTAAATGAAATAAGTAAAATATTATCCGGGGATATGGATAGCGATGTACATATTTTCTTTACGGATAAACATATTGTTTTTGAATTTGACAATACAACGGTAGTTTCCCGGTTAATAGAAGGCGATTATTTTAAGATTGATCAAATGCTTTCCAGCGATTATGAAACAAAAGTAAGAATTAATAAAAAAGAATTTTTGAATTGTATAGACAGGGCTACTTTGCTTGTAAAAGAAGGGGATAAAAAACCGATTATTATTCATATTACGGATGGCATTATGGAGCTTAAGATTAATTCTGCCGTAGGAAGCATGAATGAAGAAATTGATATTGACAAAAAAGGAAAGGATATTATGATTGGGTTTAACCCAAAATTCCTTATAGATGCGCTTAGGGTAATTGAAGACGAGGAAGTGGATATTTATCTTGTAAATCCAAAAGCTCCCTGTTTTATAAGGGATGCGGAAGAAAAATATATATATCTGATTCTTCCTGTGAATTTTACTACCGTAAATTAATTGCAGTAATTTTATTGGAGAAAAAGTTTAAGAAGGTAAAATATGGAAATAATAGAAATCAAAGATGAATTTATAAAACTTGGCCAGGTTTTAAAATTAGCAGGATGGGTAGAATCAGGCGCAGATGCAAAAGAAGTGATTCTTGACGGCGAAGTGAAAGTAAACGGGGAATGTGTTTTGCAAAGAGGTAAAAAAATATATCATGATGATGTAGTAGAATTTGACGGAAAGAAGATGAAAATAAAAGCTTAAGCAGAAATTGATTTTTCAAATAGGGTGTAATATATGATTATAAAATCTTTGGAACTGATGAATTTTAGAAATTATGAGTTTCTGGATTTAAAGTTCAGTGAAGGAACGAATATCCTATATGGTGATAATGCTCAGGGAAAGACAAATGTGCTGGAAGCTATTTATATGTCTGCTACTACAAAATCACATAAGGGAAGTAAGGATAAGGATATTATATGCTTTGATAAAGAAGAAGCCCATATAAGGACTTATCTTGAAAAAGAGAAAATAGAATATAAAATAGATATGCATCTTCGCAAAAATAAGTCAAAAGGGGTTGCAGTGGACGGGCAGAAATTAAAGAAGGCTGCAGACCTTTTAGGCTTGTTAAATGTTGTCTTTTTTTCTCCTGAAGATTTAAGTATTATTAAAAATGGTCCGGCTGAAAGAAGAAGATTTGTGGATATGGAGCTTTGTCAGCTTGACAGTTTTTATCTTTATAATCTAAATCACTATAATAAAATTGTAAATCAAAGAAATAAGCTTTTAAAAGATATGTATTTTAACCCGCAATTAAAAGATACTTTGAATATATGGGATTCCCAACTGGTATCCTTTGGAAGCAAAATTATAGAAAGAAGGCGTATTTTTGCAGGACAGTTAAATGAAATCATATATGGGATACATAAAAAACTGTCCGGAGATAAAGAAGAACTTATTATTCAGTATGAGCCTGATGTGGAAATCAATCATTTTGAATCTTCCATAAAAACAAATCAGGAAAAAGATATAAGGATGAAACAGACCAGTGTAGGCCCTCATAGGGATGATTTTTCTTTTATGATAGGGGACATTGATATCCGCAAATTTGGCTCCCAAGGCCAGCAAAGGACTGCGGCATTATCATTAAAGCTTTCTGAAATTGAACTTGTAAAAAAGATTACGAAGGATACGCCGGTACTTTTACTGGATGATGTATTGTCTGAACTCGACAGCAGCAGGCAAAATTATCTTCTCAATAGTATAGGGGATGTTCAGACAATTATTACATGTACCGGATTGGATGAATTCGTAAATAACCGGTTTGAAATAAATAAGGTATTTAAAGCAGTAGAAGGAACTATACAGGAATAGCTTGATATTTAAGGCAGAAAAAAGCCGCAATGATGGCAGAATGAGAGGTAAGGATGGGCAATCATAACGAATACGGGGCAGATCAGATACAGATATTGGAAGGACTTGAAGCAGTAAGAAAGAGACCCGGTATGTATATAGGGAGTACTTCATCGAGAGGTCTTCACCATTTGGTATATGAAATAGTTGACAATTCGGTAGATGAGGCTCTTGCTGGTTTCTGTGATACGATTGAGGTAGTGATAAATAAAGATAATTCCATAACTGTTACTGATAATGGCCGGGGTATACCGGTAGGGATTAATCATAAATCAGGTATTCCAGCCGTAGAAGTTGTATTTACAATCCTTCATGCCGGCGGTAAATTTGGCGGTGGCGGGTATAAAGTATCAGGGGGGCTTCATGGAGTGGGGGCTTCTGTTGTTAATGCGCTTTCTGACTGGCTGGAGGTAGAGATTTGCCAGGAAGGAAAGGTATATAAGCAAAGATATGAAAAAGGCCATGTGACATATGCGTTAAAAGTGGCAGGGGAATGCCCGGAAGAAAAAACAGGGACAAAGGTAAGTTTTAAACCGGACGGGACAATTTTTCAGGAAACTACGGTTTATGAATTTGATATTTTAAAACAAAGGCTTAGGGAGATGGCTTTCCTTACAAAAAACCTTAAAATTATACTTAGGGATGAAAGGGTGGAAGAAGGACAGAAGCCGGTAGAAAGGCAATTTCATTATGAGGGGGGAATTAAGGAATTTGTTTCTTACCTTAATAAAAGCAAAACTCCCCTTTACGAAAATATTATGTATTTTGAAGGTTCAAAGAACAATGTTTATGTTGAAGTGGCAATGCAGCATAATGATTCCTATACAGAAAGTTCTTATAGTTTTGTAAACAATATTAATACCCCGGAGGGGGGAACTCATTTAATAGGATTCCGTAATGCTTTAACAAAAACATTCAATGATTATGCCAGAAATAATAAACTGTTAAAAGAAAGCGAAGCAAATCTTTCAGGGGAAGATATAAGGGAAGGACTCACTGCAATTATCAGTGTAAAGATAGAAGATCCTCAGTTTGAAGGGCAGACAAAACAAAAACTTGGTAATTCGGAAGCCAGGGGAGCAGTGGACAGCATTGTCAGTGAACAGCTTACTTATTTTTTAGAGCAGAATCCCATGATAGCAAAAATTATCTGTGAAAAATCAATACTTGCACAGCGTGCCAGAGATGCGGCAAGAAAAGCGAGGGAACTGACGAGAAGAAAAACAGCCTTGGAAGGGATGAGCTTACCTGGTAAACTTGCGGATTGCTCTGATAAAGATCCTGTAAATTGTGAGATTTATATTGTGGAGGGGGATTCCGCGGGGGGAAGTGCAAAAACGGCAAGAAGCCGTGCGACACAGGCAATTCTTCCTTTAAGGGGAAAAATATTGAATGTGGAGAAGGCAAGGCTGGATAAAATATATGCCAATGCGGAAATAAAAGCAATGATTACAGCTTTTGGCACAGGGATCCATGATGATTTTGATATCAGTAAATTGAGATATCATAAGATTATCATTATGACTGATGCCGATGTAGACGGTTCTCATATTGCTACTCTTCTTCTTACTTTTCTTTACCGTTTTATGCCGGATTTAATTAAGGAAGGATATGTTTATTTAGCGCAGCCACCCCTTTATAAGCTGGAAAAAAATAAAAAGGTATGGTATGCCTACAGTGACGAAGAGCTTGATAATATTTTAAAAGAAGTGGGGCGGGATCAGAATAATAAAATACAAAGATACAAAGGGCTTGGCGAAATGGATCCTGAACAGCTTTGGGAAACGACAATGGATCCAGAACGGCGTATTCTGCTTAGGGTTACTATGGATGAAGAGGCGGAATCGGAAATTGACCTGACTTTTACGACCCTTATGGGGGATAAAGTAGAGCCAAGGCGTGAGTTTATCGAAGAAAATGCAAAATTTGTGAAAAATCTTGATATTTAGCTTTCATTTTTTTAGGGCTATTTTATAAATATCAACTAAGCTGGACTATAACTTTATTGGAGACAGAATATATGGAAGATAATATCTTTGATAAAATCCATGATGTGGACTTGAAAAAAACAATGGAAACATCTTATATCGACTATGCTATGAGCGTTATCGCTTCCCGTGCATTGCCCGATGTAAGGGATGGATTAAAACCGGTACAGAGAAGAGTCTTGTATTCAATGATAGAATTGAATAACGGACCTGATAAACCACATAGAAAATGCGCCCGTATCGTAGGTGATACAATGGGTAAATACCATCCTCACGGGGATAGTTCTATTTATGGGGCTTTGGTAAATATGGCACAGCCTTGGTCTACTCATTACCCCTTGGTAGACGGACATGGGAATTTCGGTTCAGTGGACGGCGATGGGGCTGCAGCTATGCGTTATACGGAAGCAAGACTTTCTAAAATTTCTATGGAAATGCTTGCTGATATTAATAAGAATACAGTAGATTTTGTACCAAACTTTGATGAAACGGAAAAGGAGCCTTCTGTTCTTCCCAGCCGTTTTCCAAATCTGCTTGTAAACGGTACCACAGGAATTGCAGTCGGGATGGCTACTAATATACCTCCCCATAATTTACGGGAAGTAATAAACGCTGTTGTTAAGATTATAGATAATAGGGTGGAAGAAGACCGGGATACGGAGATGGAAGAAATTCTGTCAATCGTAAAAGCCCCTGATTTTCCTACGGGGGGAATTATACTTGGAACGAGGGGAAGCGAAGAAGCATATAGAACGGGAAGAGGAAAAGTAAGGGTAAGGGCTGTAACGGATATTGAGACGCTTCCTAACGGGAAAAGCCGGATTATTGTAACAGAACTTCCTTATATGGTAAATAAAGCGAATCTAATATTAAAAATAGCGGAATTGGTAAAGCTGAAAAAAATAGATGGGATTACCGATCTTAGGGATGAATCAGACAGGGAAGGTATGAGGGTCGTTATTGAACTTAGGCGGGATGCCAATGCCAATGTTATTATGAACCAGCTTTATAAACATACCCAAATGCAGGATACTTTTGGTATTATTATGCTTGCTCTTGTCGATAATCAACCGAAAGTCATGAATATTCTTGATATGTTGACAAACTATCTTGCCCATCAGGAAGAAGTAGTGACAAGAAGGACAAAATATGATTTAAATAAGGCGGAAGAAAGAGATCATATTTTACAAGGATTATTAATTGCTCTTGACCATATTGATGAAGTTATCCAGATTATAAGAAGCAGTGAAAATGTACAGAAAGCAAAAGAACGTTTAATTGAACGTTTTGATTTAAGCGAAGCGCAGGCACAGGCTATTGTAGATATGAGGCTGCGTACCCTGACCGGATTGGAAAGGGATAAGATTGAAAATGAACATATGGAATTATTGGCAAAAATTGCGGAATTAAAAGCAATTCTTGGTGACAGGAAGCTACTTCTTGGAGTAATCAGAGATGAAATTTCCATTATTGCGGAAAAATATGGGGACGACAGGAAAAGCGCTATCGGTTTTGACGCTTATGATATTTCCATGGAAGATTTAATACCAAAAGATAATACGGTAATCGCCATGACAAGCCTTGGCTATATTAAAAGAATGACAATTGATAATTTCAAAAGCCAGAATAGAGGAGGTAAAGGCATTAAAGGAATGCAGACGATTGATGAAGATTATATCGAAGATTTGCTTATGACCACTACCCATCATTATATTATGTTTTTTACCAACTTCGGAAGAGTATATAGATTAAAGGCTTATGAGATACCGGAAGCGAGCAGGACTGCGAGAGGAACTGCTATCATTAATTTATTGCAGTTAAACCCGGGCGAAAAAATTTCTGCAATTATCCCTATTAAAGATTATGAGAACCATAAAAATTTATTTATGGCTACAAAAAAGGGAATTGTAAAGAAAACCCATATCATGGAGTATTGCAATGTAAGGAAAAACGGCCTTGCGGCAATTAATCTCCGTGAAGATGATGAATTAATAGAAGTAAAAATAACGGATGAAAATACGGAAATATTCCTTGTGACGAAACAAGGTATGTGTATAAGGTTTATGGAAACGGATGTAAGGGCTACCGGAAGAATGTCCATGGGAGTTATTGGAATGAATCTTAGTGACAGAGATGAAATTGTCGGTATGCAATTGGATCATCAAGGGGATTCCCTTCTCATTGTATCGGAAAATGGAATGGGGAAAAGGACATACCTGGATGAATTTACTGTCCAAAAGAGAGGCGGAAAAGGTGTTAAGTGTTATAAAATAACAGAAAAAACAGGGTATGTAGTAGGCGTCAAAGCTGTTAATGATGATCACGAATTAATGATGATTACTACTCTTGGGACAATTATACAGTTGAGGATGGAAGATATTTCCACTCTTGGAAGGATTACATCCGGGGTAAAAATGATAAATCTTGATGAAGGATCTAAAGTTGCCAAGATTGCAAAAGTAAGGGAAAAGGTATCAGACGGGGACCATGAATTTGAAAATTTTGAAGATGCTTTAGAAGATATACCAGAAAATGAAAAACATCCTGTCTTGCCGGATGACGAAGAAATAACTCTTCCAAAAGAGGAAGAAAGCGAATAGAATATATCATTTTAGCTGAAAGAAAAGGCGTGGCTGTTATGGAAGTAGTGATTCAATTTGGATTGTTGGTAATTGGTTTTTTGTTGTTAATAAAAGGAGCGGACTGGTTTGTAGGCGGTTCGTCAAAAATTGCGGACAGATTTGGCATTCCTCAGTTGATTATAGGATTGACGATTGTAGCGATGGGAACCAGCGCGCCGGAGGCTGCTGTCAGTATATCGGCAGCATTAAAAAATACAGCGGAAAATAATAGCGCAGCAATTGCAATTGGGAATATCCTTGGAAGCAATATATTGAATGTGTTGTTGATTTTGGGGATTACTTCTGTCATTGTAGCAATACCTGTGCAAATATCTACCGTTAGATATGAACTTCCATTTATGATTGTGATTACCTGCCTTTTAGCCGGAATCGGATATTTTAAAGGGTATCTTGGAAGGGTAGACGGTATTTTATTATGGATTCTTATGGCGGTATATCTTGTCTATCTTGTTTTAATGGCAAAAAAAGGGCAAATTAGCATTGGTGTGGAGGAAGCGGAAGTAAAAGTGAATGAAAACATGTTTATGCTTCTGTTTCTTCTTGTAATCGGAATCTCAGCTATTGTATTGGGAAGTAACATTGCTGTAGATGCGGCGACGGCTCTGGCAAGGATATTTGAAATGAATGAAAGGCTTATCGGGTTGACAATCGTTGCTTTCGGAACATCCCTTCCGGAATTGATTACTTCCATAACGGCTGCCATGAAGAAAAAAGCGGATATTGCGGTAGGGAATATTGTAGGCAGCAATATTTTCAATGTTTTATTTGTCATAGGGACGACATCTTTGATAACGGATGTGCCTTATAATTATTCTTTTAATTTTGATAGCATCGTATGTATCGGCGCTTCTTTGCTCCTCTTCTTATGTGTTATGGGTAAAAAGAAACTTTCACGGATGCATGGGGTATTGTTCCTTTGTGTATTTGTTGTATATTATGGAAAACTGATATTTTTTTAAAAAATAATTTAAATATTTTATATGCCGTTATATAATGAAAGGGATAGGGATGTGATTCCAGAATGGAGGAAGGTATGAAGAAAAAATACGATGTAGTGGCATTGGGTGAATTATTGATTGATTTTACGGATAATGGGGTAAGTAAGCAAGGAAATACAATGTTTGAAGCAAATCCGGGAGGCGCGCCATGCAATGTATTGGCTATGCTTCAGAAATTGGGGGATAAGACCGCTTTCATTGGAAAAGTAGGGGAAGATATCTTTGGTGAGAAGTTAAAAAATGTATTGGAAGAAGTGGGAATAAATACATCGGGTCTTATTATGGATAAGGAAGTGAGGACTACCCTTGCTTTTGTCCAGACATTAAAGGACGGGGACAGGGATTTTTCCTTTTATCGTAATCCGGGAGCGGATATGATGTTGGAAGAAGGAGACATTAACAATAAATTAATAAAAAATTGTAAAATTTTCCATTTCGGAACTCTTTCCATGACTCATAAAGGAGTCAGGAAGGCAACAAAGAAAGCCATAAAAAAAGCAAAGGAGAATGGGGCTTTGATATCTTTTGACCCCAATCTAAGGCCTCCTCTTTGGAAATCTCTTGAAGATGCGAAAGAACAAGTGGAATATGGCCTTAACCAATGCGATATACTTAAAATATCAGATAATGAAATTCAGTGGTTTACCGGGGAAAAAGATTTTGATAAAGGAATTAAGAAATTACAGGATAAGTATCCGATTAAACTTATTGTATTGTCTATGGGAAAAGACGGGAGCCGTGCTTATTATAAAGATTTAAAAGTAGAAAAATCAGCGTTTGTGCAGAAAAAAACGATAGAAACTACGGGAGCGGGGGATACTTTCGGCGGATGCTGCCTTCACTTTATATTGAAGTATGGACTGGACAATCTGGATAAAGAGAAATTAGAAAAAATGCTGACATTTGCCAATGCTGCTGCTTCTATTATTACAACGAAAAAAGGTGCGCTGCGTGTAATGCCTTCAAAAGAAGACGTAAAAGATTTTATAAAAGCCTATTAAAAATATTATGATTGGAAAGCTGGAAAGCCTATATATGATTATCATAAATTATATATGGGCTTTTTATACATGAATGTTTTTTATATATAAGTAAATGGGAAAAAGATTGAAAAAACATAAATTTTCATCTGCAAGTTTATGTCTGCGCGGCATCCATAAACTTGATATATGAGAAAAGCCACGCAGAAATGAGGTTAAAAATGAGCGAAGATTTGAAGGAGAATATGGCAGAATTGCAAGACGACAATAAGGTAATCTCTCCTATGAGAAGCATCCATATGGTGCCTATGGATAAAATATCCGGGTTTGAAGTACGTCCCGGAATGTATGAGGTAAACGGGGCTACGGCAATTCCATGCGGCGTTAATTTTACGGTGCATTCTTTTCATGCTACTTCCTGTGAACTGCTTCTGTTCCGCAGGATGGAGGATGAACCTTATGCAGTTATTCCATTTCCTGAAAACTACAAGATAGGAAAAGTATATTCCATGATCGTATTTGGACTAAATATTGAAGATTTTGAATATGCTTACCGCTTGGATGGGCCATATGATATGAAAAAAGGGCTGATGTTTAATAAAAATAATTATCTTCTTGATATTTATGCAAAAGCAGTAAGTGGACAGAGGATATGGGGCGTAAGGAATAAAGACGGGGTCAGTTATAAAGCAAGGGTCGTAAAGGAAGACTTTGACTGGATGAACAGTAACCAGCTTTTAATTCCCATGGAGGATTTGATTATTTATGAAATGCATGTCAGAGGTTTTACGCAGCACAGCTCTTCCGGTGTGGAATATCCGGGAACTTTTCTCGGACTTCAGGAAAAAATAAAATATTTGAAAGATTTAGGCATAAATGCCGTAGAGTTAATGCCTATTTTTGAATTTGACGAAACGAAGGATCATAGAGAAATAAATGGTAAGAATCTTCTGGATTATTGGGGTTATAATACAGTCAGCTTTTTTGCCCCAAATACAAGTTATACGGCAAAAGCTGAATATAATCATGAAGGAACAGAATTGAAAAAACTTATTATGGAGCTGCATAATAATGGGATTGAATGTTTTCTGGATGTTGTGTTTAATCATACGGCAGAAGGCAATGAAATGGGTTCTTGTTTTTCTTTTAAAGGTTTTGATAATAATATATATTATATGCTTACGCCGGACGGCCATTATTATAATTTCAGCGGATGCGGGAATACGTTAAATTGTAATCATCCGATTGTCCAGCAGATGATTTTAGAATGTTTAAGGTATTGGACAACAGTATATCATATCGACGGATTCAGGTTTGACCTTGCGACTATACTTGGCAGAAATGAAGACGGTTCCCCTATGAATAATCCTCCTTTGCTCAAAAGCCTTGCTTTTGACCCTATTCTTGGAAATGTAAAGCTGATTGCAGAAGCGTGGGATGCAGGCGGTTTATATCAGGTAGGAAGTTTTCCTGCATGGAATAGATGGTCGGAATGGAATGGAAGATATAGGGATGAAATGAGGGATTTCCTGAAGGGGGATTATAATCTTTCTGGCTTGGCTGCAAAAAGAATTACAGGGTCTAAAGACTTATATGATCCCCAATATAGAGGAAATAATGCGTCAGTGAATTTTATTACATGCCATGACGGCTTTACTTTATGGGATTTATATTCTTATAATTGGAAACATAATGAGGCAAATGGATGGAATAATACGGATGGAAGCGATGATAACCGAAGCTGGAACTGCGGGGAGGAAGGGGAAACGCAAAATGAGGAAATATTAGCCTTAAGGCGTAAACTTGTGAAGAATGCGGCAGCAGTTCTTATGATGAGCCGGGGGACTCCTATGTTTCTTGCAGGGGATGAATTCTGCAATACCCAATATGGAAATAACAATGCTTATTGCCAGGATAATGAAATATCATGGCTGGACTGGAACCTTCTTGAGAAGAATAAAGATGTTTACAGATTTTTCCGATATATGATTAAGCTTAGGAAAGATCATGATATTATCAGAAAAGATACCGGCTGTTGTTCGTTAGGGTTTCCTGAAATACAAGTGATAGAAGGGGACAATAACTGTAAAGTTCTTCGGATTATTTATGCAGGAAGAAATAGGGATAATACAAGGGATGATGTTGTATGTCTTGCGGTGAATGTTTTTTGGGAAGAGCAGGAGTTTTACCTTCCGTCATTGATGTATGGGATGGGATGGTATGTGGCTGTGGATACAGGAAATAGGTATTTTACCAATGCGGTTCCGGATGAATGGGAAAGAATGCCTTTACTGGAGGGAGGAAAAATAAGAATGGCTCCCCGTTCGGTATGTGTATTGGTCTTAAAATAATATTATTTATAAATGGAGGAGAAAATTATGGCAGAAGAAGTGAAACAGGAAACAATGGAGGATTACAGCAGGGAATTGGAAGCATCCTTAAAAAAAATAAGCGAAGGGGATATTGTTTCAGGAATTGTAATTGCTGTAAATGAAGAAGAAGTAATCCTTGATTTTAATTATTATGCCCAAGGTATAATAAAGGCGAAGGATATGAGTAATGACCCTAAATATAATTTATTGGATGAAGTAAAAATTGGCGATACGATAGAAGCAACTGTGATAAAGACAGATGATGGAGCAGGAAATATACAGTTGTCTTGTAAGGAAGCAAAAGATATTCTTTCATGGGATGTTTTAAAGCAGTATATGGAAGAAGAAAAAGAAATAGAAGTAAAAGTAAATGAAACAGTAAATGGGGGAGTGATTGCTTATGCGGAAGGAATCAGAGGTTTTATCCCTGCATCACATTTATCCCTTAGCTATGTAGAAAATCTGGAAGAATGGGTAAATAAAAAACTTACAGTCAAAGTGATAACTGTAGATGAAAGCAAGAAAAAACTGGTAATGTCTGCAAAAGCAGTGGAAAAGAAAAGGGCAGAAGAAGAGATCAACCATAAAATTTCCATGCTTGTTCCCGGAACAATTGTGGAAGGCACTGTAGAATCTTTAATGCCTTACGGTGCATTTATTGCCCTTCCGGAAGGATTGAGCGGATTAGTCCATATATCCCAGATTAGCCAGAGAAGGATAAAAAAACCGTCAGAGGTTCTAAAAACAGGGGATAGAGTAAAAGTAAAAATCTTAAATACGAATGACGGGAAAATCAGCCTGAGTATGAAAGCAGTGGAAGAAAATTCCGAAGCAGAAGAAGTGGAAAAAGTGGAAACGGCAAAATATAGTTCCAAGGAACAAATAGGCACATCTTTAGGGGATTTATTTAAGAAACTGAATTTGTAGAAGAATGTATATTCTTTAAGAATGGATAAAAATTTTTAAATCATCCTAATTTTTTAGTTTATTGAGGAGTAGTATTATGGAATCATATGTTGTATTTAAAGATTTAGCTATTATTATAATAGCGGCTAAATTCTTTGGAATTTTAGCAAGAAAGTGCAAAGCTCCGCAAGTAGTAGGGGAGATTATTGCAGGGCTAATTATTGGTCCTAGTATTCTAGGTTTAGTAAACCAGTCAGATTTTCTAATTGAAATGGCGGAAATTGGAGTTATTATCTTAATGTTTTCCGCAGGGCTGGAAACGGATTTAAAGGATCTTATGAAAACAGGGCCGATAGCGGCTTTAATTGCTTGTGCAGGGGTATTTATCCCGCTTGTGTGCGGTGCATTGCTTTATATGGCTTTTTACGGAACTGCTCCTTGGGGTTCGGAAGAATTTTATAAAGCAGTGTTTGTCGGTACAATTTTAACAGCAACTTCTGTCAGCATCACAGTGGAAGCGCTGAAAGAAATGGGAAAATTGAAAGGGAGGGTAGGGACTACTATTTTAAGTGCGGCAATTATAGATGATGTTATAGGCATCATTGTCCTGACCTTCGTGATGGGTTTCAAAAGCCCGGATTCCAATTCTTTGTCTGTAGTAATTAATACAGTTTTATTTTTTGTATTTGCCATTGTTGTGGGATTCCTTTGTTATAAAATATTTAAAATGGTGGATAACAGATATCCCCATACAAGACGTATTCCAATCGCAGGCCTTGCTTTGTGTCTTGCCATGGCTTATATTGCGGAACGGTATTTTGGGATAGCGGATATTACCGGGGCATATGTAGCTGGTATTATACTTTGTTCCATAAGGGATTCCGAGTACATAGCAAGCAAGATGGATACTAATTCTTACATATTATTTGGCCCTGTATTTTTTGCAAGTATTGGTTTAAAAACAAATTTAGAAAGCCTTAATGCAAGCATTCTGATGTTTTCCATTGCTTTTGTGGCAGTAGGGCTGATTGCTAAAATTGTAGGATGTGGGCTCATGGCGAAGATTTGTAAATTTAATATGTCCGACTCCTTAAAAATTGGTGTTGGAATGATGACGAGAGGTGAAGTCGCCCTTATTGTATCTCAGAAAGGATTATCGGTCGGGCTGCTTACACCAGTATATTTTACATCGGTAATTCTACTGATTATTATATCGTCTATAGCCACTCCTATTATCTTGAAACTTTTATATGCAAGAGATGAAAAGAAGATAAGCGTAGCATAAAATATAGGATAAAGGCTTTTTTATTTGATACGGAAAGAGAACATATTTTTATAAAAATAAGAATATAATGTAATTGTAAATACCCTGCGAATTTTTTGCAGGGTATTTTATTTCTGAAATAAAAATATAAAATTAAAAATTTTCTGAAAAAATGATTGAGTCATACAAAAAGATTGTATATAATAAATATATAAAATAAAAAATAGAAAATTACTCATATGAAATATTATAGGACAGGATATAGAAATGGAAGGGAGGAATATATATGTATAATATTGTAACAATAGAACGTCAATATGCCAGCGGGGGAAATGAAATAGGCAGAAAACTGGCAGAGGAACTTGGATATAAGCTGTATGACAGGAACATTCTTATGGAAGCGGCTAAAAATTTAAAAATACCTTCCGTACAGATAGAGGGGCTGGAGGAAAGCAGCCCTGGAGGATTTCTTTTTAATCTTTCAAAAACTCCTTTAGGAGGTATTTCTAACAGCAAAGAGCTGTCATTGGCAGATAAATTATTTCTTGAAGAGAAACGTATCATTGAAGAAGCAGCCGAAGAGGGAAAATGCATTATTGTAGGAAGAGCATCAGGGTACATTCTTAGGGATAAAGCAGACAGTTTAAGAGTTTTTATTCATTCGGATCAGGAAAAAAGGAAAAAAAGGGCAATAGAAAGGGAAGGGATTAAAGAATCTGAAGCAGAAAATGCCCTTAAGAAAAATGATAAAAGAAGAAGCGGGTTCTATAATTCAGTTACTAATTGGGAATGGGGAAATCCTAAATTTTATGAACTGTATATGGACAGCGGAAGGCTTGGCATTGATTTATGCGTGAAATTGCTGGCAGAGGCTGTTAGAGGATAAATGATAATATTGCCGGAATTTCTTGGTGGGGGTTATGGTTTCATGTTTGGATAATTGGCTTTTTACACTTAAATGTATGGCAGGAAATTGCAAAAGCAATTCCCTGCCATACAAAAGTTTTATAAGAAATATGGATATTTGTTTTTATTTCTATGAATCCGTCCATTGTTTTAGCATGGCTTTTGCCGAACGGTTCATCTCTTTTCTGAAATCCACATAAAATTTTCTTTTTGCAAAAGCATTGATATATTCTTCCAATTCGTTTCCTGTTTTTCCGGTTTGTTTTTCAAACATGTTTTTTATTTCTTCTAAAGATTTTTGGTGGTAAGTGTCAATATGAACAATATCCTCTAATCCGAAACGCTTTGGCTTTATTCTGTCTTGTTGTTGTTTTGTGGGTCTTCCGAATACAACCATGGAATAAGGAAGGGCATATTTAGGGAGATGAAGAAGTTCCCGGTTAATTTCAAAGTTTTCCATTATATCGCCAATATAACAGGAACCAATTCCCATGGATTGAGCGGCAACGACTGCATTTTGGGCAGCAATTACACAATCCTGGGAGGCAAGAAATAAATCGGCTTCTTCTATTTTTGGGGTTTCCTTACAATAAGCGTTAAAAATATCATACCATTTCTGGAAATCAGCCAGGAAGATAAGTACAAAGGGAGCTTTCGCAATAAAGGGCTGATTATCGCATCTTTTGGCCAGTTCATCTTTTAAACTTTGTTCTTGGATATTTAAAATGGAATAAAGAGTCATGTTTCCCGCAGTGGGGGCTTGCAACGCGGAAGTAAGAATTATTTGTTTCTCTTCATCTGTAATTGGTTCATTCGTGAAAACACGTACGGATTTCCTATCATATAACTCTTGGATTGTCTTGTTCATATTAAAAGCCTCCTTAAAAATAAAATCATTTACAGATAGAATATCATGAATTGGTATCGTTTACTATTTATTTTTATAGTGCAAAAAACGTTTGAAAAATTTTTAAAAAATTAATAATATATGTTCTAAATTAGATTGACATTTAAGTAAAAAATACATAATATGATATACAAAAGAGAAACTATATTTTTTATACAAAACAATAGTCGCTGCAGAGAGGGAGGGTATTATATGACTTTATTTGGAATATTAACTGTTTTGGTAATATTTATTTTAGTTGTTGTTATTCTTGTGACAGGATATAAAAAGGCGCCGCCGGATACAGCGTTTATTATTTCGGGCCTTAGAAAAAAGATTATTATAGGTAAGGCAAGTGTAAAAATCCCGTTTTTTGAACGTATGGATAAATTAAGCCTGAAACTGATCGCAATTGATGTGAAAACATCCAATGCGGTTCCTACAGCGGATTACATTAATATTCAAGTGGATGCGGCAGTTAACGTAAAAATCAGCAGTGAACCAAAAAGGCTTGCTTTGGCCGCGGAAAACTTCCTGAACCAGAATACACAGTACATAGCAGGGATTGCAAGGGAAGTGCTGGAAGGAAATATGAGGGAAATCGTAGGACGCATGAGACTGGAAGAAATGGTCAGCGACAGGCAAAAGTTTGCTAATCTTGTAAAAGAGAACGCAGAACCGGATCTGGCAGCAATGGGTCTTGATATTGTCAGTTTTAACGTACAGAATTTTGCGGACGGCAATGGGGTAATTGACGATTTAGGTATTGATAATATTTCCCAGATTAAGAAAAAAGCGGCCATTGCAAAGGCAGAAGCGGAAAAAGAAATTGCGGTAGCAAAAGCGGACGCAGACCGTCAGGCAAATGATGCACGTATTAATGCGGAAAGAGAAATTGCTAAGAAGAATAATGAGCTTTCTTTGCAGAAATCTGAATTAAAGAAAATGGAAGATACGAAAAAGGCGGAAGCTGATGCAGCATACCGTATCCAGGAACAGGAGCAGAGAAAGACAATTGAAATAGCAACTGCAGAGGCAAGCATTGCTAAACAGGAAAAGGAAGTAACTTTAAAGCAGAAAGAGGCGGAAGTAAGGGAAAAGGCTTTGGATGCGGAAGTCCGCAAGAGAGCGGAAGCAGATAAATTCGCACGCCAGCAGCAGTCAGATGCAGAACTGTATGAAAGGCAGAGAAAAGCGGAAGCTGAAAAATTTGAACAGGAAAGAGAAGCGGATGCTATGAAGGCCAAAGCGGAAGCACAGAAGTTTTCCAAAGAGCAGGAAGCCGCCGGGATCCGTATGGTAGGCGAAGCAGAGGCGGAAGCTATCCGTGCAAAAGGTATTGCAGAAGCAGAGGCTATGGAAAAGAAAGCAGAAGCATATCAAAAATATAACAATGCAGCGATGGCTGAAATGCTTATCAAAGTGCTTCCGGATATTGCTGGTAAGATTGCAGAACCTCTTACGCAAATTGATAAGATTACAATTATCGGGGGAGATGGGCAATCAAATGGAGTAAGTTCTGTAGCGGATAACGTACCGGCAGTAATGGCGAAGCTTTTTGAGACTATGAAAGAAACGGTAGGAATTGATCTTGCGGATATTGTAAAAGCAGGAACCTATGATGCGAAAGTAAACAGGAATATAAATATTACAACAGATGGAAGTGAAGAAGGAGAAGCGGTAAAGACCGGAGCCGTTGCAGCGTCTGCAATAAAAGAAACAGAGGGACATATTGTATAAATTTTAAAGAAATAAAGCCAAATACTGGTGACTGGCCAGTATCTGGCTTTTTTTACCTTATAGGAAATTACTCCGGATTTCTTATTTTTTTTGTATTCTTTGATTATCTGTGTTAGAATAAAAGTTATTAAAATTTTATGTTAATTATAATAGGAGGAATATAATTCATGGCGAAAGATTTGAAACCACAAGCGGATAATGGGGAAAAAATCCAGACAAAATATGAAAGAAAAATGGAAAAAAGAAAGAAGCAGGAGGAAAAAGACAAAAGGGATGCCAAAGTCCTGCGTATAGGGGCAATTGCCGTATGCGCGGTTATCATAATTGCAATTGCAGGTTCTATTGCCGCTTCTTTTATGAATAAGAGGGCAGTAACGGAAGATGCATATATTACTGTGGGAAACCACTCAGTAACAAAACTGGAATACGATTATTATTATTCTTTATTAAAAAGTAATTATATAGCAAGTTATGGTTCGATTCTCTCCTATATGGGTGTAGATGCAACAAAAGATTTGGATAGTCAGCAGTACACAGAGGAAATGACATACAAGGATTATTTTGACCAGCTTACTGTAGAGCAGATAAGGCAGACAAAGGCATTGACGGATGATGCGGCAGCAAATCAATTTTCTTATGACGACGGGGAAGATTATGCTGATATTTTGAACGGGATTACGGCTGGCGCTGAAGCGGCGGGAGTATCGGTAAGTAATTATTACACATCTATGTATGGGAAATATGCTACCGAAAAGAGCATAGAGCCTTTTATCAGGGAAGGGCTTCTTGCAGAAAAGTATTATAGTTATTTAATTGACCAGAATGCGCCGGATAACCAGGAAATTAAAGATTATTATGAAGAAAATGTGCAGAATTATGATAGAGTGGATTATTATAGTTTTGTTTTTGCGGCTGAATCAGGAGAGGATGCATCGGAAGAAGATTTGGATAAAGCCATGATGGATGCAAAGAATAAAGCGGATGCTATGATGAAAGCACGTAAAGAAGGAAAAGGATTTAAAGAACTTTGTATTGAAAATTCTTCTGAGGAAAATAAAGCTACTTACGAAAATGAAGAAACAGATGCTTCTTTCAGGGAGGGAGCATATTATTCCAGTACTCCCCAGGCTATTTCGGGATGGTTATATGAAGAAGGAAGAACAAAAGGGGATATTGAAGTTCTTGAAGATGCGGCTAATCATCAATATTATATAGTGGAATTTGCGGATCGTTATTATGACGAAGCGGATGATGAAAATATTTCCACTATGATATCCAGTGAGAGAGTATCCGGATATATCCAAGAAAAGATGGATCATTATGCTGTCACTGATTTAAAAGGGGAATTAAAATATTTAACGGCAGAGAATGCCGCGGACGAAGAATAAAGGTTATTCTTTCTGGTATTCTGCCGATATATAATATAATTAACAGGAGGTAATGAAGCAGCGCCGTAAATGGATTTGCGGTTAAGGGACAAGGAGGTTATGCATATGATACTACCGATTTTTGGTACAATCCGTAATACAGTTAAAATGGCAGAAATGGATCAGAAGTGGCAGCAAAAGAAAAAAGACGGCAATGTATTGAAAAAGGAGATGGATCCCCAAGCGAGGCAGATTCAGAAATATAAGGAAGATTTGCAGCAAATGCGGGAGAGCAGGCAGATGGCTTCTATTGATGCAAAATTAAAAGCAGGCGGATTGCTTACTCCGGAAGAAATTACTTATCTTCAACAAAAATGCCCTCAAAAATATAAGGAATATATGGAATTAAAAAATGAAAGAGAAACTTATAAGAGGCAGATGGAATCATGCAAAACGAAGGAAGACGTGGAAAAGCTAAAAATGGCAAAGATGAATGGCTTCTTGGCTGAGGCGAAGTCTGTCAAAAATAACCCGAATATTCCAAAAGGGCAAAAAAAAGAAATAATGGAAAAGATTCTCAGAAGAACAATGGGAATACAAGATGAGTATATGGAATTTGTCCGTTCCGGTAAATATCAGGCATTGCCTACAGAAGAAGAACTTGCAGAAGAAACGAAGGAAAAAGCAGGACAAAGCGGGGAGCTTGCAGAAGATTTGGAAAATAGCGAAGCAAAAGATCCTGGTCAAGAGGAGAAGGAAAATAAAATTCCGGAAGGAAACTCTGAGATGGAAAAGGCAGAAAGTCTGGAGCAGGGAAAGCCGGGAGATGAAGAGATTAATATAAAAAAATCCAAAAAAGCAAAAGCAGATATGCTGCCAGATTTAAAACAAGCTGCGGATGCAGTTTTTCAGGAAATAGAAATAGGTCTGAAGGACTATTTAAAGGCTTATATTCCTTAGTTATTTTTGGTAAAAGAGTTGGATTATAAAAAAGTATCATCCATAAGATTATACTAAAATTATTTATAAAAACGGCGTAGTGTTGGCTATGCCGTTTTTATTATATAGGAAAGTTTTTAAAGTAACTCTTTATATGCCAGGTGAAATCATTGCCTAAAATTATTGAATAATATTTCATAAATTAAATATTTTTATTTTATATTGAAATTTTATTTCATATATGGTAAGATACAAACATAAGCGCTTATAAAAGAAGAAATAATAAAACATATAAGGAGGTATTCAGATGACGCAGATTTCTATTGGCATTATTTTGCTTTTAATTCTGTATACGATTGTTGCAGTTACAGATCAGATTTCGATTCAATGCGGTATTTACACACCATTATTTGCAGCGACTTTTACTGGCTTTTTGTTAGGGGATATTGCTTTGGGTCTTACAGTCGGAGCTACTTTGCAGCTCATGACCCTGGGCGTTGCCACTTACGGTGGAGCAACAGTGCCTGACTATCTTTCCGGGGCAATTATGGGAACGGCTTACGCCATTATTTCCGGGCAAGGGGCAGAGTATGGTATTGGATTGGCAATTCCCATTGGCCTTTTGCTGACTCAAATGGATATTTTAGGCAGAATGACTAACTCATTTTTCCAGCATTATGCAGACCGTTGTGCGGAAAATGGAAATTGGCGTGGTGTGGAACGTGCTAACCTTATGGGTTTGATCCCCTGGGCGTTTGCTCATGTGAGATAAAGAAGTAAAAGAAGTGTAAAAAATTTTGCCGTTCCCTATCCGGCTGACTGCCGGACG
>CAJTKK010000009.1 GCA_910576535.1 uncultured Lachnospiraceae bacterium | reverse complement strand
ATGGCATTGCCCATGCATTGTAATGGATCTGTATCCCAGAAAAGTTAGTTCCTGGCACATCTTGTGCCAATGCCGATGCAGAACTGGTGATTGCAGCCTTTCGCAAAGCTTATGAAAAGCGAAACGCCCCCTATGGGCTGATGTTTCGTTCTGACCAGGGGGGCCAATACACTTCCTATGCATTCCGGCAGCTTTTGGATCCCCTCCATGTTGTGCAGTCTTTTTCAAAGAAAGGCTATCCCTTTGACAACGCCTGCCGTGAATGCTCTTTCATATACCTCAAAAAAAAGAAACAAACCGCAAATGCTATCCTTCCCTGAAGGAACTGCAGCTTTCTATATTTGAGTATATTGAAGGGTACTGCAGTTCGAAAAGGCCACACACTACTCCCGGCATGCATTATCATTTCTACAGCATAATCCCGCACAATAACAGGTGCATTGCAGCCACAGATGCATATAAAATGTTTCATTATCTCCTTTATTCTGACAGGATATCTAACTGATAAAATCAAGGACACCATTTAGTTCCTCTGGCAGTCTCCCACATGCTTCCGGTAATCCTGCTTCTTCCAGTACAGATTTCTCTGGAATCCTCTGTACATTTACAGTGCCTATACCTGCCAGAAGCGCACCTACCAGTTTCATCCCCTGTGACTGCATCTCTTCACGCACGGTTATGAGCATGTGTTCATGGATCTGCTGGCACTCTGCCATCTCTGTCTTTATACTGAGGTATTCCTCCAGCGCCCTCTTGACATAAGATATAAGCGTTACAGAACTGCCTGCCGCTTCTGCCAGTTTCAGGTACAAGCTGCAGTCCGCTTCATCTTCCATATTAAAACGAAGGAATATCGCTCTCTGTTTACTCGCCATTAATTCACCTTCTCCCCAGCATCTGTCCGGCAAGGAACTCGTAGCCTTTTGCATTGGCGCACAGGTCACAGTCATAGGCTGTATGGCTCCGATACTTCCCCGCATGGTCACGAGCCATCAATGCGCCTCCTCCTACATAAATAATATTGATATAGTCCATGTCATAACCGCGCTCTGCAAGTTCCAGCTCCAGAGAATGTATCTTCTCCCGCATCATCCCATGGATCAGCTCTGCATAAACTGACGGCAGATTGCTCCCTTCCTTTAACATGACCTTCATAACCTCATGTTCAGGAATATCTTTTCCAGTCTGTATTTTCATATCCCGCTGTATTTCTTTGACCCATTTGACCATAGCCTTTTCAATCGTGATGGACTTGCTCTCATTCGGAATCCCATTCCGTACATAGACAACATCCGTAGTCTTGCTCCCAATATCCACGATCAGGTAATCGTCCTTCATATTTCCGAGCCTGGAAGCAATCGCTGAATAACACTGCGGGCATACGATCACTTTTATGAGCGTCACAGAATAATCTTCTCCCTCATAGGAAAAATCCAATACATTCTGCTGATTATAATAATCAATCAGTTTCAGCTTGTCCCTCCCATAATTGGAAAATGGCAATCCCACCGCTAGTATAACATCTGCTTTATGGATTCCTGCTTTACGAAATTCCATAGCGATAGCCGTCATTGTACGGAGTCTTGCAGAATCATCCAATATCTTATCCTCTGTAATTGCTGACCGCCCCTCCCCTACCTTAAAAAACTCCCCATCATAAAACAGGGAATTTTCTTTCAGCGTTGGTTCTACAAATCCGAGTCTATGTACACCGTTGTCAAATATGAAATTTGCTGTCTTTCCGAGTTGGTAGCCGTCATCGAAGCCTATGATACATTTTTCATCATCCAGTTTGATCATCTTTCTTATGCTCTCCTTCCTCTTCTCCTATACTCTTTTCTGCTTTCATTAATTTTTCCATTGTGTGAAATCCTCCGAAATCCCTGTACCGATAATGACACAAGGATCATTATATTGTTACACAATTAGAATATATATCTATGAACATCTTACATTCGACATTTCCATTATAAAAAATAAAGAGCATTCCACTACGGAAATACCCTTCATTTAACTTTAAATTTTGTACATTCTGTTTTCATTGTCTGGCTCTTAATTATACTTACCATTCCAAATTAGAGTCTAAATCCAATCTACAAAATAGAATCAAAACACAACAAACTATCGAAACCCATAAAGAAATCAAAAGCCAATTAAATTTGATTTCAGAAAAAGCAGCTATATAATCTCTTTTGATGCAATTTCACATTAATCAAATCCCCTCATTATTCTATCATATTCTCCAGTCTCGAAATCTTCATCTAACATTATTTTCAAATTAAAAAGATTATTATAACTTCCTACAAAATATCTATCTCGAGAAAATCTTTTCCTGATAAGACTGATATCCATTCCCAATTCTAAAAGGACTTCCAATCTAAAAAACACTTTATAGCAAACAATTACCCAATTAATCTCATCGGAGCTTAATATAGGATTTTTAGTATGAGATGCATGCGTATAAACATCTCTATCATTTTTAATATTGCACAATAATGTATGTGTATGACATTCTCTAAATTCATTATTACTAAGACCTGATAATGACATTATAGCTTTTTTTGTTATTTTTTGCAGACACTTAATAAAATTATCTCCATTATTTCTACAATACTTCTCTATAAATTTCTTATCCTCTTCGCTACTAAGCTTACAAAGTATATCTTCCTTTTTCTTATCAAACTTTCTTTGTTCTTCTTCATTAACATCACTTCTTTCCATACCTTCAATCATCTGCATTATTTTTAAAAACTTATTAGGTGTATAAATCCCAACATCATCATCTAGCAACACCTGTTTATAAGAATCAAAAGCTAATTTCTTGCATTTAACTAATATGCCAAATTTGTTAGCCGCGTCATCCAAAAATGTTACAAAATCAGATACTTTAAATAGACTTTCCCTAATGAATGATCTACCATCGAACTTATTTTTATTAAAAGCGATCAGATTATTTTTAGGGAAATTGCAATTTCCCAAATAGTCAAAAAATCTTTCATCTTCAAATAATGTTACTTGAGTAGTTGAAATTAATTCGCCACTCAGTATTTCCAGAAATAGAATCATATTATATAAATTTTCTTTTACAACATCTATTCCTATCTTTTCCTTTGCCCGATATTGAATTTGACTATTTATGCCAAAACTAATCTCTGAATTTTTTCTTATAATATTATGAAAAGCATAACAAGAAAATCCTGACACTGAATGCAGTTCTTTTACTCGCGTTTTTATATTTATATCTATTTCAGTATTTAAAAATTTCACACTGTCAATCTCTTCATAAGGTGTCAATCCAATTAACTCTGCTCCCTCTGTAACACTGCAAGAGAAACCATCAAAAAGAAATTCTTCAATATCACTTACACAACTCTTATTTCCCCAGCAAACATCGAAAGCCTCAATTGTCACATTAAAATAATGACATATAAAATTTTCATCTGTTTGTTTCCCAATCATTTTTCTAAGCATAAAATATCTTGCTGTTACATGCTCAGTATCTGTTTTTAAACATAATATAGCATTTTCCATTTCTCGTATCTGTAAATACACTTCCCGTGATACATCTATAATTTCAATCATCACACGATAATTTTCTATAACACTAATCTGCCCCTGATAAGAACATATTTTCTCACCCATACGAGTTACTACACAATTCTCTTTATAATCCTTAAACCTTTTCATTGTCCCTCCAAATACTTCTACCACAAAATTTCTTTCATCGTCTATAAAATATCTTTCTAAAATGAATTCTATAATTAGTATATTCTTACATACACCATATTCTCTCCTTCCTTATCTTTTCTTTTTATCATATAACAAATAAACTCAAAAAGAAATAGAGAGTCATTCAAGACTCCCTATCAAAACCATATGTCCACATATACTCTCTCTCAAAGGGTACAATATCTTTAAGAATTAAAAATACCGATATTAAAAATTCTTTTTTTGCACAAGTAGCAACTTGCAGTACTTTATTCATTACTCCTATTTCCATAAATAAGACAGAAGCCACCAAACATTATATACATAATGCAAAATTATTTTTCAATTTCTCTTTTTAACTGATCAAATTCTACTTTTCGGTCAATATTTTCTAATTCAAGAAATGCTAAAAGGCACATTTGGTATGCCTCATCATACCATTTTTCAAGATTCTCAGTAGACATTTGAGCCACATAAGCCTTATATTTTCCGGGATCTTCTGCGCTAATATTATTATGGCGAATATTTAGATTATTAAAGATATAGAAAAGATCACTTTCCAATACCTTATCAACTTTTATTAGATCACCACGTTTAGCCTCTAAAATCGAAGCAAGCTGTACCAAAACAGTCTTTTTCGCCTCTATATTTCCTTTCATGGCATAGTGATGATATGATATTAGCCGATATGATAAATTTGTTGGGATTAAGTCACTTTCTGCTACAGCTATCGCAGCAGGACATTTTTCAATAAAAATAGTAATTCCATCCTCATTTGCCTGCATATATCCTATTTCTTCAATGATTTGATTTATTTGCATAAAATAAAATTGAACATTGATGGGTGCATGCATCCCTGTCATATATCCATATCCCATAGAACCTTGTACTCCTTGATAAGCCATGAGCATATTATATATGTACTCACAAAGTGAAACTAGATGATCAATATTAAAATCAGATGGTTCCTTCTCAAAATGAAACCCGTGCATATTATTAAATTCGTCTATTGAAAGACACGTTCCACGAAAATAGAAATCAATAAAACGTTCACTCAATTCATCATACGCAGAAATACGATTCATATTTGATATTTGAATACTACGATCATACAACATCCCATACAATTTCTGATACTCCATCTTAATGTCAATCTGTGCATCTTTTAATATCTGTGCAAAATTACGTCGCATTTTGTCTCCTTACTTCACTTTTTCTAATATCATCATCTACATAAATCAGTCACAGTTCACTTTCGTTCTAGTGCCTATAAAAGATAACGTTATTTACAAGGATATAAGGTCATTATAGCAATCACTTACTAAGTCATCAATATAAACGAATTAAAATCTTCACATAAAATATCTGCTTTACTTTGTCAATTGTCAAAATACAATCAAGTTTAGAATTTTCTCTACCATATCCTCATCCACATATTTTATCAAACAAGGAACAATCTCTTGCATATTTTTTTTCACTCCCAAAATCTTCCGAATATCCGTCCAATAAAAAGGCTTATCCTCTTCTTCCAACTTCTGATAAGCCCAAATAATCTTCCTCGCCCAACTCTCAGGATAAGACTCTGTATATTTTTCAAAAACCACCTTACACCGTGGCATATTCTCCAACTGATGACCCAGCAATCCCATCTCCCGATACACAATCCTTTCTGACACACGTTCTGGCCTACCATTCTCATTACCAGTACCATCATATACGCCTCTGGCAAACTTTTCTAACACAGGAGCCGTTTCCCGATCCAATAAATCCCAATCTACAGGGGCAGTATTCCTCATATAATGGCTATCCTGTTCCTGCTGAATCCGCTCCTTAGTTAAAGAGGAAGCCGTTAATTCCTCCACTCTCATCCCCAGGAAAAAAGCAATCTGGCAAACAACAGAAAAGTCATACAAATTCTCCAATAATACTCTCTGAATTTGATACATACTTGCAACACTACATATCCCCATACTTCCGTAGAACTCACCCATATCATCAGCAAGCATCTTTGTATATCTGCTACGCCCTGATGGTTTCAAATATTTTGTTCTGCTCATTCCATCATAAAGGATAGAACTGATAGGAATATCACTTTCAAAATCCATCACCGATTCAAATACTGACACCAAATATTCCATATACTGAATCGCTAATGAATCATTCTCAAATATAGCTTCCCCGTCATATGTATAACTTTCAGCAGGACAAAACGTAAAACTCTGCTCACTCTTTGCTGGAACACTCGATTCCATAAGCCTGCACTTATGCTTAGTACATATACGCATATTCCTAATCTGATGTTTCCTGTGCCAGTATGCTTCTCCATAAATTTCTCTATCTTCTTTCACACACAACGGACATAAACGCAGATATTGTTCCCCATCATTTCGTGGTAGAATAGGAAACAAATGATGAGCATCACAGGTATCATGGGCTAAACGGTACAGAGCTGTTTCCTTTTGTTCTAGGAAAATAAATCTCGCATATTGAGGAAACATGGTATGATTTAAAACCAATTCATCCAGAGGAAATATTTTTTCGATCTGCTCTATAGCTCCATGATTGAGATTACCTATAAATTCTTTATTCAGGTAATCTGACTTCTTACAAAATAACTCCTGCAACGCCATCTTATGTGAAAAACAGCCTGAATGGACATAATATCTACAAAACCAACTATATACCAATTCATCAGGATAAATTGTCGGCATATATGCGATCATACCGCTACCTCCACCACTGGTATATATATCTTCAATAACTGCACCATATCCTTGTTTTCATTCTTAGCCATCGCTACCAAATCAGCAATCGTAAATTCACTACTGCTTAATTCTCCACTACTTTTTTCCTCTGTAGAAATTTTAACATTAACAACAGACGCTTTTCTCTTTGTCTTGGATGTTTGCTTTTTCTGCTCCATATAAATAAACCCATGCAGCATAGACAACCGTTTTTGATACGCCTCATTTAATGATTCCAAATTCAGAACTTCTTTACCATTCAAAATCGCAGTCTCCTGTGCATCATGGATCAGGGATACCACTACCGATATATTCCCCGAAGTATGCTCATAAAGCCATTCCATAATCCCATCTGTAATCTCTGTCCTCTGTTTCACATACTGATAGGAAAACACAATCTCACAAAACCTTCTGAAATCTGCACCATACTCCATCACATCATACCGTAATCCCAACGACCTTCTGGCAAGCTGTACCGCCTGTTCAAAGAACACTGCGCTTTCAGGCGTTCCCACCATACAGATTGATATACCGCTGTTATTGATAAGCTGGGTAAGCATACCCACAAGGCTCTTCCCATTCTTGCTGTTGCATACATTCTGAATCTCATCCACTACCAACAAACCAATATGATTTAATGCTACCTGACTGACGCTCCCAATCAGCATATCCGTTGTAGTCCTTGCCCTTAATGCATTCTGGTAATATTTACTTTCAATCATTTCATCCACCTTGCGTAATATCTCTAACAGTAATCCCTTTACAGAAGAATCAAAAGGACACTGTACACAGATACAAGGAATGATCTTCGTGTATGGATTTTCCACTTCAATCACTCTATTCTCAGTAATTAACGTAATCGCCCTACTGATGGCTGAACTTTTGCCAATACCGGATGCTCCAATAATCGTAAAGCTATCGGAGCCACCCATGATACCGCTGTACTCCTGCTGTATCACGGCTTTATGGTTCTGATTTTTCTGCTGTATGGCCATTTTCGTACCCTTCTTCTGCAATGACCTCAATAAGGCCAGATACATTTTACTGTAAATCTCTAATGACATATTGGATGGTACATATATCCTGTAAAGATCAGAGAGAGCCATGAGACGCACAGGAACATCTGCAGCACGAATCGTATCATCATATTTTGGTAAAATTTCCAGTGCTGAAAACAAATCATCCCCTGATTTCATTGATGGTAAAATATGTATAATATTTGAAAGATCAGCCATAGTTTACTCTCTCCTTCATATAATCCTGATGGTTCTTCATCTGTTCCTTTTTTCTGGTATTGCGGATATTCTTCATATGTACATCCGAATGGCCACAAGCATTATTCGCAATCGCCTCAATATGCTGTGCCAGATTAATTTGAGCCTATAGGTTGTTCCTCATTTCATTCTTAGCTATAGATTTCTGTCCAGTTTGTAACTCCTGTACTCCAACAAGATTTTTTCCCTGAAAACGAGAGTCAATCAAAGTAAATTCCGTATAAACTCCATTCTCTACTACCCATACAGATGTCACATCCTCTGGATTACAAGCTACAGTTACAGTACCATCAGATAGATATTGCTCTGTATATCCCTCACAATGATAACGCAGCTTATTTACCTTCAAACCTGTTCGTCCAAATTTCCCTGTAGTCCTCGGAAGTAATGTAAGCATCAACTCTCTACTATCCACTCCTATCAGATTCTCCCCAATCAGTGATTTACCCCATTCCCAGATATAGGATGCATACGGCTTCACTTTATCTGTTATCATAGCTTCTGTATAAGGAAAGTTTTCTATGATCCTTTGAGAATTATAATAGATCATACAATGTAGGATAATCTTCTCAAAGTCCATCATAGTCAGACATGCATCCTTACGGTAATCATGTACCCCTCTCTCCTAATAATCCGGCTCAATCACACCCTTACCCTTTAAATGCTTCTTGTACATCTCTTGTATCAGATCAAAGAACTTTTCTACCAATCCTTTCAGTTCTGGTCTGTAAGAAGGAAGATTTATAACCGTAACACCCAATTCTGCAATCTGTTCAAAGTTCTCCGATTTATATTCACTCCCCATATCCGTGACAAATGTACCGGGAAGCATATCACAATCCCAATCTTCCTTTTGTATGGAAATACCATAACGCTTGCACCATGCCACCTTATCGGCAATGATATTCAGCATCAATCCTCTAAGACTGTAAATTCCACCTTCCCATGAAAGAGAATAACCACAGCACAGACTACTGTAGGCATCAATACATGCCGTAAGAATAGGTCTGCCTACCAGATTCCCCTCATCATTGATCAGGTAAATATCACATACCGTAGCATCCAGCATCCCCACACCAACCGCAGAGGCAAACTCCCGTACTCCCTCACCTATAAGTGGTCTGTTGCTCCTCTGATAATTCTTCAATCCATCCCTTGAAATATAGAAATTCTGCATCTTCCTTGTCTTACGATAATAATATCGGAACTGATAGAAAGACGGATATTCTTCTGCCAATACACCCATAGCGTCACAATATCTCTCTTTGGGCATCATGGTATAAGCAGTCATAAGAGATTGCTTCTTTGTCGTATAGAAAAACTTATTCAATGCCCAACGCATATGTTTTTCATCCTGTGTCAGTTCCCGATCCTCTTTCCGCTTCTTTGGAGCAAGCACAGCCATATCCAGATAAGACAAGTAAAGACAGAGATAGTTCCTAACAGTCTGTTTTGATACTTGATGATCTTCAGCTATAGAACAGATCAGTTTGGATCGCACCTTATCATCTGACATGAACGGAAGCATAGGCGCAATCATCGTATAGCGTTCATGCATTATCTTTCTCTGGTCTGCATCAAGAGCATCCGTATCTCCTATGACATCAACACCACTAACCTCAAACAGCTCTCCACCAGTACACCCAACATAAGATTCCAACAACTCTGATTCCACCCACACAGGCATAGAGTGTTTAATACAATCGATCACAAGGATTCTATCATCCTGAACATCCAATACTCTGATAATGCTATCACCAGAATGTAACAGATCATGCTTCTTCATCAATGACCAACCCCCAATCCATAACCCCATGCCTGATCCAATACTCCCTCGAAGCATCCAATAATTTCACCGTCAATGGTTTCATCAGAAACTTACGGAACACACACTCCCGTACCATCAGATCACCGTCTGTTTTGGTACACACAAAATCGGAAGTATACTCTCCGACATCCAGCCCATCCAACAGGACATTGCATCTGATCTCCTTTACTTCCCCATCCATCTGCAGAAGATCAGCATAAGCATACTGAATGGCATCATATGTCCTGCATACTTCAGCACACTTGCCAATCATCCTCTTTTCACATCGCCCTTTGAAATTCTTTTTCCTCATCCTTCGCAAAACCTCCCATCCGGGAACATCCTGCCAGTTTCCCCGACAACGGATGCCGCGCTCCGCGAGTCATCCTTATGTCAACAGCTCCCAAAAACGTTTCCCCAAAATGAATTTAGAGTATTTTTAGGGAATTACTCACTCATTTTTGGGAAATGATGATCTTCTCAAATCCCCAGTTTACAAGGCTTCCAAACCTGTTATCATTTTCCCAAAAACATCATAAACAAATATCACCATGTCGTAGGGCACGGAAATTTTTTCTATAAAGGGCATAAAAAGGCAATTTGTTTTATCCTGTCGGGCTTTCGCCCTAGTTGCCCCTACTCCATGGTGATCCTGTGCAGAACGTTCCTACAAATCCAGTGTTTATGCAAGGGTAAGGATAGTCGTTAGACAAAAATAAGACCCCGCATCTTTCGATGCAAGGTCTTATTTTTCTATGTCGTAGCAAATTTAGTTTGCCTCTTTTTAGAATAAATTTCCGTGCCCTACGACATCAACTTCCAGTGTATTACTTGCTGTTAATAGCCGCCTGCGCCGCCGCCAACCGGGCAATCGGTACGCGGAACGGTGAACAGGATACATAATTTAATCCAACCTTATGGCAGAACTCTACGGAAGAAGGATCTCCTCCATGCTCGCCACAGATACCCAGTTTCAGATCCGGCCTTGTGGATCTTCCTTTTTCTGCTGCCATTTTCACAAGCTGTCCAACACCGTTTTGATCTAACTTTGCAAACGGGTCAGACTCATAAATCTTGCTCTTATAATAAGAAGCTAAGAACTTGCCTGCATCATCACGGGAGAAGCCGAATGTCATCTGTGTCAGGTCATTGGTGCCAAAGGAGAAAAATTCCGCTTCTTCAGCCACTTCATCTGCCAGCAGCGCTGCCCTTGGGATTTCAATCATCGTACCTACATGATATACGATATCGGAACCTTTTTCTTTCTTAACAGCTTCCGCGGTTTCTACAACCACTGCCTTCACATATTTCAGTTCCTTCTTATCGCCTACCAAAGGAATCATAATTTCAGGTTCTACATTGTAACCCTTTTCAGCTTTTACTTCAATAGCCGCTTCCATCACCGCTCTTGTCTGCATCCTTGCAATTTCCGGATAAGTAACGGACAGACGGCATCCTCTATGACCCATCATCGGGTTAAATTCATGCAAAGTATCGCAGGTTGCCTTCACTTCCTCTACGGTAAGGTTCATATCCCTTGCCAGGTCTTCAATATCCTTTTCCTCCGTAGGAACAAACTCATGAAGCGGGGGATCCAGGAAACGGATCGTAACCGGACGGCCTTCCATTACTTCATATATTTCTTTAAAGTCGCCCTTCTGGAAAGGAATCAGTTCAGACAAAGCCGCTTCTCTTGCCTCTACGGTAGAAGACAGAATCATCTTGCGGATCTTAGGGATCCTATCCGGCTCAAAGAACATATGCTCCGTACGGCAAAGACCGATGCCCTCTGCGCCCAATTTCACTGCGTTTGCAGCGTCTGACGGTGTATCCGCGTTCGTGCGTACTTTCAAAGTGCGGAACTCATCCGCCCAGCCCATAATCCTCTTGAAATTACCGGTAATCCCAGCTTCCACTGTCTTAATGTCGCCCTTATATATCTTGCCTGTGGATCCGTCCAGGGAAATATAATCCCCTTCTTTGAAACGGTACCCGCCCAGTTCAAATGTCTTAGCAGCTTCATCAATAACAATATCGCCGCAGCCCGATACACAGCAGGTTCCCATACCGCGGGCAACAACTGCCGCATGGCTCGTCATACCTCCCCTGACTGTCAGGATACCTTCTGCTGCGTGCATTCCTTCAATATCTTCCGGCGAAGTTTCCAGACGCACCAATATGACTCTTTCTTCTCTTTCATGCGCTAATACGGCATCCTCTGCATTGAAATATACTTTTCCTGCCGCTGCTCCCGGAGATGCCGGAAGAGCCTGTCCTATCACTTCGCCTTTCTTTAATGCATCCTCATCAAAGTTCGGGTGAAGCAACTGATCCAAAGACTTCGCTTCAATCCTGCACACTGCCTCTTTCGGCGTAATCACCCCTTCATCTACCAAATCACATGCAATCTGAAGAGCTGCCCCGGCAGTACGCTTACCGTTACGTGTCTGCAGGAAGAACAGTTTCCCGTCCTCGATCGTAAATTCCATATCCTGCATATCACAGTAATGCGCTTCCAATTTATTAGCAATATCAATAAACTGCCCATAGCATTCCGGCAGATCTTCCTGCAGCTTCGTAATCGGCTGAGGGGTACGGATTCCTGCAACAACATCCTCGCCTTGTGCATTAATAAGATATTCGCCGTAAATCCCTTTTGCCCCTGTGGAAGGGTTCCTTGTAAATGCAACGCCGGTTCCCGATGTGTTGCCCATATTGCCGAATACCATCGCCTGGACATTAACTGCCGTCCCCCAGTCGCCAGGAATATCATTCATCCTGCGGTATACAATCGCCCTGTCATTATCCCAGGAACGGAACACCGCTTTCACTGCTTCCATCAACTGAACTTTCGGTTCCTGCGGGAAGTCGCTTCCCATTTTATCTTTATAAATCTGCTTAAACTTCTTGATCACTTCCTGCAAATCTTCCGCTGTCAGCTCCGTATCGAAGTTTACTCCCTTGCTGTCCTTAATTTCATCCAAAATCCTTTCAAAATATGACTTCGGTATCTCCATTACTACGTCAGAAAACATCTGGATAAATCTGCGGTAAGAATCATATGCAAACCTTGGATTGCCGGTCTTTTTGGCAAAACCTTCCACAGCCACATCCGTAAGCCCCAGATTCAGGATCGTATCCATCATCCCTGGCATGGATGCCCTTGCGCCCGAACGCACGGAAACTAAAAGCGGGTTTTCCGTATCGCCGAATTTCTTTCCCTGCTTCTTTTCCAGCCCTTCCAATGCATCAAAAATCTGCGCCTCAATTTCTCCCGAAATTTTCTTGCCCTGATTATAGTAATCCGTACATGCTTCTGTTGTCACCGTAAACCCTTGCGGTATCGGCAGCCCCAGCCTCGTCATCTCTGCCAGGTTTGCGCCTTTCCCCCCTAAAAGATTCCTCATGTCTGCACTGCCTTCTTCAAATAAGTACACCCATTTTGCCATTCTATGCCCTCTCCTTACATAATATTTTCCAGCAGAATTTCCTTGCTGCGGCTAAAAAGTCAAATCATGCCGTAACTTGTCCTGCTGAGGATATTCTATTATACCACATTATTGCCGCTTTGTACTCCCAAATGCAAAAAATTTTCCATATTCATGGGTAATTGTAAAAAAATTACACCTCTGCCATTTCTTTTTCAGCCTTCTCTAGCAGGCGGAGGACAGATGACATTTCCTTTCTGAAACTGTAAACCATTCCTTTAGCAATTCGCTTTCCCCTCCTTTTAAAGGAACCCGGTAAAAATAATCATTGTTCCCCGTCTCCTCATCTGTTTCCGCGATTGCTTCATAATAGAGATAACCGTCCCCCGGGATAAAATGCATAATCCCCCAATATTCCCCATCCTTCAGGCTGCCAAGCTTCCTTTGACTGCCGCCGTCCAAAGAAATTGCTACAATATCCCCGCCAAGCGCCGTATAAATCTCTCCCTGATCCAGCAAAAGAGAATAGTTGGAAGAACCTGTGAAATCCACCGGGATTTCTTTTTCCATCTTCCCCGACCCCCCATCCCTTACTTGCAGACGGTAGGTATACATACGGTAATCATGCCCTTCCGGTTTATGTGTCAACGTAAAACAATAAAATTTCCCGTCCGAGAAAAAAACACTGTCTATATATCCTTCCTCATCCACTTCTGCATAATAAGATACTGCCTCATCCCTGCCATCCCTCATGCGGATACGTCCCAGCAGATTCCCTTTTTCCCCGTCCCTCCCTTTATAGTAAATATAATTACCGTCATAACCCAGAACATCATCCATTCGGCCTGAATCTATTTTTCCCCGTTCTTTCGTATTTATATCCACATAGGCATAACGCATACGGGAATTGTCATCGTATCCATAACCATAAAAAAGCTTATTCCCTATAAGCTTTTCATGCCCCGCCCCGGCCAAAAAAACATCATCTGCCAGCGTTTCCTGATTGCTCCCGTTTTTATCGGCGCGCTTGATTTCCAGCAATTCATCCGTCAGGCTGTCATACGCCTCCTGAACTTTTTCCACATAATACACCTTATCTTCCCATATCGTAAAAATACTGCTTTCCTGCACAATTGCTTCCCCATAAGGAGCGTTCACGCCGGCATATACTTTCCCGTCATAGGCGCACATATTGGAAAACCCCTTCACCGGGCAGTATACCGGTTCTGGCAGTTTATTTGCTTTTAAAAACAAAAAACTCGCTGCAGCCAGAATAACGGCTGCAGCCCCGGTCATCCAGATTTTATTTTTCCCTGACTTTTCCATTCCTCTCCTCCTGCCCTACGCCGTCGCTTTTATCCTGTGGGAGCCGGAAAGCCCCCATAAGGATCCGGATATCAAATCCAAGCGTCTGACGGCCAACTCTACTTTACCGGATAAAGTTTGTTTTCACCGGAACTTCCGCCTCAGGATGCGTAATCCCAGCCTTTTTTCCCGCTTCTATGCACTTTAACATCCACGCCATATTCCTTCCAAGGGTACGCATAATCTGCATCCCCTCCAAATCCTGCTTTACTTCGTCCGGCGTATTCCCATGCACCATCGTCCAGTATTTTGAAGATACAATGGGCATATTCCTGATAGAAAAATATTTGTTTATTTCATCAATACTTGCCGTTGTCCCGGCTCTCCTCGCCGAAACCACTGCCGCCGCCGGCTTATAAGCAAAACATTTTCCCGCATAAAACATGCGGTCCAGCAATGCAATCAAAGCTCCGTTGGCCGAAGCAAAATAAACAGGAGAGCCAATAATATAAGCGTCCGCTTCCTCCGCCTTATCAATTGCCCGGTTCACCGCATCATCGTCGAATACGCAACGGTGGTTATTTTTGGCGCACCCGCCGCATCCAATACATCCCCTGACCGGCTTTTTTCCCAACTGGAAAATTTCCGTTTCTATCCCTTCTCCTTCCAGCGTCCTTGCCGCTTCACTAAGCGCAGTATAAGTACAGCCTTTTTCATTAGGGCTTCCGTTAATCAACAATACTTTCATTCTTTAAGACTCCTTCCAATTTCCCGGTCTCTATTTCCCAGTTCTATTTCTTAGTTTCTATTTTCTTAGTTTCTATTTTCTTAGTTTCTATTTTCTTAGTTTCTATTTCTCAATTTCTATTTCCTGTTCTTCCTTTTCTCCCGTTTTTCAACCGTTCTATCCATTGTTTCCGCCATCCTTCCCCGGCGGCGGGGATTATTCTATCTTCACCAGATAATCTGCCGTAAATCTTTTCCCCGGCTCTAACTGTTTTCCCCATTTGCGTTCTTCCAAACTTCCATTAAAGTCTGCTGCATCGCTTGTTCCATACCAAGGCTCTATGCAAATAAAAGGGGCTTTCTTTCCCGCAGGGGTCCACACCGCCACTACCGGCATAGCAAATTCTACGGTAATATATGGTTTTTTATCCTTTGTCATCAAAGACACGCTATGTATCTGTCCGTCCTCCATGATCATGGCGTCTTCCCGGAACAGTTCTTCCTTGATGGGAAGCAGTCCGTCCTCTGTTTCATAATTTACCTTCTTCCCGCTCATCAGACCGTTCCCGTCAAGCCTCGTACAGCAAATGGTTTTTTTTCCTTCCAAGCCAAGATAGCAGCTATCCCTCTCTTCCCCCTGACCAAACGGGCAACGGAAAGCCGGATGCCCTCCTATGGAAAAATACAAGTTTTCCCCTGACAGGTTTTCCACTGCCCAAAGCGCTTTCACCCCCATTCCTTCCAGACGGTACCCCGCCTCTAACCGGAAATCAAAAGGATAATGCTTCTTTGTTTCCTCATCCGCTTCCAATGCAAACCAAATTTCATCCGCTTTCTGGGAAACGAGCCGGAATTCCTTATCCCGGGCAAACCCATGCCTTCCCATACGGTATGGCTTGCCGTTAAAATGATATTCATTGTTCTTTAATGTACCCACCAAAGGAAACAGCAGCGGAGATACTTTCCCCCAATATTCCGGGTTGCCGCTCCACATATATTCCTCCCCTGTGTCTATTCTACGCAAAGATTTCATTTCTGCCCCACGGCTATCCACCGCTACTGTGATTTTCCCATTGCTGATTTCGCAAACCGCCATCTCCATTCCCTCTCTTCTTCCGTATACTTCTATTTTTCTCCGGCCGTATATCCGGTTTCATAAACCCGCCGGCCCTACTCCTCCACTTCCGCTTCCACATCCAAAGCTTCCATCGTCTCCTTGATCTCCCTTGCCGTTTTCGATACCCTGGAAATAATCCAGATATCGGATATCCCGTCATAAATCAAAAAAATCCCTATCAGCATTACCGCCGTGTTTACCGCCTCAAAAGGATTGAAGATCAGCAAAACGCCAAGCGCAACCGTTACAGCCCCGAGCAGCAGAGCCACCCACCACTTACTGTATCGGTTCCGGAACAGCTCTAACGCCTGCAGCAGATTATGTGCGCCATGCACCGCTACTACTACACCGATCACTACCGGGATTATTTTCATCAGGACTCCCGGGTTCAAAATAATCCATCCGCCCAGCACAGTCAGTATAATCCCGGCCAAAAGGTTAATCTGGGAAAGCAAACTGCCATCCCTTTGCACAAAAAAAGTGATCAGGTTTACAATACCGCTCAATGCCAGCACCGCCCCCAGCCCCATACATACAATTTGGGAAGATACATCCGGCCAGACTGTCAGCGTAACCCCGAATATAATACAAAATACTGCAGATAAAATATAATTTGCTTTTAATCCTTTAAAAAATTGATACATGAATCACATCTCCTCTTCTTACAATTCTTCCCATACTTTTTTCATATCCTCTATGAGAAGATCCACATCCTCCTGCCTGGTCGCCCAGCTCGTGCAGACCCTTACCGCGCTGTGTTCTTCATCTATTCTTTTCTGGTAAGCAAAACTATATTTTTCTTTCCACTCTTCCAGCACACGGTCAGGCAATACCGGGAAAAGCTGGTTCGTTGTATTTTCCACCAGGAAAGTGACGCCAACCTCCCGGAACGCTTCCCGTAGCTGCCTTGCCAGCCTGTCTGCATGACGGGAAATTTCCATGTACAAACCGTCTTCCAATAAAGCAAGGAACTGCAGGCCAAGCAGCCTGCCCTTTGCCAGCATTCCTCCCTTTTGCTTGATCAGATAACGGAAATCTTCTTTTAAAGAAGGATGGACAATAACAACGGCTTCCCCAAACAAAGCTCCTACTTTTGTCCCTCCAATATAAAACACATCGCATAAACGGGCCAGATCCTGAAAAGTAAGCGTACCGTCCAAAGCGGCAAGCGCATATCCCAGCCTTGCCCCATCCATGAACAGAAACAGGCCGTTTTTTCTGCAGACCGATGAAATTTCCGATAGTTCCTCCTTGCTATATACCGTTCCCAGCTCTGTCGATTGGGAGATATACACCATTTTCGGCTGTACTGTATGCTCCCGGTCCATATCTTCCCTATGCGCCCTGCAGCAGTCCTCGATCTGCCTGGCAGTTATTTTCCCGTCTTCTGATGACAACGCCAGTATTTTATGGCCGCACGCTTCAATTGCCCCTGTCTCATGGACATGAATATGTCCCGTATCCGCTGCAATAACCCCTTGATACGGGCGCAGCCCCGCCGATATCACAGTCAGGTTCGCCTGGGTCCCCCCCACGAGAAAATGAACATCCGCATCCTCCTTCCCGCAAAGCTGCTTTATCAGCTTTTTCGCTTCCATGGAATATGGATCCACTCCATATCCTTGCGTCTGCTCCCTATTTGACGCAATCAGTTTTTCCAATACCTTTTCATGCGCGCCTTCACTATAATCGCAATTAAAACGTATCATCCCGTCTCTCCTTTTCCCGTTTTCATGTTCCCTTATTTCCACGCCCCCGCCCGGATGAATCAGACGTTCCGCCAAACCGCCAGCCCGGCTTCTGTTCCAATCCCGGTTTATTTTTTCTTTAACGGCTTCTTCATTTTTCCGGTTACTTCTACCCCATTTGCACGGTTTACTTCATCCATCCACTGATTCCTCCAGGCAACAAATGCTTTTGCCTCTTCTGTCTGGATAATATTGACCGGATGATATTTATCTTCCTTTAAATTTTCTTCATCCACCGTAAAAGTAAGGATTTCATTCCGGTCTTTATCATAAAACTCCGTCCAGTTCTGCTCTTTTTTTGCATTTATCATACCCAAATCCTCTTTTCTTAAGCAAACAGAACCGGAATAACTGATATCCCCTCCTTCGCAGGAAAGCGGGACAATGCAGATCTGCTCTTCATTAAATGCAATCCCGTAATACCAATATGTAGTAGTCTTCGTATTTCCACGGTAAGTTTCCCATTCCCAGCAGCCATAAGCCTTTGTATATTTTTCAGCTTCAGGCACAGACCTCTGCATAATCCCCCAGACTATATTTTTATCCTCCCCGGTTTCCGCCGCCCCTCTGTTTTTCTTCTCTTTGATTTTTAAATAAATGTAAATTACTGCCATTAAGCCGGCAACAATCATTACTGCCTGCGGAACCGTTAAGCCATAGATTGACGCTAATATCATATTCATTTCCCTCTCTCCCGTTCTTTTTCCTGTTTCCTATGTTGCAGCGCTATGCCGCAAAGCAAATCTTCTTCCCTCGGCATCCCCCGGACTTCGCCTTTCCATTACGTGACTCCGGCGCCTTCCGTTTAATGCTTCATATATGCCCTGTTATACTCCTTTTTAGGGCTGTCAAGATAAGTCACATCAAAATTTCTTTTATCCGTTACCATCATCGTGGAATGAAAAAAGCCGCCCGTCGTATGGTCACGCCATCCTGGTGTTCCAAGATCTGCCCAAAGATACTGGCGTTTCCCATAGATCATTCCGTTTTCATAAAAAGCCAGATACTTTTTTAAATGAATGAGCGGATACAGCCCAAAAACTACTGTCAGCAGCAAATTCACTATCACTGTCGTCATTTCCGGCGGTACCTCGCCCCATCGGCGGATTGCTGCAATCCCTCCAAAATTAGCAATATCCAGAAGAATGCAAAACGCTGTCCTCCACCCGGCCTGTATAGCTACTTTCCTTTTGTCCGCATAGCATTCCGTCAGCTTCCGCCCAAGATTACTTTCCATACCGTCCTCTCCCTCCCTTCTTTTTCTTATTTCCAGATAGATCCTTACGGAACTGTCCATTAAGGTAATTTGTTTCTCATACCCCAATTCCCATGTCCATCAAATCCTACTTCATATTTTACTAAATTTTCCCCAGAACACAAGCCTTTTTGTTCTAATGCCGCTTTCCATACATAGACAGTTTATTCTTCCGGAAAAAAGAGATTATGTCTTGTCCGTTTTTCCTCTTTACGGTATAATCTAAGGCAGAAAAAAGGCCGACATTTAAAAGCTTCACAAAGCACGCCTGTTCCATCAGCCATTTTCCTTTTGCATGGGGTACGCACCCCCTAAAATTATAAGTCGGCGCATCAAAAATATTTTACTTACGGTTCATTGGAATCAACGGAGGAATTGATTATGACAACACCTGTTACCAGGGAGGAAGCTCTCGCTTTACTGAAAAAATATAATAAGGAGCCGTTCCATCTGCTTCATGCCTTCACAGTGGAAGGGGTTATGCGATGGTTCGCAGCGGAAATGGGGTTTGCGGAAGAAGCTCAGTACTGGGCTTTAGCCGGGTTATTGCACGATGTGGATTTTGAAGTTTACCCGGATGAGCATTGCAAAAAAGCGCCGGAACTTTTAGCTGAAATCCATGCCGGCGAAGACCTGACACACTCTATCTGTAGCCACGGTTACGGCATCTGCTGCGACGTAGAACCGGTACACATGATGGAAAAAATCCTCTTTGCGGCAGACGAACTGACTGGCCTCATCGGCGCCGCCGTCAGGATGCGTCCTTCCAAAAGCGTCATGGACCTGGAAGTTTCCAGCCTAAAGAAAAAATTTAAAGATAAGCGTTTTGCCGCCGGATGCTCCAGGGATATTATCAGGCAGGGCGCCAGTATGCTCGGCTGGGAATTGGAGGAACTGTTCGCAAAAACAATTGAAGCCATGAAATCGTGTGAAGCCGATATTGCACGGCAAATGGAGGAATAAAAGAAATGGGGGAAAAACAAAAAGATCCCGGAAATACAAGCAGGCTACGTGAAAAATCCAAGCGGATTGCCGCCTGGATTTGCATCATTGCCCTCGCCGCCCTTTATACCGCTACTTTTCTGACCGCCATATTGGATACCCCCGGCTCCGGCAGTATGTTCCGCACCTGCCTTGGAGCCACCATTGTCCTTCCCACTTTATTATGGATGTATCTTTGGCTCTATGACCGGATAAAAGAAAGGGGAAATGAATCCTAGCCGGAAGAAACGGGATGATTATTCCACGCCAAGCTTCCTTAATTCTTCCAGAGCCTGCGCCCTATTGACAAAATGGATCGTGTGGATCCCGAACTGCCTTGCTGCCGGAAGGTTTTTTTCCGTATCATCCAAAAAAACGCATTCCTCCGGTTCCAAATGATACCGTTCCAATAAAAGCTTATATATTTCCGGCTCCGGTTTCACCATTTTATCCTGGAAAGAGAGAATCCCCCCGTCCACATAATCCAGAAATCCCAGCACATCCTTACAGTCCCGGTACGCCTTAGCCGCAAAGTTAGAAAGCACAAGCACCTGGTAACCTTTTTTCTTCAGCTCCTGCACCCATGGGATTGCATAATCGTATTTCACCAGCATCCCGTTAATATTGCCCAAAGTTTCTTTCAGTTCTTTTTCAATCCCCGGATCATTTTTTATAAACAATTCCAGGATTTCATCATCGGTAAGAGCGCCCCTGTCATGCTCCTGCCAGGCGCGGCTTCCTACCGTAGCCTTTTTTAAGCGCCGGAAAATCTCCTCCGGGTAACCGAAACTTAAAAAATATTCTTCCCAAGCAAACCCGGCCAAGACATTCCCAATATCAAAGATAACCGTTTTTATCATTTTTCCCTTTCCTTCCTAAGCATTGCAGCTTCTTCCCCATAATACGGGCAATTCATTTTCTACAGGCTGCCGCTCCCGCAAATCATATCCAACAGCTTCCTTCCCGCTGCCGACAAAGGGGTTTTCCTATCTGTTACAAGGCAAAAATACCGTTTGGGAATAATCTTGTTAAAACGTAAGGCAAAGAGCTTTCCCGTTTCCAGATAATCTTCCGCAAACTCCTTCATTATACTCCCTACCCCCATATTGCGCAAGGTAAACTGTACAATCATATCGCTGGTAGCCAGCTCAAATTCCGGGTTCATCGTCACCCCGTTCTGTCCCAGAAAAGCATCCATAAATTTCCTTGTACTCGTTTTTTTCTCCAAAGATATTATGGGCAGCTTTTCCAGCTCCTGCAAATCCAGCATTTTATTTTTATATGATATGAACTTCAGGCCTCCAATAAAAATATCCTCAATTTCTTTTACTTTAACGGACTCTATGCCGGAGGATTCCTCAAAAGGCGTACTGACCACGCCAAAATCAATCCTCCCCTCTTGCAGATACTGCAATATTTCCGGCGTAGGCGCATTGGAAACTATCACCTTTATGCCCGGATATTTTTCATGAAACTGTTCCAAAAAAGGCAGGAGATAAAAGCGCAGCGTCATATCGCTGGCCCCAATGCGCAGTTCCCCCAATTCCAGATCCAGCATCTGCGCCAGTTTTCTTTCCCCTAACGCAATCTGCTCATAGCCTTTTACCACATATCCTGCCAGAAGTTCCCCTTCCGCTGTCAGGCGTACCCCCTTGGAAGTACGGGTAAACAGTTTTGCCCCCACAGCATTTTCCAACTGCTTAATGGACTGGCTCACTGCCGGCTGGGAAACCGCCAAGTGTTCCGCCGCCGCTGTCAGGCTTTGATATTTTGCCACATAATAAAATACCTTGTAATATTCCAGGTGATTGACCATAGCCATCCTTTCCGCCCTTTACTTCTTCCGGTAAATGATATCGTCTCTTCCCGGCCCATTGCTCACCATTGTAACCGGATAACCAATCTGTTTTTCAATAAACTCCACATAATTCCTGCAGTTTACCGGCAAATCCTCATATTCCTTAATTCCCCGGATATCGCACTTCCATCCTGGAAGCGCCTCATAGCATGGCTTCGCCTTCGCAAGCCTAGCCGTTGCCGGGAAGTCAGAAGTAATCTCCCCGTCAATTTCATACCCCACGCAGACCGGGATTTCATCCAGATACCCCAGCACGTCCAGCACCGTAAAAGCCACATCTGTCGTCCCCTGCAGTCTGCAGCCATATTTGGAAGCCACACAGTCAAACCAGCCCATCCGCCGAGGCCGGCCGGTCGTCGCCCCATATTCCCCGCCGTCTCCGCCCCGGCGCCTTAGTTCCTCTGCTTCTTCCCCGAAAATCTCCGATACAAATACCCCTGCCCCCACTGCGGAAGAATAAGCTTTGCATACCGTAATAACCTCCTTGATTTCATACGGCGGCAGCCCTGCTCCGATGGCCCCATAAGCCGCCAGCGTGGAAGAAGAAGTAACCATAGGATAAATGCCGTGATCCGGGTCTTTCAGTGTCCCCAACTGCCCTTCTAAAAGCACTGTCTTCCCTTCCTTTACCGCTTTATCCAAAAAGGCGGATACGTCGCAGACGTAAGGAGCTATCATTTCCCGGTAACTGTCCAGCGTAACAAGCAGTTCCTCTTTATCAATCAGCGGTTTATGGTACAAGTGCTCCAACAGCACATTTTTTATCCCCGCCGCTTTTTCCGCCTTTTCTTCCAGCAGCTCCCTATGAAAAAGTTCACTGACCTGAAAACCGATTTTCGCATATTTATCCGAATAAAAAGGGGCAATCCCCGACTTCGTGGAGCCAAAAGATTTGCCGGCCAGCCTTTCTTCTTCATACTGGTCGAACAGAATATGATAGGGCATAACGATCTGCGCCCTGTCTGATACCAGAAGATTCGGCGCCGGCACCCCTTTGTCCGTCAGCGATTTTATTTCCTGAATCAGCACGGGGATATTCAAGGCAACCCCATTGCCGATAATATTTACCGTATGCCCGTAAAATACCCCGGAAGGCAATGTATGAAGAGCAAATTTCCCATAGCCGTTCACAATGGTATGCCCTGCATTCGCCCCGCCCTGGAAACGGACCACAATATCCGCCTCCTTCGCAAGCATATCCGTAATCTTCCCTTTTCCTTCATCGCCCCAATTGGCTCCTACTACCGCTTTTACCATAATATTATCTCCTCCTGCATCCGCCTGCCATACAAAAAAACAGGCTGTAAAAAACCTGTTTTCCTTGTTTTTTACTTTATCAGTATACATGATACTGTATTATAAGTAAAATCAATATATTTTATACTCTTCATAATTATATTTTATATTTGTCTGTATATTTTTTTTTTGGCAGCTCCTGCCGCATATCTTTCATAGGGATAGACCGCTGCGGAGATAAGCTCTGAACTTTCCTTATTTTTTACATCAAATAGGACAAAGGGCTTTTATCAGCTTCTTTGTCCTACTGTTATCGTTTATTCCTATCTCTTTTTCCGCCTCTATACTTATATTCTTTACCGGCTAAAAATACAAAGCATATATTCTATTCTTTCCCATCCCAGCAATAAGTGCAAAGCTTGCACCGGTCAATGCCCACCGACTCTATCATATCATCCAGTCTGTGATACCGCAGGGAAGTAAAATTTAATTGTTCCCCTACCCGTTTTATCATTTCCTTATATTCATCCGTTTCCGGATCGGAATATGCTTCTAAGCGGGTAAACCTTCCCTCCCTCTCCAGCTCTTTCAGAACCTGGCGGGTGATCAAATCCATCTCCGAAGTAGAACGGGAAAAATTCAGGTACTTGCAGCCATAAAGCAAAGGCGGGCAGGCAGGGCGGATATGAACCTCCTTTGCTCCGCTCTGGTAAAGGAATTCCGTAGTTTCCCGCATTTGCGTTCCCCGGACGATAGAATCGTCAATCAGCAGCAGACGTTTATTCTGGATCAGGTCATGCACTGGTATCAACTTCATTTTCGCAATCAGGTTCCTTTTGCTTTGTATTGTAGGCATAAAGGAACGGGGCCAGGTCGGCGTATACTTAATAAACGGACGGGAGAACGGGATGCCCGACTCATTGGAGTAACCAATGGCGTGTGCTGTACCCGAATCCGGCACGCCGGCTACAATATCCGGCTTTACGTCATCCCTTTTGGCCAAAAGGGAACCGCAGCGGTAACGCATTTCCTCTACGCTGATTCCTTCGTAAGAAGAAGAAGGATAACCATAATACACCCATAAAAACGTGCATATCTTCATCTCTTTCCCGGGTTTTGCCAATGTGTGCAGCCCTTCCGGGGTCACAATCACAATTTCCCCCGGGCCAAGTTCTTTTTCTTCCACATAGCCCAGATTCAGATATGCAAAGCTTTCAAATGAAATACAATAAGAATCGTCTTTCTTCCCAATCGAAACCGGTGTTCTCCCCATCCTGTCCCTCGCCGCATAAATTCCCTTTGGCGTCATCAAAAGGATCGTCATGGAGCCTTCGATCAATTCCTGCGCATACCGGATGCCTTCCACCAGGTTTTCTTTCTGGTTGATCATGGCAGCCACCAATTCCGTTGCATTAATGTCGCCGCCGCTCATCTCCAGAAAATGGGCATTCCCCGTCTTAAAAATCGTATCCACAATTTTATCCGTATTATTGATTTTACCGACTGTTTCAATCGCATAAGTCCCGTGGTGGGAACGCACGATAAGGGGCTGCGGCTCATAATCGGAAATGCATCCAATCCCCATATACCCCTCCATTTCATTCACGTCTTTATCAAATTTCGTCCGGAAGGGAGCATTCTCAATATTATGTATGGAACGGTCAAATCCCTTTTCCCCGTAAACCGCCATTCCGGCCCTCCTTGTCCCTAAATGGGAATGATAGTCCGTTCCAAAAAACAAATCGAAAATGCAGTCGTTTTTTGACGCCACTCCAAAAAATCCGCCCATAACTGCCGCTTAACTCCTTTCTTTTTTCAAGTACAAAAAGCGTATCTTCAAAGCATCCGCTTTAAAAATACGCCTAATGTTATCAAATTTTATACATAAATTTCTGCTTTCACACCTAATAAATCCTTATTTTCTTCCAAAACCGGGGCTATTACCTTTGACAGGAAAGCTTCCACCTGTTCCTTGGAACGCCCAATGTACCTGGCCGGTTCCATCGTTTTGCGCAGTTCTTCCAAAGTCATATTAAAAGCCGGGTCTGCCGCAATAAGCTCCAGCAGATTGTTTTCCTTCCCTTCCACTTTCACATTTTTTCCCGCCTCCATAGAAAGGGTCCGGATCCTCTCATGCAGTTCCTGCCTGTCGCCGCCCGCCTTTACGGCATCCATCATAATATTTTCCGTTGCCATAAACGGCAGCTCGCTCATCAGCCGTTTTTCAATGACTTTCGGATATACAACCAGCCCGTCCACTACATTCAGGCATAAATCCAGAATACCGTCTACCGCCAGAAAAGCCTCCGGAATAGAAATCCTCTTATTCGCCGAATCATCCAAGGTTCTTTCAAACCATTGGGTAGCGGAAGTAATCGCCGGATTCAGCGCGTCAATCATGACATATCTGGAAAGGGATGCGATTCTTTCACTTCTCATAGGGTTCCGCTTATAGGCCATGGCAGAAGAGCCGATCTGTCCTTTTTCAAAAGGCTCCTCCACTTCCTTTAAATGCTGCAGCAAACGGATATCGTTCGACATCTTATGGGCGCTGGCTGCAATGCCTGCCAGCACGTTAGCTGCCCTGGTATCCACTTTTCTCGAATATGTCTGCCCAGATACCGGATAACACTCCTGAAATCCCATCTTCTGCGCAATCATCGGGTCTATTTGATCAATCACTTCCTGATTCCCGTCAAACAGTTCCAGAAACGAAGCCTGCGTTCCTGTCGTCCCCTTTGACCCAAGAAGCTTCATATTAGAAAGCACATGATCCAAGTCTTCCAGGTCCAGGCAGAATTCCTGCATCCATAAAGCCGCCCGCTTCCCTACGGACGTAGGCTGGGCAGGCTGAAAATGGGTAAACGCCAGCGTCGGCTGGGCTTTGTATTTATCCGCAAAATCCGCCAGCTCTTTGATCACATTCACTAATTTTTTCTTCACCAGCCGGAGCGCCTTGGTCATCACAATAATGTCCGTATTATCGCCAACATAACAGGAAGTCGCCCCTAAATGGATAATCCCCTTTGCTTTAGGACACTGCATTCCGTATGCGTACACATGGCTCATAACATCGTGGCGCACTTCCTTTTCCCTTGCCTGCGCCACTTCATAGTTAATATCTTCCGCATGCGCCTTCAGTTCATCAATCTGTTCCTGCGTGATATTCAGCCCCAGTTCTTTTTCCGTCTCTGCCAAAGCAATCCAAAGCTTTCTCCATGTCCTGAATTTCATGTCCGGCGAAAAAATATACTGCATCTCCTTGCTGGCATAACGTTCGGAAAGCGGGCTTTGATATCTGTCTGTACTCATATCGTTTCTCCTTATTTCCATATTTCCCGGACAGTTCCCTTTAGTCCAGCCCAAGGCGCTTGAATACCTCTTGATAAGCTTCCTCCACATTTCCCATATCCCTGCGGAAACGGTCCTTATCCAGCTTTTCATCTGTATTGACATCCCAAAGCCTGCATGTATCCGGCGACGTTTCATCCGCTAACAGGATTTCCCCATGAAAACGCCCGAATTCTATCTTAAAATCAATCAGCTTAATATCTGCCTGCAGGAAGTAAGCTTTCAGCGTTTCGTTTACTTTAAATGCATACTTCTTGATCTTCTCAATCTCATCCCAGTCCGCCAGTCCTAAAGCAACTGCAAAATAACTGTTGATCAACGGATCACCTAATTCATCATTTTTATAACTGAATTCAATCGTAGGCTCTTTAAACGGAGTCCCCTCCGGCACACCCAGTCTCTTAGAAAAGCTCCCGGCTGCCACATTACGGATAATCACTTCCAAAGGCACAATTTCCACTTTTTTCACAGCCGTCTCACGTTCGCTCAGTTCTTCGATAAAATGCGTCGGCACGCCTTCTTTTTCCAGCAGCTTAAACACATGATTCGTCATACGGTTATTGATGACGCCTTTCCCCACTATCGTACCCTTTTTCTCCCCGTTAAAAGCCGTAGCATCATCTTTATAATCTACGATTACTACATCCGGATCTTCCGTCGCATATACTTTCTTCGCTTTCCCTTCATAAAGCTGTTCCAGTTTCTTCATTTTTTCCTCCGTCCTGCCTTCTATACCGGCAAAATAAATTGCAGCCCAGCCATGCCTGGGCTGTAACGAAATAAATATAGCCTGACAATATGAAGTATATAACAGTTTTTTTTCTAAGTCAAATGCCCATTCTGACAAAAAAAACGCCAGTAAGCCATCTGTTTTCTGTATATTTCATATTTTCGCCAGAATTTTGCCCGGATCTTACAACACAAAAGCGCACATCCCCCGGAAACCCCTTCCATTCCGGGAACAAAAGCACGTTTCACGTACTCCTGCATCCAAAAACTTCTAGCAACGCAGCTTTTGTCCCACGCGCATCTGCGGTTCTTTGTCAATTTATGTCCTTTCAGCGAAGGACTTTCCTGTATGGCAAAAAAAGATGGCTGCTGCCGCAGCCATCTTTTCAAATACAAAATATTCCTTTTTATTACCAGCTCTTCTCCAATGTCATATTCCAGTCCAAGCTATAAGGACTGCCGGGCGCTGCTTTCAGTTCTTCATAAACAGCTCTTCTTTCCTCGCTGCTTTCCTCAGCCCAGTATTCATAGCCTGTCATGTAGCTGTCCTGAAAAGCATCCCATGAATCAAAAGCTGTCTGGATTACGGTCGCTATTTCCAGCGACTTGTCCAAAGCTTCCGTTTCGGTATAGTAGCCTGCAATATAAGCATTGCCTATTACCGACATCGCACGGCTGTAATCCCAGGCCGACATCATGTCAATTCCTTTTTCATCATAAACTGCGTAAAAATCTGCATACTGTTGCGCAATTTCTTCGGTCATATTCGTATAATTATTCAGGAGATAATCAGCGCGTTCCCCTTCCGGCATATCCCCAAGGCCATCTTCTGCCAGCATATCCATCATTTCCGCAAAGTCCATACGGTGTCCTTCGCTTAACAGCCAGTCAATCGTCTCATCCGCTGATGCACGGTCTGTCACCTCCCACCATTCGCTCAGCATGGACTGCTGCAGAGCCATTGAATCGTCATTGGCCGGCATACCTCCGAACATAGAATAATCCCAGCCGTTTAAGGCTGTCAGCACTGCATATGTCCCATTCATCCAAAGTATGGTATCCGAAGCTTCTACAGCAGAATTGTTCACGATTTCCGGTGCATTCTCTTTAAAAGAACCCATGACTGCCTGTACATATGTCATCGTATCGTCATTCATGCGTTCTGCCGCATACAGCAGTGCATAATAAGCATAACCGGTTTCCCCATAAACAAAATACCCGTCAGCCGATTCGCCTTCTAAGTTTATTTTACATTTATATGCTTCTGTATTTTCAAGCCCTGGCGCTAAACTTGCATCAGCCGACTCTTTCTCCGATACCTGATATGTAGATTCAATGACTTCCTTTACGTCGGTAAGGCCAACTGCGTCAACCCCTTTTACAAACTGCATAATAACAACCCCGTCGTTGCCATTCTTGCTGTATGCACCGATCATCCCTTCCGTACCCGCATCCTCGCTGGTCCAGTCTTCTGCCAGCATAACGCTCATCGTGCCATCCGACGAAGCAAATTCTTTCGTAGGCTTGTCCGCTTCCTTTTTGCCGCAGCCTGCAAATGCTGTTACTAAAAGAACTACAGCAAGCCATACTGATGCTTTTCTAAACATTTTCATTACCCGCTACCTCACTTTTTCGTAATTTTTTTCTTTTTAGACTCCCAGCAACTGTCATGCCTGCAGTTGCATTGATGGATATTATACCCTATTTCAATGTTTTATGCAATATTGTACCATAAAGTTATTTATTGCCATATATCTTCGCCAAAACTATATATGATAAAATCCCCATCTTTTCTTCGTCATCTCCCCAGCTCCCCCGCATACTGGGGATATCTTTCCGCCAATTCTTTCAGCTCCCCCTTTGTCTTTTCAATAATCATTTCCTTGTTATAATCCATCCTGCGTCTTAGCGACTGCCTGCGGATAATCAGGCCGTGACGGATTTCCACCATTTCCTTGTTATCCAGGATAGCCGCCGTCTGATGCAGCCAGATAGCCGGGTCTTTTACCTGATAGCATTTTAAGATATTCAAAAGCTCCTGCTGACACTCATCCAGCTCCAGTTCCGCTTCCCGGTACCGTTTTCTTTCTTCCTTTTCCACTTTATATTTCTCCCATAAGGTTTGAAACTCCTTAGCGGACGAAACCTTATACTTCATATAAAGATAATCCAAAAGGTTTGTATTGTTGACATAACGGATTTTTACCCGGTTATGGAGCATAATAATCCGGTTAATCCCTTTTTCCACCCGTTTCAGTTCCTTCACGGACTCCGTATACTTTACAAAAAGCAAGGTGATCGCCAGCGCCGCCAGCCCGGTAGTCATCAGAAAACCAATCTGCGTATTCATATGCAAAGCATATTGCAACGTAAAAAGAACAACATAACATACAATCAACGCCACCGAGCAGATCACCGACATCCCCTTCGCATCGGCAATCATCCCTTTTAACTCGTCCTTCCGGTAAAGATAAGCATGTTTTTCCCCATCCAGCCGGCCCATATCCTTCCGGATCAGATTCTGATAGTCCTCCGTTTCCAACAGTTTCTTCAAGCCGGCTTCCGCATCTTCTTCCATCCGCTCCATCTGGTGGTATTTTTCATCGCTCATACGGTTTTTCTTTTCCAGATAAACGCCCCGTCTGCTTTCCAGTTCCTGTATTTTTTCCGCACTGGCATTCAGCTCCGCCCTTTCCTCTTCCGGCAGAGCCTCTATTTCTTCGATATCTTTCAGATAAGAAGTTACCTTTCCATACTCGAAATTCAGGTTTTCCAGCTCCTGTTCCGCCTCCCGGATCTTATCCTTACAGTCTTGTGCATACTCCCTGCGCTGCCCCCTGTCATGAATATCGAATTTACTTCTGTCCTTTTCAATATTTTCCCAGCTTTCTTCCCCGAATTCCATCTCTTCTGCATCCCCGTCCTGCTCCGGGCGGAAAATGTTTTTCCATAATTTTATATCCTTAAATAATTTCACACCAATAACCATGCCTTTCCCTGAATCTGCGGGCCTTGAGCCGCTGGCGCCGATTTGCCGTTTCCGCTCCCGCCGTCTTTTCATTGCCTGCCGCTTTGAGCCTTAGCCTGCTATTCCCCCAGCATCTGCCGGTACTGTTCTTTCAGTTCGTCGGTAATCCGTTCTATTTCTTCATAATAAGAAACCGAATTTCCTTCCTCCTTACACACCTTAAGGGTAAAAAGCATCCTGCTTTCTTCCGTCGTCTCAAAAGCCTCCAGTGCCTCTTCCAACCGTTTTTCCACTTTTAAAGAATGCTCATAACCCTGTTCCCTGCCCGACGTAAAATTAGCATATTCCGTCTCATCCATATACATACGGGCTGCTGCCAGATAACTGATATACGAACTTTCCCCGCCCGTGCATTCAAAAGCCTGCAGGAAACTCCCCGCTGCATTCCGGAACTGAAAAAGCCCCGCATAAACTACTCCCTGATTATGGAGTATCTTTGCCTGCAGCCCTTTTTCCCCTTCCGGCAATTCCCCCAGCAGGCTCTCATATGCTTTTAAAGCTAATGCGTATTTTTTATTTTCCGCCAAGTAATCTGCCCTGGCCTTTCTTTTTTCATACACGCTTAACCCGGTTTCTTTTTCCAGCCCTTTTTTGGCTTCCTCAATTTCTCCCCTTTCCCCATAGCCTACATAGTCCAGGATCATACCCGCGCATTCGCTGACCGCAGCGCCTGCATCTTTCTTCTGCCTAAGCTGCCCCGCCAGCTCAGGCAGCCCGCATTCTTCCTCCAGCCAGTCCGGCAGCCGGTCATCCATAATTTCCTCATCCGCAAAATATGCATTTTTCATCAGGCAATAACAAAGTTCTTCTGCCGAATAAACGTTTACATATGCCCTTTTCATAAAATAAGGTATTTTTGCATACTTGCCAAGGCAAAGCAATATCCTGCCCAACGTCCTCCTCCTTATCTTTCCGTCCTCTTTCTATCCCCGCCATCTTTCATCCGCTTATCAAATCACAAATACTTTATTCCATTGCCCGCCTGATGCCGGGAAAAAATCGCCAAACCCCATATCCTTTACGCTGACGTTTAGCTCCCGCTCGGAAAGCATCTTTGCCTTAATCCTCAGCCTTGTCATCCAGTTCGGGCGTTCCTTAAGCCCTTCCAGTTTCATGCTGATTTCTTTTGGATCCTTCCCGTCTAAAGGAGTCAGAAACACGGATATGGATTCCCCTTCCTCCAAAATAACATCAAATTCCTTTTCCGTCTCAAACCAGTTTGTCCCTGCGTCCATCAGGGCGAAGTAGGACTCTTTTCCTTGCCGCAGCAGCCGCATCCCCACATTCGCTTTCAGCTTGTCCAGGCCAAGAAATACATAATTTTCCCCAACATGCTCCATCCCAAGCTTTTCCCTGATCCCGTAACAGGCTCCTTTGCTATACAGATTGTTCCCTTGGAACACCCTGCGCCCTCTGCAAAGATACCGCAAAGATTCCGATGCCCATCCGTCCTTATAGCCGTTCCCAATTAAATATACACTGGAAACTGCATTGCCGTTGCATTTTTTCTTCATGATCCCTAAAAATATTTCATCCAGCCTGTTTTTTTCCATTTCGTCCAGGCCGTTTTCCCCCATTGTGTCCCCAAACCGTCCCATTTCTTCATAATTGTCAATGGAAATCAAGGCCACTTTAGGAGTCGTCCTGCTGTTTATGCCAAACCCATATACTTTCAGCCGCCTGTCGTCATAATCACACAAAAGCGTTTCATGCACCCAAAGTTCTTCCGGCTGATGAAGCATATAATAATAATAGCTTTCCACATGGCTTTGAAAATATATCTTTTCTGTCTTTAAATGCAGATTCGCCCCCACTTGCGCTAACACTTCCACCATACGCCCATCCAGGTCATCCGTAGTAAACATTACTCCTTCCAGCCAGTCCGGTGAAGCAATGAAAGAAAGAAGTGAAAGGCTCCGCCTGATAAATAAAGTAAGCAGCGCCACCGGGTCAAAGCTTTCTTCCCCTGCTTCCACCATTTCCCCTTTTCTTGCCAGCTCCACCAGCCTTTCTACCCGGAAGCCTTCCCCTTCCCCGTCAGGCCTAAGCGCCTCCTTGCCGAAAAGCCATTGGTTTCCATCCTTTTTCCGGTATAATGCCACCGGTATATTATACTGTTCGGTCCCTGTCACTACCGCAAGGGTTTCCACTTCCTCCCCTCCCAGAAGGCAGTAGCTGATTTGGGCATAATCATCGCTTAAATCATAACCTATAGCCACTCTTGTCTTTCTTTTTTTTCCCGCCCCGTCTTTCTTTTCCAAACGCATCTTTCCACCTTTATTTCCCTTATTCCTTATGCCCTTCCTCCGTCATAAGGCAAAATACCCGGGAGACAATATATTCTTTCTTATAGTAATCATTTAAAAAGCAATCCAAAGTATCATAATCCTGCAATGCCCCTGCCGCCGCAATGTCATTAATCAGTTCAAACCGGCTGTTCCCTTCCCCGTAAAGCACATCCCCCCTGCCAACGGAAGCGCTTCCCGTAAACCGTTTCTCCCCTTCATATTCTTCCGTAATATAATATTGGAGCTTTTCCCCAAAAAAGAGTATGAATGCTTTCGCATAAACACCTCCATACATATCTTTCATTTCTTCCTGCCGGTATTCGTTTTCCGTATAACGGCCCCGCTCTGTCAAATAGTGGATGACCACTTTGCTGCCCGGCTTCGTGCGGTATTCAATCACTGTCTTATCCGCAAAAACTTCCATGGCAGGCAGTTCACCCACATATTCTTTCATAAAAGCAAAATAAGAGCCTTCTTCCAGCAGTTCCGTCAGGAACATTCTGGCCGCCCTGCGTATTTTGGATGTCATTTCCTCTTTATTTTCAGAAAAATATTTTAATAAGGCAAGCTTGCATACCTTATGCAGCTTTTCCCCTCTTTCATACACCCGCACTGCATCGGTAAAAAGAAACGGGTCAATTAGTTTTTCCTTTACAAAATAATCGTAAGAACACCGGGAAAGGAATGCCGCCTCCACTTCCGGCTTTGCCCCTCCTGACACATAATCTTTAAAAATTTCAGCTCTTTCCCCGATAAAAGCGCCGGAAAACATCATCTGTACCAGAATACGTTCACTGATTTCATATGTATCCACTTCAAAGTCCGTTGCCGCTCTCCAGATTTCCCTAAGCTGCCAAAGCATTCCCTGATAAAAATGCACCAGGTAGGCAATCAGGTTTCCGTCGTATTTCCCCTTTCGGAAAGCATAATAGACCATATGAGTCATATCTTTGTCCTCTATGAACCCGTCCCTCGCCATAAGCCGGCTGCACATCCGCATCACTGTTTTCACATCCATCCCGGACATGCCGAAACGCTGCATCCATGCAAACGCTTTATCGTACATTCCTCTCATTACCATAAAACGTATGACTTCATTACGCTCTTTGCGGCTCATCCCGTCAGGTTCAAGCCCACTTAAGTAATCCTCCAGTTCTTTCAGATAATCCCGCTCATAATAATAATGAATTAATTTCAGGCAGATCTCATTCTTCTTTTCCGTCTCTATCTCCGGCGATACAGCAATATGGCTAAACTGCAACGCATTATCCTCTTTCACTTCCAGGGAAGACTTATTGCTTTCGCACATATAAATATCCAGGCCGCTATGCTCTTCCACAAACGGCAGCGCCATCTGCAGCAATTTTTCCGGCCGCATCATCCGTTCCGTTTCAAATGGCATACTGACCGTATAACGGTTCCCGCTCCTATCTTCCAGCAATATTTTATAATCATCCCCATACAACGGAACCGCCGCATAGCCGTCATTGACCGGGTACCGGTATTCCTTGCTGCTTAACCCATAACATACTGCCACTTGGCATATTTTCCGGTTTTTTATATGAATCATATGGGTAAACAGCAGCGTTGTCAGCATCTCCGCCCTTTCCCTGTTCAGAATGGATGCCGTCAATATATGTCGGTACAAGTAAGCCAAATCTTTATTGATCCTTCCCTTCTGAAGCTGGTATAAAACAAAATTTTCTATCTGCCCGTAAAATTTAATATAATATTCCGGATGTTCCTCCCGTCTTTTATAGATATAAGAATACAAAAAGGCGTTTTTCCTATAATCCAGTTCGCTTTGGTAAGCAAAATACATCAGCGCCATCTTAGGGATTTCCCCCTCGAACCCCTGGGGCAAAGCCATCATATAATATTCATACAATTTCGTAATGCGCAGCTCCTGTTCTACCCCTAAACTATACCATAAAAAACTGGCTTTATCCGTCCGGTTCCCTTTGATCAATAACGTACAGATGGATTGAAGCGTTTCGTTATCCTGGTATTTCTCATAATATTCCTTTAATATGAAAAAAGCAGTTTCCGAATATCCTTTCATTTTCTGCATCTGATAGCGTATCTGTACAATCAGGTTTTTCGGTAAAAACCCTTTTTTTGCCGCAAAATTTAATGTCTGAAGTTCAAAAGACCCTATCTTCATCAGCAAAGTAGGATTCAGTTCCAAAAGATGCCATGCCTCGATATAAAGAACCGGGCTGGTGCATCCCCTCCCAAACTGCTCTTCCAAAATAGCCCAGCGTTTTGCAGGGCTTTTCACATATTCCTCCGATAAATGCAGCAGCAGCCATGCAATCCGCCAATTATTCCGGTTTGCCCTATATATCTGTAAGATCCTTTCCGCAATTTCATCCACATACCGGTCGTCTTCGGTATAAAGAGTGGTCAGATACAAGTAATAACACCAGACCTCCTGACGGCATCCCCCCTGCTCCACTGCCGGCTTTATACGTTCCATCTGGTATCTGGCTTCCTTCAGCCGACCCTGGGTAATATAAAGCTGTACATGAAAAAGCCCCGTCTGTACATCCCTGCTGTCCAATACAGAAAGCCTGTCCACCAGCTTTTCCGTTTCCCCCATCCATATCCTTCTGCTGATTTTTTTCCCCCGGAAGGAACAGTAATACTCCATTAACTGTACCAGAAGTTTCTTTTTCTCTTTCCGTACGCCATAAACATGTTTCTTATGCGCATTGCGGATAACGGTTACCGGAATAGTAATATCCGTGCAGCCATCAAAAATATGAAGGCTGCCCAAATTGCGCCCTGCATGAAGCCTTCTGCTGTCTACATAAAAAACAAGCCGGAACAAATTCCCAAGAAAATCATATTCCGACGCTTTCCTCTTTTCAATGCTCAGGAAATCCCCTTCCGCCTCTATTTCCAGACAAGTATATCCCCTTCCGCTCCGGGCAACCGTCATCTCATGCCCGGATATCCCTTCCGGGTCTTCTATCAGGATTTCCGTCTTTTCCGGCGTAAACTCCACCCGCTGCTTCTTATTGATTTCCAGCAGAAATTCCTCTACGTTCCGCTCATTCCCCCGCATCGCGGATAATCCTTTGTACGCGCTGTAATATTGCCTTTCCGGCCCGGACAGGAATAATTTCCTGAAAGAGGGAGAATAAAAAATTTTCACAGCCTCCTCCCAGTTTTCTTTTGCCAGGTTCGCAAAATGGAACATATTTTTCACTGTTCCAAGGCTGGATTCTATCGTATCCTTTTCTATTACCGCCCGGAAAGGCAATTTATATTCCCCATAATTGGATATAATAAAGAATGCGCCTTCCAGCACATCCCCTGCTTCCATTTCTTTTGCGGAAAAACGGTAAGGAATTTCTTCTTTTACCCCTGCAAATTCCTCTGCAAGGCATTCCATTTCCATCCTGGAAGATCTGACCCATCCTTCCGCCAGCGCCCCTTCCGGGGCGTAAACAGTAAAGGAACCTTCTTTTGTTTCCCCCTGTTTTAAAAAAAGTTCCAGGGACTCTTCCGAAAATGCCAGTTCTTTTTCCGACCCGTCTTCCGTTATTTGTTCTTCTCCCGGCATTTCCGTTTCCTTTGCCGCATCCGTTCTATCCGCTGTTCCTGCCATATCCGTTCCTTTTCCAATTTTTTATGCCATAGCCTTTCTCATCTTCCAGCATTATACCATCAATGGAATGATTTATGCAATGCTAACAGGGAACGGATATGAGCAAGCTACTTCTTAACCGTTAAAAGAAAACGGTGGATTTTTCCCTCTATGACCCCTTCCCGTTCCAATAATTCCAGAGCATGATAGAGATTTTCCAAGCAATCTTTTACATTAAAACCCGGAAATTCCCATTCAATAATCCGCGCAAACCAGACAAGGGCTCCAACATCCCAGAACTTTATCGGGCGGAACGCTTCTTCTGCCTGCATGATCAAAAAACCAGCCTCTTCAAATGCGGCCCGGGCAATCTTCAAATACTGGTCGGGAAAGGGAAGATCCGGCATATCATTCAACAACAGTTCTACCAGTTCCCTGTCATTTTCAGCCCCTACCTGTTCTGTAATAAAAATGCCCCCGTCTTTCAATACCCTCTTGATTTCCTTTGGGTTAAAATTTCCATGCCGGTTTATCACTATATGGAAGCTTTGATCCCCAAAGGGCAGATGGCTGTTACCGTCCGCCTCTTGAAAATCAATTCCCAGCGGAACTAATTTTCTTTTACATAATTCCACGTTAGGCGGATAATTTTCCGTTGCCGCCAAATTATGATATGGATGATTCAAAGATAACAGAAATTCCCCCCCGCCCGTGTCAATATCAAGCAGCTTCATTTCCGGCCTTAAATAACGCCTGACAATTTCTTCATATTTCCACGGAAGATCCTGTTCCTCTTCAAATTTTCCATAAATATGGGAAAAATCCCATCCATGAATATGCGCGATTTCCTCTTCATGAAGCCATATCTTTAATTGTTCTTCTTTATTCATCTTTCCACTGCTCCTTTTCTGTATCCCATATTAATAAACAATTGTCACACTTCATTTATTCCATACTTTCTACCGTCCAGTGCAGTTACCTGATAACGCCATCATTTTGAACCCAATGCAACCCGTTACCAGTTTTTAGAACTGCACTGGGTATTTACCTCGCATAAACTGCATTTGCATTTCACATCCTTTCCCTTTTCCCTAAAGATAAAATCCTTATCTTTTTAATCATAAACCTTTTTCCCGCAATAATAAATAGCCACATTTTTAAAAATATTTTAACGCCCTATAAGGCTGCCCCGTTTCATGTCGTGGATTTCAATTACTTTATGCTGACCATAATCCTATAAATATTTACTCTTGACAAGCAAATGTTTAAATCATATTATAATTTAAATTTCTTGACAAACAAATTTTCGAAATTATATTATATTTTTGAAATTTTGTTTTGTTGCTTTTTAACAACCATTTAAAAATCTGCAAAAACCGCTTTTTTCTTGAAAAATAAAAAATATACCCCAAAAGCATTTTGTTTCAAACGGAGGAAAAACTTTGATAAAAAAAATCGTACATAAGATTGATCATATAGGCAAAGATGACAATAAAAAGAGAGAATACTTTTTTTATTACACGCTTCTTTTCATGATTGCAGCGCTGTCTGTCTTTTCATGGTATTTTTTAACCGGAAGAACTTTAATCAACCAAGGCGATGGGTTGCGCCAGCATTACAAAGCATTGGTTTATTATACGAGATATATGCGGGAAATGATCAGAAATCTCTTATTGGAGCATCGGTTCGTAATGCCGTTATGGGATTTTAGCCTTGGCGAAGGAAGCGGAATCATTGAGACTTTACATTACTATGTAATTGGAGATCCTTTCTCCCTCTTCTCCATATTCGTTCCTGTCCGGTTCATGTATGTTTATTATAATGCAATGATGCTGCTCCGGCTGTACTTGGCTGGAACCGCATTTTCTTTTCTTTGTTTTGAAACGGGGATCAAGAGCCGTTTTGCAGTAATGGCCGGATCCTTAACTTATTGTTTCTGTTTTTTCGCCATATATAATGCGGCAAGACATCCATTTTTCCTGAATCCCATGCTTTATCTGCCCTTAATTATTCTTGGAATAGAAAAAATACTTAAGAAAAAACGCCCTTACTTATATATTTTTACAATATTTATTGCCACAGTCAGTCATTTTTACAATTTTTATATGCTCGTGCTCATTACCATTCTTTATGTATCCGTCCGCATGATTATTTCTTACCGGAAAAACAGAAAAGAAGGGTTGCATCTTTTTTTCCGCATTTCCATTTTTTCCGTTCTTGGAGTGTTAATGGGAGCAGTGCTCTTTTTGCCTATATTTTATACTTTTTTAGGCGATTCCCGCCTTTCATCCAGAAGCAGTTTTCATCTGTTATACCCGCTTCTTCATTACAGCAGATTACCCGCTTTATTTATTTCTGAAGGAGATTCCTATTTAATGTGCATGGGTTTTTCAGCTCCAACGTTATTAGCCGTATTTTTAATTTTTATAAGACAAAAAAAATACCGTTTGCTAAAATGTTTTTTTATTATTGGAGTTATTATCATGTCGGTTCCATTCTTAGGACAAGCCCTGAATGGTTTTTCTTATGCGGCCAACCGCTGGTGCTGGGCTTTTGCATTGCTTTCTGCCTATATACTGGCAACTGCATGGACTTCTTTAATGACTATAAACATAAAAGAAGCACGAATACTGCTCATGTGTACCATAGGCTATTTGGCAGCTTGCATTATGCTGGAATACTCCCGGAGCGCGAAAGTATTTGCCGCAATATCAATAGTTTTTATTTTCCTGTTTCTTATCTTTCCAAACAGCAGCGCAATAAGGCCAGCCAGAAAACAGCAGCTTGCTTTGATCCTTGTCTTCATCAGTATCCTGAACACAAGTTTCTGGAGAAATGCAACCGGAGGAAGCAACTATGCATCCGAAGGCGTAGAAACCAGAAAAGCAGAAAACGAATTGAAAATAAACGAAACAAATGCTGTCAAGGAAATAGCCGAGGAAGAAGGCGTAAATTCTTTTTACCGTTTTTCGGGAAGGAACTTAACTACAAACGCCAACATATTAGCAGGAATATCATCCACGCAGTTTTATTGGTCATTGTCGAATCCATACATAGCAGCTTTCAGGGACGCAATGCAGTTAAGGGATAACAGGACATATAATTATGAAGGATATGATGACAGGACAGCATTAACTGCCTTGGCGGCAGTCCGGTATTATGTCACTCCTGAAGACCATTTACCCCCCCCCTATGGATTCAGCCTCATTGATACTGTCAATATAAAGCAGGACGCTACTGATCAGGCCTTAGAAAAATTAAAGAAGGAATTGGGAACAAAAAATCTCACCGACGATCAGATTGAGATGGTAGAAAATGCAACTCAATCATTATATTCCATTTATAGAAACAATCATACGCTGCCTCTCGCTTATACGTATGATTCTTATATCGGGGCAGCAGCCTGGTCCGCATTAAATGCAATCGAAAAACAGGAAGCCTTATTGCAGGGCGCCGTCCTAAATAACTATACCGGGAATTTGCATGAAACCCAGCTTCGTTTAACCAGCTCCATAATGGATTACGTCCTAAGCTTCAGTGATTCCGGCATTACGCAGGAAGGAAATGCTTTTGTGGTCACAAAGCCCAATTCTACTGTAACCTTAACGTTTCAAGGGCTGCCTAACTGTGAAACTTATTTCATAATAAACAACCTTTCCTTTCAAGGGATTCCTGAATATGATTTATATTTCGGAGACGAATCCCTTGACCCTTTGAATCTTTATAACCAGACAAATTGGGATATTTTACCTTATCAGGTCAAAGAGGCAAAAAGGAAAAACAAGCTCTTTTGGTGGAATCAGGGAAGTATTAATTTAGCAGTCAAGTCATCCTCAGGTGTTTCTAAATCTCTCACATACTTTACCAAAGATGACAGTTATTATAATAACAGGCATAGTTTTGCCATTAATTTAGGATATAAGCAAAAAGCCGAAACCTCCCTGACCGTCACATTTCCCAGCCGTGGGATATATGCCTTCGATTCTCTCCATGTGATCTGTCAGCCGCTTGGCCAAAATTATGAGCAGAATATTCTCTCCTTAAAGAAAGATACCATGCAGGACTTGGCCATTAACGGAAATACGGTTTCGGGAACCATTTCCCTTGATCAGGAAAAAATCCTGTGCTTTGCAATCCCATATTCAGCCGGGTGGAAAGCATATGTAAACGGGAAGGAAACGGAACTATACCAGGCAAATACGATGTACATGGCAGTTGACTTACCTGCCGGAAACCATAGCATTACTTTAATTTACCAAACCCCTTTCTTAAAGACCGGTTTTATCGTTACCTTCATATCATTTGCCGTCTTTTTGTTATACATTATATTCCATGAACGCAAAAAGACATTTTAAGGAATAAAGAATTTCAGGGTTTGCACCCCGTAAACCCTGAAATTTCTTTTTCTTTTCATTACGTCTGCTTTTTCCCTACTTCTTTCCCTATTCTTTCTTATAGATAAAATATTCCCCTATAAAAACAATCCCCTCTATCCATCCCTTTCGCAAAAAACCCCCAATTCCCCCTTGACAAATATCTCCACATGTTATATTGTATTAATCAAATAATACAGTAGTACAAAATACTGACAGAAAGGAAGGATCATATGGCATGGATTTTAAATGCGGATAAGCCCATTTATTCTCAGCTTGTAGAAATCATACAGATACAAATTATTTCGGGCAAATATAAAGCCGGGGACAGGCTTCCGAGCGTCAGGGAATTAGCCGCAGAAGCAAGCGTCAATCCAAATACAATGCAGAAAGCTCTTGCCGAACTGGAACGTAACGCTTTGATCATCACCCAAAGAACCAGCGGGCGCATCGTAACGGAGGACACAGAATTGATTCAAAAAACACAGACAAGCCTGGCCAATGAATATATTAAAAATTTTTTCCGTACCATGAAGGAATTAGGTTATTCAGCCGATGAAATTTTATCTCTTGTGAAAGAAATGGCTGAAAAAGAATATACATCATAACAATTCATTTTTCATATATGAATGTGTTTTCATAAACAGAAACGGAGGGAACTGAATGATGGACGCATTAGCAGAAATAAAAGGGCTGACCAAAGTATACGGCAATACCTTAGCAGTAAATAATTTAAATCTTATGATTCCCCGCGGCCGGATTATCGGGCTGCTTGGCCCAAACGGCAGCGGCAAAACTACATTAATTAAAATGATCAACGGCCTTCTGACGCCTACCGCCGGCAGCATATTGGTCAATGGCTGCGCACCCGGGCCGGAAACAAAGGCAAGAATCGCTTATCTGCCAGAGAGGACATATCTCCAAAGCAATATGAAGGTATGCGGCCTTGTAGACTTCTTTCAGGATTTCTACGAAGACTTTAACAGGGACAGGGCCTTTTCCATGTTAAACGCTTTGAATATCCCATTTACCGCGCAGCTTAAAACCCTGTCCAAAGGAACGAAAGAAAAGGTACAGCTCATTCTTGTTATGAGCAGGCACGCCGACCTTTTTATCCTGGATGAACCCATCGCAGGCGTTGACCCGGCAGCCAGGGATTACATTTTAAAAACAATTATAAGCAATTACAGCGAAAATGCCAGCATTCTTCTTTCCACCCACTTAATCTCGGATATCGAAAATGTACTGGATGAAGTTATTTTTATCCGTGACGGGCAAGTTCTGACCCATCTGCCGGTAGATACCATCAGGGAAGAATACGGCCAGTCCGTAGACGCTTATTTTAGGAGGGTATTCGCATGTTAAAAAAATTATTCAAATACGAATGGAAATACTTCTGGAAAGTCCCGACAGCCATTAATCTTTTTCTTGCCATTATGACTGTTATTGGAATTATTTCTTTGGCATCCCCGTTCTGGTCTTTAGATATTGCCGGAATGGATATTATGCTTGGGCTGTCGATATTTTTCTATATCCTTGCCATTGCGGCAGGCTCCATCGCTGTTACAGCCTGCATTGCCATCCGTTATTATAAAAATGTATATACGGACGAAGGATACCTTACCAACACATTGCCCGTAACGGCACGGCAGATTATTTTATCCAAACTATCCGTGGGGATGATATGGTCCCTGATTACCAGCGCTGCCGTATTGATCAGCGTATTCTCCCTTGTATACACAGCCATCCTTTCCAGCCAGGATTTAGATATTATTTATGAAGTCCTGCGGGAATTCCCCTCGTTCTTAAGAATCTTTAAGGAGGAAACCGGCATGAGTCTCCTGATATTTCTTTTGCTCGGCCTGATCCAACTGTTTTTGTCCACCGCGTTTTCCATACTAAAAATGTATACCGCGGTTGCCCTCGGCCAGCTCTTCTCCCGTCATAAAGTGGCAGGCGCCATTCTCTGGTATATTGGGGAGTATGTGGTCTTTGAAATTATTACTTCATTTATACAGAACATTCCTGCGCCCAGTTTTTCCAGCGGCCTGTTCTCCGTCTACATCAGCGCAGGTTTTTACAGCAGCCTTGGCGACTTCCTGTTGCCATCCATGCTCTCCTCCATCTTTTTTACCCTGATCTTTGGAGGCGGCTTATATTTCCTGACAGAACATATGCTGAAAAACCGGCTGAACTTGGACTAAAACCAGCCCGCCTGCCGGATAGATTGCCGGCCGGATCTTTTGCCGCCCTGGTTCTATAAGATAACATAAGCTGTGCAACCGGTACCCGGTTTGCACAGCCTTTTTCTTTCCGCCTCTCATTACTTCTTTTTATTCCCCTTCGCTTCTATCAGGGCTGCCGTCAGGCATACCAGGAAGCATCCTCCAGTCAATAACCGGTCTACATTCTTCTCCACTTTCTTTTTACGCCCCTTCATTGCTTTTCTATGGATTCTTTCTTTTGCTTTCATCGTTTTCCGGTTCATTTTCTCTTTGAGCTTCATTGTTTTCTGTTTTTCTTTCAGCATATTTACAAGAGGCTTCCCCATCTTTTTTTGCCATCCCATTCTCTTCTTTTTTCTTGTTTTCCGCATCGTATTCATCTTTGCCTCTCAACCCTTTCTTAAAGATACCGCATTATACCGGCTCTGCGATCCTGCTGACGCCCACGTATATGTTGGAAATCTGGTACCATGTAGGATAATCCACTACGCCGGACTGGGGTATGTTAAAAATTCTCTGAAATGTCCTTACCGCATCCGCTGTCCGGCTCCCATAGATCCCGTCCGCTGTAATAACCGGAATAGCCGGATAATTTTGGGCAATACGGTTTAGCTGCTGCTGTATTTGCCGCACTTTTTCCCCGCTGGAGCCAATCGTCAAGTTATAGCCAGGCCATGAGGAAGGAACCCCTGCAATACTTTCCGCTGAGTTAATATACATATCATTCCCAAAATAATAGCGGATTATTTCTATTGCCGAATACCCTTCATCCCCTAAATACTTTGAACCCCATTGACTTAAACCGCTGCATTTTACGCGGTTCCCATCGCAGTAAGAAGTAAAAATAGGCTGACGGACGCCAGGGCGCGACAAATAATTCGCAAAAATCGTGTCTACCAGATAATCTATATTTTTATAAATATTTCTCCCTCTTATCCATTTCTGGTCATAAGCCGTGGATGATGTAATCGTAAAATTGTATCCTTGATTCCGGTACCGCGGAATCTTCCCATGCAAGCGCCAACCGGCCTGATGCCTAATACCATGGAATCTTTTGCAGATGATGGCCCTGGTCAATAAGCCGTAATATCCAGCGCATGTAAATACAGATCTTTCCCCCATACGTAAGCAACGGTAAGTTTCTTGCCTTTTACAAAGACTTTACAGTTATTCACGCTTCTTACTGCATCCAGCTTAAGCTGCATTTCACCGCCGCTTGTGGACAGATACAGCAGGCTTTCCGTTGACTTCTCCCCTACCGTCCCAGTTACCGTCGCCGGGGAAGAAGTGTCCAATTCCACAGTTGCTGCACTGTCTTTCACCCCTGCAATGCTGGCTGCATGCATATACGCATCCGTCCCCCGGTAACAGGCTACTGTCAATTTTCTTCCCGGGGTCAGCACCATGCCGTTCCTGGCATCCGTGCCGGCATCAATTACAATCTGCATTTCACCGCCATTCGTGGACAGATACAAAAGATTCTCTTTGGTGCTGTCGGCCACCGTTCCGGTTACCGATATTGTAGCAACATTTGTCTGCTGCGTTGCCCCAGGCGTAAGCTGCGTTGCCCCTGCCTGATTCGTTCCTCCTGCCGTATTTGCCGCGCCGGCCATCCCCCCTGCTCCATTCACTGCCCCCTCTGCTGCGTCGGAAATACTTACTGCATGAAAATAGGCATCCGACCCCCTCATGCAGGTAATGTTATATGTCTTGTCCGCAATCAGGAGAGAGCATCCGTTCATGTTGGTCGTTGTATCCAGTTTAATCTGCATCTCGCCCTGAGGCGTATTAAAATATAAAAGGTTTCCTTTTGTTTTCTCCCCGATTGTCCCCGTCACGGTAACATTTGTGGAAACATCCAGCGTAACTGCGGATTCCTGGGATTCCCCGGAGATTTTTACCGCATGAAGATAGCCGTCCGTGCCACAGGATACCGATACGCTCACCTTTTGATCCGGAAGAAGTATTTTACACGCACTGGTATCTGTCCCGGCATCTATCTTAATTTCCATATTCCCTTCTTTTGTAACAAGCTTCAGCAATCCTGTATTCGTTCCTGTCTGAACCGTCCCATGAACAGTTGCCAAGATCTCTGCCGCCTGCGCCTTTGCCCCGTTTCCAGCCAGCATAACGGTAACTGCTGCAAAACAGGCCAATATATACCGTTTCCTATGCGTATGTCTTCTCATGCCAAAGCCTCCATAAAATATCAAAAAAAGCCAACAAATTACCTATTTTGTAAATCCATCATACCGTATTTATTTGGCAAAAGCAATATAATCTATACTTCTTAAGATTTTTTTGCAGCCCTGCAGGTCTAATGCCCGGCTGCCGCCTTTTTTGTCCCGTTATCCGTCCTTTCAGAGATTCCGGTACCACTCCGTATATACCCTGTTTAACGTCACTGACATGATGGCAAGAATATTGGCATAAATGGAATTTTCCGGCCATGTCGCATAAATTTCAGAAGAAGCTACATTTTTAATATAATCCTTGTATTTTACATAAAAATTGGGGGCTGATGAATCGGAAGGCGTGCCGTCATGGACAACCACATATTCCGGGATGACTACCCTGCTAAGTACAATTTCCCCTGTCTCATCCATGGGCTTAATTTCATCCTCCGGGATTTTCGGCGGGTACTCTCCATATAACGTATGATCCGGGATTACAATTGTCTCCTCTTCCTCCTGTTCCACCTCTATGGGGTTCATGGTAATTGGCTGCAGCGCCAAAGCATCCGGCAGGATTTCCGTCCCGGATACCATCACCGGCTCATACCCAGGCGCATTGACTTCGATATTGTATTCCGAATAAGGCTGCGACGAACCAGGCTCTAAGCTGTACTCCAGCGGCGGGGAAGGCAATGCGATTTCCTCAGTCTGCCCCGAGATATCAGTGTTCAATGTTTCTATTGTGGAATCCGGCATTCCTTTATAAGAAATTTTCACCGTTGCGTCCGTAACCGGAAGAAGCCCGACAGAAGAAGTTACGCTGATTTTTAGCCTCCCGGTATCCGGCCCGGCATTTTGTGCCGCATGTATTATATTTACAGGCATAATGAAACCTCTGCATATTTGTTTACCACATTATATGCAGAGGTTATCTTATACGTGAAAATCTTCCCCGGTTTTACCTGTTTTGCATCCTTGTTTTATTTTGTGAGCAGCATCATAATCTCATTGCTCCTTGCAATAAACTTCGTCATTGCTTCCGGTTTCAGGGGCGCATTCTGGAGCAGAGCCAAGTCATATAGCTGTTCGCAGATCATTTTTACATGATCGCCTTCTTTGTTATCCAGCACATACTGCACCAGAGGATGACTTGCATTCAGTACAAGAGTCTCCCCTTCCTGCCCAAAGCCCATATCCATCCCATTCATGGCGTACATCTTCATCATATCCTGCATACGCCTGCTTTCCTCTGAAACCGTAATCATGGAAGAAATCTTCTTGTTTTTCAGTTTTTCCACTTTCACGGACAAATTTTCTTTTTTCAAAGCCTTTTTCATGATCTTAGCGATCTCTTCTGCCTGTTCCTCCATTTCCTTTGCTGCCTTTTTAGAAGTTTTGGCTTTAAAGGAATCCGTCAGATCCGCGTCAATACGCTGGAATTTGATCCCCTCATTCTTCGCCTCTAACTGGGAGATAAAAGGCTGGTCAATATTATGGGTCAGGATCACCGCATCCATCTTCGCAGATTGAAACATATTAATGTACTGGCTCTGCTGCTGTTCATCGGTTACATAATAAATAACCTTTTCCTTCTTTTCCTCTTCGGATTCTTCTTCCTCTAAAAGCCCCTCATCTTCTGCGGCGCTGCTGCCGTCCCCGTTCACAACTTCCGCTTCCACTTCATTTCCGTTTTCATCTACAGCCGCGGCTTTATTTTCTTCTGCGGCTTCTTCCCCTCCTGCCGCTTCCTCTTTGCTTTCCCCGTTTACGGTTTCTTCCTCATCCGTCTTATTGATTTCCAGGCATTCCGGCAAAGTCAGATACTTGCCTTCCAAGTTCTTAAACAGAATATAGTCTGTCATCTTCTCGCAGAACTTATCGTCCTTCAAGCAGCCGAATTTAATAAACGGGCTGATGTCGTCCCAATATTTATCATATTCTTCTTTTTCCGTCTTGCACATGCCGGACAATTTGTCCGCTACTTTTTTGGAAATATAATCAGAAATCTTCTTCACAAACCCGTCGTTCTGCAATGCGCTTCTGGAAACATTCAAAGGCAGATCCGGGCAGTCAATTACGCCCTTTAACAAAAGCAGGAATTCCGGGATAACCTCTTTGATATTATCCGCGATAAACACCTGATTATTGTACAGTTTAATTGTTCCCTCGATGGATTCGTATTCCATATTGATTTTAGGGAAATACAGAATCCCTTTCAAGTTAAATGGATAATCCATATTCAGGTGAATCCAGAACAGCGGCTCCTTGTAATCCTGGAATACTTTACGGTAGAATTCCAGGTATTCTTCTTTTGTGCATTCGTTCGGATGCTTTGTCCAAAGAGGAGCCGTCTCGTTTAAAAGTTCCGGCCTTTTTACGATTTTCAGTTTTTGTTCCTCTTCCTCTTTCTCTTTTTCGATCTCCTCCACTACCGTATCCGTATCCAGCTTTTCATCTTCTTTGATCACCTGAGTCTCTGTGGTATTTGCTTTGGAAAGATAGATTTCCGTCGGCATAAAGGAACAATATTTCTTAATCACTTCCCTTGCCTTATATTCATTACAGAATTCCAGGCAGTCTTCATTGATAAAAAGCGTAATCTCCGTACCAGTTTCGCTTCTGCTGCCTTCCTCCATGTCAAACTCAGTGCCGCCGTCACATTCCCAATGTACGGGTTTTGCGCCTTCCTTATAAGAAAGGGTATCAATATGCACCTGGTCCGCTACCATAAATGCGGAATAAAAACCTAAGCCAAAATGACCGATAATCTGGTCTTCATTTGTTTTATCCTTATATTTTTCAAAAAAGTCCGTTGCCCCCGAAAAAGCAATCTGGTTAATATACTCCTCAACCTCATCCTCTGTCATGCCGATACCGTTATCTATAAATTTCAGCGTCTTTTCTTCCGGGTTTACAATAACCTGTATTTTGGCTTTATAACCATCCGGCAAAGTACATTCGCCCATCATTTCCAGCTTTTTCAGCTTTGTAATCGCATCGCATCCGTTGGAAATCATTTCCCTCATAAAAATATCATGGTCGGAATACAGCCATTTTTTAATAATGGGGAAAATATTATCGCTGTTTATTGATAAGTTACCGTGTTTTGCTGCCATAAATGCGCCACTCCCTTTTCTAATCCTTTTCTGTCGTTACCATTTATCTGAAGAATGGTAACCTTCTCTTTCTCAACTGATACTAAGTTTAATTCTATGAAAACAAAAAGTCAAGCAAAAATTAGCGCTCATTAAAAACGAGTGCTAATAACATCGGATTTTCCCAGTAAATACAAGCTTTTCCGCAATTCTAAAATTTTTGTAAACTCAATTCCGTTCCCCACATTCCGGCATACACAGCAACTGCCTGTCAAAGACAGGACGGCGCTTAGAAACCTTCCGTCAGCCCTTGGCAGGCAATTGCCGCCCCCGCTACTCTTTAAAATATTCCCCATAGATATCAAAAAAATCAGCCGTTGTTACCGCAGGGTCATCCAGGAATGTAATGCTGTCCCATAAATCTTCGTTCAGGTTCCTGGTCAGCGACTTTACAAACGTATCATATTCCTGCCCAAATACTTCCTTTTTTCTTTCTTCCACGATTTTCACTTTGTTAGCGTCTGTTTCCGCCCGGTCAAAGGTAGTAATGCATTTAATAATATGATAGCCAAATTTTGTTTCCACAATATCGCTGATTTCCCCAGTCCCTAAATTAAATGCGGCCTCTTCAAAGCTTTCCTCCATATCGCCTTTCCCGAAAGAATAGGTTCCTTTATTATCCTCGCTGTATTTTTCGATCAATTGCTCAAAATCTGCATCTTCCTGCCTGGCAAGCTCCAGTACGTCCTTTGCCGCCTTGTAAGCTTTTTTCTTGGCGTTTTCGGTATATTCTATCCTGGCTCCCGTGCCGTCTAGGGCATAGGTTTTGATCAGGATATGCTGCACCGTAATGGTGCGCGCCTCGTCATCGCTGATTTCCGGGTTAATATCCCTGATAATGAACTGATATACTTTATTCGCTAAAGCATATTCTGCATATAGGCCGGTTATCACTTCCTCCGTCACCCCCATCAGTTCTTTTTCGGTATCATTCAGGGACGAAAAATACGCTTTTGCCGCTGCCTTTGCCATCTCCGCTTCCTGCTCCGACAGCTCCACTTCATATTCCCCTGCCAAAAGGTTCATCGTCTTAATCTGGGCAATCCTTGCCAAAGCGGTATCTTTAATATTCTGCTCCAGCGTAACCCCTTCCGCATTGGCTTTCCATATCTCCGGCCCATAAACGCTTTCATACTGGTTCTGGGAATTGGTCAGATATACCATCATCTCCGGCAGACGGCAGGAAATGCTTTCAATCCGGAAAATCTCATCCTTGGCAAAGCCGGTCGTCAGCACTACCTTTGTATTGCTGTCCACTGCCGGCGTCCCGCAGCCGGCCAAAACCCCTGCAAGCCATAAAACCGCTGCCATGGCTGCCCCATACCGGCCTGCCCTTTTCTTCTTTCTTCTCCTTTTTTCTCTTATGGTCCCGTTCTCCTGATTCCAAAACACGCCTTCCTAATCCATTCCTTTCAAAATACTCCTTGCCACGCTGATGCCATTGGCTGATGCCTGCTGCAGCCCTCTTGTCACCCCGGCGCCGTCCCCGATAGCGCGCAGCCCCTTAATGCTTGTTTCAAATTCCTTATTTACCACTACCCGGTTGGAATAGAATTTTACTTCCACGCCGTAAAGAAGCGTTTCATCCGATGCAATGCCCGGCGTTACCTTGTCCAATGCCTCCAGCATCTCCTGGATATCCACCATAATCCTGTGAGGGAATACCAATGACAGATCCCCTGGCACAGCATCTTTTAAAGTTGGAACGATATTATTCCGGCAAAGCCTTTCCTCCGTTGTCCTTCTCCCCCTTTTAAAATCACCGAAAGTCTGCACCATAATCTTACCCCCGCAAAGCATATTGGAAAGCTGGGCAATCTGTTTGCCGTACTCAATCGGTGTTTTAAAAGGTTTGGTAAAGTTTTTGGATATCAGCACCGCAAAATTTGTATTGTTTGTCTTATACTCTTTCGATTTATAGGCATGTCCGTTAACCACCGCAAGCCCGCCTTCATAATATTCCGTAGCCACTTCCCCGGAAGGGTTCGTGCAGAAAGTCCTCGCCTTATCGTCAAAGGTAGGCGTATATAATACCAGTTTCGCTTCATACAGATTTTCATTCAAAAACTGCATGACCTCATCCCGCACTTCCACGCGGACACCGATATCCACCGTACCCGGCATTGTTTCAATGCCGATTTCCCCGCATTTGTCTTTGAACCAGTCAGCGCCTTCCCGCCCTACGGCAGATACGATTTCCTTTGCATAAAAGGTTTCCCCTTTATCCGTTTCCACGCCCACTGCCCTGCCGTCTTCTACCAATATCTTATCTACCATTGTCTGGAACAGCAATGTAACCCCTTCCTCTTCCAGATGGCGCTGCAGCTTGGCATAAATCTTATAGCCTTCCTCCGTGCCAAGATGACGGATTGGGCATTCAATCAACTTTAAATTAGCATTGATGGCTTTTCTGCGGATTTCCCGGATTTCCTTTTCCTTATCCACACCGTAAACATTCGTATCCGCCCCAAATTTCAGGTATATGCTGTCCGATTCCCGGATCAGCCCCACCGTCTCCTCATACCCAAGAATTGCCGGCAGATTGCCTCCTACATCCGGGGAAAGGGAAAGTTTCCCGTCGGAAAAAGCTCCTGCCCCTGCAAAGCCAGTGGTAATAGAACAAGGCTTACAGCCTACGCATTGCTTCGTTACCCTTTTTGGGCAGTTCCTCTTTTCAATAGAGCGGCCTTTTTCTACAAGCAGTACCTTCAGATCCTTCTTCCGCTGCATCAGTTCGTAAGCGCAAAAGATACCTCCCGGCCCTGCCCCGATAATAATTACATCATACCTATTTTCCATATCCGACACCTCGTCTTCTTTTTTCCCGCTTCCCCCTGCTAAACAGCCAAAGATCAAAACCGTAGGGATTGCATGGCAATTGCCCGTTATACCCCAATGCTCCCGCATATTCTCAGTTTCCGGCGGCGCAGCATCCCCTGCGCATAGCTGTAGCACTTAACCCAACTCAACTATACCACAACTTCCACCCTGCTGCCTACATTTGTTTTCGTAATTATAATCTGCTTTTCAATTTTTTCCGACAGCTCCGGTACATGGGAAATAATTCCTATCAGCCTATTCTTTTCTGCCAAAGACATCAGCGTCTGGCAGGCCTGTTCCAATGACTCCCCGTCCAAAGCGCCAAACCCTTCATCAATAAACAATGTATCTGCACGGATACCGCCACTGTATCCCTGGACTACATCGCTCATGCCCAGGGCAAGGGCAAGAGACGCCTTAAAGCATTCTCCTCCCGATAATGTTTTTACCGGGCGCCGCTTTCCGGTATAGTAATCCAATACTTGCATTTCCAGGTTATCCTTAACCCGCCCGTCACTGACTTCTTCTATCCTGGACAGTTCATAGCGTCCCCCTGACATCTTTGCCAGCCTTATATTTGCCGCCTTTAAAATCTCTTCAAAATAGCCTGCCATAACATATTGCTCAAAGACAAGCTTCCTTGCATTATTCCCCGAGGCCATATTGTCCAGGTCTTTCACAATTCCATATTCCTTTTCCAGATCTTTTAATTTCTTTTCTTTTTCTTTCAACGATTTCCCGATTTTCCTGATTTCCTGCAAATTATGATTTTTGGCGTTCAGTAAATCAAACGCCTGCCGCTTCTTCCCTTTCTTTTCTTCCCACAAAGCTTTCAGCCGGGAAAGATCCTCTTTCTCCTTCCCCTTTACTTCTTCCCTCAAGATAGCGTGCCTGCCTTCGGCCGCTTGCATTTTGGCATAATATTCTTTTATCTGCCTTTCCTTTTTTTCCATTTCCCCTGCCGGGCAAAGGGCAGCCTCAAACTGCTGCCTGGATTCAAATCCGGCATTTTGGTATTCCTCTGTAAATTTTTCTTCCAGTTCCTTTTTCTTTTTTTCTTGTTCTTTAATCTCACCCGTTTCCTTGGCAAGCTGTTTTTTCTTTTCTTCTATCTGTATTTGCAGTGTATGATAATATTGAAGGACTTCTTCGTATTCTTTATTCGTCATGGCGCCTGCCATTTCCTGTATTTCTTCCGGGATCCCCTCGATATCAGACTTTAATTTTTCCAGTTCTTCTTTCCCTTCTTCCTGCCGCCTCCTTTGGTTTTCCGCTTCCGCCCTGCAGCCTGCCGCTTTGCCGTGCAGCTCCATCATCCGCTCCCTTTCCGTTTCATAAATGCTTTGCAGCTTTTGGAGTCCTTCTTCATCCATGACCTCCCTGGCTGCATCCGCCACGCGGGGATGCTCTAAGGAACCGCAGACCGGACATGGTTCCCCTTCCCGCACCAGCCGGGCGGCAATTCCCACTATCGCCCTTTTATACGCCAAATCCGCTGTTTCAAACTCCCGCTTCCTCTGTTCCGTCATCTTCTCCTGCCGGATATAAAGTTCCTGCAGGTTTGCCAATGCTTCCCTTTTTTTCTTCGCCTGGCGTTCCAGTTCCCTCTGCAGGCTCTTCTTTTCTTTATAGGAAGACATCAGTTCATAGAATGACCGGATCTTTTCCCGCTTCTCATAATAGTCTCTCCGCTTTTCCCGTTCCTTTTCATAAGCTTCCAGCTCCTTTCTGTATTCTTCCCTTTTTCTTTCCATGGATACCAGTAAATCCCCTGCATTCTTACAATGAATATAGTCTTCCCGTAAAGCTGCCGCCTTCCGGGCCTCCCTCAGTCCCCGTTCCGCCCGGTCAATTTCCGCTTTGCCACGTTCCAGTTCCTGTTTTTCTTTTTGCAGTTCTTCCAATCGCTGCAGTTTCCCGTTGACCTGCTCCGCTTCCTTTCTTTTTTCCTCTAAGGCTGCCAATTCCTTTTCATACGCGGAATAATTTTTTTCCGCTTCCTTCCATGTCTCCTCATACCGCCCCGCCACTGCCTCCAGCCCCTGCAGGACTTTTCCGTAATTGCAGCTTTCCGCCTCCGTAAGCCAGGCAAACTCTTCTTCTTTCCCTGCTTCGCCCATGCAAAGCATATGGATATCTTCATCCATTTTATTTCTGTATTCCATCATGCGCTTATAAATATCCCCGGAACGGTTTTTTAATATTCCCGCAAAACTGTCATAGACCGAGGTAGAAAAAATCTCCCGGAAGATTTTCGTCTTTTCCCCAGGGGAAGCGGTTAAAATCTTGGCAAACTCCCCTTGGGCGATCATAGAAATCTGTTTAAACTGCCGGTAATCCAAAATCAGGATTTCCTGCAGTTTCCGGTTCACCTCATGACTGCCTTCCACCGTCTTCCCATCCGGCAGATACAAAACGGCTTTCTCCTTTTCTTTCGTATAACCGCTTTTCCCCGCCCTTTTTTTCTTCCGCCGCATATACTCCGGGTTTCTTACAATGCGGTATTCTTTCCCTCCATGCTGCATCAGAAAATCCACGAAGGTCGCCGTATCTTCCCCGGCAAAATCACTGCGTACACTATTTTTTTCCCGCATACTCCCGCTCAGGTTTCCATAAAGAGCATAAGCAATCGCATCAAAAATCGTTGTCTTTCCCGCCCCGGTAGCCCCCGTAATCAAAAAAATCCCTCTGTCCTCTAATTTGGAAAAATCCACTTCTTCCAATCCTTTGTAGGGTCCCCAGCCGGAAAGAATCAGTTTTTTGGGTTTCATATTTCCATTCCCTCCGCTTCCCTGGCCGCCTCTTCCACCACTTTCATCCGTTCCCCGTCTAATTCTTCCCCACGTATCATCTCATAGAAATCTTTGAAAAGCCGGGGGATGCTTTTCCTCTTTTCTTTCAGGCGGCTTGTATAATCCATACTCTCCTTTTTTTCGTTCTTTGTCAGCACAATCTGCATTACATTCGGATACACGCTTCTAAGCGTACCGATCGGGTCAACCAGCTCCCCTTCATCCGTCAGCTCTGCTTTAATGTAGTCCCTTGCATCCGCCGCTGCCACTATCTCCGGCCGGATCAGTTCCCGCAGGTTTCCTCTGATTTTCCGCATCTCATGCAGCGGTTTTAATGGAATCCGGCGCACTGACAGCTTCCCCTTTTCTCCCAGTTCCACCAGATTCACTCCTTTTTCCTGCCCCGCCTCCGAAAAAGAATAAACCAAAGGGGATCCCGCATAATATATCTGCCTCTTTCCTATTTGCTGATTTCTATGGATATGCCCCAACGCCACATAATCAAACCCGTCAAGCAAGGAGCATTCCACATTGTCCAGGCCTCCCACATGGATTGCCGTCTCCCCATCGGAAAGTTCCGGCTCCTTTCCATGATCCGTCACGAAATAATGGGTAACCAACACCCTCCTTTCTTCCATCTCTTTTCCGTCTTCCCTCTTTTCCTTTGACAGCATATTCCCCACTGCCTCCCCGCTGTTTTTTGCCCCTGCCGCCGCCGGCTTGACAAACGGCATCAAAACAAAGGTCACTTCTCCATATGCATCCCTAATCCTCACCTGTTTCAGCTTATCCTTATAAACCCCACCAATATAAATCCCCTTATCTTTTAAAATCTCATCGGCAAACCCAATCCGCTCCGGTGAATCATGGTTTCCGCTGATCATAAAAACCGGGATCTTTTCTCTGACCATATCAGTCAAAAAATCATTGAACAGCGTTACTGCTTCTGCGGGAGGAATCGCCCTGTCATAAATATCTCCCGCAAGGATTAAAGCATCTGCCCTTTCCTCACGGGAGATTTTACAAATCTGCCTTAAAATATGCCGCTGATCCTCTATCATGGAAAAACCGTTCACAACCTTGCCAATGTGCAAATCCCCTGAATGCACAATTTTCATAATCCAACCTCCATATCAGATTCTAAGGTATATCAGAAAAACAGTCCCCTATTTTTCTTCCATCCTTCGCAAACCAGGACTCCCCGTTTGTCAATACATAATCTTCTCCGCCCAATACTGCTTCGGTAAAGTCCTGTATAGATTCCATCTTCCGTTTAAACGCCATTCCTCCGCCAAATAAATCTGTCCAGTGGATATCCGACCCTGCCGTTACGGGGAAACCATATTGTCCTGCATAGTCAATAGCCTTATCATCATATGCTTTATTATGATGCGCCTTGCTTTTATGATTGGAATGCGTCGCGTTAATCCCTTCCACTGCATCCACGTACCCCGGGTATAGCCGGATCTTAGGGATGTAACGTTCCTCCCGGAACGGATGGGCATGTACCACCATTCCTCCTGCCCCGTGAATCAGCTCATATTGCTGTTCCACCGTAATTGTCCGCAATTCTTCATGGGCAAGCATAAATTCCTTATCCAACCCATAAATCAGAAATTCCGTTCCCTGGTATCCCGCCTCATATCCGAAAAAAACATCCAGGCCAATGGCATCCCCGGCCTGCTTCGCATCCTCATAACCTTTTGTAAATTCATTGACCCAGTCTTTCCAAGGCAGATGCCGGCTGACCGCTGTATTTCCGCCCCAGTTATGATCCGTCACTATTATCCCGGTATAGCCCGCCGCTTTGCAGGCTCTTGCCATCTCCCCTCCCTTATTCTTCGCACAGGCGCTTCCCTGCGCCGTATGAAGATGCGTCTCATAAAGATACGGATAATCCTTCATTAATTTTATTCCCATTTCCCTCCTATGCCCCTTTCCCGCTTAGTCCGGATCAGGCTCCTGCAAAACTAATCCATCCGCCGGATATATAACCGGAAACTTTTCGCACTGTTTTCTTATCAGAAAAAAAGATGGAATAACTTCCATCTTTTCCTTTATTTTATCTCTACAAGCCATCCTTTTGGCGCCTCGATCCTGCCCATCTGAATACCGGTCAGTGTGTCGTACAGTTTCTGTGTTACCGGTCCCATGCCGTCCATGCCGCTCGGCAGGCAGATTTCCTTTCCATGGTCTACGATCTTCCCTACCGGAGAAATCACAGCCGCCGTCCCGCAAAGCCCGCACTCTGCAAAATCTTTCACTTCCTCAAAAAGCACTTCCCTCTCTTCCGCTTCCAGCCCTAAATATTCCTTTGCCACATACATCAGGGAGCGTCTTGTAATGGAAGGAAGAATGCTGTCCGACTTAGGAGTTACCACCTTCCCGTCTTTTGTCACAAACAGGAAATTCGCCCCGCCGGTTTCCTCCACTTTCGTTCTCGTAGCTGCGTCCAGGTACATATTTTCATCAAACCCAGCCCTATGTGCCGTCTGGATCGCATGCAGGCTCATCGCATAATTCAGTCCTGCCTTAATATGCCCGGTTCCCCTCGGAGCCGCACGGTCAAAATCGCTGACGCAAACCGTAAGAGGTTTTACCCCTCCTTTAAAATAAGGTCCTACCGGAGTTGTGAATACCCGGAACTGATATTCATCCGAAGGTTTTACTCCAATCACCGGGTTTGATCCGAACATATATGGCCTGATATACAGCGTCGCCCCTGAACCAAAAGGAGGGACATAATCCTGATTTGCCGCTACTGTCCGGATGACCGCATCTATAAAACGTTCCTCCGGGAATACCGGCATTTCCAGCCTTCTTGCCGAATCCGCCATACGCGCTGCATTCAAATCCGGACGGAAAGTTACTGTACGCCCGTCTTGTGTCGTATAAGCTTTCATCCCTTCAAAAACTGTCTGGGCATATTGAAGCACACCCGCACATTCATTGATGGACACCATGGAGTTCTTAGTCATCCGGCCTTCATCCCATGCCCCGTCCTTATAATCGGAAACGTATCTTTCCTCCGTCTCAATGTAGTTAAAGCCCATATTTGCCCAATCCAAATTTTTCTTTCCCATATGACGTCATCCTTTCTGAAGTATAGGAAATACATAACTTTTTATATATTCATAAACGCAACATTTTCTTACATATTATTATACTTTTTACAGTAAAAGTCAAGGACAAAACTACGTTTCACGCACTCCCGTCTTTAAAACCCCTGGCCACGCAGCTTTGCTCCCACACGCGCCATGCATCTTTCTTTTTCTTATAAGATATGATATATTAAGGCAAGCTTAGCTTCCGCAGCCAATCGCCCGAGCGGCTGCAGTCTAATTCAGAAGAGGAAAAATCATGATTATAACTATGCTTGATGATTTTGATTTACAGAAAATAGCTGACAGCGGACAATGTTTCCGCTGCCGGCAGATCCATGGCGCATACCGGTTTATTACCGGAAAAAATGTCATTTATATAAAGCCGGAATCATCCGCCCAGTACAGCGTCAGTTGTACGCCAAAAGAATGGGAAGAAACCTGGATCCCCTATTTTGATTTAAAGAGGAATTACAAATATGCCCGGGACAGCATTGCCCCTGACGGCTTTATGGAAAAAGCCGCAGACTTTGGAAAAGGCATCCGTATCCTCCGCCAAGATGCATGGGAAACACTGGCCTCTTTCATCATTTCCCAGAGAAAAAGCATTCCTGCCATCAAAAAAGCGGTAGAAGCCCTTGCCGGATCGTATGGTGAAGTGATTCATACAGAATACGAAGATATCCATGCTTTTCCATCAGCCTCTATCCTTTCCAAAGCTACAGACTCTTCTTTAGCGGATTGCGGGCTTGGTTACCGCATTCCATACATAAAGCATGCCGCCTCCACGGTTGGCGGCAACCATATGCTGCTAAAAAGCTGGGATTCCCTTGACGACACATCCCTTTTGTCCATGCTGAAGACAATTCACGGCGTCGGCGATAAAGTGGCAAGCTGTGTGATGCTGTTTGCTTATGGCAGAATGTCCAGCGCACCCGTTGACACATGGATCCATAAAATCATTGAAGAAAAATACGCAGGCCATAACCCTTTTCCAATGTACCAAAATAACGCCGGGATTATGCAGCAGTACGCATTCTACTACATACAGCGCCACAAAGAGGAAGTATAAAACAGCCGGGCAGCGCACTGCCCGGCAGATCTTCTTGCGTCCTATCTTATCTTGGATCAGGAACCCGCCTCCCCGTCCTTTCATACTTCACAAATTGATAGGCAATATCAAAATATGTCTGTTCCTCGCTGTCCGCTGTAATCTCCCATTCGTCCATCCGATCCAGGTTAGGAAAATAGCTGTCCGCCTCATACCTGTGGTCAATTTTGGTCACATGCGCCACATCACAGTAAGGCAGCATCTGCCTGTACACGCTTTCCCCTCCGATAATATAAACGTCCCCGCTCTCATACTTTTCCAATTCTCTTAACAGTTCCTCTATGCTATGCACTATGATGGCATCCTTCACTCTATAATCCGGGTCGGAAGACAAGATAATATTTGTCCTGTTTTTCAAAGGCATTCCCTGCGGAAATGTCTCCAGGGTCTTCCGTCCAAGCACGACTGTTTTCCCTGTTGTCTCCTCCCGGAAAAATTTATGGTCATTCGGTATCCTTACAAGCAGATTCCCTTTATTGCCGATTGCCCAATGATTATCTACTGCAACAATTAAGTTCATCAGATACTTCCTTCCTTTATCTAAATCGCAATGGGAATCTCTACCTGGGGACCCGCCAGATAATTTTCCGCCATTACATCGTTACGCGTAAACTGATAAAAATCATGAATATCAGGATTGAGTTTAAAAACCGGGGCTTCCTTCGGCTCACGCCCAATTAGCTCTTCGATGACCGGGATATGCCTGTCATAAATATGGGCATCCGCAATCACATGCACCAGCTCCCCTGCTTTCATGCCGCACACTTGCGCCAGCATGTGCATTAACACCGCATATTGCACTACATTCCAGTTATTAGCCGTCAGCACATCCTGGGAACGCTGGTTCAGCACTGCATTTAAAACCAGACCCCCGCGCCCTTTTTCCTGCGTCACGTTAAATGTCATACTATAAGCGCACGGACACAGATTCATTTCATGCAAATCCTGATGCACATACAAGTTCGTCATAATGCGGCGGCTGAACGGGTTATGTTTCAGATCATAAATTACCCTGTCCACCTGATCCATCATGCCTTCCTTATACTGGTGTTTCACTCCCATTTGATAGCCATATGCCTTGCCGATGCTTCCGTCTTCATCCGCCCATTCATCCCAGATATGACTATGTAAGTCCTTGATATTATTAGACTTTTTCTGCCAAATCCAAAGCATTTCGTCCGTTGCGCTTTTCAACGCCGTCTTACGCAATGTCAGCAGCGGAAATTCTTTTGACAAGTCATAACGGTTTACCACACCGAATTTTTTAACCGTATAAGCCGGTGTCCCGTCCTCCCAATGAGGCCGCACTTTCTCCCCCTCCGTACTCGTTCCGTTCTCCAGTATATCTTTACACATATCAATAAATATTTTGTCCGCCAGGCTCATTCATTCTCCCTTCTTTGCCAAACCGTTATCTGTCCCACTTATCGCAAAGGGAATTCACCTGGTCTGCAAACTTCGCTAAATCCTTATTGGCGCTTCCTTCATTTTTACGGATCACCGCCAACAGACGCTGTCCTGCTGCAACAAGACGGTTAAATACATCCGGAACAGCGCGCCTCTTCTGTACCGGTTTTGGAGCCGCAATATATTCTGCTTTTCCGGCGGCAAGATCAAAGCATGTGCCGCTATATGGGGCATAAGCGCTGATTCCATGCTCTTTTTCCAGGCAGCCGGCAAACGACTCGCATACGCTGCCTTCCCCATGCACCACAAATACCTTTTCCGGCTTTTTCTTAAAGCCTTTCACCCAGTGAATCAGCCCATCCTTATCCGCATGTCCGCTGATCCCCGCCAGCGCCCTGATATCCGCGCGCACCTCTATTTTTTCGCCAAAAAGCTTTACCTCTTTTACGCCTTCCAGCAACACTCTTCCCAGCGTACCGTTAGCCTGATATCCTACAAACAAGACCGTACACTCCGGCCTCCACAAATTATGCTTTAAATGATGCCTGATCCTCCCCGCCTCGCACATGCCGGACGCGGAAATGATAACCTTAGGCGCATGGTCAAAGTTAATTGCCTTTGACTCCTCGCTGGTAATCGTCAGATGAAGCCCCGGAAAACGGATGGGGTTGATTCCCCGATGTATCAAATCCATAGCTTCTTCATCGAAACATTCCGTTACATTTCTTTGAAAAATTTCCGTTGCTTCCACCGCCAGAGGGCTATCCACATAAACAGGAAAATCAGGGAAATCTTTTATTCTTCGCTCTTCCTTTATCTGGCGCAGGAAATACAGCATTTCCTGCGTCCTTCCCACTGCAAAGGAAGGAATTACCACATTCCCCCCCGCTCTAAATGTCTCCTGCAGTATTTTTGCCAAATCCCCTACATAATCCGGCCGTCCGGCAGAATGTATCCGGTCTCCGTACGTGGATTCTATTACCACATAGTCCGCTTCCTCCGTTAAAATAGGGTCTTTGATCAGCGGCTGGTCAATATTCCCCAAATCACCGGAAAATACGATTTTCTTTTCTTCCCCGCCCTCAGACATCCACACCTCAATGCTGGCCGAACCCAGCAGATGCCCTACGTCTGTAAAACGTATCTTCACCCCTTCACATAAATCAATCACCTGATTATATTTACATGGGACAATCCTTTTGATTACCCCATCCGCATCTTCCATCGTATATATGGGTTCATGGGGTTCCATCCCCGAATGGCGTTTTGCTTTCCGGTTTTTCCATTCCGCCTCCTGCATCTGGATATGCGCACAGTCACGCAGCATGATGCTGCATAAATCCGCTGTGGCGATTGTGGTCAATATCTGCCCCCGGAAGCCTTTTGCGTATAAAGCCGGCAGCATCCCTGAATGGTCTACATGGGCATGAGTCAAAAGGACATAATCCACCATCGCTTCTTCTACCGGCAGATTTGCTTTTTCATAGCTTTGGCTTCCCTGCTCCATACCGCAGTCCACCAGAATATGCTTCCCCCCTGCTTCCAGACAATGACAGCTTCCTGTCACCTCATGGGCAGCCCCAATAAAAGTTAATTTCATATGAACGCCTTTCCGCCTGATCTACAGGCAACTCTATGTAGCCCTGCCTGTTGCAAAGCTACAGCCACAATCCCCTCATACATCCAAATTCCCGGCGTTTTGGCAAAAATCAGCAAAAACTCTCTACGTTTCCCTCATTCTTTAAGCAATCTCTTAACAGCTCTTCAATTTCTTTTGCATTTTCCGCAATATCCTTCCGGTAATAGAGGCAGTCCACCTTCCGGTACTGGCCAATAACCGCCCCCGCAAATAGTTCCAAATCTTCCTCGCTGTCCGCATCCCCGTGAAAAAAGAAAACTTTTCTCCCATATTCTCTTTCCACTTTTTCTTTGAGCATCCTCCCGCGGTCTTTGTCGATATCCATAAAGGCGATATGATACTTGCGTCCTGCATACTCTTCAACAAGACTGCTTCCTCTGCCTTTTGCGCCACCAACAATTACGCAAATTTTTCTCCTCCACATTGTTTTTCTCCTCGCTTTGAATCATTCTTGTTTTCAGTGCGCCGTGCTTGCTTTTTCATTATACAAAAATCGACTCTTATTAGCAAGAAAGAAAGGTCTTTACGCGATGCTTTACACTTCGTTTTTTCCAAAAAACGTCTACTTTCCGTTACTTTAATTCATTAGCCATGGTATAGAACTGATAGTAGATCCCTTTCTTTTCCAGCAGTTTATCATGATTTCCCTCCTCCGCGATACCTTTCTCCGTCAGGACGAGAATTCTATCGGAATTCCGTATACTCGACAGCCTATGGGCTATCGTCAATGTCGTCCTTCCCTCAGAGAGCCTGGCTAAAGACTTCGCCACGGCAAATTCGCTTTCGTTATCCAGCGCCGAAGTCGCTTCATCCAAAATAATAATCGGAGGGTTCTTCAAAAATACCCGGGCAATGCTGATCCTCTGTTTCTGCCCGCCGGACAGTTTCACGCCCCGTTCCCCTACATAAGTATCATAGCCATCCTTTAAATTCATAATAAATTCATGCGCTCCGGCACGTTTTGCCGCATCTTCCACTTCTTCCCTTGACGCCCCTTGCCTTCCATACATAATATTTTCATAAATCGTCCCGGAAAAAAGATAGACGTCCTGCTGAACTATACCCACATTCTTTCGAAGGCTCTTCAAAGTAAAATGCCGGATATCCTCCCCGTCAATCAATATCCTTCCCCCTGTCACGTCATAAAACCTGGGGATCAGGTTGCACAAAGTCGTCTTCCCTCCGCCGGAAGGCCCTACCACCGCTATTTTCTCCCCATGCCGTATATGAAGATTAAGCCCCGTAAAGACAATATTATGATCGTCCGGGTATTCAAAGCTGACATTTTCAAACACAATGTCCCCTTGCGTCTCCACCATTTCCTCGGCATCAGGCTCATCAAAGATCTCAATATCCGCATCCATAATCTGCAGAAAACGTTCGATTCCTGTCATCCCCCGCTGGAACTGCTCCGCAAATTCTATAATTCTCCGGATCGTTGCAATCATCGTTGTCACATAAAGCATATACGCCACCAGATCCCCCGGCACAATCATCCCTTTCACCATGAAAATCCCGCCAGCCACCAGCACCGTCAAATACATAATGCCGTCAAACATCTTAGTAGTCGCCTGAAAAGCCGCCATATAACGGTAAGTTTCCTTTTTAATATCCAAAAACTGTCCGTTGTCCTTTTCAAACTTCCTGTTTTCCGCTTCCTCATTGGTAAAAGCCTTTACTACCTTCTGCCCAAGCAGACTGTCTTCGATCCGGGCATTCAGTTCCCCGATATGATTCCTCTGTTTCCTGAAAGCCCCCCTCATTTTAAAGTTCAGTGTCATGCACACTGCAATCATAACCGGAACGGTTAAAAAAATGAAAAGCGTCAACGGAAGATTGATACCTGCAAGGATGGCAAAAGCAAACAAAATCTTGATCCCTGCAATAAAAAACTCCTCCGGGCAGTGATGAGCGAATTCTGTCACATCAAACAAATCATTGGTAATCCGCCCCATGATCTGCCCTACCTTCGTATTATTATAGTAAGTATTGGAAAGCTGCTGAAGACGGAAATAAGCGTCCCTGCGCATATCCGTCTCGATCTTTGCCCCCATGACATGCCCCATATCCGCCATATAATAGCTTGCCAGCGTATCAACGATACGCAGCAGCAGATAAAGCAGCCCTAACCCTCCAACCGTCCTTACCGAAAGCTCCGCCAGACGGTACAGTCCCTCATTCGTAATATAGCGCATAATAAGCGGCAGCGCCAACTCGCATACCGTAGTCAGCGCCGCGCAAAAAAGGTCAAAATAAAGCGTTTTCTTGTATGGTTTAAAATATGGGATAAATCTTTTTAGCAATTCTTTTGTCTTATATTGTCTGTGGTCCATCATTCCCTGCATTTCCGCGCTGCTTTTTTCGTATCCCAGGCAGGCGGATGCAGCACAGACGCAAGCCCGGGAGGGAAAAACGAAAAATCCCTCTGCCGTTCTCATGTAATTTGAAGTCAATTATATCATAACCACATACTATAAAGCAAATAATATAGGCAGGTGAACTCACTTGTTTTTTTCTGTTTCAAAACTTATACTGCTTATCATTGCCCTTTCCGCCGATGCTTTTACCGCCGGCTTTGCCTATGGTGCAGATAAAGTAAAAATCCCGCTCCTTTCCGCCGTAATTGTGGCTGCCCTTTCGGATCTGCTGCTCGTTTCCTCACTCATCCTGGGAAACCTTTTTCAAGCATATATCCCCCCTTCCGTCACATCCCTTTTATCCTTTGCTATTTTATTTGTATTAGCGCTGGTAAAAATTTTTGACAGCTCCTTAAAAAAGAAAATCAAAGAAGTCAACTGCAGCAACGTGGATGTTTTATCCCCTGCAGAAGCCCTTTCCCTTGGCTTCGCCCTCTCCGCAGACAGTGCAGCGGCAGGGATAGGGGCTGCTTCCCTGGAGTTCTCCCTTCCGCTCACAGCCATCCTCACTTTCCTTATCGGCATGGCTGCAGTCTGCGGCGGCTGTTTCCTCGGACGCCTTCTGGCCTCCAGGCTGGAATTTAATTTTGCCGTCGTCGGAGGCTTCCTGCTTCTCTTCTTAGCTTTTTCAAAATTAATATAACGCAGCCCCGGCAATCATCCAATGCTTTATTCTCTTCTGGAAGAAGCGCTCATCATCTCCGGCAGATGGGAAGAAGGATTTTGCCATATTTCATCTTCCTTATTCTTTTTCTCACTGCCGCCCGCTCTTTCTTCCTTGCTTCCCCGTTCCGCAATTCCACCGAATAAAAGAAGTTCATGCACGGCCAAAGGCATGGCAGAGAGGGCGGCCAGCCAGCCCCATTCCCGGAGGGATAGCTGCACCGTCCCAAAAAGCCCGACAAAATAAGGCACTTCCGTTACCAAAGCCTGTAAACTGACCCCTGCCGCACACGCAAAGATCATGGAACGGTTGGAAAAATGATTCATTTTAAATACGGATTTATTCACATCCCTCATACCGATTGCATGGACAAGCTGGCTCATGCCAAGCACCGTAAAAGCGTGGGTCTGAGCTTTATTCAGCAAATCGGGGATGCCCAGCATGGCGACAAAATTATGCAGGCTGATTGGCAGCCCCTGTCTTGCCAAAGCCCCATAGGGTACTTGCAGAAACGCAGTAATGCTGATTGCCGCAATTACTGCCCCATAACAAAGCGTGCAGGCAAGCCCGCCATGGGCAAAGAGATTTTCCCCGCTCTTTCTTGGTTTTTGCCTCATTAGTTCTTCCCCGTCATTTTCATCCACCCCCAGCGCTAATGCAGGGAAGGAATCCGTAATCAGGTTAATCCATAAAATGTGGCTGGCTTTCAGCGGGGAAGGAAATCCGGCAAGAATAGCCACCAGCATGGTAATAATTTCCCCAAAATTGGAGGAAAGCAGAAACAGGATAGCCTTCCTGATATTTTCATAGATCCCCCTCCCCTCTTCGATCGCTTTCTTGATTGTTGCAAAATTATCATCCGTAAGAATCATATCCGATGCGTTTTTTGCCACGTCCGTGCCGTTCATTCCCATGGCAATGCCGATATCCGCCGCCTTCAAGGAAGGGGCGTCGTTCACGCCGTCTCCTGTCATGGCGACTATTTTCCCCTTTTTCTTCAGGGCATTCACGATTTTCACTTTATGCTCCGGCGAAACCCTGGCGTATACCCGTATGTACTCCACTTTCCCGGCAAACTCACCCTCCCCCATTTTATCCAGTTCGCTGCCGCTCAAACATTCTTTCCTGCTCCTGGCAATCCCTAATTCCCTTGCAATCGCATAGGCAGTATCCACATGATCGCCTGTTATCATCACAGTATCCACGCCCGCGCCCCTGAATGCCTTCACCGCTTCCGCCGCTTCCGGCCTGGCCGGATCCATCATCCCTACTAACCCGGTAAAGGTCAGATCCCTCTCTTCCGCTTCCGCCGCATCTTCTCTCACCGCTACCGCCAGCACCCGAAGCGCTTCCGCCGACATCTGCCCAGCCGCATTCAGAATATCCCTTTTCGCAGATTCCGTTAAAGCCACTTTCTTCCCATGGGACCATAAATACTTAGAATGCTTTAGAACCTCCTCCGTTCCCCCTTTTGTATAAGATACTCTGCCTCGTTTGCTTTTATGCAAGGTAGTCATCATCTTTCTGTCGGAATCAAAAGCCTTTTCCCCGATCCTTGGGCAGCTTTTCTCCACTTCTTCCCTTCTCATCCCATATTTGCCCGCCAGATCCAAAAGAGCCAGTTCCGTAGGATCGCCTATGCGGTTCCCTTCCCCGGTTATTCCGTCATTGCAAAGAACACATCCAAGCAGCAATTCCCTATGCTTTCCTGCGTCAATTCCATCCGCCGGGAAGATTCTCCCGTCCGCATAGCACTTTTTCACGGTCATCCGGTTCTGGGTCAATGTGCCTGTTTTATCCGAGCAGACTACATTGACTGCCCCCAACGTTTCTACGGAAGGCAGTTTGCGGATGATTGTATTCACCTTTACCATCCTGGACACGCTCAGGGCAAGCACGATAGTAACAATAGCCGGAAGGCCTTCCGGCACAGCCGCAACCGCCAGGGAGATTGCGGTCAGCAGCATATCCCCCACGTCCCTTTTCTGCAGCACTGCCACAAAAAACAAAAAAACACAAATGCATACCGCAAGAATGCTTAACAATTTCCCTAAATCCGCCAGCCTTTTCTGCAGCGGGGTCATCTCTTCTTTCGCTTCGCTAATCATGTCCGCAATACGGCCAATCTGGGTTTCCATCCCTGTGGCAACCACAATCCCTTCCCCTCTGCCGTATGTCACATTCGTGGACATATAAGCCATATTCCTACAGTCCCCAATATCCGCTTTTCCCACTGCCAGGTATCCTGCATCCTTTTCCACCGGCACGGATTCCCCTGTCAAGGCAGATTCTTCAATCTTCAGGCTCACCGTCCGGGAAAGCCGCAGATCCGCCGGCACCTGGCGGCCTGCCTCCAGGCAGACGACATCCCCCGGCACCAGTTCCTTAGCCGGAATCTCCATCTGCCTGCCGCCCCTTTTCACAAGAGCGTGTGGGCTTGTCAGTTTTTTCAGCGCTTCAATTGCCCTCCTCGCTTTCCCTTCCTGTACCACTCCCACGAATGCATTGACTGCTATCACTGTAACAATAATCATTGCATCCTCCATTTCCCCTAGGAACATGGATATGGCAGTGGCAACAAATAGAATAAAAATCAGAGGGTCATTCAACTGCTCTAAAAACAGGGCAACCTTCGTCTTCTCCTTCTGCTCCTTAAGCAAGTTCTCCCCATATTCTTTCCGTCTTGCTTCCGCCTCTGCATTGCTTAGCCCTTTCTCCGTATCACATTTTAAGATTTGCCCGACTTCCCGGGCATGTTTATTTTCATACATATTCCTTCCTCCGCTTGTACTTTGTCCTATGCTTTTATATGCTTGTACATTGGAAAATATGTATATCCATAAAAAAATGCCAGCGGGCATAACGCCCGCTGGCAATACTGCTTTCTCTTCTATTCATCACCCGGCAGAGCCGCCGACCATCTAAGACTCCGCTTCTCATGATTCATCATCTATCATAAAGTATACATAAGAGGTTTTCTTTTTTTATCAGGCAGTGCGGACACTGCCATCTACTCCCGGCGGTGCGCCCCTTCTAAACCAGTGAAGCGGCCTCGAAATACCCGGTTGCGTCAGCATGTGACCAAAATCAGTATCTGAAAAATATTGAACTAGCATATATCCCATCATACCGAGTCCTCCCTTCTTCATGATTTCTGTATTTTTTTCTTCTGTCTTATTGTTTTCTCTCTTCTTTTATTTCATATTGATATTATATAATATATTTAAATCTATTGCAAGTATTTTCTGAAAATTTTGTTTAAGAATTTGTATCTATTCATACGCTCATCAAAACCTATCCATACAAAAGTCTGTCCGGCGGCGCTGCCGGACAGACTTTTGGGCAAATGAACCCTATATCATCATTCTTCCGATACTCTTTGGATATGCATTGCCAGATACCCAATCTCCACCTCGTCTAACGGTTTCTTCAAATACGCCTCCAGATGCCTGCATATCGTCGATGCAAGCCGGAAAGCATCCGGAAATTTTACTGACATGTAGTCGTTCATATTCAGTTTTAGTTTCTCTCCTTTTACCGCCCGCGCCACCATATAGCGGACATGGTTCATCAGCCGGTTATAGGAAAGGGACATCACATCAATGGTCAGGCCTGTTTCCTCTTCCACAAGCTGGATGCATTCTCTGACCGTCCGGGCGATCTGCATGGATAATGCCACATTTTCATCCTCAATAGCGGAATGGATATGCAACGCAATATATCCGATTTCATGCTCATCTATTTCCACATCCAGCCGTTCTTTTAAGATAGGGCAAATATGTCTGGCCGTTTTATATTCCATATGGAACAGCGCGCGGATGTCGCTTGTCAACGGATTGCTGATCTGCTCATGATTCCGTATCCTCTTCACCGCAAATGCAATATGGTCTGCCATCGGAAAAAGAATTGTCCAGTCAATTCTGCCAAAAACTTTCTCGCTTTCTTTCAGTATCTGCTCTGCAATTTCCAAAAAGACCGGGTCAATGCCCTTTATCAGTTCTGCCGCGGATCCCCGCTGCGTCTGTTCATGCAGGGAATAGATTGCACACCCTTCAGGCGCTTCTATTCTTTCGCTGGTTTTCTTCCCAAAGCCGATCCCTTTTCCAATTAACAGATATTCCTGATTGTCGTCCATCCCAATGCCAATCACCGTATTATGGTTTAACGCTTTCTTTACCCTGAACATGTGCTTTTATCCCCCGCAGATACCTTTTATTCCCATAAGCAAACTCATCCATTCCTATGTCTGCTGCCATAGGGCTTACTCACTCTTCATAAGTGTCTATTGCAAACAAAGCCTCGCCCGCTTCTATCCCGCCGCTCTTCAGAAGACGGATTTTCTGGTTTTCCGCAAGCTCGGTGCACAGTACCGGCGAAGCTAATGACGGAGCGTTCTTCTTTAGGAATTCCAAGTCAAGCTTCATCAATGCATCGCCTTTCTTAACCTTATCCCCGTCTTTTACAAATACGGTAAAGCCTTTGCCGCCAAGATTCACCGTATCAATCCCCATATGGAGCAGCAAAGCGGTTCCCTCTGCCGACTCAAAGCCAATAGCGTGTTTTGTATCGAAGACAAAACTGATTTCCCCGTCCTCCGGCGCATACACCGTCTGTTCCTGCGGGATTACCATTGCCCCATCCCCCATCAAACGTCCGGCAAAGGCCTCGTCCGGCGCTTCGGAGATATCGGCCGCCGTTCCCTTTACCGGGCTGTAAACTATTTCTGTCTTTCTCACTTTGCCCGCCGTTTTTCCTTCTTTTTCCACAGCCGCTTCTGCTTTGACGCTCTTTTCCGGCACATATTCTTCTTCCGGGGCATGTTCCAGATAATCTTCCAGGTTCGATTTAATCACGGTAACCCTGGGGCCATAAATTACCTGTACGCCATTGCCTTTATGCACTACCCCGGAAGCCCCGGTCGCTTTCAGCAGATTATCATCCACCAATTCTGACTTATGGACAGTGCAGCGCAGTCTTGTGGCACAGCAGTCCACATCCGAAATATTCTTCTTTCCCCCAAGCCCTCTGCAGATAGACGCAGACAACGCATCGTCTCCGGAAGCAGCATCCCCTGCCGCCCCCTGGCCGCCTTTCTTACGGGCGTCCACATCGCTTCTGCGGTAAAGCTTCACTTCCTCGCCGTCGTCCCTGCCTGGTGTTTTTAAGTCCATCTTCGCAATCAGGAAAGCAAACAGAAAATAATACACGACAAAATATACGGCCCCTATTACAGGAATCCATAGCCAACTGGTTTTCGCGTTCCCCTGCAGAATACCGAAAAGGAACAAGTCAATCAGCCCCCCGGAAAAGGTCATTCCCACTCCTACCCCGAAAATATGCATCAGCATATACGCAGCCCCTGCAAAGACACAGTGAACCGCATATAAGACCGGGGCAACAAATAAAAAGGTGAACTCTAACGGTTCCGTAATGCCAGTCAGCATGGAAGTCAGCGCTGCGGATAATAAAAGCCCGGCCACCGCTTCTTTTTTCTCCGGTTTCGCCACTTTATACATTGCCAAAGCCGCACCCGGCAGACCAAAAATCATTAGCGGGAACTTGCCTGCCATGAACCTCGTTGCTGAAACTGCAAAATGCCCCACGGAAGGATCTGCAAGCTGGGCAAAGAAAATATTCTGCGCCCCTTCCACTATACGTCCCCCCACTTCCATCGTACCGCCAAGAGCCGTCTGCCAGAACGGCAGGTAAAATACATGATGCAGCCCAAAAGGGATCAAAGCGCGTTCCATCAGGCCATAGATCCATGTTCCCGCATAACCGGACTGAAGAACCACGCCCCCTACTGCATATATGCCTTGCTGCACTACCGGCCAAATAAAAAACATCAAAATACCGACTACCGTGTAAGCCAGTCCGCTGACGATCGGCACAAAACGCGTCCCTCCAAAAAAGGACAGAACCTGGGGAAGTTCAATCTTATAAAACCTGTTATGCAATGCCGCAACGCCAAGCCCTACAATAATACCTCCAAACACACCCATCTGAAGCGAGGTAATTCCTACAACGGATGCAGTCGCGCCCTCCAGCATTGCTTCAGTCCCCCCATGGTTAATGATCATCGCCCCTATGGATGCGTGCATGATAAAAAATGCAATCGCAGCGGATAAAGCCGCCACTTCTTTTTCCTTTTTTGCCATGCCGATTGCCACGCCCATTGCAAAGATAATCGGCAGATTGGCAAATACAATATCCCCGGCCGCACTCATAACCTGCAAAATAGCATTCAATATGGTTCCCGGACCCATAATGCCCATAAGTCCATATGTTTCCAGCATTGTTTCATTTGTAAAGGATCCCCCTACGCCGAGCAGAAGGCCTGCCACCGGCAGGATTGCAATTGGCAGCATAAAAGATCTGCCTACACGTTGTAATACGCCAAAAATTTTGTCTTTCATAAATGACTGTCCCTCCTATTTTGGGGTATGTTTTCTGCCGCCGGCCCCTTTATTCCCCAAGCGCGCCTTCCTTTAAGTTCCTTGCTTGGCAATGAATTTCAGAAAATTTTCTATCCACCAAAAAAAGCATCAACGTGCATAAACATCCCTAAGATTTATGCATAGTTAATGCCTGCTTACCAGTTACATACTATATATAAAAATTAACATCCAATGGGCAGATTGTCAAGATGGTAAATGAGCGGTTTTTACAGAACCGCTTCTCAAAATACCATCTTTTTTACTGCCGCATATGTGACAACAATCTCTGCAAATGTCAGTCCCAGACGGCTGAAATAAACTGGCATTCCCAGAATACTGACGCACAAATAGAACAGACCGTTGTCTGCCAGCAGATTTAGCAACCGGATGAACATAAATTTTGCCAGCCTTCTGGTTTCTTCTTTCTTTATATAATCCTCCCCTTGCGCAAATACAAACTTCCTGTTCATAGCATAATTAAGTACGACTGCAAAAATATAGGAAAGAATGTTAGCCGCGATATAATAAAAGCCTGCCGCTTCCAATAACCAGAATAACAGCAGATTGACGGCGGTGGATATCCCTCCCGCAAAGCCGTACCTGACAAACTGCGCCAGTTTTTCCATCCACTCCTTTTTCCTGCTTTCCCCCATGTGCCAAAAACCTCCCCGTTTCAAGGAAAAATAAAGATCAAAAGCTATTTTCTATTTCCATATCTATTTTTTTCACCTTTATCACCGTTCCCTCATGAATATGGACCCTCAATTCCAGATCCTCAATCTCTTTATCCAGCCGGAAATGATCCCATTGTATCTTAGCGCTCCCTTTTTTTATATCTTCCTGCGCCAAAATGGTTTTTCCTCTATCGCAGCACACATCCACCCAGCCAGCCACTTCTTCTTCCGCTTGTTCTATTTCATACTCCCAGCTTGTACGGTAAATACCCTGCGGCACATAAATATAAGGCCCAAACACGACACAGCCTGCTTCCGTCCCGGTATTCCTAATAGATTCATTCTCTTTTGCCATGTCCTCCCTATAATAATATTCTTCGTCAAAAACGGATAACTTTAATTTACCGTCCTTAAAACTTACATTGGATAAATCGCCGTCATATTCACAGTTCAAACGGTTCACCGATATGACGCTGCCTTCTTCCGCATATATCCTGATTTCCACGCCTTCCGCGCCATTCAAAAAAACATCTTCCATGACAATCCGGGAATCCTCAGCGGAAAAATAAACTTTGGCATGTTCCTTTGCAGCCAGATCGGACACTACATCGGCATACCCTGCCATGCCCTCCCCGGCTAACACATCAATTTCAAACTGAAAATTATAAATGCCGGTATTCATATCCGTATAGGGGCCATATAAAATAATCCCCGGCTTTTCTCCGGAATTGACAATCCGCCCCTCCACTTTTTCCGCATCCTCTGCGGCATAAAATAAATTTCTTTTAAAATCCATGCTGATGCTGTCCGTTTCATAAGAAAGACCTTGCTTGTCCAATTCCTCAATCCTATTTTTTGACCCGATAATAATCCCATCCAGATCATATAGATATAAGACAGGTTTTCTCCCCATAAGGTCAAATGCATTTCCAAAGACATAAAGCGTATCGTCACGGGCTTTCCCCGCTTCCAGCTTTTCATACTGTTTTTTTAAAATTTCTTCCCTTAATTCCACAGTTGGCCGCGCCGCTGCAAAGTTACTGATAGTCATGCCATTTTCTACGGCAAACTCCGCCAAGGAAAAGCTGTCAAAATAATTGCTATGAACCATCAGTTCCGCTTCCATCATCTCAATATGTTTATAGTCCTCCCCAATTCTTTCCCAAACCGGCGAACGCAGGGCATTATATTCTTCTGCTTTATAATTGCTTTCCTTCCCTACCCCCTTCCTGAGAAACAGCATGGGATATAGATCAATGACTTGTAAAGCCAGGCAGCATACAAGACCTGCCATGATTACATAGCAATTATATTTTTTATTCATCCTCGCTATCCGGATGGCTATAGCTGTCAAGATGATATAAATAATCACCCAGACAAAACGCCCCGTCGCCCGGAACATTTCCAGAATGCTGATGACAAAAGAAGGGTATGGAATTTCAAACAAAATTTTATCTCCAAGCGTTACCACCGGCCCTATTGCGCAAAGCAGCGTTGCAATTATACAGAACAAAGAAGAAAAAATAAGTTCCTTGTTTTTGCGGCTCCTTCCATCTATTTTCCTGCTTACAAGATACTCTGCAGCACAGACCCCGGACAGAAGCAATACCCCAGCCCCTAAATAGGCATATCCTTCATACTGCCCGATCGTCGCCACTTCCAAAGCAGGCAAAAGCCCCGCCCAGTCCTGCGGGTTAATCAACGTATTCAAATTTATCCCATAAATGCCCAGCCCGCCTTCCGACCCCAGATCCCTGGACGAAGACAACGCCCCTAACAGATAAAGCGAAAAAAGCCCTGACAAAACAGGAACCAGCCAGACTATGATACAAGGCATAATTTTATGCCCTTTCAGGAAATCATACAGAACAGATGCAGACATCACAATCACTAACATGGGTATAAAATAAAGATGGATTCCTGCTGTCAGAATAAAGAGCAGCGACCAGTATATGCATTTTTTATAACCGGTGTCTATTTTGTCTCTATCTATCCAGGGAATAAAAGCCATGAGCAGCAAAAAATGCGCCGCCAATTCCGAATGAAAATATAAACGGTATATCATGGTAGGGGATAAAACGAAAAACTCCACCAGTAATAGATTCATCCACAAATTCCTGCAATATTTGCCCACAATGAAACCGGCCAGCATCCCCTGCATCATAAAACAAAGCAGCCCCCACAAGCCAAAATACTGGAACGTCCCAGGAAGGATCCCTGAAATCATTTTAAAAAGCAACGCCAGCCATGGTATAGAATCCGTATATACTATGGAAATGAGCCGGGGATAAATAATCCCGTCCATCATCCCAAGCGGCCAATGCCAATCCGATTCGCGGAAAAATTCCCATCCTATATAATGCGCCCTAAGGTCCCTTTCCGACGCCAAAAGCCAGATTTCATTCGTTACGTCCAGGACTTCCCATCCATATAACGCCAAAAAGCTCAATGCCCCCAACAATAACCCCGCCGCTGCGGTATATTTCCGTGAAACTTTCATAATTCTCCTTTTTCTTCCGCTTGTCAAGGCAAAAACCTGTGTTTCCCATACAGCATCCCCAGCCCGATCATCCCATACACTGCCACTAGTATCTGAATCGGCCTGTCCGCAAAAATAAGATCCGTAGGATCCCCGTAGGCATCCCTTTCCGCCAGCATTTCATACCTCATCACAATAGCCAGGACAAGAGGGACTGTCCATATCATATAAGAAGACACTGCCATACTCGAACTCCAGAGGGAATAAAAAGTAATGGCCAAAATAAGGCTCATCTGCATGATTTTATCAAGGTAATAAGGACTGTAAAACTGTAAAACCTTCCTTGTCGTCTCCCCGCTTTCCCCTATCCTTTCGCTTCTCCTTTTTCCCGTACCCATATATAGCGAAATCATAATCACGGTAAGGTAAAGCCAGTTAGATACCTGCGTCCCGCAAAGCGCAGCGCCATATAAAACACGGATAAAAAAACCCGACGTTAAAATCATAATATCTACGATGGGAATATTTTTCAGCCCAAAACTATATCCCACATTCAATGTAAAATAAGCCAGCACATATATATGCGCTTCCCCTATCCACTCCCCTTGAACAAAAGTTAACAGCATGTATCCGGCTATCAGCAGAATGATCCCGGCTGCAGCCGCCTTGCGCATGGAAACTGCCCCCGATGCAATCGGCCGGCTTTTCTTTACCGGATGAAGCCTGTCCTTTTCCGCATCTTTCATATCATTCATAATATATATAGAAGAACAGACAAAGCTAAAAGCTGCAAACCCTGCCAGCATATGCAAAAAAACGGAAACTTCCATAAGCGTCCCCGCAAAAAAGGGGGCTATAAAAATCAGGCTATTTTTGATATATTGTTTTACCCTTATCATCTGCAAGTATTTTTTCATATTTTCCTTGTCATCCCATCATCTTATCCATAGCGCGCTCATACACCGATACACAGTGTGCAGTTCCATAATATTTCAAGATTTCTTCCTTTGGCCTCCAATATTTCTCCTTATGCAGCAGCGCCTCAAGAATCCCCTTTGCCAAATCCTCCGCATTGTTTTTCTTCACTACTACACCCATCCCCGTCTTTTGGACAATCGTCCTGACGCCATACAGGTCCGTAGCCACTACCGGAGTCCCGCAGTACATGGACTCTACCTGTACCATTCCGAAAGCTTCCAGCGAATTAATGCTTGGCAGCACAAATACATCCAAAGAAGAATAAAACGCTTCCATTTCCTCTTCCTTCAGTTTCCCTGTAAAAACCACATTTTCCAGCTTATGTTCTTTTATGTATTTTTCCAGGTCAGCATATACATTTGCCCCTGCCACTTCCTTATAATCTCCCCCGATGATCAGCGTCAGATCTTTCTGCGTCCGGCATAAAATTTCATATGCCCTGAGCAACACGCCAATCCCCTTTTCTTCTACCAGCCTTCCGCAAAAGCCAATGACTTTTCTCCCGTCCTTTCTGTTTACCCGTTTCCTGTTATAATCCTTAATCGGTGTTGCCGCTTCCACAAACTTTTTCTTATACTTATAGGCAATCCTTGATTGAACCGCATAATCCTTTGTCTGTACTGCGATATAACTGCTCCTTCTTAAACAGATATTATTAGAAAAATCAATGCATTTTAAAATCAGCCTATTAAAGGCTGTATTAGGCAGATTTACATCGCAGTGATAAGTGGTAATCAGCTTTTTGGGTTCAATCCCCAGGCTGATTATCCCCGACTCCATCATTGGGAGATGCATGTTCACCACATCCATATCCTTCGCAAGCTGTACTGCTTTCCATAAAAAAGCAGGGCTTACCGTCCCTTTGCTGATCTTACATATGACCGGAGTACGCAATACTCTAACTCCATTCACCATTTCTTCCGCCGCCAATTTCCCATGATTGGAAGCCAATACCGTTACCTCATTCCCCTTTTTTACAAATTCTTCCGCCAATACTCTTGCATATTCGGATAATCCGCTCACATAAGGATAATAATAATTCAGGATAATTAGAATCTTTTTCATTTCATATCTTCCTCATTTTCCAGTTGTGTCTATAAACTTAACATATTTATTTCTATTAGTCAATATTCTTATTTCTATTAGAAATAATTCTCATATGGAAATATTGATATGATATATAGAAAACATTTAATCACTCATTGCAAAAACGGGAAATTGCAGATTCCGGCAAACGGTTCGTCTGCAATCCCATAAGGGGCTATTTATGGACAATTATTTAATTGATTTAAAAGAACTTGGCAGGCGGATCCGGGAACTTAGAATTTCGCTGGATTATACCCAGGAAACTTTTTCCTCGCTGATACACATATCGACTTCCTACCTGGCTTTGCTGGAAACCGGAAAAAGAACTGCCAGCATTGACGTGCTGGCCCAAGTCGCCCATGTCTGCCATGTCAGCATGGATTATCTGCTGTTTGGTATGCAAGAACCGCTTCAGACGCAAAATTACCGCTTATTCCAGTCACTCTGCTCCCAATATCCCGAGCAGGAAATTGCCGCTTCGTTGTCCCTTGCAAAATTTTATTTGAAAAATCTCTCTCCTGTTTCTAAAATAAATGGGAACAAATAAGAAAAATAGTAATAGTTTTTGTTCCCTCAAGCATCAGCTTGCGGGAGCGTCCGGTCAATCAATAAAAATTGCCCCTTTTAGCATTGAAATATGCGTTCTTTTCATCTGCCATTTTCTATCATGCCCGGCAATGGCATCCGCCCGTAAAACAAATGACCCCATTCAAGCCAAAAGAATCCCTTGGCAGCCCATATACTCCCCTCTTCTTTTTCCCTATTAATGCTTCCATGTTTCGTCTTCCGGTCTCAAATAACCATTTATCTGCCAACCCCCCCCCTGCCGGTTTCCACTCCATTTTTTTATCCGTTACAAAACTTGCTGTTGCACAACCAGTCTTGAAAACATGAGTAACTCATGCTAAAATTATCCGTGTGCGAAAAAGTATGGTTATACTCTATCAATACAAAAATAGAGTTTAAAATTAATAAATTTAAAATTTTATTTTTTTATCACAGGAGGGTATTATGAGATTTTTAGTGAACCGGAAACTTGCCACACGTATTGGAATCATTACTTCAGCAATCACCCTTATAGGCTTGCTGCTGCTTTGGTTCATTGTATCCAGCCGCGTTGCCTCTATGGTGGAAAGCAACATTACCAACCAAATGATTGACGCTGTAGAATCCAGGGCTTCCATCATTAACGATTATGTAAGTTCTGCCGAAGAATACATGACTGCTTTTGCACTAGGCAGCGAAGTCCATGATCTTCTTGCTGACCCGGAGAACCCGGCTCTTTTGCAAAAAGGACAGCAATACACGGAAGATTTTGCCGCAGTTAAAGGCATCTTTGAGGGGCTATACATAGGCACCCCCTCTACATATATCCTGACGCATACCTCCCAAGGGGCTATCGGGATGACAACCCGGACGGGGGAATCATTGGATGAATTCCGCAATACCATTTTAGCCCAGCCACAGCTAACAAATCTGGGCATCATGAAGTCCCCAGGCACCGGAAGCATGATCCTTTCCATGTACTATCCGCTTTTTGAAGGCCAGGAATGTATCGGTTATGTCGGCGCCGGAGTATATGCCAGCCAGTTAATGGATGCATTGCTGAATTTGAACATCGAAGGCCTGCCCCATAGCGAATATGTATTCTTAAATGTGGAAGACGGCACATACCTCTATCATCAGGATGAATCGCTCTTAAATACCCAGACCACTGACAGCGGCTATCAGGAAATCATCCGCCGGATCAAAGAAGACGGGAATACTCAGGCCGGCACCTATTCTTATCAGGACGAAAATGGCGTCACACAGCTCGTCGTATACAAATATTTAAAAGACCGGAACTGGGTCTTTATGGTTCGTGACGATGCTGCGGAAGTCTATGAAAAAGTAGCGGATGTGCGCATTACCGTCGGCATTCTTTGCGCTGTTGTGGCGACGCTCATTATACTTGCCACGCTTCTTATTCTGTATAGGGAAGGCCGGGAACTTATGGTCATGGAAAAAGCGATCCGGCGCCTTGGCAATTTGGAACTTTCTGCGGATCAGGAACTGGAATCTTTTTACAGCAGAACCGATGAAATCGGTATGATTGCGCAGACAATCCATCATCTTTGCGATTGCCTGCGGAAAACAATTGAAGACATCGGACGGATTTTAGGAGAAATGGCAGACGGTAATATTGCAGTGGATGTTACAAAAAACGAAGCTTATTATATTGGGGATTTCAGAGTCCTTTCCGAAAGCCTGAAAAGCATCCGCACCAATCTTACAGATGTCATGCGGAATATTTCTTATATCGCAAACCAAGTAAATGATGATGCAGACCAAGTGTCTGCCGGCGCCCAGACATTATCCCAGGGAACGTTGCAGCAGGAGGAATCCATCAGCGGGCTTGCCGCCAATATCACCGACATCACCGAACAAATCCGGAACAGCGCTGCCCGCTGCAGCAATGCCAGCGATCTGGTTGACCGGGCCGCAGGTTATGCCGCCGAAGCGGATACAAAGATGGAACAGCTCATTTTAGCCACCAAAAATATCGACCAGTCTTCCACGCAGATTAGCAGCATCATAAAGACTATTGAGGATATCTCTTTCCAGACGAATATCCTTGCATTAAATGCTGCTGTTGAAGCAGCACGGGCCGGCGATGCCGGAAAGGGATTCTCTGTCGTATCGGACGAAGTCAGAAGCCTTGCCGCCAAGTCTGCCGAAGCTGCAGGAAATACAAGCGCCTTAATCGGCCGCCCTGTCGATGATATAAAAACAGGCACAGAATCCTCAAACCTTGCTATTTCAGCTATGCAGGTCATCAATGAATGCATTCAATCCATCAAAATACTGATGGACGAAATTGCTCTTGCCAGCAGCCAGCAGTCGGAAATGATTGTTTCCGTGGAAAACAGGGTCAAAGAAGTATCCAAAGTTATACAAGAAAATTCTGCCGCTGCCGAAGAAAGCGCCGCAGTTTCCAATGAGCTGTCCAATCAGGCAAGAACTTTGGCTCAACTGATCAGCCGCTTCCGCATTCAATAAGCTCCTTTTATTTCAATTTGGCCGTCACACAGGGGTTTGCCCCTGCGTAACGGCCAAATTCTTATCATGCGTCCCGGCTTATGCTCCGTATACAGCATCCAGTTTCATATAGCAACATGCCCTAAAAGCTTATCAACGGCAAGCGCCGCATCCTGCTGGAAATAGAAATCTTTTCCCTGATTGCTTTCATACATAAAATCTTTTAAAGGTTTACTTGTATATTTTGAAAAATCCCCATATACCGCAAATCTTACCCCATAATTAACCAGCTTCTGCAATATTTCCCCTGCTAAACATGTGCTTAAAATAAAAAAATCATCCGTAATTGCCTCTTTATTGATCGCTATATCCGTACAGCCTGTTTCATACTTCACGGTCATGATAAGATCCAAAGCCGACTGGACATCCGTAATCAGGCATTCCCCGCTATCCACGACTGCAACAGCCCCGCCATTCCTTTTGATCACTTCTATTTTCATTTTGATAACACGCTCCTTTCTTCTTGTGCAAATCCGTACCACGGGTACGAACCTGCAAATCAAAAATTTAGTTTTAAGCCTTTTGCCTTCTATTGTTTATTCTTCATACAAGCTGTCAATTAAATGATCAACCATAAAATCAAAAGTTTCTATATGACCGTACGGAAGAACATCCTTATTCCTGATATTCATAAGCAAAGAGTAAATCACTGATAGCGCCAGCTCTGCATCCACCTTGCATTTCAGATATGGCTGAGTCAGAAAGAGCCGCCGCCCCCTGTCATTCGATTCTTCGACTTTTCTTATCTGTTCTTTCGACAGCTTGTTCATCAAAACCGTATAATCTATGCTATCCGCATGATACAAAAAATTGTTCTTATGATATTCCCGGTAGATCAATTTGATCGCTTCCGCCATGCCATGCTTATTCTGCCGGTTCTCCATAATCTTAGATGCCGCATCGCAGATTTCCTCTTGTACGGAACATAAAACCTCACAAAAAAGAGACTCTTTCGATTCATAAAAAAGGTAAAATGCCCCTTTAGAAATACCAGCCTGCCTACATAGCTCATCCACACCCGTTTTTTTGTAACCATGTTTCGCCCAGCTCTGTTTACATGCCTCCACTAAACTCCTCCTGATATTTTCCTTCTCCCATTCCGAAAAGCTCCTTGCCATACCTTCTGCTCCTTTATGACTAAAAATATTTTTTAGGTCATATATATAATATTATCTTTTTTATAAATTGTCAAGCATCATTTGATATAATTGTTGTCTTATCTTTGCAATACATACACATGCTACCTTCCCTTTCCAGTTTTTAAACCCTTTTCAAAGGAATCAAGATAGAAACGTTTTCAAACTGTCTTCCCTATCTGAAAGGCAAAAAAATAACGGAAACGCTGTAAATATCAACGTTCCCGCTTCATTAAAAAGAGCGCGAGACGGGACTCGAACCCGCGGCCTCGACCTTGGCAAGGTCGCGCTCCACCAACTGAGCCACTCGCGCATAAATATAATATTATTAACATAACCTCATATTTTCTTTTATCCAGAAAATATATTGTATATCAACAATAGCTATTTTACACAATTCTGCCTCATTTGTCAACTAATAAATTTTATTCTTTTCTATAAATTTTTATCCCATACTTCCTACGCCTTAACATCCCAATACCTATTGGAGCCATCCATCAAGAAATTACTTTGTCCATTCTCCATCCCCTTGTCATTTCCATTTATGGATGATATGATTATGAAGGACAGATCATAACAGCCGCACAAAAATGCGGTTAATGTAACATGCATTTTCCTTTTGCACAAAGCCTTTATTCCATAGGCTCTATAGCGAATCTATGGAACCCTTTAAGAATTTTTGAAGGTTGTGTTTATAGGATCCATTTATATCATATACAGAAAAGGATAATTTATGAAAAAAACAATTATATGCTTCGGGGATTCCAATACACATGGCTACTGCTCGGAAACAGGCGGCAGATTCGATGATACGCAAAGATACCCATGTCTTTTAGAAAAATACCTGGGAACAGATTATATCGTCCGTGAAGAGGGATTAAGCGGCCGCACCACTGTTTTTGAAGATCCCCTTTTTGAAGGATTAAGCGGCCTTTCTGCCATTTTTGGCTGCCTGATGAGCCATGAACCGGTAGATTTACTAATCATCATGCTGGGAACCAATGATACCAAAGAACGGTTCGGATGCAATGCCGAAAATATTGCCAAAGGCTTAGAACGTTTGACGAGAAAAGCGCAATCCGTTACCGATGCATGGCGGAACAACAAGCCAAATATTCTTCTGGTTGCCCCTGCCCCTATTGAAGAAGGCTATCTATCAACTTTTGTAGTAAATGAAATGGGAAAAGGGTGCATGGAAAAATCCCGCCAGCTAGCTTTTTACTATGAGAGAACTGCAAAGCTAACTAATTGTCACTTTATGGACGCAGGCAAAATCCCCGGTATCTGTATGCATCCCAATGATTATATGCATTTAACCGAAAAAAGCCATGACCTGCTTGCCAGAGCTTTAGCAGAACGGATACCTTCGCTTCTGCCCTGACAGATTGTCTTAGCAGCGTTCCCCTGTTTACAAATTCACCATCTTCTATCAGATAGATTGTCACTTTCCAAAATCACCCGGCAACGGAGAGAATAAAAATAAAGGCACATTGCGGAGGACTTTCCTATCAGGCAAAAAAAGAGACTGCCGTATTACGGCAGTCCCTCCTGTGGGATTTCAGTTCCTTAACCACGCATAATCAAATTCTGTAAAATCACAGATGCAATGCGCAGCTCCTGCTCGAATCAATTCAGGATGGATAGGATTGCTTCCAATGCCTATAATTACTCCTGCACCATTCTCTTTTGCATAGCGTATTGACCCTATGCTATCTTCGATCACAATACATTCAGAAAATGCCGTCCCTAATCTTCTAGCTGCTTCCAGATGCATTTCCCCTTTATTTGCATATGCTCCATCATCGTAGACACACATCTCACGCTCAAACCATCGTCCTAAATGAAACGCCTCAAAATAAAAATCTACATTATCTATAATGGAAGCGGTAGCTAAAGCATAAGGAACGCTCCGCTCTTTTAATTCCGAAAATAATTTCTCGGCTCCTGCTGTCAGATGCACCCTTTCTGGATTTCTTTGACAGATATCCCGATAAAGGGCTTCTTTACGGACAGACACCTTCTGTCTTTCTTCCTTTGTCAAATCAGGGGCAATAGTATGAATTAATTCATCATTATTTTGCCCGCAGAACAATGCGGGATCCAGTTCCTGATCTGCTTCATTGCTTATCTCTTTATAAATCTCTGACCATGCTTCCATGTGGAAGCATGAGTCAAAGAAAAGAGTACCATTAAAATCAAATATAACTGCTTTCATCATCTTACTTTAGAAGAGTCCGATCAGCGCTCCAACAAGACCAATTACGAGCAGCAAACCGATACAAGCAACCGGCTTCCAGCCTTTCTTCTTCATCAGATAGAAAAGAAGAAGGGTAAGGGTCAACGGAATCAGTTTCGGAAGCACGCCATCCAGAATGCTCTGGATAACGATCGGGCTTTCGCCGTTTGCAATTTCCAGGGAGATCGTTGTTCCACCATAGTTAGATGTTAAAGCGCCAACGATAAATACACCCAGCATGGAAGCTGCACGGGTAAACTCTTTCGCGTTAGCTGTCAGCATTTCGATAGCCTTGGATCCCAGTTTATAGGACCAGCCCATCAGCCAGAAACGTACGCCAAACTGTACAACGTTGAAAATCAACAGGAACAGGATAGGCCCTGCAAGGGAGCCGTTAATTGCCATGTTCGATGTAATACCTGCTGTAATCGGAACTAAGGTAAACCAGAAAATAGCATCTCCGATACCGCCTAAAGGACCCATCGCAGCCACACGTACCGCACGGATAGTATTGATGTCCGCTTTCTGCTGTTCCAGAGACAATACAATACCCATTACGAAAGTTACAAGGAACGGATGCGTATTGAAGAACTCAAGGTTGTGCTGCATGGAAGTCTCAAGGTCTTCTTTGTCATCTGCATGAATCTTCTCAAGACCCGGCAGGATACAATATAACCATCCAGCCGCCTGCATTCTTTCATAGTTGAAAGATGCCTGCAGATTCAGTGAACGCCATACCATCTTATTCAGAGTTTTTTTATCCAACGGCTGAGCCGGTGTCAAATTATTATACTGTGTTCTATTAGATGCCATCTTCTTCACCTCCATTTGCGCTTCCTGCATTCTTCTTAATTGCAACGCGTGTCTGGAAATCGTTCAATGCGATTGCGATACCAACGAATGCGATAAGGATCAGAGCGGAACCACCCAGTTCCGGGATGAAACCGATAATTGTTGCAAGTGCAAAACCTGCAAAGTAAATGCCCCACAGGTCATTGGATAACATGATACGAAGCAGAGTAGCAAAACCAACAAAACGCATCATTCCGCCTGCTGCGCCGAGGCCAGCCATGATCCATGCAAAATCCTGGGACATTTTGTCTAAAGTAACCCCAAGAGCGCTTCCGCCGATCAGACCAGCAATACATACGATAGCAAACAAAAGACCAAGCGCGCCCATTGCCAAGTAATTCAAGCGTACAATACCTTTTGTATCGCCTTTTTCTGCCATCTTATCCGCTACGGACATAACCGGCGACATTGCCGTGAACAGTAATGTCACCATATACTGGCCGATCAATGCAAAAGGCACTGCAAGACCAACTGCCGCCGTAGTGTCAAGCCCTGAAGAAACTGCGAATACAGTTGCCATAATTCCACCGATAACCGCATTGGGGGGCTGAGCTCCGCCGACAGGCATGTTACCGATTGTCATTAACTGATATGTACCACCTACGATGAGACCGGTCGGAAGGTCGCCAAGAATAGCGCCGATTACCGCACCCGATACGATAGGCTGATACAGAGATTCTAACAAGTCGAATTGGTCGATGGCTACGATAAACGCCCATACGCCAACCAGAATAATCTGAATTGCATTAAATTCCATGATTTATACAATCTCCTTTCTCTAATAATTAATAGTTACTCATTATTTGAACAATTTTTCAATGTTCTCCGTGCCCTCGGAAGGAACTCTTCTGATTTCAAGCTCCACACCAAGCTCACGCAATTTTGCAAAAGCAGCCACATCGCTGTCATCCACGGCTACAGAACCTGCAACCTGACGCTTGCCTTCTGCCATATGCATATTACCGATATTTACTTTTTTGATCGGCACGCCGCCTTCCACAAGCTTCAATACATCCTGCGGCGTCTCGCAAACGATGAAGATCATCTGCTTGTCAGATGCCTTATGAATGGTAGAAATGGTTTTTTCCAAAGTCCAGTAACGCATAGCCGCATAACTCGGCGCCGCCATATCCATAAGACCCTGGCGGAGTTTGTCCCCTGCTACATTATCATTTGCTACCAGAATAAGGTTTGCCCCGATGCTTCCGCACCACTGGGTGGCAACCTGACCATGAACTAGGCGGTTGTCTATTCGTGTCAAAACAATATTGGGCATAATTCTCCCTCCTTAAACTATGATTCTTTTCTGAAAATCCCATTCAGATTTGTTTATTATAATTCTTTTTGCAAAAATAGTCTTTGTATCTTTCAACAGATTATTTATTCTTTTCGATTTTTTAATATTATTTTAATTATTTTTTACCTTTTCAACATATAAATACGGATTTTTTATGATATTCTATCCATATTGCATAACATTTTTTAATCGCCCGAAAACGTTACCCTCATTTTCCCTACTGTTTTCAAAAGCCTGATTTCTCACTTTTTTTAAGATTTTATAGACATTTTCCGCAAAAAAATATATACTAGTTCTGTTATGGAGGTTCTATATGCAATTAAAAACATCAAGTACAGAGTTTGAAAAATACGGCGCTGTTTATGAAAAACCTTTAGACTTAGAACAATGTGGGATGATCAGCCGCAACTGGCACTTAATCGCCAAGCGCTGCGTAAGCCAGCTCTACCGCTTTGATTGCGAAGTTTATCTTGAAATGAAGGAAGGCATGGCAGCTCTTTTAGTTGGCGAAGTTCCAAGAGCAGATGAATTAACGGCATTTGCCGTCCACCGGCTGGTAAAGATAAACCCCGGGGTTTATTTTTCCCTTGTAGCCGTTACATCCAACATTACCTGTAAACTGATTACAGTCACATCCTATTTATCTGTCGTGGAATCCCTTTCCCCGCCTTATTTATTTGAGCGGATCCTTCCCCGCATCCGGATCAGCGAAATTCTGGGATATTATTACTCCATCCGTAACGCGGGCTACCAGTTCGGCGGCGAAAAGCACTCTTACTTTGAACTGACTTACGTGGACCGGGGATGCATGATATCTGAAATTGACGGCAAAACTTATCATTTAAAAGAACGTGAATTAATCATTTACGGACCCGGGCAATTTCACACACAGCAGATCCCTGACGGCTGCTCTTGTTCCTATGTAACGATTATTTTCGATATGGAAACCATCATCTACGATGTCGAAAGCACACATTACGAACTTCTTTTAAACAAAGTGTTCGGTTATGATAAAAAAATACATACATTAATTAAAACTTTTGTTATGGAAAGCACTTCACAGATCCCCTATATGAACAGCCTGATGCTTTGCCTTCTTCAGGAGACAGTCATCCGCCTTCTTCAATCCGAATTTATCGGCAAAAAGAACGAACGTTCCGTCACCGACGCAAGACAGCATTATCAGGATGAACTTTTGGAAAAGATTCTCGCTTATATTGACGAAACAATTTACGAACCGGTCACGATTGCCGAAATCTGCCAGAAATTTTCCCTTTCCAGATCCTCTCTGCAGATTTTGTTCAAAGAAAGCCTGAATCAACCGCCCAAAAAATACATCAACGAACTTAAGCTCGAGACAAGCCGGCAAATGATATGCGAAGGGAAGTACACCATCAGTGAAATTGCCCTTATGCTGGGATTTAACTCCATCCATTATTTTTCAAGGGCCTTTACCCAGAAGTTCGGGATGGCGCCCAGCGAATATTCCAAAATGCTTTATAAATTATAAAAAGCTTCCTTATATTATGAAAAAACAGCCCCGCCGCAACAGCAGCGCTGCATCCTGCAGTACCGCTGGCGGCGGGGCCGTTTTTCGCAGCAATCGCCAAGATAACATACGGAAATATCTATTTGGCCCGTTGCTCGCTGGAATCAATCAAAGCCTGAATCGCAAACCGGGAAATCTGAATGACTGTGCTTTTGGCCACTTCCACATTTACAGTTTCCTCTTCTATGCCCACAACTCTTCCGTAAATTCCTCCGGCAAACATAATCTTACTTCCAATTTTCAGCTCCGTGTGAACCTCTCCCAAAGTTTCTCTGCGTTTACGCACATTTTTCGCAGAAATAAATGCAAGAATCAGTCCAATAATCCCCATGATAACGGCCAAAGTCACACACGTCCAGCCAATCACTTCCCAGTTAATACCCATAATTCATCTCCCAGCGCCTCAGGCGAATGTTCCAAACCATTCTTTTGAAGCAAAACATTAATCTATTCTTTTATCCGTTCACCTAAATGACTTAAATGCCATCCTCTTCCGCATTGTCTTCGTGAGCCGTAAGCTTAAAACGCACAATATAGTCCTTCCCTGTCTCAATCAGGGATTGCGCCATATCCAACGGGGAATCAAACGCCGCCATTGCCATAGAACCCTCGATCAGCATCGGAAGGTTGGATCCCGCAAGCACTTCAATCGCCTGATCCGGACGTGCAACTTTACACTCTACTGCGCTTTTAAAAGGCGACCCTCCTGCAAGGTCGGAAAGGACAAGCACGCCGTCGCAGTTTTTCAGCTCATCCAAAGCTTTGGTCAAATTCTCCGTCAATGTATCCGTGGAATGATTCTCTTCAAAATCCACATAAACAATATTTTCCGTATTTCCTGTAATCAGCCTCAGGCTGGATCCTAGCCCGGTTGCAAAATGCCCGTGTCCGGTAATCAATAAACCTACCATTGTGGTATCCTCCTATTTCAATGTATATGGATATAAAGTTACGCCCTTCACAACCCTGTTTACCTCCCCGGTGGGACAAGGGTTATCCGGCGTGATCCCTAAGAACAGGGATTTCATTACTGCAAGAGTCTGTGCAAATATCACATAAGCAAAACCAAGAAGAACATTTTCCACCGGTTCGCCGATCTTCAGCTCTACTGTATAGTCTACCAGACTCTTCGCTTCTTCACAAGGGGTATTCATCACTACCGCAATGCGGTTCTTCTTCCTCTGAGGGCTCATCTCTTTTATGAGATCCAGTTCATATTTACGGCGGTATGGGTCATCGCTTAAATATACTACCGTCAATGTCCTGTCGTCAATAATGGATTTGGGGCCATGGCGGAAACCGAGAGGGGAATCATACATCGTAGCCACTTGCCCTGCCGTCAGCTCCAGCATCTTTAACGCAGATTCCTGTGCAACGCCCTTTAACGCTACGTTCCCAAGATATACAATACGGTTAAAGTCAAACCCGTCCACAATTTCCTGCGCAACGGTATAGTCATTCTCCAAAAAGCCGGCCGCTGCCGTGCAGACTTTGTCAATTTTTGCCGTTATCTCATCCAGCCTGTCCAAATGAAATGCCAGGTAAGTTGCCATGTACATATTAGAAAAACTGGATGTCATAGCAAACGACTGGTCATGGGTTTCCGGCGTCAGATTCAGGGCAAAGCAATTCTTCCTTCCTTCCGCCATTTTGGAAAGGCTTCCTTCATGGTTACATGTGACAAACAGATGATACAGATTCTGGCAGACAACCTCTGCCGCTTCCACTGCCCCTATGGATTCCGGGGAATTGCCGGAACGCCCAAAACTTACAAGAATGGTAGGTTTGGTACGGGAAAGGAAGTCCTCCGGGGAAGGCACAATATCTGTGGTGGCATAAGATTTTACCTTATATCCATACTTCGCGTTCAATGCCTGATACAAGGAATTCCCTACAAATTCGCTGGTTCCCGCCCCCGTCAGCACGATATCAAAATCCTCCGCTTTCAGCGCCTGGTCTAAAAATGCCTGAAGCTCATCCTTGCAGCCTGCAATCTGTGCGCAGGTTTTCTTCCATGTAGAAGGCTGCTGGTTGATCTCAGTAAGGGTGAATACAGAGGAGGTTTCCTTCATCTTTTCCGGGGAAATGTTAAAAATATTCATGACTTAAGTCCTCCTTTATTTAAATTGTCTTTGGCGCGATAATGCAATGCGCTAAAAAACTGTCCTATCAGTTTTCCACGCATTGCACATCCTGCCATATGATATTGTATCCTGATTATACCGCAGAAAATTCATCAAAAACAATACAGCTACTAAAACTAATAATGAATCACTTAAAAAATACAACTTTATCTGCTTATTCGGTGCTATAATGAGATATAATATTAGAATATCATTTAATTTTCAGACAGGAGGTTTGTTTTCATGCTGATTCAAAGTAAAAAAATATGGATTGCAGATCAGTTCATGGCCGCTGAACTCGATATCAAAGATGGCAAAATCGTGGATGTCCTTCCTTATGGCAGCCAGCCGGCCGATGTGGATTATGAAGATTTACGCATTGTGCCCGGTTTTCTGGATATCCACTGTCATGGAGCCTATGGCTTTGACACGAACGACGCTAATGAAGAAGGTTTGCGGAACTGGACAAAACGTGTGGTGGATGAAGGCGTAACCGGTCTCCTTGCCACTACCATCACGCAAAGCGAGGAAGTTCTGACTAAAGCTGTTGCCAATGTGGCAAAAGTTATGGAAGAAGGGTATGAAGGCGCAGAGATTCTTGGCATCCATTTTGAAGGCCCCTATTTGGACATGGTATACAAGGGCGCCCAGCCGGAACAATACATTGTAAAGCCTACCATCGAACAATTCAAGCGTTACCAGGAAGCTGCCAAAGGAAATATCCGGTATATTACTATGGCTACCGAAACGGACGATGATTTCGCCCTAACCCATTATCTGGCAGAGCATGGCGTAACGGTCAGCATCGGGCATTCCGCAGCTACTTACGAGCAGGCGGCTATGGCTTTTGCCCACGGCGCCCGTTCCATGACACATGTATACAACGGTATGACCCCTTTTAACCATCGTGCCAACGGCCTGGTCGGCGCCGCTTACCGTTTCCGCACGATGTACGGTGAAATTATATGCGACGGCAACCATTCTACCCCGGCTGCCCTGAACAACTATTTCATGTCCAAAGGCCCTGACTATTCCATTATGATATCCGATGCTCTGATGGGCAAAGGTTCCCCTGCCGGAACCCGTTATGCCTTTGGCGGCAATGAAATCGAAATCTATCCGGATGGAAGCGCACATCTGACTTCTACCGGCGGCCTGGCTGGCTCTACTTTGCGGCTGAACGACGGGCTGCGGATTCTCGTGGAAGAGGCTTTGGTTCCTTTTAACTATGCTATCAATTCCTGCACCATCAATCCGGCACGCTGCATTGGCATAGATAACCGGAAAGGTTTGATTCGCGTTGGCATGGATGCCGATTTGGTTGTCCTTGAACATAACTATCAGGTTCGGCAGACGTATTGCATGGGCAAAGCACAGTTGCCTTAATTCATTTTTTCATAATCCGCATTATCCAAAAATTTACCGAATATTCCCACAGCCTGGGATTTCGCAAATGTTTTACTGATTATTTACAAAAAGGAGAAATAAAAACATGAAACATCCAATTCAGGAAATGATGGAACAGCGCAGACAAGGGAAAAATTGTGGCATCCCTTCTTACTGCACCGCCAACCCTTTGGCTCTTGAAATCATTTTAAAACGTGCAAAGCTGCTCCACACACCCGTTTTAATTGAGGCAACTGCCAATCAGGTAAACCAGTATGGGGGTTATACGGGAATGCTCCCCAAAGACTTTTATGATATGATCCAGAAAATGGCGGATGAAATTGGCGTTCCGAAAGAGCTGATTATCTTAGGCGGCGACCATCTGGGGCCGTTGACCTGGCAGAATCTCCCCGAAAAAGAGGCTATGGAAAAATCCGCCGAACTGGTTTACCAATATGCCAAAGCCGGTTTTACTAAAATCCATCTGGATACCAGCATGAAGGTTGCAGACGATCCGGAAGGCCTCTTATCCACCGAAACGATCGCACGCCGCGGCGCTGAATTATACAAAGCCTCCATGAAAGGTTATGAAGAGCTGAAAGCGGAAAATCCTGATGCCGTGCGCCCCGTCTTTATTATAGGAAGCGAAGTCCCGATCCCGGGCGGCGCACAGGAAGCGGAAGACAGCCTGACCGTTACCAGCCCGGCAGCTTTTCAGGATACCGTCGCTACTTATAAACGTATTTTTGAAGAATCCGGCGTTGGCGGGGGATGGAAAGATGTGGTTGCTGTCGTTGTCCAGCCTGGCGTGGAATTCGGCGATGACCAAGTCTTTCTCTATAATCACGATGCAGCGGTGCAGCTTTGCTTAGCGCTGAAAGAATACCCCGAAGTATGCTTTGAAGGCCATTCTACGGATTACCAGAGCGCGGAATGCCTAAAGAGCATGGTGCAGGATGGCATCGCTATATTAAAAGTCGGTCCTGCCCTGACTTATGGGCTGCGAGAAGCTCTCTTTGCCTTAAGCTTTATGGAAAAAGAACTGGTTCCGGAAGAAAAACGCGCCAATTTTATCGAAACCTTGGAACAGGTTATGCTGGCTCAGCCCGCTAATTGGCAGAAACACTATCACGGGGATGACAAACAGCTTGCCCTTGCCAGAAAATATAGTTTTTCTGACCGCGCCCGCTATTATATCGGCCAGCCGGAAGTAACGGCAGCGATTGATCAATTGTTTGCAAATTTAAAGGAATATCCGATTCCTATGAATATGCTGCATCAATATATGCCTGTTTCTTACACAAAGGTGCGTGACGGCCTCCTTGCCCTGGACCCTAAGGAACTGGCTTTGGACGGCGTCACAAACTTTATGCTGGATTATGAATATGCCGTAACGTTATAAAAACATATCTGCCGGCTGATTTTATAGTCTTTATCGGCATCTGATACATGTAACCCTCCCGCATCCGGCCTTTTGCCTGCGGGAGGGTTACGCTTAAAACTTTCCGGTCATTGGCTCTTGTGTCAGTCTCCCGGGAATAGAATCCCCGCTTTTTTCCTTGCATTTTCAATGACTTCTATTACATTTTCCATAACGTCAAGCCCCTGGTAAACAGCATCGTAATCATCATTTAGAAGCAATCCGGCCAGATTCTGCACTTCATAGAACCATGGATCCGGTTTTTCCTGCAAATTAAAGCTTTCCTCCGAGTCCTTCGTAACTACCTGAACCTCCGTTACCCTATTGCTCCCGCCTTTCACATAAATGTAACCCTTTTCCCCTTCGATCTGGAAAGAGTTCACTCCCCATGTGTCTTTCGCCCCTGCCGCTTCGCTTACAAAGCCCTCATACTGCAGCAGCAAGATTCCCGAAGTATCCGCCAGTTCCCCGTACCGGTTAGGAAAATAAATCGCTTCCTTCGGTTTGCCGAACAAGGCCACGTTAAAGTATACATTATAAAAATTAATATCCATCAGACAGCCGCCGGCATACCGGGGATTAAAGACATTAGGAACCTCCCCCTGCAGAACCTGGTCATAGCGGCTGGAATACTGGCTGAAATTCCCAAGCACGAGTTTTACCTTCCCCACCTTGGGCAATTCCTTCTTCACCACCTCAAAATTAGGTAAAAACGCCGTCGGCACTGCATCCACCAGGAATAAGCCCTTTTCCCTGGCAAGCGCCGCAAGTTCCCTTGCCTGTTCCGCCCTCGTGCAGAAGGGCTTCTCACAGATTACATGCTTTCCTGCCAGCAATGCTTTTTTTGTCTGCTCATAATGCAGCAGGTTAGGGCTTGCAACATAAACGGTGTTGACTTCTTCATCCTTCATCAATTCATCCAAATCCGTATAAACTTTATCCGTCCCATATTCCTCTGCCAGCGCACGCCCTTTTTCCTCACTTCTGGAATATACCGCTGCAAGCCGGATCCCATCCGTAATCTTTACGTTATCGAGTATTGAATGTACAATCGTTCCCGAACCAATCGTGCCTAATCTGATTTCTTCCATTTCCCGTCTCCTTTTCCAGCCGTTCCTGCGGCCAAACATTATCCTTCTTCCGGTTCTTCCCGAAAACTATTTTTATTATATCCGTATTCCCCCTTTGTTACAACCTCTAACTTCCCTCCCCCTGCCTGTCCCTTGATTTTCTGCCGCCTTATGATGGGAGCTGTCATTTCCTGATGGAAGCCTGTTTGCCGTTCCGGTTCCTCTTCCTATTATCCCATCCAAAACACGATGTAAGATAAACCGGCCGGGCGCAGCATTCCCCGGGCTGCATAACCGTCATGACCCTGAAATAAAAAATTTTTATCGGTCTGCATTTTTTCCTCCTTATGTGCTATACTTGTGGCTGAACACAAAGAAAAGGATGGGGCAGATACGCATTCTATGCATTCCCGCGTTCAAAAAATTCCGGCCATGCCGCTTTTGCCCCGCGCATAACTGTGCAGAAATGAGGAGAATTATGAAAAACGAACCGATCCGAAAGATTATTTTTACCGGCGTCATAGCGGCGCTTTCCTATGTCGTATTTACTTTCCTGCAAATCAAAATTACCCTTCCCGGAGGGGACGCTACCTCCATTCATCTGGGGAATGCTGTCTGCGTATTAGGCGCTTTGCTTCTTGGAGGCTTCTATGGAGGCTTAGGCGGAGCCATCGGAATGACCATCGGCGACCTTTTCGACCCGGTCTACATCGTTTATGCCCCGAAGACTTTCCTGCTCAAGTTCTGTATCGGCCTGATTACCGGGTTTATTGCGCATCAACTTGGTCATATCACCACGGAAACGGAGGATCAGAAAGTGTGGAGATGGGTACTTGCCGCCGCCATCGGGGGGCTACTGTTCAATGCCATTTTCGATCCTCTGGCCGGTTACTTTTATAAACTTGCCATCCTTGGGAAACCGGCTGCTGAACTTGCCCTTGCGTGGAACATCGCTTCCACCTCCATCAACGCCGTCGCTTCCTCCATTGCTTCCACTGCAGTCTACATGGCTCTGCGCCCTGCATTGAAGAAATCAGGGTTCTTTATGATCGGCTGACGCTCATGAATCCACATCTTTCTCTTCTATCTTGTAGATGCAAAGGAAGACGGCGATGACAGCCAAAACCATCAAGAACAGATAAAAAGGGATATTATTGATGAAAGTATAGGAACCGATATTCCCCTGGGTCAACACGATCACTGCAAGAGACGCCAGAATGGCTGCTTTGGAGGACTTCATCCGCATACCTATAAACAATACTGTATAGCTGATGCTTACCATGGCCGCCGAATCCATGACAAGTTCCAGCCAGAAAGCCGCCTCGCCAAAGATTTCCCCGGACGTAATGCCCTGCAGCGTAATATCAGCCCAAAAGCCTGCCAGGAAAAAGCCTCCATAAATCAGCAGTTTGCATAAAATCAAAGCGGTAACATTGAAGATCCACACAACCAACATCTGGGAAAGCAATATTTTCTGTCTTTTCATCGGATAAGAAAACATCAAATCCATTGTTTTATCCCGGTATGCGCCAATGATGACAGAAGCCAGCATCACCGCGGTGCAGAGGATAAAACATATATCAGAAAACATTTTCACCGCTGCATACACCATGCTTTGCCCATAAGCCTCCACCGTCTCCTGGTTGTCCAGCTCCCCGGATGTCATAAGCAACATAAGAAAAAGTATAATAGTCATCACGGTTGCCTTAAAGATATATTTTTTTAAATTATTTTTCTTCCATTCCAATTTCATTAATTTCCACATCTTTCATCTTCCTCCGTCGTCATTTTTAGAAAATAATCCTCTAAAGTCTCCGCTTTTCTCCCAACCGCTATGATATCCACCTGATGCAAAGCCAATGTCCTGGACAAATCCTGCACTGTCGCTCCTTTGTCGTAGATCCGGATTATGTTATCCTCTATCATTTTAAAATTATGAAACCCGCATTTATCGCTTAAAACAAACGCCGCCCTTTTTACGTCCGCCACGCTCAGTTCAATATAGGCCAGGTTCATTTCTTCCACCGCCCTCATGCTGATTTCTTCCTTCATTTTACCATGATGTATAATTCCTACCGTATCGGCGATGCTTTCTATTTCCGAAAGAATATGGCTGGAAATCATAACGGTAATCCCGTATTCCTGGCATAAGCTTTTTAACAGGTTACGGATCTGCTTCATGCCTGCCGGATCCAGCCCGTTCGTCGGTTCGTCCAGAATAAGGAGTTCCGGCCTGCAAAGAACCGCCCTTGCAATTCCCAGACGCTCTTTCATCCCCAGCGAATATCCTTTTACCGGCCTGCCGGCATCCGCTGCCAAATCCAGCATTTCCAGAACATGATCCACGCTGCCCGGGCTGTAATAACCCATATACTCACAGTGCAGTTCCAAGTTCTCCCTTCCGGTCATCCGTTCGTAAAAGCAAGGGAACTCTATTATGCTCCCCATCCTTTTAAGCAGTTCATAAGACTTAGGCGTTAATGCTTCCCCAAACAGTTCAATGTTCCCCCCCGTCGGCTTCCAAAGGTTGGTAATCATCTTCATTATGCTCGTTTTACCCGCCCCATTCATCCCCAAAAACCCGTAAATTTCCCCCTTTTTCACGTGCAGGCTTACATCTTTTACAATCTCTTTGCCCCCTATCTTCTTCATAAGATGGTTTGTCTGTATGATGTATGGCATCTCGTATCTCCTTTCTTAACAACGCCTTACGGCGCTTCTTTTGCGTAACCGTTTGTCCCTTTTCTTTACTGTCACTATTCTACCAATCCATATTTTCAAAACTCTTGACAAAATCTTACGAATTTCTTTCGGTACCCGGATTTTATTAGAACATGGGGCTTTTTATGCCCGGATCCTATCATACAAAAAATGACCTGTCTGCCATCGGGCGCTTTGATAGCGCAAAGCCTTCCGGCATCCAGGTCATTGCATGTATTTCCTCAGCCGCAATGTAAACGTTGTTCTTTCATAGGGGATGCTTTCCAAAAGAATATCCCCGCCCATCTGCAAAGCCAGGTTCCTGGCAATCGTCAGCCCCAGCCCGTTCCCTTGCACTTTGCGGCTCCTGGAATCATCCATCGTAAAGAGACGTTCAAACACATTTTCCGCAAACTCTTTTTCAATCCCCTTTCCTTTGTCCATGATATCCACATATACTGCCTTTTCCTCTTCCCGCAGGGTAATCCCCAAATATCCCCCTTCCCATCCGTACCGGATGGCATTGGAAATCAAATTCAATAAAATACGCTGCAAAGCCTCCGGATCCCCCTGCACAAAAACAGCCTCCTCCGGAAGCGCTATTTCCACCTGGAAATCTTTTTCTGTGAGTATCTCATAAAACCCCACTGCCGTTTCCCGGCAGACACTGCCCATATCCAGTTTCGACAATTTCAGGTCCATATCCCCTGCTTCCAGCTTCGCCAATGTGAAAAACTCATTGATCAGTTCCATCACATGCTGCGCTTTCTGTTCCGCTTTTTCCACCATTACAACGTCACCGCCTCCCTGCAGCCGCATAATTTCCAGATAACCAAGCACTACTGTCATAGGCGTTTTAATATCATGCGAAATATTGGACAGCATCCTTTTGGAAGCGATTTCCGAACGGTTGAAATCCGCCTTTGTCTTCAAATGTTTTTCTAAAAGCCGGTTAATCTGCGCCGCCAGCCCCATAAGCTCCTTCTGATCCGTAAAGACCATAAGATAAGAATCCCTGTCTTCATCCAGTATTTTTTTCAGTTCCCCTGTCATCCCGGATATTTTTTTACGCGTTCCCGCCCGGAAAAACGCCCATTGCCCGCAGATCACCAGTATAAGAACCCCAATACAAAAAAGAAGGAAAAAAATTACTGCCTGCCCATTCATCCTGCTCCTCCTAATTTATATCCGATTCCCCAAACCGTCATTATATATTCCGGTTTCCTGGCATCGTCTTCCAGCTTATTCCTCAATCTGCTGATATGTACATTTACTGCATTTTCATCCCCAAAATAAGCATCGTTCCATACAAGGGAATAGATCTGCTCCTTGGTATAGACTTTTTTCGGGTTTTTCATAAGCAATTTCAGGATATCGAATTCTTTTGCCGTCAGATCAATTTTCATCCCTGCTTTTGTCACCGTATAATCCGATAAATCCATAACGATTTCCCCAGCTTTTAATATCTCGTCTTCTGCCGCTGCCGGTATGCCATATTGGGTCGCCCTGCGGATATTCGCCTTAATCCGCGCTAAGACCTCTGTCACGGAAAAGGGCTTGGTAATATAATCATCCGCCCCTAATCCAAGTCCCAGCGTCTTATCCGTCTCCGTATCCCTGGCTGAAATAATAATCACCGGAACCACGCTTTCTTTCCTGATAAACTGCAGCACGTCCATTCCACCCATCACCGGGATCATCAAATCCAGCAGCACAAGATCCCAATCAGATTCCCGGAATCTCCTGCAAGCCTCCCTGCCGTCATGCACCGCCGTCACCTCAAAGTTTTCCGTTTTCAGATAATCTTTCAGCATCGTGCAGATTTCCAAGTCATCCTCCACTAAAAGAATTGCCATCTTTCTCCTGCCTCCTTCTTAGCCCTTTCCCCGCCTCTTAATATTCCTTCGGCACATCGCCCAGCCCATACGCCTGCCGGAACTCTTCCAGATCCTGACTGCTGCGTATTACCATAACCTCCTGGAATCTCCCGGTACGGACGTCTTTCAATCCGGCCACCTGTTCTCCATTGCAGATGCTGCACCGCAGAACCGGCTTCTGATTCTCCCGGTCAAATTCTACGATATTCATATTATTCTTTTTCTTTTTCCCAAACATTCCGCTCTCTCCTCCGTTTCCCGCCCTGCCGCCCCTGTTATCTTTGCCGCCTTCTGCAAGACAAATTACCTGCTCTTTACGGCAAGCATGGCAAGACACCCTCCAAATATCCTCATTATACTGAAATCAATACAAAAATGCAATTTGCAGGGCGTGTACCCGGCGGGTTTCATAGAATGAATCCCCGGGCAGTTTCATACGCCGCCTGAAAAAACAAAGCGGATCAAAAAAAGGCAGAGCCGGAAAACCAGCCCTGCCTTTTTTGATCCGCTGTCCATTTTTACTTCTGTCCGGGGAACCGCCATCCCCTTATTGTTCCTCTGGGATAATGATTGCCGCTATCAGGTAGGCTACCAGGCCCGTTCCCCATCCTGCGATGCTAAGAACCACCCAAATAATCCTTACCAGCGTAGGGTCAATCCCCACATATTCCCCGATTCCCCCGCAGACTCCGCATATCATCCTGCTTACTCTTGACCTTGTTAATTTTTTATAATTTCCTTCCATATCCATTCGTCCTTTCTTCTCTTCTATTGTTTTGTTGATTTAAAACCATTTTTCCATATTTTTCCCTGAAACTGTCTCATCTGCTGAATTTATTTTGAAAAAACCACATCAATGCTGCCCATGGAACATTCCAGGGAACATTTTCCCGGCGCCCCATTATCTACGCGGATATCATCTGCAAAGGCGCTATATTTCTTATCACCTAAAGTAATGCCTCCTGCTTCACATTCAATTTCGTAGTTGAAATCGGTCTCCGCATTGTCCAGATCAGCCATAATCATGCCCATTCCGCACGATGCATCAATTTCTTTTCCAATTTTCCCTTTTATATATGCCGTCCCCATACCGACTTCAAGATCTATCTTATCCGCCTCTATCCCCTCTAAGAATACCTCTCCTGCGCCGACCTCCACATCCAGGCTCTGGCAGCTTATCCTGCCGGATGTCATCATGCCGGCCCCGACAGTCAAATCCACTTCGCGGGCATCCAGTTCCCCAACGGATAGCCATCCCCCTCCTACATTAATCTCCACTTCATCAAACTTCTTTCCTGCCGGAAGATAAAGATATACTTTTTCATGGTTGTCTGTCAAATGTTTTTTCCCGCCCTCAAGATAAAACACCCCTTTGGATTCATAATATCTATAATCCCCATTGCCGTCTATTTTCAGCCCAAAGTTATCGTTCTCCGATTCCATAAAGCAAAGAGCCGCGCCTCCGATATCAATCTTCATTTCTTTTATCCGCGATGCGTCAATCCCTATATCCGCATCCCCATCAGGAACCTTTGACCGGAACTCCTGCTCAATTCCGGATATATCATTACCGGCATCTTCCATCTCCTTTCTCATCTGCGAAGCGTTCCTTTCGGCGTCTTCCGCGCTCTCCCAAGCTTCATCCCAGGTATCATCCATATCATCCCAAACGTCTTCCCAGGCATCCCCCACTTCCTCTGCCACCTCGTTTTTTACGTCTATTATTTCTTCCCTGATATCCTCCGCTACATCCATATCGTCTATCCAGTTTAGCATATAACTATTTTCCAGCCTGCGTACAAACCTCCAGACGCCGCTTCCCCTGTCCATTTCATTCATCATCTGCCATCCTCCGCCTGCTGCCCCTATGATGCAGACAATGCCCCCTGTCAGAATAAGCACAAGCGAAGTCACCAAACATATTTTTGTAAATTTTTTCATGCCGCTTCTCCTTTCTTCCCATGCAGGATCCGGCTAAAGAAGTTTACCACTGTCCTTATGATCCAAGGGAACGCCGTCCCCCACAGCCATACAGTAATCCATATGAAAAACATGGACAGTCCTGCTACCAGTATCCCCGCCCCAATCAGGCAAACCCCCACTAATGGGAGAACAAATAATTCCCCTATCCCAAATCCGATCAGGAGCAGGGCAACTACGAAGAGAGCAATCCCCATTGCTGCAGTTCCTACAAAAAGCCCTAACAGACCCCCAAGAATCCCTACGCCAGCCCCGAAAATCCCGGACAACGCTGCCACAAGCATTGGCATAGCCAAAATGCATAATATAACAATCAATGCAATCATCCCGCCTGATAAACGTTTTTTCTCTTCTTTCTTTACCACCTCATTTTTCACCTCTTCTTCATAAGCCTCATTATGATAACCTGTTTCCGTAAATTCCCCTTGCCCTCCATTGTCGTCCAGCCCTTCTTTTATCACCTTGGCTAATTGTTCCGGCGTCCCCATCGCATCTAACACTTCCTGCTCATTTTCCACCCCGGCGTCGTTTAAATAATCATTGTAATATTGTAACGCTTCCTCCCTTTCACTCCGGGAAATATCTGAGAGAAGCGCTTCCAGCCGCTGCATAAATTCCAACCTATTCATATATAATCCCTCCCTCGAACACTCCGCTTATCTTGGCAGAATATTTTTTCCATTCGCTTTTATATAATGCAAGCTGCACTCTTCCTTTTTCCGTCACCTTGTAGTATCTTCTGTTTCTTCCGGCACATTCCACATCATAAGCTTCCAGGCATTCGTCTTTCTGAAGCCTGCGCAGTACCGGGTACAAGGTAGATTCGGACACTTCAATAACCTGTCTTACTTCCTGCGTTATCTTATATCCATAAGTTCCTTCCTTATCTTGAGCAACCACCGACAGGACAATTGCATCCAGCAGCGCTGCTCCCGTATTAAATACCATATACTTTACTCCTTTTCTGCAATTTGTGATTATCCGTTCATTTTGCTCCATGTCCCTGCTTTCATTTATTATTTTTATAATATTATACGTCGTATATTATCTTTTCTTGATTCATACTATACAGCATATAATATTGTTTTGTCAATAAGAAATAATAAAAATTTTAATATGACTTTTTCCTCTCTTTTCTCTATTTACGTACTTTGTATTTTTCTTTTCAACCTATTGACATCTGCATTTTTCTTGCATATAATTAAAACAATAGTTTTAATACATATGTTGCAAAACGGTTGATTTAAATAAGGAGGAGGCTTTATGCCGCCAAAAGCAAAGTTTACACGGGACAGCATTATACAAGCCGGGCTAGATATGGTAAGGGAAAACGGGATGGAGGCTTTGTCCGCCAGGGCATTAGGCACAAAGCTGGGCAGCTCTGCAAGGCCTATTTTCACAGTATTTCAAAACATGGAAGAAGTGCAGGAAGAAGTGAAAAAATCGGCCAAATCAATTTATGCCGGATATGTCAGGAAAGGTTTAGAACAAGAATTAGCATTTAAAGGCGTAGGCACGCAATATATCCTTTTTTCCATTCAGGAACCCAAATTGTTCCAGTTGCTTTTTATGTCAGAGCAAAAGCAACCCCCCGAAGTTGCCAATGTCCTGTCTATGATAGACGATAATTACAAAGATATTTTATTATCCGTACAGAACGGATATCATTTATCCGAGAAGAAAGCGGAACAGTTATACCGGCACTTGTGGATTTATACCCATGGCATAGCGACGCTTTGCGCAACGAATATGTGCATATTTACCCCGGAAGAAATAAACAGGATGATTGTGCAAGTATTCAAAGGGATGCTGGAAGAAATAAGGGGCGGCTCCTAATGAGAAAATGCCAGAAGATCACTGACTATATTACGGCTTGTGCCAAAACATACAAGGAACAAATCACGAATCGGAGGAAAAAAATGAATAAGAAAAAGTGGATAGGCATGGTATCGGTTTATTCGGTCATATATACTGCAATAACATTGTTAAACAGCGTTTTATACCTCGCCAATGGTATTTATGAAGACCCAAGCGGCAATTGGCATGAGTTAGACAGGGCAATGATACTTCTGATCGGCATTGCAGCTTTTGAACTATGCGTGAATTTGCCCGTTAAGCCTTTTATTTTTAGATATATAATTGCATATGTGCCGTCGCAATTATCCGCATTCGTATATGTCTGGTTTGTCGGATTAAGGGAAGAACTGGCAAAAACAGCTTATCGGGATATTTGGATCAACTTTACATGCCTTTTTCTACTATTATGCACAATCAACACTTTGATTGGTTTCCGTAAAGAAAGAAGGAAGAAATCTCTTCCCTCTTTATCACATCAAAGGCTGTAGGAACATCCGGTAAATACTCCTGCAATCCGCTAATTCGGGATGGAAGGAGACGCCGGTCTGGTTTTTATACCGTACCGCCACAATACGGCCGTCTATTTTGGCCAGCGTTTCCACTCCTTCACCGGTTTCTTCAATATAAGGCGCACGTATAAAAACCATGGGAATAAAACCAAGGCCTTTGCATTCGGCTTCCGCACGGAAACTGCCAAGCTGCCTTCCATACGCATTTCTTTTTACCGTTATGGGCATTGTGGCAAGATGAGGCATTTCCCCGCCGGATAATTTTTCCGCCAAAAGGATAAGCCCTGCGCAAGTGCCAAGGACGGGAAGCCCGTCCTCTATTTTCTTCCTTAATATAGAAAGAAGATGATAATCCCTAAGAAGTTTTCCCATGACGGTACTTTCCCCGCCCGGAAGTACCATCGCATCAAAATCCTGATAAGCATCCTTTTCCTGACGGATCTCCATACACCTTACGCCCATATTTTCCAACATCCGTTCATGTTCCGCAAATGCCCCTTGCAGGGCAAGCACTGCTACTTTCATCCTTTGCCACGCTCCGCCATCCATAATTCTATTTCGCTTTCATTAAGCCCTGCCATTGCCTCCCCCAGGTCTTCCGAAAGTTGCGCCAGCGCCGCGGCATCTTTGTAATTTGTCACTGCCTTTACAATAGCTGCCGCACGCTTGCCAGGATCGCCGGATTTAAAAATACCGGATCCTACAAACACTCCTTCTGCGCCAAGCTGCATCATCAATGCGGCATCCGCCGGGGTGGCAACGCCTCCTGCTGCAAAATTGACTACGGGCAGCTTACGGTTTTCATGCACATACCGCACCAGATCATCAGGCGCCTGCAACTCTTTTGCCGCCTGATACAGCTCCTCTTTCCTCAAAGCAGCAATTTCCGCTATCTGCCTGTTCATTTTCCTTATATGGCGCACTGCCTGCACGATATCACCGGTTCCCGGTTCCCCTTTCGTGCGGATCATGGATGCCCCTTCCGCAATCCGCCGCAAGGCCTCCCCTAAATCCTTTGCGCCACAGACAAAAGGCGCCCGAAATCCCTTTTTATCAATATGGCATACATCATCTGCCGGAGAAAGCACCTCGCTTTCATCAATAAAATCAATTTCAATGGCTTCCAGGATCTGTGCCTCCGCAAAATGGCCAATGCGGCATTTTGCCATAACCGGAATCGAAACGGCCTGCTGGATTTCTTTTATCATTTTCGGGTCGCTCATCCTTGCCACCCCTCCGGCAGCCCTGATATCCGCAGGAATCTTTTCTAACGCCATAACAGCGCAGGCCCCGGACTCCTGAGCAATTTTTGCCTGTTCCGGGGTAGTCACATCCATAATGACCCCGCCTTTTAGCATTTGTGCCAATTCTTTGTTTAATTCATATCTTTCTTTCCCGTCTCTTTCCTTCATATCTCTTTCCTCCCTTGCCGGATTTGCAGTTATCATTATTATATTCACATCTGTATATATGGAAAGGTGCAATTTTAGTTTTTTCGACCATGCCACTTTTGTTTTTAAAGTTTTATTTTTAAAGATTACCCTCAGAGAATTCTCCACATGGGGCAGTGTATGATTTACCTTTCCTTTTGAAATGCTATCGTCCGCTTTTTAGGGCATTTTCAACAGCTTTTCTTATAACAGCGCCTGAATTTGCCGCCTCCACATTCCTTTTCATTTTGAATGTCCGCTGATCGCAGGGTTTTTGACTTATTTATTGTATTTTTCCTCCGGAAGGGTTAAAATAGAAATAGATGTTGGGTTTTATACCCGCAGGAAGAGAAGAAACTATTAATGAAAAGCTGCCTGACTGCAGCACGGAAATGGGGGTATAAAATGAAAACAAGATATGAAAGGGCCTCTTTAATTGTAAATGCAGAACAGTATGAACTCGGCAAAGGAATGGAAGACGGTTTTGAACTGTATACCAAAGTTGTCACGAACGGCTGGATAAGTCATGATAACCTGGTTCAGTTTACCCGGCCGGACGGCGCTGTTGTATGCCCATTTATACGCAACAGGAGAGGGATCGTCTTTATCCGCAAAGGGGATTATATTATAACGGAAGGGGACAATGAACGGCACGTATGCGGCGCCGATAAATTTTCCAGACGTTTTACGCCGGTAACGGAGGAATAAAATTCTTTCACGGATTTGCTTTATCCCATACCGGATCTTATTATATGATATTCATTTTTGCTTAGGATGCCGGAAGACTTATTGGGCAATGTTTCCGCTGGCTCTTTTATGCAGCCTGCCTTTTCATTGCTTAAACGGAAAGTTTTCTGACATCCTAATCTTATGCCCAAAGAAAGGGGGAATCATATTTATGAAATCTATATCCAGCAGCTCTTATAAAAAATTTACCCTTGAATGTTGCGTAGACAGCGTAGAATCCGCTCTTTTAGCCGAAAAAGGCGGCGCTGACCGTTTAGAACTCTGTTCTAATCTCATAATCGGCGGCACCACCCCTACTCTCGCTTTGTTCCGGCAAATACGGGAGCATACCGATATCCGCATTCATGTGCTGCTCCGCCCCCGTTTTGGCGATTTTCTATATACAAAGCAAGAACTGCAAATCATTGCCAAAGAAATCTGCCTATTCCGCGAAGCCGGAGCCGAAGGCATTGTCATTGGCTGCCTCAGCCCTGACGGCAGCCTCGACTGCGAGGCAATGCGCTTCCTGATAAACCAGTCCGGTCAAATGAGTGTTACTTTGCACAGAGCTTTTGATATGTCCAAAGATCCTTTTCATACATTGGAACTTGCCAAAGAATTAGGCATCCAGACCATTCTCACCTCCGGCTGCCAAGCTTCTTGCGCCGATTCTATTGACTTATTAAGACAATTAGATGAAAAAGCTGACGGGCAGCTTACCATTATGGCCGGTGCCGGCATCGGGGAATCCACTGTAAAATTATTGCTTGAACAGACAGGGCTTACCGCTTTTCATATGTCAGGCAAAAGAATCAAAAACAGCGGGATGCTATTCCGCAACCCCAATGTTTCCATGGGGCTTCCCGGCATGAGTGAATATGAGATATGGGAAACCGATGCCAATGCCGTCGCCGCCGTAAAAAAACTGTTATCCGAATAAAAAACGGCTTCTATTCTTCCTCAATTTACGTCTTTCCGGTGAAGAACTTTCCTATTATGGAAAAGAACGGTTCTGCCTGCCATAATAAAGTACGCTGCAAGCGCACTGCAAAAAAAGGAACAGCAGCTATCGCCGCTGTTCCTCATTTTTTCTTCCTGCCTGTTCCCTATCTCTTTATTTCTCCATTTTCCAGAAATAAGCGCTATAAGGGGGAAGTTCGCTGCCGCCGCCAAAATCATGCTCCTTACCGCTGATCAGATCCACTGCCATGCCGCACCCTGCATCAAAATGCGCTACATAGCTTTCACTATCCGCGTTAATGGCAACCAAAACCCTTTCGTGATCCGTCTTTCTTTCAAAAATGCACTGTTTATTTGTCAGGACTACCGAGCGGAACGACCCATAATTCAAAGCTTCGGAATTTTTCTTTGCCTCTGCCAGCCTGGAAATAAATTCCGTCAATTCATTAAAAACCGGCTTTTCAAAACATGCCCGGAGCGCCGGGTCGCCTTCCCTTTTATCCGCCTTTGCGCCCCATTCGCTCCCATAATACACACACGGAATCCCAGGCATACCGAAGCATACCGCATAAATAAGAGGTAAATGCTTTTCATTCGTCAATATGCTGGCAATCCTTGACACATCATGATTATCCACAAAAGACAGAAGATGCTTGCCTTTATACAATGTCCAGTTTTCCGGGCCAAACTGCCGCAGCAGGGAATGATTGATTTCAAACATATTCATGCTGTTAAAGCTGGAGTGAAGCCCTTTATAGCACTCATAATTCGTGGCCGAATGCAGCATCCCGTCATTCATCATCTGATTATAATCCCCATGAAGCATCTCGCCCACCAAGAAAAAGTCTTCTTTCTGGCTGTCTGTAAACGCCCTCAACCTGCGGACAAAATCATGATCCAGGCAATAGGCCACATCCAGCCGCAGCCCGTCAATCGCAAACTCGTCTATCCAGAAACGGATACTGTCAAAAATATGCTGGATAACCTCTTCGTTCTTCAGGTTCAGCTTCACCAGATCATAATTCCCTTCCCAGCCTTCATACCAAAGGCCGTCATTATAATTGGAATTTCCTCCCAGATTAATATGGAACCAGTTTAAATAAGGGGAATGTTCCCTGTTCCTCACCACATCCTGGAACTGGGCAAATCCCCTTCCCACATGATTGAATACCCCGTCCAGTACCACACGGATCCCATTTTCATGCAATTTGCCGCATACTTCTTTAAAATCCTCATTGCTTCCTAATCTACAGTCAATTTTCTTATAGTCCCTCGTATTATACCCATGCGTATCCGATTCAAACACAGGCGAAAAGTAAATAGCATTCGCCCCCAGTTCTTTCATATGAGGAATCCAATCCAATACCTTCCTTATTCTCGGCTCTTCTTTCCCGTCATTTTCAAAAGGCGCCCCGCAGAATCCCAACGGGTAAATCTGATAAAAGACACTTTCATATGCCCACATTCACTTGCTCCTCCTAATCCCGATATATTTTTCCTCCATACTGTAATGCCTGTCCGCAAAACAATACCCTGGTTTTAAAACTTCTTTTCTATTCTACCACACAACCTTCTGATTTTATAGAAAAACTTTCATTTTCGTTTTTGACCATTCTAGTATTTTTGCAATTTATCCTATATCCAGCTTGCAAAATACACGCAATAGATTTACTGCTTCGTTTTTACTTTTTTTGACAGATTCTAAAAGAAATCCCCAAAATCCACAGAGTTATCCACATATGACATTTGTGTCATATATTGTGACTTATAAATCATTTTTCTAAAAATATGATGTCACTTGCTTTCATTTCCTTCTTTCCAAACCATACTGGTAATGTTATACTAATTATATTTCACAGAACTGCCTTTGTGTGAAAAGAAATTACAAAAAATACGGTTTTTTAAAATCACATACGGAAAAAGGAGAACAGAAAAATGTTGAAAATTGGTTCCCATGTAGGAATGAAAGGAAAAGAGATGATGCTTGGCTCCGCAAAAGAAGCCTGCTCTTATGGGGCGAACACTTTTATGGTCTTCACTGGAGCCCCCCAAAATACAAAGCGTAAACCCATCGCAGAATTAAATATTGATGCGGCCTGGGAATTTATGGATGCCCACGGTATCACTGAGCCAGTCATCCACGCTCCTTATATTATCAACCTGGGAAACAGTTTCCATGCGGATACTTACAAACTGGCAGTGGAATTTCTCGCTATGGATATCGAACGCGCCGCTGCTATGGGAAGCCATATCCTGGTTCTCCACCCAGGCTCCCATGTAGGCGCCGGAGCCGATGCCGGCATCCGTCAAATTGCCCAGGGGCTGAATGAAATACTGTCCGCAGACAGCCCCTGCTCTATTGCCTTGGAAACAATGGCCGGAAAAGGTTCTGAAATCGGCAGGAATTTTGAAGAACTGGCAGCTATTTTCGATCAGGTAATCCACAATGACAAGCTCCGTATCTGCCTGGATACCTGTCATATGCACGACAGCGGATATGATATTATCCACGATTTCGACGGAGTAATTGAAAGACTGGACAAACTCATCGGAAAAGATAAGGTATCGGTCATCCACATCAATGACAGCAAAAACCCCTGTGGAGCCGGAAAAGACAGACATGCCAATATCGGAAAGGGTTATATCGGTCCGGAAGCCCTCTTTGCCATCGTCCATCATCCTGATTTTGCCGATATCCCTAAAATACTGGAAACGCCTTACTGCCCCTCGGAAGCCAACCCCTCCAAAACAGTCCCCCCATATAAGGAAGAAATTTCCATGCTAAAAGCAGGCGTCTTCCCATGCCAAAAAAGTATTTGACTCCACATGCCCCTGCGCCCATATCCCCCGCTTTTTCATAACCATTCATCCCAAAAACGTCCGATACGTTTGGCCACCCGGTCTGCGGTTACCGTTTCAAACTCTTCCCATTCCTTTGGGAACATTTGCCGGTAAGGCCGGGTCAGGAATCGCTGGTCTAAAAGGGCAACCACCCCCACATCCTCCGCCGTGCGTATGACGCGCCCTGCCGCCTGCAATACCTTGTTCATTCCCGGATAGCGGTAAGCAAAGTCAAACCCGTTTTCCCCCGCTTCATCAAAATAATTCTTCAGGATCTCCCTTTCATTGCACACCTGGGGCAACCCTGTCCCTACGATAACAGCCCCTATCAGGCTGTCATTTTTCAAATCAATGCCCTCGCTGAAAATCCCCCCCAAAACGCAAAAACCAAGCAGGATTTTTTCCTCTTCTTTTGCAGAAACTGCCTGGATTTCATTTATCAGTCCGGCGCTTTCCATCTTTTCCGGCCAGGATGACCGGCCGCGGTCAGCAAAACGCCGGAGAAATTCTTCCCTGGCTTTCTCGTCCATTCCACCCTCCTGCACAAGACATTCTATCTTCTCCTCTTTTACAAAGTATTTCACAAAAATATCATATATTTGCTGCAAAAAAACGTGGGAAGGGAAAAAAATGAGATAATTCCCGTGACGGTTTTTTACAATTTCATAAATATAGAAAGCGATGCGGTAATATTCCTCTTCCGTCCTGCGGCTGTATTTACTGGTTACATCGCTCCCAATCAAAAGCTTTTTACGTCTAGGGTCAAAAACCGACTGGGCATATACTTCATAATCCCCTTCCTCTGCCCCTAATAAGGCCTTATAATATCCAATTGGAAGCAACGTTGCGGAAAAAAGAATGGCGCTGCGGCCTTTTTTCATACATTCCCGTAAGTTTAAGGAAGGGTTGACACAAAATAACTTTAAAATAAAGCTTCCATCTTCCCTCATCTCCGAATACGTCACATAATTTTCATCCATTTTTTCATACATATCCAAAAAATGCGAGACTTCAAAATAAAAATCCAGCACGGCGGCACGGATTTCCTTCGTATGAACCATATCTTGCCCGTCATGTTCCTCTAAATAAGTTTCCATAACGGAATGCAACCGCCGCAGCGCTGCAGCAAAAGAGTCGATATTTTCTTCCAGCCGGTAAGTTACGCATTCCCGCTTCAATGCAAGAAGCTCTTTATTGCATTTTTCCAGCCGCTGTTCCATTTTTCTGTCCAATTCTTTTATGTTTTTTTTCAGTTTGAGAAAGTCTTCCTTGCACATCACTGCGCTATACATTTCCCTTCCCCGCTCCACCAGGTTATGCGCCTCATCAATCAAAAAAATATACTCCCCGCTTGCATTCTCCGAAAAAAAACGCCTTAAATATGCATGTGGGTCGAATACATAATTGTAATCGCAAATAACAGCATCCGAAAACAAGCTCATATCCAGGCACATTTCAAAAGGGCAAACCATATGCTTCCTGGCGTACTCTTCCACCTTTTCCCTGCTAAAGTTATCCAAGTGAATCAACATATCATAAATTGCATTGTTAATCCTGTCATAATGCCCTTTCGCATAAGGACATTGATCAGGGTTGCATTCCGGTTCTTCCATAAAACAGATTTTATCCTTTGCGGTTAATGTTACCGTCTTAAATTTCAGCCCGTCCCCCCTCAGAATCTGAAACGTATGGTCTGCCACCGTCCTTGTAATCGTTTTCGCTGTTAAATAGAAAATCCGCTCCCCCTTTCCTTCCCCTATCGCTTTAACGGAAGGAAAGACTGTGGATAATGTCTTTCCTACCCCGGTAGGCGCTTCAATAAACAGTTTCTTCCTGTGATATATGGTTTGATATACATAAGTCACCAAATTTTTCTGCCCTTCCCGGTAAGTAAACGGGAAGGGCAGTTTTTTAATGGATTCCTGCCTTCTTTGCTTCCACTGGAATTGAAAATCGGCCCATTTCCGGTACTGCGCCATAACGTCCCCAAACCACTCCTCCAGCTCACGGAATGTATAATCATAATGAAAATACTTTATTTGCTCGCTGTCTATATTGCAATAGGTCATTCTTACCCTGATCCCATCCAGTTTTTCTTTACGCGCATAAATATAAGCATAGCATTTTGCTTGAGCCAAATGCACATCCACCGGTTTTTTCAGCTTTTTCAGCTCCTTATAAGTTCCTTTTATCTCATCTACCGTCACAGTATATTCCAGCCTCTCCGTCTCTTTCCTCTCCCGGTCCTCCAAAAAAAACGATTCCGCCTGCACTGCCTGATCAATGCCAGTCATAATTCCATCCGCCCGGCCATCTATTATTACCAGATAATCTTCCGTTTCGTATTGATATTTCAAGGCTACCTCAGCATGATACCCCGCCCCCATCCGCCTTTGGATCATGCGGTGGATTCTTCCGCCCTCCTGCATAGCATTCTCAGGCATAGCCGCTTTTCTATTATCAATGCTTCCCGAACGCAATACAAATTCCACCAGATTGCGTACAGAGATGTGTATTTCTGCTTTCACTGCCATATCCTTTCCTGCCCTTGGCGGGCAAAGGGACTCCTGCCTGCTGAGGGCATCCTCCGCAAAATAAAACTGTCAGGGCCCCGTTCTGCACCCTTTGTTCCATATCCTCATAACCGGATTCCTTTTCTTAGAGAGAATAAAAAAACTCCCCACAAGAATAGTCTACTCTATCTCTCATGGGGAGTCAAATTATCCGGAATCTTATTTTACAATAAATAATGCCCGGCTACTGTTTGCCCTTGATGGCAATTCTGCCAAAATTCCAGATGGATTCATGCAAACAGTAACGGTCAAGGCTTTCACAAAAGCCGCTTAACATGCTACGGCAAACCGTCTCATGAACTGTTCAAAATCAGCGTTATAGCCTGAATAAGAAACTGTCAAAACCTGGTTAAAATCCAATCCTAATACGCCGACGATGGATTTTGCATCTACAATATATCTATTATATGCAATGTCAACATCAAAGTCACATTTTGACGCTGCTGCCACAAAATCCTTCACTTCAACGGGTCTTAACTTAATTCTATGTCTCATAATAAATCACCCTTTCCTTGAAAAAAACGTTTTCTTTGTGGTTACAATTGTATTATATCCCATATTCTGTAAAAGTAAAGCAAAAAATTTATGAAGAAAATTGGCAAAATTTTCTGTTTTTTTAATAAGTTTTAAAATTGCCTCCGTAGACTTGCTGATTCCGGCATTCTTTTGTAAAAAATCACCATTATTCTTTTACTGCTTTACTGTTAGAATTTGCATATTGATAATTATTACCTAAATTCCACCATATATTCTTGGAATCTAAGAGGAAGCATATTTCTTTGCAGTTTCAGGTTTTTTCTTTCTTTAATGGCTATTTTATGACAAAAAAATGTAAATAGTTCCTGGTATTCCATTTCCTTTTCTGCATACCTGCCTATTTCTTTTTCATCAAAATCTTTATCCGTTACAAGATACCACTCCTTTTTCTTTGGATGTACGACAAAGATTCCCCGCTTCTCATCATAAATAATAAAATCAAACAAAGGCAGCCTGTCAGAAAAATGAGGCGCAAGAAAAGTAACCACATTATTCCTAGGCCCTATTTTGGAAAATAAAACCCCGTCCTCCAGTTCCTGGAACCGGAGGAATTCTTTCCAATGGTGTATCTCGTTCCGTGTGCAACGGGATAGTTCAAACACTTTATGGACAGCGTCATCAGCCAGGTTCCCCATCACCTGACTTCCTTCCTTCATGCAAAGCCCCCTCACAATTGTCTTGTACACTGCTTCCCCCTTCTCCCCATCTTCACTGGCCACCGCCCTGCATAGATCCAGATATGTTTCTGTTCCCATCCTCCTGTTAATGGTTTTTGCCACCTTTGCTGCTTTCTCCCCATCCGGCATTATCTTTATATAAACCGCAAACAGCCTGAAATTCCCTTCCTCTCCTATTTGTATGTGTATATGCTCATGATCCCCCCGCATGGCATACGCTTCATAGACGCCTGTGAAAATCCCTTCCAGGGAATCCTCGCAGATCAGATATTTCTCTTCCATATTGACTCCTTTTCCTGCTAACCATACTGCTGCATTTGAAAATTCACATCATCGAACAGCGATAACTGCCGGTATGTCACTCCATCTTTATCAAAAGGAAGCTTTTCCTTTACCGAAAGAAGATTTCTTGTAATATAATCTTCCTCGATTTTCGTTCGATACATCATTTTCCCGCTGCATGTGATAAAGTAAAGAGCCCTTTTGAGCACTACCCCTATCTTTTTCAGATCCTCAAACCGGAGAGCCCCGTTACGCCTTGCCCTGATAATCCGCTGGGCGCTTTTTACACCCACTCCCGGTACGCGCAAAAGCTGCTGGTAATCTGCCCGGTTAACCTCCACCGGAAATAATTCCAGGTGCCGGAGCGCCCAGTCCGCTTTTGGATCCAGCAGCACGTTAAAATTAGGCCGCTCTTCGCTTAATAGCTCATTAGCCTGAAACCCGTAATAGCGCAATAGCCAATCCGCCTGATACAGCCGGTGTTCCCGCAGAAGCGGCGGCCCCCCGGGAAGAGCCGGAAGCTCCTTGTCTTCATTTACATTTACAAAGGCAGAATAAAACACCCTTTTTAATCCAAATTTCTGATAAAGGCTCTCCGCCACCATCATAAGATGATAATCGTTCTCCGGCGTTGCCCCCACAATCATCTGGGTTGACTGCCCGGCCGGTACAAAGCAGGGAGCTTTCTTATATAATACAAGTTCGTTTTTATTTTCCAGAATCCCGTTCTGTATCTGCCTCATCGGCGCCAATATATTCTTTCTATGTTTATTTGGAGCAAGCCGGTGCAGGCTTTCCGCCGTTGGCAGCTCCAGGTTCACACTCATCCTGTCCGCCAGAAACCCTGTTTTCTGAATAAGCATAGGATCCGCTCCCGGAATGGCCTTCACATGGATATATCCCTGAAACCGGTACTCCTTCCGCAGTTTATAGATTGTCTGAAAGATCAGTTCCATCGTAAAATCCGGATTATATAAAATTCCTGAACTTAAAAAAAGCCCTTCAATATAATTTCTTTTATAAAAACCCATGGTCAGTTCACACACTTCATCCGGCGTAAAAGAAGCCCTCGGCACATCATTCGATTTCCTGTTTATACAATACTTGCAATCATAGATACATTCATTGGTAAACAGAATTTTAAGCAAAGAGATGCATCTTCCGTCCGCGCTGAAGCTATGGCAGATCCCCCCTGCTTCCGTATTCCCCATCCCGGTTCCGTCCCCCCGCCTGTCCACGCCGCTGGATGTACATGCCACATCGTATTTAGCAGCGTCAGTAAGTATCCCCAGTTTTTCTTTTATCCCCATTTTCTCTGTTGCCTTATAATACATCTCCGCTCACCTCTTGCCAAACATTTGTTTGTCTTATTTTAGCATAACACATACCCATTGGCAATACTTTTGCGAACATTTGTTCTTAAAATTTATTATTCCTTCCTGCGCTTGTCCGCTGAATATATACTTTGAAATATGCGGCCATCCCCTATCGGATCCCTATGGCTCCGCGCCAAAAAAATCCAATCCCCCCTTGCATTCCGTCAAAAAAAGCGTTTAAATAATAAAGTAAGCTTGCCAAGCATACAAATCCATAAAAAAACAAAAGCGAGGATCACCTATTATGAAAAATTTATCTATTCCGGCCGGTTATGAGCCGGCTCTAAATCTGCATGATACGCAGATTGCAATTAAAACCGTCAAAGATTTTTTCCAGAATCTGCTTGCGGAACGCCTAAACCTTCTGCGCGTCTCCGCTCCTTTGTTCGTTACTCCCCAGTCCGGGCTGAACGATAACTTAAACGGCGTAGAACGCCCTGTTTCTTTTGGCATCAAGGATCAAGGGGAAGCGCAGGCAGAAATCGTCCACTCCCTTGCAAAATGGAAAAGATATGCTTTGCAGAAATACGGTTTTTCTGTAGGCGAAGGCCTTTACACCGATATGAGCGCCATCCGCAGGGATGAAGAAACAGATAATATCCATTCCATTTATGTGGACCAATGGGATTGGGAAAAAATTATCACGAAAGAAATGCGTACCTTGGACACTTTGAAGGAAACTGTCAGAAATGTATACAAGGTTTTAAGAAAAACAGAAAAATATATGGCCATCCGGTATGACTATATTGAAGAAATCCTGCCTCATGACATTTTCTTCATTACCACTAACGAACTGGAAAAAATGTTCCCGGACTGTACCCCAAAAGAAAGGGAATACCATATTTCAAAAGAAAAAGGGGCCGTATGCATTATGCAGATAGGGGATTTGCTGGCATCGGGCGAAAAGCATGACGGCCGCGCCCCTGACTATGACGACTGGGCGTTAAATGCGGATATCGTTGTTTATTATCCTGTCCTGGATATTGCTTTGGAATTATCCTCTATGGGTATCCGCGTAGACAAAGACGCATTGCTCTCCCAACTGGAAAAAGCAGGCTGCCCGGAACGCGCAGAACTCCCTTTCCAGAAAGCAGTCATCCTCGGCGAACTGCCCTTTACGATCGGGGGCGGCATCGGACAGTCCCGGATCTGTATGTTTTTCCTGCGCAAAGCCCACATTGGAGAGGTTCAATGTTCCCTCTGGCCGGAAAACGTAATGGATGAAGCGAAAAAAGCAGGCCTTCCTTTGCTGTAAGGGCTAAAAACCTTTAGCATCCGGATCTTATGATGCAAATTTGCCGGCATAGCCAATAACAGCTATGCCGGTTTTACTTCCCCTCGCCGGAACGCTTACTTTTCAAAGAAAAATCTTTGATATAAAACATCATAGATAATACGGTCGCCACAATCCACCCAACGGGCCAGGAAACCCAAATCCCCACACTGCCTAACCGTCCTGCCAGAAGAAAAGCAAGAATCACCCGCAGCGCCAGGTCAACAAAGGTTGCGGTCATAAACTGTTTCATAAACCCAGATCCCCTTAGCACTCCATCCGCCATCAGTTTTGCCGCAATAACAAAATAAAAAGGGGAAATAATGCGCAGGAATACGATTCCCGTCTCCAAAGCCACCGTACTCCCTTCTTTCATGAATAAACGGATCATGCTTTCGCCTGCCAGAAAAAAAGCGGCAAAAAAAGGAATAACAACCAACATTGCCATCCTGATTCCTGCCCAAAATCCTCCGCGTACCCGTTCTTTTTTCCCAGCCCCCATATTTTGCGCCGTAAAATTGGAGATACCGTTCCCTAAAGTAGTAAAACTGGTAATAGCAAACGTATTCAGCTTAATTGCTGCCGAATACCCGGCAATTACCGGAGAACCAAAACTATTGACAAGCCCCTGGATAAAAATATTCCCTATGGAAATAAAACTTTGCTGAAAAATGGAAGGAACAGCGATTAAACTGATCCTGCGGAGCATCTCCCATGAAAAAAGCTCCGCCTTGCCGCCCGTCTCCAATGCCCTAAGCCGCCTTGTCATTGTAAAAAGCGCAAAAAGCCCCGCTGCGCTTTGGGCAATAAAAGTAGCCCATGCCACTCCTGCAACACCCCAGCCAAACTTTGCTACAAATAAATAATCCAATGCGATATTCCCTGCAGAAGATGCCATCAGAAAATAAAGCGGGGTTTTGGAATCGCCCAGAGCGGAAAAAATACCTGTAGCTACATTATATAAGAACAAGAATACAAACCCGCCAATATAAATCCCCAAGTAAAGAGCGCCTGCGTCAAAAATATTTTCCGGCGTCCGTATCATTGCCATCAATGCCTTTGTTCCTGCCAGCCCCAGAACAGTCAATACCGCCGACAGCAAAAATGCAGTGATCAATGTTGTCGATACCGCCGTTTTCATTTCCTTATATTTCTTCGCCCCAAAAAGATTAGATATAATAACAGAACAGCCAATATTGCTACCTACCGCAATCGCCATAAAAATCATCGTAATAGGGTATGATGCCCCCACGGCCGCCAAAGCATCCTCCCCGGCAAATTTCCCGGCAATAACACTGTCGGCAATATTGTATAGCTGCTGGAAAATCACGCTGATAAACATCGGAATAGAAAATTGCCATAATACTTTCCCAGGCGTTCCTTCCGTTAAATCTTTTGTCATTTAAGCCACGCTCCCTTCTTAACGTGCGTATTTCTTCTTTCCGGCACAGGTTCCGCGTTAAAAAATGTCCTTCTTCCAGTTTTCCTTTCAACCTATGCTATTGAACCATTCTGCATTATACTACTTTTCTTTTAGAATTTCCACCTCCGTATATTTTTTGCGGCCTCCTTTACACCCCATCTATATTCCCCGCCGTAACTATTCTTTCCCATAAGTAAAAGCCATGCTGCAAATCCCCCTCCAGCATTTCTTCCGTTTTATAAGGGAGAATTTCCTCTTCCAGTTCCTGGATCCGGGGAATGCTGCCTGACAAAAAGCTCTGGATCCTATGAGCCGCCGAAAGAGCCCTTTGTCTTACCCCGGCCAGCCGGATATCCAGAACTTCATAGCCGAATGGTTTATATTCTTTCATCCATATCGCTTCCCGCCGTCTGTTTAATTCCTGTGCGAGCGCTGCTATCATTTCCAGATCATTCTCTGCAAGAGCCTTTAACCCTTCCCTGTTGCCGCTTTGATAAGCCTCCCGTATCCTCTCCCCCGCATTAGCCTTTATGGACAATAGCCGGGCCAAAATGAGGTAATAGCCGAACAATTCTTTCTCTTCTTCCCCCAATCCTTTCTGCCCGGATAACATGACGCCCAATTCTTTTTCAAGCTGCATATATTGCTCTTCCATTTCCTTCCCATCGTACATTTTCCCAAACATCCCCATCAGGTTGTCCTGATAAAGAAATGTTTTAGACGGATTTACGCTATATCTGTTATGATATCCGTTATCATCCATATCATGATATAGATGATTGCGGGAATAACCGCCCATATCCTCCTTACGCCATTCCTGATAGCCCGGATTATCAAACGCATCCAGCAAGCGATATTGTTCCAGCCCCTTCCCGAAGCAAAAAGCAAATCTTTCTTCCAGCCTTTCCCTGTCCGGACGTTCCCCGAAACCATATTCTCCATATAGGAGCAGCAGGGGCAATACAGTCTGCAGCGGTGTTTCCGCCCCGTTATCCATCCACGCTGTAACGAAAACATCCTCCGTTCCCGTTTCCATGCAGGCATCCAACGCATCATAAGAAATTTTCATCGCCCTGCTTACACATGGCGCAACACCGTTCCATGTCCATGCCCCACCGGCAAACAGCAAGGGATTCCCTAGCCTTTGATGCAGCCTTATATAGTTTTTATAAAATTCCTTCCCCTCATTATAATAATCCCAATAGCAAAGCCCTACCTCCTTAGAAAGGTTTTCCTCCCCTTCCGGCAATGCGTCCTTGTCAATCCCATAATAATCCTCCGCACCAAAATTCAGCCGCAAATACATGTCCGACCAAATCATCGCCTCCAGCCCTCTTTTTTGGCATTCTTCCATGAGCCACTCCAAATGCTTTTTCATCAACTTTGCCCCTTTTTCCGGCCCATGTAAATCCATATATTTCCCCCTGCCAAGGTGGGCTGCCTCATCCATCCCCAGATGGACAATGCCGCCGGAAAAGCATTCGGATACCGTCTTAATTAAACCGGAAAGCAAAGCTTTCGTTTTTTCCTCTTCCAGCAAAAGAATATCATCTATATCCTTATAATCTGCAAAAGCAGGCAAATGCAAGGCAGTCCTGAGATGGGCAAGCGTCTGTATGCACGGAACTAACGTAATCCCGAAAAGCGACGCAAAACCGTCGCACTCCTGCATTTCCTCCTTGCTATACCGCCCCCTCAAATATCCCCAGAACGGATAGCCCTGGATTTCCAGCGTATCTTCCATATATAAGTAAAGGCGGTTCATTCCTAGAGAAGCCATCCGCACCACATACTGTTTTATCGTATCCACCGTCGGCACACCGTTTCTGGAACAATCCATCATCATGCCGTTAGAACAGAAATTTACTTTTTCTTCTATTTCAAATTCTTCTTTACTGATGTTTTGTAAAAACAATGACAAACCTCTATAAAAATGGGCTTTCTTCTGGCAGAAAATAACGCATTCCCTCCCCTTTTTTTTCACCTTCAGCTTTTTTTCTTTTACAAACTTCTCAGTCACCAGCCAATCGGGTTTATTTTCCTTTTCCGTCCATTCATAACCGTATTGTTTCAGGAAAATCCGCGCCCCTTCCCCTAAAATGTTTTCTTCTCCTCCTGCCAGACTTATTCTTTTCTTTTCCATCATACTTTCCTTTCCTAACAGAACTCCAATGCCAAATGAGCGCCCTATGTCTTCCCTCAAAGTACCCAAACCAGTCAAAAGCCGGCTTTTGGCATAATGCTTGCCCTATTGTAATCACTTATCCTTTATCCTATACTCCGAAGGATATACCCCTGTGCTTTTCTTAAATACTTTTGAAAAATAGCTTGGGTCGGCATAGCCAATCATCAACGCTATATCTTTCGTCATCATCCCCGGGCAATCCGCCAGCAGTTCCTTTGCCTTCTCAATACGTATTTCCTGGATATAATGGTTAGGGGTAAGCCCTTTATAATCCTGAAACAGCTTACTTAAGTAAGACGGCACCAGACCGAACTCCAATGCCAGCATTTTTGTGCTTAAAGCTTCTTTATAGTGGGTCTGTATATAAACATCCAGCTTTCCCATCAACGCTTTCGTGTCTTCTTCGCTTTCCGTAAACATTAACTCATGGCACCAAAGCAAAAATTCCTCAAATATTTCATCCAAATTATCCGCCCGCACCACAATGCCGTTAATTTCATACCTCAAATCCCCCTCTGCCTTCCCCTGAAAAGCCGTTCCATAAGCCCGCAAAAACATCATAATATTATCCAGACAGCGTTCCAAAGAGCGTTGGGTTATTCCTTCCAGACGCATCTGTTCTTTGATATCCAGCATCAATTTTCGGAAATCTTTATACTGCCTGTTTTTTATCATATATTGGAGCGCTTCTTCCGCCGTTTTTGACAAATGGAAAAGTTCCTCCCCTTCCCCATCCACAATCCCGCTTCGGCCATAAATCCAATTGGCATATATTTTTCTTTGCAGCTTCCCTATATCCTTGCGCATATCCGTTCCGTCCGCCGCCGGCTCCCCTACGGCAGCCGCCACCGGGCAGCCAATGCCTCCCCATTCCCGCATCCTCCCAATAAGCCCCTCCACATCCGGCTCATCCGCCGCCTCCAACAGCAACAGCATTTCATTCGCATTTCTTCCATCGTAGGAATAAATCCTTTCAATGCCATATTGGTCAAGCCAGGGAAATTCTTCCACCTTCCAGTCTTTCCATATTTCCGGCTCAAGCTCTTCCTCTTCCATGCTATAGACGCAGTAAGCCTTTGCAATGAGATACACCGGATAAATCCTGCAAAAAGCTGCCGCCCCCTGCCCCTGCTTCTTTCCCTGTACAATTTTTCCATGTACCATATCCCCCAGCATCCGGCCTTTCCGCTCCCGTTCTCTGGCATAAAACCCATCTTTTAGCTGCTCCAAAAGCTGTTCCAGCTCTTTTTTGTCCACCGGCTTAACCAGATAATTTTTCACGCCAAACCGCAGCGCTTTCTGGGCATAAGTAAAGTCCTGATAACCGCTGATAACCACGCTGGCCGCAGACGGCATCTTCCCGCTCACATATTCCAACAGCTCCAGTCCGTCCACCACGGGCATATTGATATCCGTAAATACCACATCTACCGGATATTCTTCCAGATAGTCCATAGCCTCTTTCCCCGTTTTCGCCATCTTGACCACCGTAAAATCACTGTTTATTTTTTCAATCAGCCTGCTAATCCCTCTTAATAAAGGAAGCTCGTCCTCCGCCACAAGAACCTTAATCATCCAATACCCCTCCCAGTAAAACAACTGCGCCTTCCTCGTCATTGCCCAGCCGGAAAACAAATCCTTCTTCATAACATAACATCATACGCATGTAAATATTGAGGATTCCAAGCCCCCCGACCTTACTCTCCTGCAGCTTATCACGCACTTTTTCCAGCGTCAGTTCTTCTTTTACCTTCTCAAATTCCTTCAAATATTCTTCCGTAAACCCGGTTCCGTTATCATGGATTTCCACCATCCACTTCCCATCCTTTTCATAAACGGCAATCCTGATTTTCCAGACCGGCTCCACATTCTTCAAAGAATGTTTAAAACTGTTTTCGCAAATCGGCTGAAGGATATATTTGGGAATCCTTGTATCCCACAGCTTTTCATCGCTTTCCAGCTCATATTCAAACAGTTCTTCATAACGTACTTTCATCAGTTCCATATAATCCAGCACATAATCCAGTTCGTTCCGTATCCGGCTGTAACCGTTTTCCATAGACGAACTGTAAACCATCATCCGGCGCAGCCTGGTACACATATCGGGAATCTTGTCATTGCCGTACTCCTGGGCTTCAATGGAAATAATCGCCAATATATTATGCAAAAAATGGGGGTTCATCTGGGACTGGAACGCTAAAAGCTGGGCTTTCATTTCATTGGCCAACGATGCATATTCCCTCTCCATAGCCTGTTTCATCTGCCCAATCATGGCATTGAACGTCCATTGGAGCCGCACCAGCTCATCATTGTCTCCTGCCCCTTTCACCTCCAACTGGGGATGGGCCAGCGTCACCCGGCGCACTGAGCGGTTTAACTCCTCCAACGGTTTGGAAAACCTCCGCACAAGCAAGATTTCCGTTACCACTGCCGTCACGAGAATGAAAAAGACAGTCAAAAGTATCACCTGATTATATTGGCTGAAAAAGGAAAACTCCGTTCCCTTCCCTTTGGCAAAAATAATCCGGTAAGGGGCATTTTCCAGCTTTCTCACATACAGCAGCCCATCCTTTCCATCCTTTACCCCATCCATCTGCATAAGATTTTCCCATCCCGCGCTGCCCTCCGGCCCAAAAACCATCCGGTCAAACTCTTTTTCCCCCTCTTTTGTACTGGCCGAAGGTCCAAAATAAATTATCTTCCCTTCTTCGTCCATCATCGCCCCATACGTATCTTCCCCTGCATCTTCTACAATGCCATCGAGCCACTGGACAAACTCCTGCACTTCCACATAGCCGCACGCCTGGTCATTCGTGGTGTAATTCTTTATCTGACGGATTACCGAAAAATACGGCTTTCTGGACAGCCCGGTATCATTCAGGATATCCTCCGACGGCTCTATATAAAAAACAAAATTTCCCGGTTTGTCAAAAAACTGCTCCACTTCCGAAAACTTCCCGCTGGCAAACCATTGTTCAATCCCGGATTCCGTAGTAGGGGCAGTGGCTGTATACACAAAATCATGGTATCCGTTATACAAGCATATCCTTTCAAAGCCATCCCTTTTAAAATTATAGGAATTTAACAGCCTTACCACTTCCGCATTGATTAACGGCTCCCTGACAAAATAATTGAAGCCGGGGTTCTGCCCCGTATTGAAAAAGAGCCGCACAATATCAGGATTGGCGGCAATCTGCAGCGCCGTCTTATCCATCATGTAAAAATGGTTGTCTATCTGGCTGGCTGCGCTGTCCGACACAATCCTGAAATCTTCGCGGCTCCTTTCCATCATCGTATTTTGTATCCGGTCATAAAATATGCCCCCAATGGCAACCGCAACGATTAAAAGGACAATATTCGGCACCAAAATCATTTTTGTCTGAAAACGGAACTTCCGGAACATAAACAAAACCCTTTCCTCATCCTTTTACCGCACCGGCTGTCATCCCCTCCACAATATATTTCTGCAGGCACAAATACAAAACCACAATCGGCAGCACGGTAAATACAATTGCCGCAAAAACATACTGCCAGTCTCTTGCATACAGCCCGTAAAAATTATATACCATCATCGGAATCGTGGTCCGGCTGGAGCTGCTCATCAGATACAGCGGCACCTGAAAGTTGTTCCATACACTGATAGCCGCAATAATCAAATTCGTAATCACAGCCGGTTTCATAATGGGAATCAGCACTTTAAAAAACATCTGCATCGTACTGCATCCGTCAATAATGGCAGCTTCATCAATTTCCCTTGGGATACCGGTTACAAAGCTGGCAAATGTCATCACCGCAAAAGGTAAATTAATGGCGGTAAAAACCATAATAACCCCCAAATAGGATTCCAGCATATGCAATTTCAGCAATAGAAAATAAGTAGTCACCAGCTGCATGGTAGCAGTCAGCCCAAAGATAAAATAGTAATACACCGCATTCACCTTTTTATCATTCCTTCTGGAAATGACAATCCCCGCCATGCTCCCTAATACAATCACAAGCGCCACCGCAGCCACCGTAATAATCAGGCTGTTTTTATATCCCCGCAGTATATTTCCAGTCTCTATGACATGCCTGTAATTGTCAAGCATAAATTTTTCCGGCAGGCTAAGATCCATGCGCAGCGCTTCCCCTTGGGTTTTAAAAGAGCCAAGGAGCATCATCAGGATAGGGATAAAAAATACAGGCGTCACTGCCAGACAAAGGACAAAGGCAACCCTGCCGCTTCTCTTTTTTGCTTTCATTATGCTTCCACCTCCTTAGACCTTAAAAAACGGTTCATCGCAAAAGTAATCGCCACTACCCCTACGGAAAGTATCATGGAACTCGCGCTGGATTTCCCCAAAAGCCCCAGACCGAACGCCCGGTAGGCATACGTACTAAGCACTTGCGTATCAAACCCGGGCCCGCCCCCTGTCAAAGCATATACGAGGTCAAACACCTTCAGCCCACCTGTGATATTCAACGTAGTCACTACGGTAAAGGAAGGCGCCAGCATAGGAAGCGTAATCTTTACAAACCGTTCCCATGCGCTTGCACCGTCCATCTGCGCGCTCTCGTAAAGCTCCGCCGGTATGGACTGCAGCCCGGAAATAAAAAGGAACATATTAAACCCTGCCCACATCCAGACTTCGATAAAAATAATCCAGAACATGGCAGTTCCGTATTTGCCCAGCCAATCGCATGCCATCGCTTCCATCCCAACTGCCCTGAGCGCATTGTTTAAAAGCCCGTCCATTTTCAATATCCCGGTAAACAAAAGCCCGATAATCATACAGCTTAACACACATGGCAGATAAAAAAGTGTACGGAAAAACCCGTTCCCCTTGAATTTCTGCACTACCAACAGCGCCAAAGCCAGCCCCACCGCCAGTTTGAGTATCGTGGTCATCACGGCAAAGAGCGCCGTATTCCCTGCCGAACGGAGAAACACATCGTCACCGAACAAATTGATAAAATTGCGCAGGCCGGCAAATTTCGGCTCATTCATCCTGTCCATGTTCCAATCGGTAAAGGAAAAAAAGAAAGCAGCGGCAATCGGTACAATATAAAACAACGTATATATCCCAAGCGCCGGAATGCACATCCAACCCGGATATATTTTTTCTTTCACTTTATTTTTCATTAGCAATCCCCCAACAATATCTATTTTTTCAAGCCTTTTTACAAAACAACGGATGTCCCTTTTTGGTACATCCGTTGCAGAAAATGCCAGATTATGGCAGAATCCATTTACTATTTGAAATCTGGGCGCCCAAACTTTATTTAGTTAAATGCTTCCACGCCCTGGTCTTTCATATATTGTTCAAAGTCTTTCTGGAACTTTTCCAATACTGCCGCCCCGTCCATATTCCCTTTGGCCGGCGCATCCACATAGTACACATACAAACTGCTTTCGCACAATGCATTCAAATCCATCACATAATAGTTCCATTCCGGGATTACTTTTCCGGCTTTAATAAACTTATCGTTAATATCGTTTAAGTAAGACGGGATTTCCCCTCCGTTTACATCCGCAAATGCGGGGAAGCCCGGACGGTCCACAAAATAGAGGTCCGCATACTCCGGTGTAGACCAAAGGTCAAACACTTTCTTTACGGTATCCAGATTTGCAGAATCCTTATAAGCCACAAAACCAGGGGAAGACATATTTTCCGTCGCCACATCCACGCCATCCTTCATGGACATCGCAAACATCCCTACTTTTGCATCCGGGTTTGCTTCCAGAACGCTTGCCGCAAAGAAGTCCCCGTTAAAGTGCATAGCTGCCGAACCGTCTGCAACTGCCGCAATGGCATCGTCATAAGTAGCGGATGCAAAGTTGTCGTTGATATATCCTTTTGCATACAAATCCAGATACTGGTCAATGACCTCTGCCAGTTCCGGCATATCCGTCCATTTTGCTTCGTTGTTCATCAATTTGTCCGCAAATTCCTGGGCACCGTCCGCACCAAGGATTTTTGCAAAATTATCCGTCATAAGAATCTGGGGCACCCAACTATCCTTCGGTACATAAATAGGGGTAATCCCTGCCGCTTTTAATGTCTCACAAGCCTCCAGCAGCTCCGCCCATGTGGTAGGAACAGCCGTTACGCCTGCTTTTTCAAATGCTTCCATATTATAGATAAATCCATGAGTCCCGGGTACGCTCAGGAAAGGGAAGCCATAGATTTTCCCGTCCGCCTTGCAAGTTACGTTGTCCGGTATCTGCAGCCGCCCTACCCAAGCTTCGTTGCTCATATCAGCAAAGTTTTTCGCCGGGTCTACAATATCGTAAATAGCGGGGATATTATAATCGATAATATCAGGCGCTTCCCCGGAGTTCAGTTTCATTTTCAACATATTCAGAGATTCCGCATCCGGAACTACCTGTACGTCGATAATAATATTCTCTTCTTCCTTCAGCTTGTCTATCATCGCCTGTAAACCGTCATAATATCTGGACTGCTGTATCATTGCACTGATAGTTACCGCCTCACCGGTATCCGCTGTCGCTTCCTGCCCGTCTTCTGCAACTTCTTCTGTAGCCTGTTCTTCTGTTTGTGCATTGGAAGCTGCCTGCTCTGCCGGAGCCACATTTTTTTCATTGCCATTTCCGCATCCTGCAAAAATGCCCAAACTCATAACGCCGATTAATGCCAACGCCACTAATTTTTTCATCCCATTCCCTCCATTATCATTTTTGTACTGTGAAATTAATTAATTTTTCGCGAATAAAGAAATATTTCTTATGCACTTATTATAGTTTGGACATGTGAGCACGTAAATGTACAAAAATAAAATGAAAGATGGAAAAAAGCAAAACAATCCGCCACATATTCCCCAGAAAGCATGAAAATACTTCATCGCCCAGAAGAATTTCCAGGACGCTGTGCCATCCATGAAACGTTTTATCAAGTGTAATTTTCCCACTCCCTATAGAATTCAGGCTGGCTTTGCCGCCTGAAAAACTGTCTAACTTTTGGAAGACATTTCACAGTCCCGTTTTTTAGCGCTTGAATCTTTTGCATACATGACGATACAGAGAAACGCTAAAGCAGTTTCTACGATTGGCTGTGCAGCAATGACGCCGCCTAGCTGCCATAAACTATTCAGGATAATTACTGCCGGGATAAATAATATTACATTCCTCATAATCGTAATAATCAGGGATTTTACTGCCGCGCCCAATGCCTGAAAATAACTTGTTACCATATTGATAACGCCAAGCATTGGCGCCGACAGGCCTAAAATGCCGATAAAATATCCTGCTTGATGTATCAGTGATTCATCGTGCAGGAATACGCCTGCCAGCTTTGTCCCAAATAAGCAAAATGCAGCCAAAAAGATTGCCCCCAAAAGGATTCCATAAATTGCCGATGTTTTTACCGCTTGCGACATACGGTCATTTTTTCCTGCGCCATAATAATATCCGATGAGCGGGGCAACCCCCTGCGAAAGACCAACCGACAGCATGATTGGAACCATATCGACTTTGTAGGCAATACCATATGACGCAACTGCATCGGAGCCATAAATCCCGATAAAATTATTAAGAACAATATTGGAAACACTAAGCAAAACGGTAATAAGCGCACCGGGTATCCCAATACCTGCTACGCCATAAACCAACTTTTTGTATGGTGCAAATTGTTTTATCGAAAGCGACACCAGTTGATTTCCTTTTCTCTCTGCCCTAATCATACAAACCAGATAATAAATCGTGGAACAAAAAAAACAAAGGATGTGGCAAGCGCCGCGCCGGCTGTCCCCCAGCCCAGCAATACGATAAAAATAAAGTCAAAAATGATATTGACGGTATTTCCAAGAGCCAGCCCGATAGCGCTTTCCTTAATCAATCCAAGCGAGCGGAAAAGGTGGACTAATCCATTGGAAAGGATAATAAAAGGCGCCCCAAGAAAAATATATTTCAGATAATCATAAGTATAAACTACATTTTCTTCATCGGCGCCCGACATGTTCGCTATCGGTTCCATAAAGAGGATACCAGCAAGCAAAAGAATCATCCCCGCAAACGCCATTGCATACAGACAAAAATTCAATGTACTTCTGACTTCTTTATTTTTATTCTCCCCTAAGAGTCTGGCAATCACACTATTTCCGCCCATGCCAAAAATAGAAGCAATAGACATAATAATCAAAAGAATCGGCGTACATAGCGTAACCGCAGCAATCATTGCAGGTTCTTTTGTCAAAGAAACAAAAAAGGTATCTGCAATATTATAAATCAAAGTTGTAAGCTGCCCCAACATGGCAGGCAATCCCATACGCATAATCGCTTTTGAAATGTTTTTTTCTTCAAATACCGTTGTCATTCTGATTTACCTCCATAATCTGCCCCTTGCATTTTTTATCAGTATACGCTATAATGAGCGGCAAAACCCGGACATATGTCCTGTTTTGGAGGAAAATACATGAAAAGATGCTATGATAAAGATCTCATTGAAACCTACTTGAAGCAAACAAAGTATGAATCCATAATAAGAGGCTTACAAGAAGATTTATTTGTTGCACAATACGAAAAAGGAGAATTTGTTACCATGCCATTACAGCAGGAACATTTATTCCAAATAATAATTCAAGGTTCGGTCAGTATTTATTTTATCAGAGATGACGGGTCAGTATATTCTCTTGCAAATTGCAGGAAGAATGATTTGCTCGGTGAAATGGAAATCTTCCCCCACCAATTAAGAAATGTTTATGCCGAATCAAATGATGATGTCATCTGCCTTGCTTTGTCTATCGGGACAAGCAAAAATGCGCTACTGGAAAACTGCCAGTTCTTGCAGTTAATATGTGAGTCTTTAACACAAAAAATGGAATCTGTCACAACAATCGACGCTGCCCCTGCAAGCTTAAAGCAACGTGTCCTGACTTACATGAAGTATAAATGCAGCAAAGGAGAGCTAAAAGGCTTGCAACGGGCTGCATTTCACTTAAATTGCAGCGCCCGCCAGCTACAGCGAATTCTTAATCAGTATGAAGCGGATGGAATTGTAGCCAAAACCGGAAAGGGAACCTATAAGCTTACTATCTCCCCATCGTTTTCATCAGAACGATAGAAATGATTTCCCGTAAAATTCTATATTTTTTCCGCCAAACATTCCTTTCCCCCTCCGGTTTACTTAAAAAATCAGTGGCCATTATGCCATAAATCACAGATGTTTGCGATTACTTTTTGCAAATTTGTACAGATACCCTCACACACTACCCAACGCCCTTCCAGCAATGTATGATAAAAATTTATATCATGATATATTTTAAAACACAAAAAAGGAGCGTTTACCATGAATCAATTACAGAAACAGACCGCAGATTATTTAGAATACTGTCAAAACCAGAAACGGCTGGATATAAAAACATTGCGGGCATACCGGATTGACCTGTCCCAGTTCTGCAGATATATTCAGCCGGCTGATATTTTAGAAACCACCCCGGAATTATTGGAAAGTTTCTTTGCTGTTCTCCACCAAAACTACAAGCCCAGAACAGTCAAAAGAAAGATTGCTTCCTTAAAAGCCATTTTTCATTATTTTGAATATAAGGAACTGCTTGACAAAAATCCATTTAACAAAGTACAAGTAAAATTCCGCGAACCCGCTCTTTTGCCAAAAACCATTCCGCTTCATACCGTTGAAGCATTCTTATCCATCATATATAAACAGCTATCCAATGCCAAAACAGATTACCAGAAAAAAAATGCCTTAAGAGATGCTGCGGTCATAGAGCTGCTTTTTGCCACTGGCATACGTATTTCCGAACTTTGTTCCTTACATGCGGAAAGCGTAAATTTATACGACAAAACTATACTGATTTACGGGAAAGGATTAAAGGAACGGAAAGTACAAATCGGCAATGATGACGTTGCAGATATCCTGAAAAAATATAAGCGCTGCTATGAAAAAGAAATCACAGACTGCAGATATTTCTTTGCTAACCAAAACGGGAAAAAACTATCGGATCAGTCTGTCCGCCGCATGATAAACAAATACACTTCCCTTGCCGCAATAGATTTGCATATCACCCCGCATATGTTCCGCCACACCTTCGCCACATGTCTTTTAGAAGCCGATGTAGATATCCGCTATATCCAGGAAATGCTTGGGCATAGCTCAATTCATGTCACCGAAATATATACCCATGTCACGATGTCCAAGCAAAAGGATATTCTTACCACAAAACATCCTCGGAGAAATTTTTGCATATAACCGGGAGAACCTCGGCCTAAGACCGGAAAATATATGGATTCCAGGTTGAGGTTTTTTAATGCAGTGGAATATATGATTGATAATTGTTTATTATCAGTTGGTTCTAAGGCGGGCAACCAAGGGT
>CAJTKK010000008.1 GCA_910576535.1 uncultured Lachnospiraceae bacterium | reverse complement strand
AATGTTACGGACACTGCCATTATCAGTGAAATAGGTGACATCTCTAAATTTGACAGTCCCAGAAAACTGGTGGCCTTTGCCGGGCTTGACGCCACGGTCACGCAGTCCGGCGAATTTGAAGCAGCCCACAATGTAATGAGCAAACGTGGATCACCATACCTGCGGAAAGCCATTTTTCAAGCTGCCCTGGTCGCCGCCTTTAAAGACCTTGTATTAAGCGCCTATTACCAGAAGAAGAGGGCGGAAGGCAAGCATCATTTAGCCTCCATCGGCGCTGTGGAAAGAAAAATGTGCAGCATTATTTATGCTGTTGTGAAGAATAATCAGCCTTATGTTCCAAAGGCTTAAATCCTTTTCCCTTTCCAGCCTGCCTGACAGCAGGTCTTGTTGTCGTGCTCTTTTTTCTATTAAATTTTCTTTTGGTTTTTTCATTTATCTACTTGACTTTTAATAGTTGGTCTTCCAATTCTGAAAATATCTTCAAATCTTCCCCAAAATCAATTTTTACCCGTACACGCCTTTAGGCGAGTACTGTGCATCTATAAAATGGGGCAAAAATATAGGGCAAAAACTGGTCATTTTTCAGTCCAACTTTTGCCCTCAAACCACAACATCTTGCGGTTTATACCGTCTAATTCTTCTCTTTTCCACAATACTGCATCATTATTATTACTTCCACATGTTTACCGTTGTCCAAACTCAAATTTTTACCAACCTCTAAAAAGTCTCTTTTATGGAAGTCAATTCTTACCGTTTTTCTTTACTGTACTATGAATATTTTTAATGCTTTCTAAGTATTCTTCTTCAACTGGCGATAAGTTCTGCATCTGATATTTCTTATATTCTTCTGTTGCTTTTTCAATCGCCTGTGCATGGCTAATCGTTCCGGCTCCTTGCAACACTTTTTCACCTGTAGTTTTTAAAACATTATCAAGGTGCTCCACATAATCTGCCATATACATAGGATTGTGGCGCATAGCTTGAATCTCCGCAAAATCAAAATATCCCGATACAATATTATTTAGTATCTTTAACTCTTCATCATTGAGATAATTTTTTGCAATACTGATATCTTTCAATACAAGAAAATCACCAGAAAAGCTTTTCAGTCCCATAAAAGGCTGACTGGCGTCCGCACGCTCGTATATAACTTCTGCTGCTGTATGTCCATGTGCTGCATAGTGTAATTTATTTTGTACCATTTTAAAAAATGCAATGGATTCACTACTTTTGGGATCATAATCAACACTTGTTGCATAAAGGTCAAGTACCTGTCGGTACATAACTTTTTCAGATGAACGGATATCTCGAATACGGTCTAATAACTCTTTCCAGTAATTACCGCCACCCAGATTTTTCAGCCGTTCATCATCCATCGTAAAGCCTTTTATCATATACTCTTTTAATCGTTCGGTAGCCCACCGACGGAAATTTGTGGCAATTTTAGATTTTACTCTATATCCAAGAGAAATGATCATATCAAGATTGTAATGTATTGTATTATAGTTTTTTCCATCCGCAGCAGTTGTTCGGAATTTCCGAACAACTGCATTTTCTTCTAACTCTCCTTCTTCAAAGATATGCTTAATATGCTCACTAATATTGGATTTACTCGTTTGGTAAAGTTCACATAATTGTGCTTGTGTAAGCCAAACGGTTTCGCCTTCCAGCTTCACATCAATTTTTGTATGTCCATCTTCCGTTTGATAAATAAGAATTTCATTCTCAACAATATTTGAATTATCTTTGTTATCCTCCACCTTGCAGCTCTCCTTTTACCGTTCCATTAATTTCCTACTAACTTCTCTTACTGACCCGAGTTGCCTTTCAAACATGATATCCCATAAGTCCAAACATTTACCAGCAATCTGTTTATCTGTCATTCTACTAGAATTAGCTGTTTCATCGTATAACAATATAATCAATTTTGAAATCTCATCTTCTATGCCCCATTGCTCTCTCAGAGTCTCTATTTCCATCTGCAAAATATTTTCACATAATTGTATAATAATGTCCGCATAATCAATAATGGAAACAGCATTTTCCTCCAGATAACGAACAAACGCTCTTACAGTCCTCTTGCTTACCTGTGCTTTCATGAACTCATGCAAAAATTCTCTATCACGCTTTGCATCCACATACTTATCATAGAACATCCTAGATAATGGAAATTCTACATCAGTATCAATATTTTTATAAGTCAGGATTATTTGCTTTGCCGTCTCCCGATAATCATTAATTTCTAAATAGATTACCGCCATATCCAATATAGCTTTTACCTGCTCTTCACTTTTGGCTTCGGCAGACAACATTATTCTTTCAAATTCAGCATGCCTTATATAAAATTCACAAACGGCATATCCTCCCATTTCTACAAGTTGTTTATCTTCCGACTCAAAACATTTCTCGATGATATTAATAACCCTTTCCTTGTATTTAGGATATAGAAGAAAAAACATATTTTTCGAATCATGAAAACTTGCCATTCGAATGTCTGACTCATACAAACATATAATTTTTTCTCCCGCCCACGCTCTATCGATATTATAAGATGGCCATAAAGCATATAATGACGCAAAACGCACCGCAGGATTTTCATCTCTTGTCAATCCATCAATAATATCTTTAAATCGTAAAAACAATTCCTCGTCTTCCCAGAGCAAATGTCCTATCGTCCTTGCTGCGTTTCCTCTAACACAATTTAATGCATTACTATGTAACATATCACAACTCTTCATTTCTTTGTCTTCTAAGTTTGTTACATTAGGTTTGTCTAATTCTGGATTACGATGTTTTAAAGCAATATTTATTAATTGTTCCATTACCTTTAAAGACCAATGAGCATCATTTACTTTTTCAACTATTCCACAAAAATATGAGGCTCTATGACTATTCATATCACACGAAAACTCACATAATAACTTCTCTAGAACCGAAAAATCAACCTCCGTCAATTTCTCCGATATTTCCACTCCTAAAAACAAAGAATCCACAAACACAGGTAATACCCGTTCCTTATTCTTTAAAACAAGGTTTATCATTTCCTGTGGATGCTGCTTTACTACTGATTGGAAATCACTCGCATATGCTTCATAAGAACTTTCGATAAATCCACCTTTTACTTCAATCCATCCATGTTGCCCATGATTTTTCAACTTTCTGTTTGTGATGATTTGAAGCCACTGTCCCTTGCTAATATTTTTATCTGAAACAGGTGACTTTACCCACCCTGAATGTCCATTCTTATTACAATAGCGAGATGAAACTTTATGAAAGCGCCTATCCAACACACGCAATAATTCCTTTGTTTTTATGCCAATTCGTTCTTCCGGTAAACACTGTAATAATTCATACTGTAAGTCTCCCCAAAAACTCCAGTACACAGGCGGATATACTTTCTGTTTGTTCTGCTCAATCCTACGTTTATACCATTCAGATGCATTGGGAGAAATATAACGACAAACTGCATCTTCTGTTAATAATAATTCTTCTTTATCACAGTTGTTTCCATGAATTTTTAAAACCTCTTTTACAAGCCCTAATTCATCCTCTGATCCACTGGTATAATCAAAAACATTTTTGTCCACACCATTGCTAAGATAACGCATTATCCGATTGCTATATAAGGGAGATAGAGCTGCCAATCCGCTTAAAATTATTTCATTAAATACATGATACCCTCGCCCCATATATGGTTCATAATATTCCAAAAACCGCTCTGGAGATCTACAACATAATGCTATAGTCGCTTTTTTAACCCCACGCAGGCTCTTTCAATACTTCTTTTATGCATATACCTTCCTGACCAGTCGCTATACTTTACTTCCCATCCACTCTCTTTTGGTATATATGGAAGAAATTCATTAAGTACAATTTCCACATTATCTATAAAAAAAGAATCATCTGAATCTACTAATTCTTCTTCATAACGGTATACATATCTACCCTGACTTTTTATTTTATTTTGTAGCCAAAAAGAAATAAGTCGGATTGTTCTTGTTCCAAATTGTTTCATCATAGACTTTACATCTATATAAACTTCTTTTGCATACTCAGGATAATGTTCATAAAACAACATTCTAAGTTCAAACATTTCCTCGCTTTCCTGTGTAATATCATGGAGAAAACATCTCATGAACTGTTCGTCCTCATTCTTATCATAAAAAGCATGTTTCTTAATGAAAGAAATATCCTCATCATCTAAATCAGGAGTAATACTCTGCAATAAATTGAAAACTAAAACTTTTTTCTTTGGTTCGGAATACCATCGCTCCAAAACACCTTGATTTCTCAAGATGGTTATATATTGCTTTCTTGAAAAAATAACATTATCTAATAAATATTTTCCATAAATCTCATTTTCACAATTATCTAAAACAAATTGAATGATATTATCATCTGGTTCTTGAATTTGTCCTAAAGTCTCATAAAAGACATATTTGACATAATATCTGATACCATCTGAACTCAACATCTTTTCACCAATTAGAAGAAAATCACTACTATCATATTCCAAAAGATTTTGTAAAAACATCTGTACCTGATACCTTCTTCCAGGTGTTTGCTTACATTTTTCCCCTATAATATTTTTTATATCTTGTCCATCAAAATACTTTTCCATCATCCTTTGGGATATACAATAATCTAAAATTGACTGATGGGCAAAACCAACTCTATTATTTTGAATTGTAATAATTTCCGATGAAACTAAATAATCTAAGCTCGCTTCTTCAACATGCAAGATTTGTTTTGGAACATATAACCGCCCTGTTCTATCTAAAGCGTCAACTACGTTTATCTTGGTTTCATTAACAGATTTTTGCTGTAATCCTGCGGTTACATTTTTTCTACATATTTGCTCAAACCATTTGTCTATCAGATGGCTGGTGGTTAAGCAATCTCCATAGGCTTCTTCTTTATCCAAATGTTGCCAAATATAAAGATTACTTGGTATTCTTAATAACTTTTTTAGTTTGAGTGACAATTGCTCGTATTTTTCACCAATAACTTCTTTTACAACCTCTTCTTTAAAGTCTCCTACTTTAACTATTTCCCAAGCATTCTCGGAAGACTCCTGCTTTTTAAATAACGAATTTATATTATTATCATTTTCAAAATCATATGTCCTACAAACAAAAATTGTAATTATTTTCTTCTTTCTTTCATAATTCAAGTGTTCTACCTGTCTGATTAGTTCCATGCAAACTGCAAGTGCTTCACTGGAATTGGCCTGTGTCCATCTTAAAGCATCCAATTGATCTAAAATAATTACAGCATTTTCGTTTCTTGAAATACAATGTATAGAATGAACAATTGACCCAGGAAGTCCCAACTCTTGTCCCCAGATTTCACAATTCATATGAAGTATTCTTCGATCAAGTTTTACTGCAATATACGGAAGTTTCCTTTCATCGCAATAATTTAAAATTGCCTCTGTACACCCACTTTTTCCATAACCAGCACTTCCAGAAATAATAGTCGATTTTTCATTTTCAATAGCTTTTATACAATCATCAAATTCTTCTCTATGAATTAAACCACCTTGTAATGCTCTAAAACTCTCTCTATACTCTCGATTAATTTCATTGATTCTCGGTGCAATTCTTTTATCACCATCTTTTAAACGAAGAACAATTCCCTGTTTTACAAAATAATCACATAATACAGATTGTGTAATTTTTTTTCCTAATATATCTTCTACAACAACAAACGAAAGTAATGCATTGTAAACTACTTTTTGTTCACTGCTAAACAAAACTTGTATATTTTGATTTACGCGTTCCTCCAGTTCATATTCTGACATCTACTTATAAAAGATTCTCTTTAAATAGTCAATACTTTTTAAAACATCAACCTCTTTATCGCAATCCAAGTCCATTTCAGCGCAAAAACTTTTATAAAATTTTTGAAATTCCTTACTGCTTTTCATTATTTGCATGGAGTAAAAATCTTCTGCTTTGCCACTCGTATTACATGCCCGATTATGTAAATCATATAAAAAAGTGCAAGCCATAGGGCTGACTAATGATACTCTTCTACTGTTATCCCTATTCAGTTGGATTTTCCATGTAGAAAATATATCTTTTGCTTTTAAATCAGAAATATTCCAATATTCTTTACTTGTATTTCGCGCTTTACATTGCTGGTGTTCTTTCAGTCCATCAAAAGTCGTTACTAATATATCTGTACCAATCTCATCTGTACCAAGTGCCTCAATAATAACACTATAATTCGTTTCATCTAAAACCTTGAGCATCTCATAGATTATACAGTTTATCTCATATTTATTTCCTTGTTTATCTGCTCTTCCACCTATTTCTAATGGCATGATTTCATCCCTCTCACAAATCCCCAAAAGCATTCAAGAATAACCTATCATTTAAATTCATTTTAATAATCTGTTATTCTGCCAAAACTATATCATTCTAAAATATTTCAGCGCTGCCATGATAGCTTTTTCTTTCTCTGGTGGACACTTCGGCTGTCTGGAATTTTCCGATTTTGGCAGGTTATAATTTCTCCTCTCAATAATCCCATATTTCTCCTTTATCTGTGCGATATAGAGATTACTTACCTTCAATCCACTTTGCATCAGAACATAATCCTTGATTTCCTCATAAGTCGCTTTGCTTTCCGCCGCCGTCAAATCAAGTTCATCCAGCTCTAATTCCACATTGATATGCTTCAACTTATTTGATTTAAGTCTGGAAAGCAACACGATACTTTCCACATGTATCGTTACCGCCTAATGAACACGTTTCCACCACCACGTCACTCCCACATGGACACAATTGTAACCCTACACTATCTTCCGCAATTACCATATTATCAGCAACCTCTGCCATCCTGCTTTCCACCTTATGACACCCCTTTCCCAGATTCTGCGAATCTTTCCTCTGCTTCCTTCCTCTTTTTGCCAAGCTGTTTTCCGCCATCCGGCACCGTTCCGCTCTGTCTGCCTTTTAGCACAAAAGTCAGCTTATAGGGATCCGGCGTTCCGTCCTCCTTATATCCCCCTACAATTACCCTGTCAATGATGCTCTCAAAAACAGTCCGGTCAAATTCGTCAAGCACTTCTTCCTTCATAAGTATGTCACGCAGTTCCGACATCCGCCTGTTGATATCCTTCTGTGTACAGATGCTGTCCTCAAGGAACGATTTCCTCCCGGCAAGCTTGTGGAGCTTCCTTGTCAAATCCGCCAGCTTCTCCCCGTACATCTCTTTCGTTATTGTACCATCAATCAGCATGTCTGTCATGCGTGATTTTTTGGATTCCAGCGAGGCAATGTCCTTATCCACCTGCTGCCTCCTCCTGATGTTCCCGCTCCTGTCTGCGGACTCCTCCACATACGACAGCACGATGTCCAGCACGTCCTCAAAATTATGCGCCAGCAGCCCAAACGCATCCAGAAAATCCCCCTCCAAAACCGCCTCGTCAACCGCCTTGCAGTCCGGGCAGTTGGCAATTCCATTTTTGGTTGCATTCATGCACTGCCATACTGGCTTTTCATAATCCGATCTGCTGTGCCTTGTCCTGCGTGTCAGCTTATGCCCGCAATAAGCACATTCGCACATGCTGCTGAAGGAGTACTGCCTTGTGTAACGCCCCCTGTTCCCAGTTGTGGCAGTTATCTTCTTCCGGGAACGTTCCAGGCGTATTTCCTCTGCCCTGTCCCAGACCTCCCTTGAAACAATCGGCTCATGGTGGTCACGGATATAATATTGGTCTTCTTCCCCCATATTGGCAAACCGGCGTTTGGAAATCGGGTCTGTTGTAAACGTCTTCCCTAGGAGGACATCCCCTTTGTATTTCTCATTTTTAATCATCCCCATAACCCCATGGGTATGCCAGCTCACTTCCCCCTTTTTGTTTTCCACTCCAAGCTCAATCAGCCGTTTTGCGATTGTCGTTGTCCCGTAGCCCTCCAGATACATTTCATAGACCATGCGGACAACCTCTGCCTCTTCCGCATTGACCGTTATGCTCTTGTCCTCCGCATGGTAATCATAACCATAACAGCCATTGAAGCCGACCAGTTCGCCTCTCTTCATCTTCATCTGGAGGCCCATCTTGACATTCTGCGAAAGGGATTCCACCTCCTGCTGTGCAAGGGAACTCATAATAGCCAGAAGCAGCTCACCGTTCATATCCAGCGTATTGATATTTTCCTTCTCAAAAAATACGGCAATATTCCTGTCCCGGAGCATCCTTACATAATTCAGCGTGTCTACCGTGTTCCGGGCAAACCGGGAAATAGACTTTGTAAGAACCATGTCTATTTCACCATTCCGGCACCGGGCAATCATATCCTGAAAGCCGCCCCTTTTATCCGTTTTTGTGCCAGTGACCGACTCATCCGCAAATATCCCCGCATTCACCCAGTTCCTATTTGCCGCAATCTTCTGCCCATAATACATTTTCTGTGACTCAAAGCTCCCCATCTGGTCATCGTCGCCGGTAGATACCCTGCAGTATGCAGCCACCCTGATGCGGTCAATCTTTACTGCCCCCGTGTCGCCCCTGCGTCTGCCATTGGGGGCCGTTTTCATCCTCTGCAGTACTTGTACTTCGCCCATACAATCCCTCCTATTTTACAAATAGTTCTCGCCGGAACACCTGCTGGCTTTTTACAGTAGCAACAAAAAACTTTATCCATTCTTCGCTCCTCCTATTCAATGCCATCATACCACCAGTCCAAAGTATGAACGAATGTACCGCCCAAAAACTATTTTCATGCCCTGCCGATATCCCTCGCCGGCATAAATCTGCTTTTCAGCCTGCGCTTCACATACCGAAATTCGCTTTCCGTAACCTTCCCCATACGGTAAAGTTTACAAAGGACTGCGATGCACTTCGCATATTCCATTTCCCTTGTCATTGCACAATCTCCTCTTGTTTTCCTTATTTCATTTCTATATGTTTTCTTTTCCGGCAAATATACAAGACATCCAAAAAGCAGCCTGCGGCTTCTGTCCTATATAAATATCCCTTCCTTATTCACCAGCCTACAGGAATAAAGTTCCCCTGCAAAGTGCCAGAATGAACTATCCATGGATAATATATGACACCCTCCTATTCCAGACAGGGAATTTTGTTTCCCGGCGATTCTTTTCCCTTGTATTGCACAGCAAAAATCTGCTATAATAAACAGAAATAGGAGATGGATAAAGTGAGAATTGAGTATGCGAAAAGTGCAGTAAAATATATCGAATCTTTGGACAAGCCGACAAAACGGCGAATCAGAGCCGGCATCGAAGGACTGGCAGAGACTCCCCCAAAAGGCGACATCAAGACCCTGCAGGGCTATTCTGATGGCAGGAGACGGTTAAGGATTGGAAAATACAGAATCATATATAATGATAAGCAGGATGGGGGAATTGAAATACTGTATATTATGAACGTTGATACAAGAGGGGATATCTACAAATAGGAAGGGAGTGTTTTATATGAGCGGAGCAGTCAAGGAGGCAGTAAGCCTTATGGAGATATTGCCGGAATCCGACCAGAACTTTGCCCTTGAGTTTATCAGGAAGCTGGTAGCCGCATGGGACCCGGATTTCACGAAAGTAACACCAGCAGAAAGGAATGCGCTGGAAAGGGCAGAAAAAGATATGGAAGAAAACGGCACTGTCCCCCATGATTCCATCAACTGGGATTGACAGAAACGGCAGGGACTGCCATTAGAAAGCCATCCAAAGGACTATCCATTTAAAAAAGAGCGCTTTGCACTCTCTGCAGGTTCGCGCTGCGAACTTGTGAATGCATGCGTCTGACGACGCAGTTTCCTATAAGGTAAAAAAGCGGCTTCGCCGCTTCATGAAGAACCCACGGTTCTTCGTCAATTTATGTTCTTCTTGCGAAGAACTTTCCCATAAGGTAAAAAGAAGGACGCTTCCAGCAATCCGGGAAGGGTCCTTTTCCTATTCCATGCCCCACTCACAGATAGCTCGAAAACCCCCTCCTTTCCGACTTAAGCCTCTGATGACTTCCGGCAGGCTCAAATCCCCATGGGAATTTGCCAGATACGCATTTTGTAATACAAGTGCCTCTGGTTAGGGGAATCCCCCCCTAAAACCCCCATTTATTTATATGACTCCACTTTTTGACGGCATTTTCTTATAGTGGCGGTACTTTCTGTCTTTATTTCCATATTTTGGCGACACTTTTTGACCCCATTTTTCCTACCCCATCCGATGCCCCAACATCCTGTTCCGCATATGCCGGCACTTTCTGCCATCACTTTTTATACAGTGACTCCACTTTTTAACGTCACTTCTTCTATCTGCCTCCACTTTTTGACCCCATTTTTTACAACGGTGCTGATCCGGCAAAGCTACCCCACAGGAATTGGTTTTATTTCCCCGCGCAGAAACAGGAATAGGGAAGACACAGACTGCCATAGGCAAAAACATTGCAAGGCCTGAAATCAGTCAAAAGTGATTCTACCATGCTCACGCTCAAACTCAGCAACATGCTTTTTGATCAGGACTTCCAGTTCACGGTTGGCTGAACGTGCATTAAACTCAGCCACAAAACGGAATTTTTTAAGCAGCTCCGAATCTGCCCTTAAAGTAAATTTAGCCATATCTGATGCCATACACATAACCTCCATACAAATATGACATTATTGTACTATCAAAATGACGGCTTATAGCAATTTGACGGCTTTTTGACAGCTTGAAATATATTAAACAGAACCATGCCTCTTCTCAAAAGCGGCAACATATTTGCGGATAAGAACTTCCATTTCGCAATTGGCAGACCGGCCATTATATCCTGCAATGTTACGGAATTTTTTCAATAGTTCTGTATCTATGCGCAATGTAAATTTCGATTTCATAGGAAACATTCCCGATCCCTCCTAACATCTTAATGACTGTATTATAACATCAAAACGACGGCAAAATATTTATTGACAGCATTATGACGGCATGATATAATGAACAGAAATAGAATAAGGAGGATATCGGCATGGAAAAAGAAAAGCTGTTAGGCATACTGGCTGATGAAAGAATCCACAATGCCTTAGAAAACGCGCTGGAGGAAGATGCGGAATTCCAGTCGGCACAAGACAGGCATGATACTGCATGTGAAGAATTAGAAAATGCCGGACTGGATGATGAGCAGAACAGGCTTGCCGACCAAGCCATTTCAACCGCCAACGAATGCGGCGCGGCGTACGGGGCGCTTGCATATAGGCAGGGCTTCAATGACGGAGTCAAACTTATCGCTGAATTAAAACAAGACTGCCTGAACATACCAGAAAAAAAGGCCATCTGGACTCTTCCGGCTGCTGGTTGCAGCAAAAAAGACATTCCTACGGGAACGTCTTTTTTTGCATACAAATATTTCCTTACCCGCAGACAATCAATCTGCCACGTCATGTTTCCCCATCTTCCCTATAGGAATATTCTCACGCCTTTCATACCATTCCTTCACCAGCCGTTCTATCAGCTCGACCTTTTGTCTTGGCGTAAAATCTGCAGGAAAGTACTGGGACAAGACATCCGCCCTAACCTTAATCTGTTCCTTCTGGTTGGCCTTCTCTTCCCCTAAAATGTCATACATTGTGTCCATGTCGATCCCCTCCGACTGGCTCAAACGTTTCATCCGGTTCGCCTGTGAAAGAGACGGCGTACACTGTTCCAAATCCATGACCGCATAAAGTTCATACTGCTCCGCCTCTTTCAAATAGGAAAGCTCTACCGCTATGGTAAACGCTATTTTTCCTTCATCCACCATATCAAGGATTCTTGGGATAAGGTTTGTCAGCCGGATATACCTTGCAATCTGGTTCCGGCTCTCACCAGTCTGCCTTGCCAAAAGCTCATCGGACCGGATATAAAAACCATAGGGTTTTGTGTCCACTCATACGAGTTCCATAACCACGAACACTTTCACCCCGTGGGAAATCTCTTTTTTCAGAACCATTTCCTGTCCATCCATGCCATTTCCAAAAACCCGGTTGAACTGAAAAATCCTCGCAAAGTGCGTAAATTCAAGGATTTCAATAAAAGAACCTTCTAATTCACCCTGCTTGTCCTTTGTAGACAACATGCGACTTCCACATGCACTGTTCCCCCAAACTGATCCACTGCCCTCACTTTTTTCAACTCATATCCCCCATCGCACAGCACCCGAAGATCCCTGGCCAGCGTCGCCGGGTCACAGCTTACGTATACAATCTTTTCCGGGTGCATTTTCAGCATGGTGGCAAGGCATTCTTTGTCGCATCCTTTCCGCGGCGGATCCACCACGATCACATCGGCTCCTGTCCCCTTCTCCCCATACTTCTCTGACAGAATATCTTCTGCCTTCCCTACAAAAAATTCCGCATTGTCAATCCCATTACATGCTGCATTTTCCTTGGCGTCCAAAACCGCCTGCGCAACTACTTCCACGCCATAGACTTGTTTTGCCTTTTCTGCCAGAAAAAGGGAAATTGTCCCAATCCCGCAATATAAATCCCATACTGTCTCTTTCCCGCTCAACCCGGCGTATTCCAATACAAGACTGTATAATTTCTCTGTCTGCACAGGGTTCACCTGATAAAAAGAAAGAGGGGAAATATAAAAGACAATCCCATCGCCCGTCAAGGAAAAATCCATTGTGTTCCTTCTATAGATTGTATCGCAAATCTTATCCTTCCCCCATATGGTATATACTTTATCCCCCATAATTACATTCGTCCGGTCTGTATTAATACATATCGACACACTTGTCATTCCATGTATTTTTTCCAACGCCTTTATCAGTTCTTCCTGGGAAGGCAAAAAACTCCCATTTTTGCCGCCTCCTGCTTTCCGCCCTTTTTTACCGTCATAGTTAATCACCAGGCAGACCATAATCTCCCCGCTGGCAAACCCTTTGCGTATTAATACATGCCGTACCAGACCGTCTCCTGTTTTTTCATCATAGGCCGGAATATGGCATCTCTTCATGTATGCCAAAATGCTTTCCAATATCTCCTTATTTTCCTCTGCCCCCAGAACACAATCCGTATTGACAACAATGTCATGTGTCCTTCCCGCGTAAAAGCCGGCAACCGGATTCCCTTCCTTATCCGGCCCTACCGGATACTGTGCCTTATTCCGGTAGCGGTATGCATTCTCCATCCCCACAATCGGCTCCATGACCCGCTCTACCGTTTCCTCCGGAAAACCGCCTATCCGTATCAGACTGTTTTTTACTTTCTTCTGTTTAAAAGCAAGCTGAGCCGGATAATTCATCGCTTGTATCTGGCATCCTCCGCACTGTCTGTGGTACCGGCACGGCGGCTCTGTACGGACATCGGAAGGAACGATGATTTCCTCCAGCCTCGCATAAGCATAATTTTTTTTTGCTTTCATCACTTTGCATCTTACGGTATCCCCAATTACGGCATCCTTTATAAAAAGGGTATAGCCTTCTACTTTGCCTATACCCTCCCCGCCGTTGCCGATGTCTTCAATCTCAACTGTAAGAATATCATTTTTCTTATATTCCATCCCTATTCCATCCTTGTTGCCCTTAAATTAGATTCAAACAGACGGTTAAACCCAAGCCATCCTGTTTCCTTGGCATTGTTCAGCAATTCCGTAAATGTCTCCATCTTTGCATCTGTATTGTCTGCAAAGTTCAAAGCCATCGCTTCCATAATCGCAGGTTTTTTCGGCGAACCGAACTCATACTCCCCATGATGGGCAAGAATACAATGTTTTAATTCCCCGGCAAGCGTCGGGGGAAATCCCTCAATTTCCCTCACTTTTTCCCCTACCATTTCAACCCCCATCACAATATGCCCCAGAAGCTGTCCTTCATCGGTGTAATCATTTTCCGGGAAAAGCGACAGTTCCTTCACTTTCCCAATATCATGGCAAATTGCCGCGCTGATCAGCAAATCCTTTTTCAGCAGCGGATACGCCGTACAATAAAATTCACATAGTTTCGTCACTCCTAAAGTATGTTCCAGCAGACCGCCTACAAATCCATGATGCACTGTTTTTGCTGCCGATGATTGCTTAAACGCCTTAATGAAGTTCTTATCCTTTACAAAAAAAGCTTCCATCAAAGCTTTTAAATATTGGTTTTCCATCCCCTTTATGTACCCAAGCAATTCTGCATACATTTCTTCAATGTCTTTGCTGCTCACCGGAAGATAATCCGCCGGAATATATTCCCCTTCCTGGCATTTGCGGATACGTTTTACGTTCACCTGGAGTGAATTCTGAAAGCTGGTGACATCGCCATACACTTCTATATAATCTAAAGAATCAAATTCGCCGATTCCAGGATTATGAGGATCCCATACCTTTGCATCTAATGTTCCCGTTTTATCTTGCAGGATTACATTATCATAAGCTTTCCCATTCTTTGTCACCGCCGATTGCTTATGTTTGCACAAATAAATATCAAATAATCTGTCGCCTTCTTTATAATCTTTAATATACTTCATACACTTCCATCCCTTTTCTTTTTTATCTTATTATTTTTATTTCCAGCCAACTATCAAAAGCAGCATAAACATTCCATCAAAATATTTCCGGATTTTTAAATCCCCTCATCCATGCCAGGATTGTCTGCCGTGATGGCCGCGCGGCGGGAAAACTTCGCAGGCGGTTTCCCGTCTGCGGCCAAGGCGCCTTGGATTTCTAGCCCGTATCAGCGGCCGGAAAATCAGCAATCCATTTGATTTTTAGTCAAAATCCCCCAAGATAACGTTCATCTCCATCTGCACATATTCTTCCGGCCCTTGCCTCATCAACGTAATAGATACCGATTCGTTGGGCTGCCTTTCCATCACGGCATTGACCAGATCCCCATAATTGTGGATTTCCTTATCTTTCATCTTAACAATAACATCGCCGCTTTGAATTCCCGCCTCCATGGCAGGGGAATCCATTTCGATTTCCGTAATATATGCCCCATATGGCACCCCTAAGTTCTCATTTGCATCTACCGTCACATCCGTCCCATGGGTGCCTAGATATGCCTGCTTATTCCCATTGCTCATCCGCTCAACTACTTTCCTAAGCTCTGTAATGCCAATCGCTGACACAAGATTTTTCATATCATCGCCGTTATGGGAATTATCAATAATCCCAAGAACCTGCCCCTTCATATTCACCAGAACCCCTGACGCTTTCTGGCTTCCATAAATATTAGTGGTCACCAGCTTATAATAGGAATCCACCATATTCAAAACCCCGTTATTGGAAGTAATCACCCCATAACATATGGAATCGCCATTTCCTAAGGGGCTGCCAATGGCAATGACAGGTTTCCCAATAATGGCACGGTTACTGGAGCTGGCTGTCAAATCTGCCGCCGTAACTGCGTCTGCGGTTTCTTTTCCCATCCCCTCCACCGGCACTGAGATTACCGCCAGTTTCGTATTGGCATCCTTTTCTTGTATCCGGGCCTCGCCATGTGTCCCATCCCAGAATGTCACCACAATGCTTTCCGCGTCAATTACTTTTTCATAATTGACAAGAATCAATATTTCTTTTGGCTGTTTTGCCACAATTACCCCTGACGTCTGCCCCTTGCTTTCATAAGGATCGTTAAACCAGTCTACATTGGATACAGAACCGGTTACCATAACCACTGACTTGCCGGCCTGCGCCGCAATTTCCGACATGGAATTATACATAGCGGCGTAATCTTCCATATCCAATTGTATGCTATCCAATATCTTCTCTATCTGTTCGTCCTGGATGGTAATTTCCACAGGCGCCTCCCCCTGCCCCATCTCCGAATCATCCGCAATCATATCTTCCGGCAGCATTTCCTCAGTTTCTTCCAGAAATTCTATCGGCTCCGGCTCTTCCTCCGGATACAGCCAATTGCTGATAACCGGTTCCAACAGCAAAAATGTCAGACACGCCACAAGGGAAAAAACAACTGCCATCGCCGCCGTAATCAGAGTTTGCCTGAGAAGCTTTCTTTTATTGATCGGGCGCTGCTTTATTGTTTCCGTAATAAAATCCGAGTCCTGTTTCTGCACCCCATTTTCTATCCCTGCATTTTTTTTCTGTTTCTCACCGTTCATAAAGATTCCCTATACTTTCTCCATTAACTTTCATAAGTATAGCCTTTTTCCCGGGTAATGTAAATGGATATATTTCTTTCATTTGCCTCTTTACGCACCAGGATCCCAAAAACAGAAATTTTTTAACCGCATCCCAATAGCAAACCATCGCAGCGCATTATGATCCTGAAGGGAAAGTAAAACAACATTTTTCACCAATAGTATTTTCCCATTCCATATGTTATAATGAAAAATATCTGTCAGAATGTCCGTTTATGCCAGACTTTTATAGAAAGCGGCAACGTTTCGTCCAGACACGGCAGATCATACGCACCACCGGCCTGCAAGACAATTTTACTTTGTCAGGCGGACAACAATCACTCCATAGAAAGAAAATATTATGAACGAAAAAGCATTACTGACTTTAGAATATGACAAAATTATCAGCCGGCTTGCGGAAAAAGCAAATTCTGACTTGGGCCGGCAATTATGCCGGGATTTAAAACCATCTTCTGACATTTGTGCCATTAATGAAGCGCAGGCACAGACTGCAGATGCTTTATCCCGTCTTTTTAAAAAAGGTTCCACCTCTTTTGGCGGCAACAAAGATTTAGGATATGCCTTAAAATCCCTGGGCATAGGCAGCGTCCTCTCTATTAGCGAGCTTTTAAAAATTGCAGGACTTCTGGAAAATGTAAACCGGGTCAAATCCTATGGCAAAAGGGAACGGGAAGATGAAGAAAAAGATTCCTTGGATGACCTTTTCAGCGCCTTGGAGCCTCTTAGCCCTCTCGCCCATGAAATCCGCCGCTGCATTCTCTCGGAAGACGAAATCAGCGATGACGCCAGCGCCGAATTAAAGCATATCCGGAGAACCAGCCGGATTACCAATGATAAAATACATTCCCAGCTTACAGGGATGCTCACCGGTTCTTACCGCACCTATCTGCAGGATGCGGTTATTACGATACGCAATGACCGCTACTGTATTCCGGTCAAAGCTGAATACAAGAATCAAGTCCCGGGCATGATTCACGACCAGTCCTCTACCGGTTCGACCTTATTCATCGAACCGGCTGCCGTTGTCGCCCTGAACAACCAGCTTAAAGAACTGGCGCTGCAAGAGCAGGAGGAAATCAAGCAGATACTTGCCGGTTTAAGTACACAGGCCTCTGCTCATATGGAAGAGATATCCCAAGACCAGAAAATCATGACTGCCCTGGATTTCATTTTCGCCAAAGCATCTCTTGCCATGGAGCAGAATGCCACTGCACCTGTCTTTAATACTGACGGCTATGTCAATATTAGGAAAGGCAGGCATCCTCTGCTGGATAAGAAAAAGGTCGTTCCCATTGATATTTATCTTGGCAAAGATTTTAATCTTCTGATTATCACAGGACCTAATACCGGAGGGAAGACTGTTTCCCTGAAAACAGTGGGGCTTTTTTCACTGATGGGTCAAGCGGGGCTTCACATCCCTGCCTTAGACCGCTCCGAGCTGTCCGTTTTTACCGAAGTCTATGCGGATATCGGCGATGAACAAAGCATTGAACAAAACCTCAGCACTTTTTCCTCACATATGACCCGCATTGTTTCTATATTAAAACATGCGGATAAGGGTTCCCTCTGTCTGTTTGATGAACTGGGGGCTGGAACGGATCCTACCGAAGGCGCGGCTCTGGCCATTGCCATCCTGGATCACCTTCATCAGCAGGACATCCGCACAATGGCAACTACCCATTACAGTGAGCTGAAAGTATACGCCCTTTCCACTCCCCACGTAGAAAACGCCTGTTGCGAATTTGACATTAGTACCTTACAGCCTACTTACCGGCTTTTAATCGGCATTCCCGGCAAGAGCAACGCTTTTGCCATTTCCTCCAAACTAGGGCTGCCCGGTCATATCATCCAATCTGCCAAAACCCAGATTGACCAGGACAATGCCAGTTTTGAGGATTTACTTGCTGATTTGGAAAATAACCGCATTACCATTGAAAACGAGCGCCTGGAAATCGCATCTTATAAAAACGAAATAAAACAGCTAAAAGACAAACTGCAGAAAAAAGAAGATAAAATCCAGGAAACGAAGGAACGCATTCTCAGGGAAGCCAATGAAAAAGCCAAAGATATTCTTCAGGAAGCCAAAGAAATGGCCGATGAGACAATCCGTGTTTTTCAAAAAGCAGGCCCGGGCGCTTCTATGAAAGACTTAGAAAAAACGAGGGATCAGATAAGAAACAAAATTTCTGAGAAAAATGACAGTCTTTCCTTCAAAGCCAAACAGCCGAACAAGAAGCAGACGGCTCCCAAACAATTAAAATTGGGAGACAGTGTCCAAATACTTTCCATGGGCTTAAAAGGCACAGTCAGTTCTTTGCCCGACCACAAAGGAAACCTGTTTGTCCAATGCGGCATTCTCCGTTCCCAGACAAACATCCGGGATATTATTCTCATAGAAGATGAACCAATCAAAAAGCCCTCGCCTTCCCCGCGCACTAGCGCCGGAAGCATGAAAATGTCCAAATCCTACAGCATATCCCCTGAAATCAATCTTCTTGGAAAAACAGTGGATGAAGCCATTGCAGAATTGGACAAATATTTAGACGACGCCTATCTTTCCCATCTTTCCAGCGTGCGCATTGTTCACGGGAAAGGAACAGGGGCTCTCAGGAAAGCTGTCCAGGGTCATTTAAAGAAAGTAAAATATGTAAAATCCTTCCGCCAGGGGGAACACGGGGAAGGTGATGCCGGTGTCACAATTGCAACTTTTCAATCCTGATGGAGGCACAAGAAAATGGTCAATAAGCAAAAAATATTAATTGTAGACGATGATAACAACATTGCAGAGTTAATCGCATTATATCTTACCAAAGAATGCTTTGAAACAATGATTGTCAACGACGGGGAATCCGCACTGGCCGCAGCAGATTCCTTTGCCCCCAATCTGATCCTTCTGGACTTAATGCTTCCAGGCATTGACGGTTATCAAGTCTGCCGGGAAGTCAGGGCAAAATCGTCTATCCCCATTATCATGCTTTCCGCCAAAGGGGAAATTTTTGACAAAGTATTAGGATTAGAACTAGGGGCAGATGATTACATGGAAAAACCATTTGATTCCAAGGAACTGGTAGCACGGGTCAAAGCTGTACTGCGGCGGTACAAACCCGCGCCGGCTGTTCCTGCCGCATCTAACATTAAAAGTGTGGAATATCCGGATCTAAGCATCAACCAGACCAATTACTCCGTTGTTTATATGGGGAAGACTGTTGATATGCCCCCCAAGGAACTGGAGCTTTTATATTTCCTCGCATCCTCCCCAAATCAGGTCTTCGGCAGGGAGCAGCTCTTAGATCAAATATGGGGCTACGAATATATTGGCGACAGCCGTACAGTAGACGTACATATCAAACGTCTCCGCGAAAAAATCAAAGACCATGCCTCCTGGCGCATTGTTACCGTATGGGGCGTTGGATATAAATTTGAAGTAAAAGCATAATTTTGAGGCAGGAAGGAAACCGGTTACCGCTATGAGAAAAACTCTTTACCTGAAGTTCATACTGGGATACTTTATTTTCGGCTTTTTTGGTTTTGTTGTAGTGGCTACTTTCGTCTCTAATATGACACTGGAGCATTTGAAGCGGGAAAAGGCCGATGCCTTATACGCGGAAGCTACCCTGATCGCCAAGACTTACGCTTCTGACTTATATAACAGCGAAACCTCCTTGGACACTGTAAAAAGGCAGTTAGATGCTTTGGACACTTATCTTTCGGCCACTATATGGATTATCAACCCTTCGGGGCGGATGGTGCTGGATTCCTCCGCTCCTGTTAATGTAGAAAATGAAGTAGTAATTGAAAATTTTGACCCTACCGCGGTTTCCGGTTCTTATTACACAGTCGGCAATTTTTTCGGTTCTTTTGATGAACAGATGCTCAGTGTTTATTCACCGATCACTTCCAGATTTAAAGTAAAAGGTTATGTGGTCATCCACGCGCCTATGAATTCTATTCAGGCTTCTTCCAACAGTCTTCTGAATATTTCTTATATTATGCTGGTTATCCTGTTTTTGCTTTCTTTAATCATACTGATTTTTTTTACAGAGATCGTCTATCTTCCTCTCCGTAAAATTACGGAAGCCACCGAGCAATATGCCAGCGGTAATATGCATTATGAATTTCAGGTAGACAGTGAAGATGAAATTGGCTATCTTGCCGCCACCCTCTCTTATATGGCCAGCGAAATCGCCCGTTCCGAAGATGACCAGAAAAAATTCGTTGCCAATGTCTCCCACGATTTCCGTTCCCCCCTGACTTCAATCAAAGGGTACCTGGAAGCCATGTTAGACGGCACAATCCCGCCGGAAATGCATGAAAAGTATTTAAATATTGTTCTCAACGAAACTGACCGTCTGACAAAACTGACAAACGGCCTTCTCACTTTGAATAATATCAATACGAAAGGAATGCTCCTCGACCGGACAGATTTTGAACTAAACCAGGTGATCCGCAACACTGCGGCCACTTTTGAAGGAATCTGCAGGCAAAAAGCAGTTGCCATTGAACTTGTGCTGACCGGCGATACGATACATGTCAATGCGGACATGGGAAAAATCCAGCAGGTCTTTTATAATCTGCTGGATAATGCCATAAAATTCAGCCACAATGATTCCGTCATTAAAATAGAGACAAATGAAAAAAGCAACAAAGTATATATTTCCGTCAAGGACAGCGGTATCGGCATTCCTAAAGACGATTTAAAATTAATCTGGAACCGTTTTTATAAATCCGACGCCTCCCGGGGCAAAGACAAAAAAGGCACAGGCCTAGGCCTTTCCATCACAAAAGAAATCATCTATGCCCACGGGGAACACATTAATGTCATAAGCACGGAAGGCGTAGGCTCCGAATTCATCTTTTCCCTTCCTGTTTCCGATATAGACGACGATGATTAACGCCAGCCATGCCAAAGCCTCCGAATGCTTTTTTTCCATCTACTCCTTTTCTTTCTGCCGGGAATAGTCATCCACCATTTTTTCAATGCTTTCTTTAGAAAGCGGATAATGAAATTCTTTCATAATACGCTCTGCCGTATATCCTTTGTCTACCAGATGGCGGATTGCCCCGCCGTATGCAAAATCCTTTGCAAAATTAGACAATGCTTCATGAAAATAGCTGTTCTCCATTTTTCTCCTTTTTCTTCCCTTTCCTTGCCTGAAAAGCAATTCCTGCCATCAGCAATACCGCTGCAACAAACAGATCTGCCATACCGTCAAAAATAAAGTTAACATAGATATCTTCCATCCCCTGATAATCCCCGGTTATAAATTTTGTCAGCGCATTGCCCGGGGCTGCAAGCATTGATATTACGGCTAAAGATATCAGGAAATTGGCCTGAAACAGCAGATGAACCCCCGCCCCAATCCAAACAATCATAAGCCATAACGCTGTAACCGGCAGGCCAATATCCCAAAACCACATTTCCCCTGTATCCATAAGATAATATAGTACAGCCTGAACCGTCCCTACCAGCCCTACCGTACATAAGCTCAAAACCGCCAGCATTTTCTCCAACTTATGTTTACTGGAAATAATGCATACGCAGGCAGGCAGATAGGCAGTCATAAGCCCTGCGCATACGATATAAAACCAGGACAGACTCTTATCAACTGCAAGATTCACTATAAAACAGGTGATCACCGCAATTACGGCAGCCGCCCCCATAATCCAGTATAATAAATTCATTTTCGATTTTATCATGAATTTTTTAAAATCATTCACCTCCGGCGCAGTTTCCGCCCTGACCGGCTGCCTCATCTGCTCCAGCGCCGCTTTGCATTCCCCGCATTCCTCTATATGCTGCTTGATGGATTCATTGGATGTTTCGCTAGTCATCTGGTCAATATACATTGGCAGCAAATCCCTTACCGTATCACACACTAACCGTTGTTCCATTCTTCTCTTCCTTTCGCCAATTTTTGTTTGCCCCTATAAAAAGTAACTCTTGCCCAATTTTCCGTTTTTCCCATAATGCTTCCGATTTCGGAAAAGCTTAGTTCCCCGGTCAGCCGCAGATAGATCACTTCTCTTGTAACTGCATCCAAGTTATGCAGCATCCGGAACAGCTCCACCTTTTCTACATTCAGCAGATACGCATTTTCAAGATTATCAAAGGCTCCTGTTTCTTCTGTGATTTCCGCTATCGGTATTTCTTTGTATTTGCGCCGTTCCAGCTCTTTATACCAGAGCCTTTTCGCAATCTGGCAAAGCCATACCGACACCTTGCATTCTCCCCTGAATTGGCCGATCCCCTTCGCCGCCTGATAAAAAGTCTCCTGCGTCAGCTCTTCTGCCAAATCAGCATTATGGGTTAAGCAGAACAGATACTTATAAACTGCCTTCACGTTCTCTTCATACACTTCCTTTACCTTCTGCTTATCCACTTTTTCACCTCCTGTTAATAGGTGCGGCAAAAGCTTTTTTCGTTACAGACAAAACAAAAAAATCAGGAAAACGGCATTTATTTCCAATGCAGCCTGTGAAGCTCCCCTTCCATCTGCATGTTCCCAAACCCATTCTGCCTAAGCGCCTCATAGAGAACAACAGCCACCGAATTGGATACATTCAATGACCTGATTTGATTCATCATCGGGATACGGATACATGTTTCTTCATAATCCACCAGTATTTCCTCCGGAATCCCTGCGCTTTCCTTCCCGAACATTATATAATCATTTACCCCGAATTCCACATCCGAATATACTTTTTTCGCTTTTGTTGTAGCCATCCATATTTTGACCCCTGGATTTTTTTCCAGAAATTCCCGGAAGTTGATATAGCGTCTGACATCCAGATGCTCCCAGTAATCCATGCCGGCCCGCTTAATTTCCTTCTCATTCAACCGGAACCCTAGCGGCTCTATCAAATGCAGGGACGTCCCTGTTGCAACGCATGTCCTTCCAATATTTCCTGTGTTAGCCGGTATCTCCGGCTGATGAAGTATTATATGCATTTTTTCCTCTTTTCTGTGCCGCTTTTATGATTACAGCCGTTCCGTTAAAACAGACACATGGCGAAAGGATGCGGATGCGGCGCCGACGCAGCCTTTACTGATAAAAACCTACCATAGATTATATAAAATTAAGAATCCAGCCTCTTCTTTTTTTATCTCTGAATGGTATACTAAAAGTAATCTTTAAGCGTACTATTTTTTCAAACAGTCCGCCGCCGGGTTCATGCAAGACTCACGGAAACTTCAAAAACAGATGATTTCATAATTACTAATTCACCGTTGTACAAGGAGGATACCACATGTACCAAAAAAGAAAGCCAAGTTCCTTTAAAAAATATCTGCTCTTTCTCTCCCTTTTCCTTACAGTCATATTCTACTGCACTGCCTGCGGCAATTCTGCCGGCATGGCAAACGCCCCCACTCAAGGAACCGTTCAGGCCGCCCCTTCCGCAGATATTCCCGCTTCCAGGGACACGATATCGGTAAACAGCATCGAACAGGTTGCCGTTATTCCGGACATCGCTGAAGTTGTATATGCTGTCCGCACAGAAGCCAAGGACGCCGCCAGTTGCCAGCAGCAGAATAATACGGATGTCAACAATGTCATAAGCCTCCTCAAAAGCCTGGGCATAGATGAGACAGCCATCCAGACTTCCGATTATTATATGTACCCTATTTATAACTATAGCGGCAATACCCAGAAGCTTACCGGCTATGAGGCCTCTACTTCCCTAACTGTATCCAAACTGCCCATTGATAATCTGGGAGACATCCTGGCCGAGTCCGTAAAAGCCGGAATAAACAATATACAGTCCATCACTTACCAGTCCAGCAAATACGATGAAGCCTATTCCAATGCATTAAAACTGGCTATGGAATCAGCAGGGGCAAAAGCATCCGCTCTCGCAGAAGCGGGCAATTGTTCTTTAGGCAACGTAGTAGGAGTACGCGAAAACAGCAATTACAGCGAAGCCCGTTACACGGATCATGCCCTTAGTTCCAAAATGCGCGAAGCAGGAAGCCTGGCATTAGAAAGCTCCATGGAAGACACCAGCATTATGCCTGGCGAAATCAATATTGAAGTAAATATCACGGTGGACTATCTGATCCGGCCTGCCACGCCATAATCACTGTCCCCATGGATCAGCAGACGTTGCTAAGCATCCAAAACCTATAAAGCAGCTTAATAAATACTTCTTTATTTTACTACAGCTTTATAAAAATAGCACGGATACTTTTGCCTCCGTTATATCCATGACTTTCCATAACATTCATTAGCTGTCCTGCCCATAAAATAGTTTCTCTTTTTATGCTTCCATGCTATAATATATATTATTTTGCATAAGCCAGGCACAACACGCCATATGCTAATGAGGAGGAGAACGCTATGTACAAAAAAGTAAAACAATATGCAATCAATCACGGTTTTACCGTAGAAGAAAAAAATGGCTTAATTTACGGCCGTATGAACGGGTTCTTTTTTTCCATTTATCAAGACCCTGCAACTATGGCAAAGCATACCGTACATCTTTGGGTAAAAGAAGATAAAATGACTGCAATACCTTCCATCCCGGACTTTTTAAATCAATGTACCGGAAAACATCAATATCTTCAATCTGCCTCATACAGCGGCACAAAAGTGATTGCGGAGTTCCAGGGCCTTGGTTTCAAATGGCAGAAAGAATATACGCCCTGCCTGGATGCCTTTTTACAGGAATTTACCTCTTACTGCCGTTCCAACGGGCTGGTTTCCTGCTGCGAATCCTGCGGCTCCGGGCTTGGGTTAAGCCTTTATCAGATAGGGGATATGGAGCATATGTTTTGCTCTTCCTGTTATTCCAGCACAGCCGACAGCCTTCAGCGCAAAGCAGCGGAAGCATCCAAAAAAGGGAACGGCAACATTGTCGGCGGGATTGTAGGCGCTTTGCTGGGATCCGTTCTTGGCGTCATTGTTTGGACGCTTATTTACCAGCTCGGCTATATTTCCGGCATTGCCGGCCTGGTCATGATCATCTGTGCCTTAAAAGGCTACGAAATGCTAGGCGGGCATTTAAGCAAAGCCGGTGTCATTATCAGTTGTGTCATATCCATAATTATGGTTCTTGTAGCTGAACAGATATGCGTCGGTATTGAAATTTTTAATGCTTACAAAGATTATTATGAAATCAGCTTTTTCGATGCTTTCCGCAGCGTCCCGTCTTTCCTGGAAGACCCGGATTTAAGGGCGGCAGTCATCGGCGATATTATTATGGGATACATTTTAATGGCAGTAGGCGCCTGGGGAACGGTCCGCCAGGCATACAAAAGCACTGCCAGCAGCACAAAGACCCGCATGGTAGCCTCTGTAACAAGCTCATCTTCTGCAGATAATCAATCATAACTGTATCAATACGAATACATATTTTCCTAGCGAAGAACTTTGGTATAAACTAAAAAGTGTGCGTAAATGCACACTTTTTAGTCATTCTTTAAATGCTCTTTTCTTTCCTCAGCCTTTCTACAAAAACCCTAAGTTTGCCAATAGCCACTTTCAGATTTTCCAGGGAATACGCATAAGAGATCCTAAGAAACCCTTCCCCGCACCCGCCAAAGGCTGTCCCCGGCACAACAGCTACCTTTTCCTCTTTGAGAAAACGGTCCGCAAATTCCTCGCTTGTCATACCGAATTCTTTAATACATGGGAATACATAAAATGCACCGAAAGGCTCAAAACACTCCAGCCCCATCTCTTGAAAAGCATACATCAGATATCTTCTCCTCTGATTATAAGCCTCCCTCATTTCCTTTACGTCTTCATCCCCATTCCTTAATGCCTCAACTGCCGCATACTGGCTTGTAGTAGGCGCGCACATAATTGCAAACTGATGAATCTTGATCATCTGCTCCATGATCGCTTTTGGTCCGCAAGCATATCCAAGCCTCCATCCAGTCATTGCATACGCTTTCGAAAAACCGTTAATTAAAATTGTACGTTCCTTCATTCCCGGCAAAGATGCAATGGACACATGCGTTCCTTTATATGTAAGTTCAGCATAGATTTCATCTGAAATGACAAAAATATCCTTTTCAATAATGACTTTGGCAATCTCCTCTAAATCCTTTTTTTCCATAATAGCCCCCGTAGGATTATTAGGAAATGGCAAAATCAGGACTTTTGTTTTATTGGTTACCGCATCCAAAAGTTCCTGTGCCGTCAGCCGGAACTCATTCTCCGCTTTTAGTTCAATAATGACTGGCGTTGCATTGGCCAGGATGGCGCAGGGTTCATACGATACATAACTAGGCTGCGGGATCAGCACTTCTTCCCCATCATTGATCATTGCCCTGAGCGCAATGTCAATAGCCTCTGAACCGCCTACTGTCACGATCACTTCTTTATCGTAATCATAGCTTATCCCTTGTTTTCTTTTTAAATAATTGCAGATTTCAATCTTCAAATCCTTCAGCCCTGCATTTGAAGTATAGAAGGTACGCCCTTTTTCCAAAGAATAAATCCCTTCATCCCTAATATGCCAGGGCGTATCAAAATCGGGTTCACCAACGCCAAGGGAAATCGCATCCTCCATTTCACTCACGATATCAAAAAACTTACGGATACCCGAAGGCTTGATGTCTACCACTTTATCAGCTAATGGATTTCTCATGGCGTAATCTTCTCTCTTTCATCTTCATATTTTTTAGTAAGTATCGTCCCGTGGTCTTTATATTTTTTCAAAATAAAATGAGTAGCCGTACTCAGCACCGTATCTAAAGCCGACAGTTTATCCGACACAAAAGCAGAAACCTCCTTCAAAGTCTTACCCTCCAGCGTTACCAAAAGGTCATACCCGCCGGAAATAAGATATACACTGTTTACCTCTGGATATTTATAAATCCGTTCTGCAATATTATCAAACCCCTGCCCTCTCTGGGGAGTCACACGCACCTCTATCAATGCGGTCACTTTTTCTACCGATGTCTTTTCCCAGTCAATCATCGTATGATAGCCGCAAATAATCCCTTCCCTTTCCATTGCTGCCATCTCATTTACTACATCCGCTTCTTCCACCCCAAGAATAACCGCCAGTTCCTTTAAATCAATACGGCTGTTCCTTTCTATAATGGACAATATTTTTTCTCTCATATTTCCTCCATTCTGCCTTCTCAGCACACTATTACTTTATAAATTTCATCCGGTTTTCTTGGCTCCAAAAAACGGCGTTCTTCCCCATTTATGATAACTCTGTCATTATCATCTGTCGTTTTTCCAATCACAGCCGCCGGAATATATTTTTTTTCTAGTTTCCCGACCAAGTCTTCCCCCCTGTCTACGGCCATTAGCAGGCACCCGCCAGATGATATTTCGTATGGGTTTAACCCAAAAAACTCGCATATTTCAATCGTTTCCTGCTTTACCGGAATCTTTTTCAAGTCAACTTCCAGTCCAACGCCTGCTCTTGCCGCCATTTCCCAAAGAGCGCCGAATATTCCGCCCTCCCCCACGCTATGCATAGCGCAAACGCCGGACTTAACGGCGGTGGCAGCCTCCGGGATTACCGATAAAAACCCGCCAAAGCTTTTCGCCTCCTGCAAAAAGCGGGCAGGATACCTGGAAAGCAATTCATTTTCCTTATTTTCCGCCAAAAATAAGGTTCCTGTCAGACCAATCCATTTACTGGCCACAATATCCAGCCCTGGCATTATTTTTTCTGTAAATACCTCTTCTTTCTTTTGCTGTTTTCCGATTCCTGCCACAGTCATCACCGGGCATCTTACCGCTCCGGAAATTTCCATATGACAGCCGGCTATCTGGATTCCCAGCAAAGCGCATTCTTCTTCCATCTCTATGGTTAAAGCTTTTACGCCAGCCTCCCCTGTTCCCTCCGGCAAAAGCACGGAAATATCCGCCGCCACCGGATCTGCTCCCAAAGCCGCCAATGCATTCATGCTGCCATTTAATGCAAACTTTGCTGTTCCTCTCCCGGGCCAATGCCCGGTATAAGATGATACCGCTGTCAGTCCGCAGGCCCCTAACGAGAAAACGGCGCAGTTTTCCCTTCCTTCTGCGCCAGTTATTACTTCTTCACGTTTTGTTTTTATATACTTTAACACCGAACGTTTCCATACGTTCTCCGTTAATTTCCCTGTTTTCATATCTTCTTACCGCCACTTTCGCTGCGCGCTTTGCCGTTCTGCTGAAGCTCCCTTTCCGCAGACATATTCCTCAGCAGAAAACTCTACTCTGCCGGGGGCTATTCCGCCGGAGGCGCCGGTTCTGCCGGGGGCTGCTCTGCCGGAGGCGCCGGTTCCGCCGGGGGCTGTTCCGCTGGAGGCGCCGGTTCTGCCGGGGGCTGCTCTGCCGGAGGCGCCGGTTCTGCCGGGGGCTGTTCCGGAGGGATTGCAAATTGCGCCAATGCCGCTGCCACATTTTTTACATGATCAATATTATTCGTTGCTACCGCTGCCAGCATTTCATTATAGGCATTGACATCATTTGTAGAAAGCCCTACGGTTGCCGTTCTCGGAACCATTTTGTAACTGCTGCTATTGATCTGCTCACGGCTTATTTCCATGCCATTTTCCTTTACAATCTTCCAAAGCTGCGCTTTATACCCGATATGAGCCGACTGGGTAACCACTTGGCCAATAGGCATTGCCACATTCGTATAAATCACCTCGTGGTCAGGGTGAATTACGGAAAGAACCTCGCTTTCATATATTACTTCCCGGCCGGACGGCCTCGTTTCCACACCATATATGGTAAATGTAATATTCTTATTTTCACAGTATCCGTCAATGTAAATGGGATGTTCCGTATTATTGACAAACTTAAAATCTTTCCCTGCGGATTCCGCAATTGCCGCATCCGCTGACGGATCTACATAAGTCACAATCATGGAATGGTTATGTCTCTCCGTCACTTCAAGCTCTGATAAAAGAACTGCATTATACAGAGTTGTCGACACCTGACAGATTCCTCCGCCCAGACTGTCCACTACCTGGCCGTTCATATAAGACCCCGCCATAAAATATCCGTTTTCTACAGAGAACGGGGATACCGATTCATATGTGGAAAACTCATCGCCAGGATATAACGTTGTCCCGGCAATTAAATCGCACCCGTTGGATACATTCGCGCTCCTGGACGAACCGGAAGTGCTGTAACTTGTCGTAAACGTTCCAAGCACATCCTTTACCTGCATCAATTCCTCTTCCGATCCTCTTGGCTCTTGTACCTTCGCTACAACTTCTACCGATGTATCCTTGCAATCCCACTCATTTATCAAATATTCATAAATCTGATCTAAAGATGCTTCTTCGTCAATCACATACCCTTGCTGTCCCGGCGTAACGGAAAATACCCCATTTTCCCTTGTCAGGACTGCATCCTTGGCTTCTGTGTTATATTCCCCGCATTGCTCCGTCAAAATCCTGCGGATTGCTTCCTTGTCAAAATCATAAGCCAGTTCAAAAACCTTATTCTCATGGCGTAAATCCTGCAGCGCCTTATAACGTTGTATAATATTCCCTTTTTTCCCAAGCGCAACCGCATCCTGGACTGCATCTTGATTTGCCCATGTAAGACCCAGATCTCCAATGGCCGCCTCTACCTGGTTTCCGTCCATTACCTGGAAAGTTACCGTAACATCTTTCAGTTCTTCTATGTAGGCTTCCACATCCTGTTTTGCTTCCCCGGCAGTCTTTCCCGATACATTAATGCCGCCTATGTAGATACCTTCGGAAATTGTGTTGCTGTTTCCAAACGTTGTAAGCGGGCCTGCCTCTGCCCCTTGCGCCGTTCCCGGATCGGGTCCCGTTTCCCCGCTGTTTTTCTCTTCCCCTGCCGCTGTTTCTTCCGCCCCTTCCGCAGCCACAGCGCTTGTTTCCCGGACGTCTTCAATTGACTGGGCATGTACAGCCTGTAACGGCCATATGGTTATAAACATAGCGATAAATACTTTTACCGCCATTTTCCTTTTTTTAATTTTCATAGCCTCTCCTCAAAGTACATATTGTACTAAAAAATAAAATATGATAAAGTTGGAATAAACATTGCGATTACAATTAATATAATAATAATCGACGAAATGATTTTCTTCGTTTTACGGTTATGCATATGAAACATAAGAACCTCCATGCTGCCATAAGCAGCGTAAATCTGCAGTGTAAAAATCTCTTGTCCCTGAAAGGATTATAAATGAAAATGCCCTTTTTTGCAAGTTTTATCATTTTCCTCATATTGGTTTCCTATGAAATTTCCAAAAGCAGGAGGCAAACCCAGAAAGCCCGGCAAACCTACTGGGATAGGGAAAATGCCGCCAACAGCACAAGGCGCAAGCCCCTGGACGACTTAAACTATATCACCATCCCTTTTGATTCCCTTCCTATGGATACCCTGAAAGAGGAAGAGAACGTAGCGGAATGCCATAGAACCCTCCAGTTTCTTTCCGGCTCCCCTATTGTCAACTTTACCGGCCTAAGCAATACCGATTTAAAGCTGGAATACGGCGCCCCGAATATCGACCTTCTCATACGCTATGACCAAAGCTATACCACCCTTGCCCGCACCTTACAGCAATGGGCCAAGCTGCTCCACGATGCCGGTTATATCCAGGAAGCGAAACAAGTCTTGGAATTTTCCATATCCACCGATACTGACGTCAGCGGTTCATACCGCCTACTGGCAAGTATTTATGCTGCGGAAGGCAGAAAGGATAAGATTACAGAATTGATGGGACAGGCAAAAATGCTAAAATCTGCAAGCCGGAATATTATCGTCCGTATTTTGCAAGAATTTGATCCATAATCCGGTCCGCCTCACTTCTCGTCAGCTTATCCACACTGTACCCTATAGTTAGTTTATGCTTGTCCAGCAATTTATATAACCGCTCTTTCTGCCGTTTTGTAACAGGCGTATCTTTTTTTACCTTGAAAATAAGTTCTTTGGGGGCAAATTCTTTTTCATTATCTTCATAGTATAATTCTGCCAGCTTTCTATATAAATCCGCTGCCGCCCATGCATCCCCTAATGCCCTATGGGCTGTATGCTCTATTCCATAATGCCTGCATAAAAATCCTAATTTCCTGCTTTCCAGTTCCGGCAGAAATTTTCTTGATAATTTCAGCGTATCAATCCCCATTTTGTTAAAAACCATAGACTGATTAACGGCTGCTTTCTTTACGAAAGAATAATCAAATAAAATCCGGTGACCCACCAAAACATCATCCCCGATAAATTCCAGCAAAGATCCAGTTAAATCACTGATTCCCGGCGCATCGGCCAGCATTTCATCACAGATCCCTGTCAGGCTGATAACTCCCTCCCCCAAAGCCCTTCCCGGATTTACAAGGCTCTGAAACTGATCCGTTACTTCCCATCTTCTCACTTTAACCGCGCCAATTTCAATAATCCTGTCTGTTTTCGGATTCAGCCCTGTTGTCTCCAAATCCAAAGCCGTATAGGTATCCGTCATTGTTTCACCTGTTTCCCGTTTCTTTTTTTATAATCTTTACAATGCTCTTTTAAAAAACATTCCCCGCACTTCGGCGTAGGAGCTTTGCAGATTTCCCGCCCCAGAGTAATCAAATGTATATTCCATAAAATCCAGCGTTCTTCCGGCAGAACCTTCATCAGATCCTTCTCCACCTTATAAGGGTCTTCTTCTTCCGTCAGCCCCAGTTTTCTGGATATCCTCTTTACATGGGTATCCACTACAATGCTTGGCTCTTTAAAAATATTTCCCCTGATTACATTCGCTGTTTTTCTTCCCACTCCAGCCAGAGATGTAAGATCTTCCAGGCTTCTCGGAACTTCCCCTCCAAATCTTTCCATTATATCTTTGCAGCATGCAATAATATTCTTTGCCTTATTATGATAAAAACCGGTAGAATGAATATCCTTTTCCAGCTCCTTCCTGTCAGCAGCCGCAAAAGCCGCAACGCCCGGATATTTCCGGAACAAATCCCCAGTCACTGTATTCACTCTGGCATCTGTACACTGGGCGCTCAAAATCGTTGCAATCAAAAGCTGCCATGCATTTTCATGGTTCAGGTAGCATCTGTAGTCCGTTCCGTATCTTTCATCCAGCAAATCCAGGATTGCTTTTGTATTTTCCGTCATTTTATCTGCCCCTTCTTCCTTTCACCATCTGTCTAATATCACTGCCCCCGCTTCCTTTGTCAGTGGATTCCTTTTCTTATAGTCAAAAAGCGCCACTGCATCCTCTTCCAGCCTATTCATATCCCCCCCAGGCTCCCAGACCGGATAAGAAAATACTTCCACATGAGTCATTCTGGCTATTTGTTTCAGCTCATACTCTTCATATCCAGGCAATATCTCCCTGATTTGCTCTTCTTTGTTATAAAAGTTGCGGAACTTCTCCTTATATCCCGACAAATCCCTGGCAAAACCGGGACGGCTCTTCATATTTTCCCTAAGATATATATCGTATGTTAAAAGCTCTTTATAAAGCCCTTCCTGCTTCCCCCCGTAACAAAGGGCAAAATCCAGCAAAATCCCATAGCGGTACGCCCGGGACGGACTGTTTACAAAATATCCGTTCTCTTCATAGTATTCCGCCAGTTTCTCAAACATGGCAAAAGGACTGGGGAACAGCTTTTCCAGGGCTGGCAAAGTATGGGTGAACTGATTGCTGTTGTAATACAATTCCACCATCTCCTCTATCCTTTTTAGTTTACAGATTTCCCCAAAGGAAAGCCAATTTGAACACAAAACTTCATAAGGCGGCAAAGACATATATTTTATCCCATATTCCCCTGCCTTTCTGTGCATAGGGGAACCCTTTAATACCTTTAAAAACCCAAGCTGTAACTGTTCAGGTTTCATTTCATATACCACATTAAAGGACTTCCCAAAGCTTTCATAATTTTCATAAGGAAGGCCTGCGATCAGATCCAGATGAATATGCACATTCCCGCCCTTACGGATATGCTCCACTGTTTTTTTCAGCCTTTCTATATCCATATTCCTCTGAACCGCCTGCAAGGTAAGAGGGTTTGCCGACTGCACCCCCATTTCCAGTTGAACCAGCCCCGGACGCATTTGTGATAGAATTTCCAGTTCCCCATCTTCCAGCCGGTCCCCTGCAATCTCAAAGTGAAAATTAGTCACTCCATTATCATGGTCAATCAAATACTTCCAGATTCCCACCGTATGCATATGGCTGCAGTTAAACGTCCTATCCACAAATTTTACTTGTTCCACTTTACTATCCAAAAAAAATTGCAATTCTTTTTTTACTGTCTCCATCTCCCGGAAACGCACTTTTTTATCAATAGAGGACAGGCAATAACTGCACTGGAACGGGCATCCTCTGGAGGACTCGTAATATATGATCCTGTTCTGAAAACATCCGGCATCTTCATACAAAAACGGAAGAAGATCCATTTTCAGCGGTTCTCTTTTCTTTGTCCTGACAGTGTATCCATCCTGCCGGAAAACAATCCCTGCAATTTCCCCCAGCCCTTTTTCCGGTTCCCTCCCTCTGTCCTTTTCCTTATAATAGACAACCAATTCACGGAAAGTTTCCTCCCCCTCCCCTGTCATAATCCCCGTCACGCCCCTGTTTTCCTCAAGAACTGTCCCGGCGTCAAAGCTTACTTCCGGCCCCCCAAGCCAGATAGGCAGCGCAGGCATTACCTTATGCAGCTCTGCCGTCAGTTCGCAGACCAGCCTCCAGTTCCATATATAGCAGGAAAACCCTATTACATCCGGCCTTTTTTGGTATATGCCGGAGAGGATATCCCCCATGGTATGATTGATGGTATACTCCGCAATCTCAATTTCCTTTTCATATTCCGCCCCGGCATAAGCTTTCAGGCTATACACCGCCGGATTGGAATGGATGTATTTGGCATTTACCGCCGCTAATAAAAATTTCATATTTATCCTCTCTAAATATTTCCTTTTTCTTTTTGCCAGTATAACACACAATACTGTTTTGATATACAACTTTTCCTTGCATCTTGACAATACCTATGAAATATTTAAATCATTACCAATATTAAATCATACAAAAGAAAGGGGGATTTCATAATGAAAACCAGAATAAAACAATTACGGATGGAAAAACATTACACGCAGGAATATCTTGCCATAAAAATAGGGGCAAACCAGACTGCATTAAGCCGGATCGAATGCGGGCTTAGTACCCCGGACGCCGACTTGATTGTTAGGCTTTCCAATGCTTTCCATGTATCGGCGGATTACATCCTTTGTCTCACCGACCAGCGCGTTTCATATGGAAAGACAGAAGAAAAAAATATTGGCAGCAATTGCCGCTATCAAACCCAGATAACATTGCTCCAAAAACTGAATCCCGTACAGCGCATCCGCCTCCAGCATTTTTTAGAAAGCATCAGCGGACTATACTAGCCATTGCCGTCTGCTTTCCCATGCTAAGAATCCCGTATAAAAACGGATTTCCCGCCTCATGACAAATCCGTGGTTCTCCGTTAATTGATATCCTTCCGGCAAAGGACTTTCTTATAAAGCAAAATATTGCCCGGCAGATGAAATACAAAGTCCGGGCAACGCAAAAAAGACTGGCATCAGGCTATCCATCTGCGCCCGGTGCCAATCCCTTTCAAAAGATACATCTATAATGTCTTCAAAAATCTCTCAAATGCCGCCTTTCCTTCTTCCGTTCTCTTATAAACCCCGGCATCCTCCAATACCTGCATAAATACATCCCCGATTTCTTTATGCAGTATTTCCATCATTTTTTCTTTTGTGTCCCTGTCATCCGGTTCATACCCCGGAAGAAATCCGTCCACCCAATCTGCATGTTTTTCCAGTTCAGCATCACTGCGGATATCCGTTTTTGCTAAGATGGCATCTGCCAGTCTGTCCATTTCCCCCTTCAGCCGGGCAGGAAGCACAGCCAGTCCCATTACTTCAATCAGCCCGATATTTTCTTTCTTAATATGATGAAGTTTTGCATGAGGGTGATATACGCCCAAAGGGTGTTCGCTCGTTGTAATGTTATTGCGCAGCACCAGATCCAGTTCATACTTCCCGTTCCGTTTCCTGGCAATCGGGGTAATCGTATTATGAGGTTCCCCATCCGTATATGCATAGATAAAGGCATCCTCATCCGTATATCCCCGCCATTTTTCCAGTATAATATCCGCTAAAGCAATTACCCTGCCGCTGTCCTTGCCCGCAATACGGATCACTGACATTGGCCAATTGACAATCCCCGCTTCCACATCTTCAAAACCTTTGACCGGGAAAGTCTTTTCCACTTCTGCTTTTGCCATAGCAAATTCATAATGCCCTCCCTGGAAATGATCATGGCTTAAAATAGAACCGCCCACAATCGGCAGATCCGCATTGGATCCGACAAAATAATGAGGGAATTGCTTTACAAAATCAAATAATTTACAAAACGTATCATGTTCTATTTTCATCGGGATATGTTCCGAGTTGAATACAATGCAATGTTCATTGTAATAAACATAAGGGGAATACTGGAAACCCCATTGAGAGCCATGGATTTTCACCGGGATAATCCTATGGTTCTGTCTGGCCGGATGATTGACCCGGCCTGCATACCCCTCATTTTCCACACAAAGCAGGCACTTAGGATAACCTCCCTGTTTTGCGTTCTTCGCTGCCGCAATTGCTTTTGGATCCTTTTCCGGTTTCGACAGATTAACTGTAATATCCAGATCCCCGTATTTAGTAGCCGCCGTCCACTTCTGATCCTTTTTAATCCGGTATCTCCTTATATAATCCGTATCTTGGCTGAACTTGTAGTAAAAGTCTGTTGCTTTCTTTGGATCCTGTTCATACAGATCCCAGAATCTGCGGATTACTTCGCTGGGCCTCGGCACAAGCATACTCATAATTTTTGTGTCAAATAAATCCCTATAAACAATACCGTCTTCTTTCATAATCCCTTTTTCTACGGCATAATCCATCATTCTCCCAAGCGTTTCCTCCAGTTCTTCCACCTCCATGGAAATTTCCCGGGAATCGTTCACGCCTTCATCTGCCAGCTCATCTAAGCCAAAAAGCTCCAGCAGCCTATTGGTAGTATAAATCTCGTCTTCCGCTTCTAGCAGCCCCGTCTTTAACCCATAAGCTACCAGTTTCCTAATGTCCTGCTCTATCATGTCCTGACTGCCCCCTTCTTCCTTTATAAAACCACCGGGCCATCACCGATTTCCACTACATAGAAATCTGCAGCATACCCAATCTTCTCCTTATAGGCTTTCCCGACTTTCTCAATAAAGGAATCAATCGCATCTGTTTTCACAATGCTCACTGTACAGCCTCCGAAACCGGCCCCTGTCATCCTTGAACCGATCACGCCGTCTACCTTCCACGCCTCTTCCACCAAAGTATCCAGCTCAATCCCCGTCACTTCATAATCATATTGGAGGGAAATATGAGAAGCGTTCATCAGCTTCCCGAACAGCTCCACATCATTATTTTTCAGCGCCTCCACAGCTTTTATGGTTCTACGGTTTTCATAAACTGCATGTTTTGCCCTCTTTACACGGGTTTCATCTTTAATTGCTGATTTATACTGTTCAAACTGCTCTTCAGTCAAATCGCCCAAACCGTTAATCCCTATAACTGTCTGAATCTCTGCAAGAGCCGTCTCGCACTCGCTTCTTCTTTCATTATATTTAGAATCCCCCAGCCCGCGTTTTTTGTTGCTGCAGGAAATGACTATTTTTGCATTTTCCAGCTTAATCGGCGCATATTCATAGGATAAATCCGCTGTATCCAAAAAGATAGCATGGCCTTTTTTTCCCATTGCGATTGCGAACTGATCCATAATGCCGCAGTTAACCCCATTGTAATTGTTTTCTGAAAATTGGCCGATTAATGCCAGATCCTGATTACTTACATCAAAGCCAAAGAAATCCCTCAGGACAAAACCTGTCAATACCTCCACCGATGCGGAAGAAGAAAGGCCTGAGCCATTCGGGATATTCCCGTTCAGCATCAAATCCATTCCGCACGGAATCTCATAGCCTTTTTCCCCAAAAGCCCACATAACCCCCTTCGGATAATTCGTCCATCCTGCTTCCTTTGCCGGCTTCAAATCATCTAAACTTGATTCTATAATCCCCAAATGCCCAAAATTCATGGAATAAAAACGGAGTTTCCTGTCTTCCCTTTTCCGGGCAACCCCGTAAGTGCCTATTGTCAATGCACAGGGAAATACATGCCCTGCGTTATAATCAGTATGTTCGCCAATCATATTCACACGTCCCGGCGCAAAATATGCCTTTGCCCCTTCCGTATCCCCAAATACTTCGGCAAACTTGTTCAAAATAATCTCTTTCATTTCCATTGCTGTTTTTTCTGCCATAACCCATCCCTTTCTGTCCACGCTGTGGACACCTATGTTTTTGTTTTTGCTGTGCCAGTGTTTGCTTTTCCAGTTAATATCAACCAGGTTTTTTGATACCTGAATTCTATACCATAAAATTAATTATAGTAAGCCCCATTTGAAAATCCATAATCCATTGTTGCAAGTACTTGTCAAAATGTTAATTCCTTAGCCTTGCTGATAAATTCCTCCATCTGTTCCAAATACTCCCTGTTTTTCCTCATTTTCCCTTTCTTCATCTCCTTACGGTAAGCGGAAGGCGGCATCTTTTTCATCTGACGGAAGGCTTTGGTAAATACAAGAGGATCCTGATATCCACAGGAAAGAGCGATGCTTTCTATGGATAAGGAGGTGTGCTGCAAAAGCTCTGCCGCTTTTGTGATCCGGAAGGTCATAAGAAATTGCTGAGGCGACAGGCCAAGGGAATTCTGAAATAAAGTATACAGATAGCTGCGGTTAACACAGACATAGTCCGCCACATCCGTTATCCTGATCGGATTGCAATAATTACCTTGGATAAATTCTATCGCTTTACTCACATAACAATTCGCCCAGTCACCCTGGCTCTTCTCCCTTATTACTGTACTTTCTGCAATAATGGAAAGAAAGATGGAAAGCTGCCCCACTCTGCGCAATTCATTGGAGATTCCATAAGTATTATGCTCCATCATATCCTTAACCGCCTGATATAGTTCATCAGAACGCCCGGAAGTAAATACCGGATATTCCATGGAAAGGCCTATTGCTTTCATATATTCTTTTGCTTTTGCCCCGCTGAAGCCAACCCATACATATGTCCATGGCTCTTTTTCATCTGACTGGTAAAAAGCCAGCTCCTCCGGCATAATCAAAAAACCATATCCCGTCTCCAATGGATATGTTTTACCGCCAATCATAAACTTGCCTTTTCCGTTTAGAATATAATGAATCAAATAGTGGGGCTTCCATGCCGGGCCAAAACTATGCATCGGCTCTGTCCTGGAACATCCGCAGCAGTTCACATATAAACTCCCTGATTTCTCGCCCCCAAATTCCAGCTCATAAGCTTTTTCCATTTCCCCAAACCCTCTTGGGACAAAAGTATGTTTCACACACTCCCGCGTCCAAAAATTTCAGGCAATGCAGCTTTTGTCCCGCGCGCAGTTCCATCAGCAGCCATTTCCATTTTCCGCGAAGCCGGCACCCTTTCTTTTAAAAGCGGCATCCCATACCGCCGCAATCAGCCGGCTGCATAAGAAAGAAACAGCAACCGTAGCCAATGCACTGACGGCAAACCTCCATGCATAACCTAATTCCAAGCTATTGACGCATTTCATAAATATGTAAGTATGAGTCAAATATATGTAAAGGGAACTCTTCCCGAGGAAAGCAAATGCCTTTCCTTTTATCCTGCACTTTGCAGCCATAACCAAAACCAGCAAAGTCCATACCACAGTCGCCCCGATTTGAAACTGCAGCCGGTACCCCGGCAGATTTCCGCCAGAATCCGCTTCGCCACCTAATCCCCATTTTACCACAAATACCATACTGACAGCAAGGGCAGCCGTTATAAAAATCCCTGCTTTATCTAAGATTCTTATGAATGTTTTTTCGTATTCCCCCGCAATCACCCCTAACGGGAAAGCAATATTCGATATATACCAGAAATCATTCATCTCTCTGCGGTAAAACCAATTAGATATAATATATGTAAAGATGCCAAATATAAAGACTCTTGGAGCCTTTCCTCCAATCACCGTATAAATAACAATGAATCCAATATAAAACAAAAACAATACAAACATATACCAATAATCATAACCGGTTACAAAATTGACGAAATCCTGAACCGAAAGAAAGCCCCCCGACAAAAGCTCTATCATCCCTACGACAACGAAATACGGGATATATGCGTTTTTTACCCTTTTCCATATAAACTCCCCATACATCCTTTCCCGCTTCATAGATTTTACCATGGAATAACCGGAAAAAAGGAAAAAAATATCTACCCCATACACACCCAGCTTTGTCAATGCCAGCCGGAACATTTCCCCGCCGCCTTCCGCCGGAATAAACCATGACCACCATTCCGCATAATGGGACAAAACTACCATCACCGCGGCAATGCCCTTAAACCAGTCTGTCCCCTCTTTTGCCATAAGCTGCCTTCCTGTTTTTTTCTCCATAATTCTCCTCATTCATCTCATACGCGGCAGGCAAACAAAAAAACATTCCTGCAGTTGTCCAAAGCTATAAACCATATGAATCATAGCAAGACGGAAAAAAAGGGTCAATGTAGGCAGGGTTAAGATTTTCTTAATTTTTCTTTAAAATACGGGCGTTACTGCTAGCAAATAAGAAAAAATTATGTTACTCTAAATAAGTATTGCTACTTAGCCTTTTCCCTTTTAGATCGCAATCCCGATTTTTGCAGCCATTTGCGGCAAATATGCGTTTGACGAAAAGCCGTACGGAAAGCAGAAAAGGCTGCCGGCAAAAGATAACAAGAAAACAGTACGTGAAATAAGGAGCGGGGACATGAACAAACTAAAGAAAATAGCCGCATTGACATTATGCCTAAGCCTTTTCTCCGGCATGGCAGTACAGGCAGGGGAATTATCTGCCGGCGGCATAGACTACTCAGCCGTTTTTGACGCAGAATATTATTACAATCATTATCCCGATGTGCAGCAGACGGCAGGCCACAATGCGGATAAGTTACTGGAACATTTCATTTATTCCGGCATGAAAGAAGGACGTACCGGAAGAGCCGACTTCAATGTAAGGGCTTATATGAAAAATAATTTGGATTTATTGTCCGTATATGGCATTAAGGACTTAAGCTCCTATTACTATCATTATCTTCAGTCTGGCAAGGCGGAAGGCCGGTCAGCTACAGCCCAGGCAGCCAGCGCAAATGAAATTGCTTCTTTTTCCACTCAATATAATACAGAAGAAGACAGGGCTATCAACGTGGAACTGGCATCCCAACGCATCAACGGCATTGTCGTCCAGCCCGGGAAATCTTTTTCTTTCAGTAATTCCATTATGTCCCGAACAACAGAGAACGGATATGTGGTAGCCCCCTCTTTTGCTTCCGGGCGGGTGGTGTCCAGCGTGGGCGGGGGAATTTGCCAAGTGTCATCCACTTTATACGTCACCATGATGCTTTCCTCTATCCCGGCATCAGAAAGATATGCCCATTCCCTAAATGTAGACTATGTTCCAAAAGGACTGGATTCCGCTATTGTAGAAGGAGTGAAAGACCTCCGCTTCAGAAACCCATATGATTACCCGATCCGTATTAACTCATCCACTGAAAACGGGACATTAACCGTCAGCATCAGCAGGGAAGAATAAAGCAGAAGAAAAACTAATGCAAAAAATATGAATTAGCAGTTGACAAATTAACAAATCATATGTAAAATAATTAATGTTGATGCAGTAAAAACTGACATTAATTATTTTATTTGCGCGAGTGGCTCAGTTGGTGGAGCGCGACCTTGCCAAGGTCGAGGCCGCGGGTTCGAGTCCCGTCTCGCGCTCTTGTTAATGAAGCGGAAACGTTGATAAATACAGCGTTTCCGTTTTTTTGCCTTTCAGATATGGAAAACCGTTTTAAAACGCACCGGAAGAAAGATTTCCCCGGCACGTTTTTCACTCATCAATATGCATAGCAAGCTTCATCATCTGCCATTTCCTCTAAGACAATCCTTAAGCTTTTCTGCATTTCCTCTTGTGTAGGCAGCGCAATCCGTTTACGGCTATATGCAACATCTTCAAAATACTCCTCCATTAAATCCCGCGCAAAAGCTTTCCGGTTTGAGCTGGCATACATATCTTTCAAAAGCCCTCCGTCCAATTTCTCCTTTAACCTGTCTACGATTTCCTCTGCCTCTTCTTGTGAGATCAGATAATCCTCTGCCAGACCAGTAAAAACATCCTGAATAATGGAAACCATCCATTCCGCATCATCTTCAATAAACCCATCCAGTACTGCCCCTGTTGCAGCGGAAGCTAGCGAACCTCCTCCAAAAGCGCCAGCCAACCCGCCAATAATTGCGCCGGCTGCATTGCCAATGCCTGGAATAAAGGAACCCAGAGCTGCGCCTGCCGAAGCGCCTGCCACCCAGCCAACGCCTCCCCCCGCCACTGTGGAAACTGTACCGGCAAGGTTTTTAAACAATTGGCCGCCCGAAATACGTCCCGAAAACACATTTGCTACATCCCCTACCGATAAAACTGCAAATGTTACAACCCCAGTAATCACATTACTGCGCAAGAGCTTTGCCGCACTCTTCATTGCCGCAGCGCCATATATATTCGTCCCGCTCCGGAATGCATTTACAAGCATAGCTGATGCCTTCGGCCCTATCAGCTTGACAACCGCTTCTGATCCCCCTACCAATGCGCTATTGAGTCCCGCTTTGCTGATCTGGCCGGCCAAAACCGCAGAAATAAAAGTTGTCCCTCCGACTTTTAATCCTTGTACTGTTGCTGATTTCAAGGCAGTCTCTAAGTCTTCCCCTCCCCAAAGATTAGTAGCAAAGGCAAGCATTGCCGTAATGCCAAAGGCGCCCGTGGCAATAACCGCCCCTGAAACGGCATCAAAACAAATAGATTCAACGGTTCCGGCCTTGGCAATATTTTTTACCTGCGCATAAGTAAAATGCCCTTTACGGATAATATTTTTTGCTTCGGCCGGGTCACTGACCCCGGAAACCTCCCCTCTACGGATCCTGTTTTCCATAGCCTGGACTGCCGAATCATACATATCGGAAGGCACCTCAATCTGCATAGGCGACCCGTCAGGGTTCCAGTAGCGGAATTCACCGTTTTCAAAACATTCCTGAATACATCTGGAACCGCTTGCACAGTATTTGGACTGGATTTGAATGCCATCCACCACCCGGTCCGCCCCATTTTTCATATTATTATCGCCGACAATCCGTGCATCTTTTCCCAAAAGCAGATCTGCCAAGTGATTTGCATGTTCCGCCGCAAAGCCATGCCCCTTTGCCCCAACAATTTTATCATCAAAATACCGGGAACTCGAATTGCTTACAGAACCGTAAGTCAGCCCGGCAGCATTTATTCCATTTCCGGCTACAACGCCTTTACCGGAATACAAATCCGGATATACGGCCGATCCGGCTTTTTCCCCTTCCGAAGCCATCTGCAAAAAATAAAAAAGATTCCTTTTATTCCACAACGGAGTATCTACTGTAAAGCAGCGCCCTCCTGTCTCTATCCTAAGTTCAGGCGTATCCGGGTTGTAGGACAGCCCGGTTATCTCATCATAACGCACCTTGAAATTTTTGTCTTTGTTTTCTGCCGAATTGACATATATTCTCTGATCCGTAAGGATAATTCCCTCTGGTATTTTCTCCCAGTCCCCTAAAATGCAGATCACCCTGTTCATACTCTCTAAAAGAATGCCATGTTTCACTGATTCCTCCATAAACTTACTTGGCAAAGAACCGTTATAAGCAAAACCATAGACAGGATCAGACCACGGCACCGACCCGCATTGAAATTCAGACGCGGCGTTAAGCTCATAAACATACTTTTCCAGTTCTTCTCTCGTGTACATAGTAATTCCTCCTTTTTATCTTTTAAGCATACATATATTTTTTCAAGTCTCTTTTATAAAATGCCTTTTGTTTTCACATTACGACCCATTTTCCTTGGCTTCTAAGCCACATTTCTATTCCTTTTCCAAATACTTCCGCACTAATTACCCACCCATCACTGTCCTCATGAATAACTTTTGCCGTAGGAAGCCGATCCAGCACCGCTTCCAGCGATGGTCCAATATAACGGAACCGGATGCGCTCCAGCTTTCCGCCATACATAAACTGCACCCGTTTCCGGAACTCCCCCTCTTTAAACCGGTCTTTATACGGCACATGAAAATGTTCATCCATTACATGAAAGGAACATATACGGTCAATACGGTAAATTGTCGGAAATAAATCTCCGGAATTTTCAAACTCCTTTTCTCTGTCCACATCTTGGAGAAACGCTGTCAAATAAAATTAATATTCCGAAAACATAATTCCCACAGGTTTGATGCGACGCTTTACCAGTTTCGGTTCCTTTAAACGTTCATACTGTATTTCCATTAACCGGCAGCTCTGAATCGCCTGCCCGATCTCCCACAAACTTCCTAAAATATGCTTCCCATGATGCGGTTCTATGTAATGGTATTTCTCATTTGCTATTAATTCACACACTGCCTTTTTATTGTTTTCCGGCACGCAGCAATGAATCAGCTTGTCCAAAACGGGAAGAAGCTCGTCCTTCCGCATCGAACGGCTTTCCAACAAGATCTTACAAACTGCAAGTATTTCGCTATTGCTCAAGGCCTGTGGCTGTTTGTCCTGGAGGAAATAGCTGTGAGCGCCCTTATCGTAAATGATATCTTGTCCTGCGCCCTGCTCTGCCAAAAAGCAACGCAATGCGCCTAAGTCCCTCTGGATGCTCCGTTCCGTAACATGAAACTGCTGCGCTAATTCTTTCTTGCTAAGAACCCCTCCCTGGGATAGTTTAAAAAAATGTATAATATTCTGTCTGATTTAATAACCATACAATGCTCCTTTATATAAATATGTGCTGCAAAACATATATTTATATTTATTAGATATAATAATATATTCATAAAGTCATATCAATCTCTGTCTTGTTCCGCTAACATATAAGAATATGGAGGAATAAGCCATGAAACAAGTTTACGCAGACAAATACCGCCAAATTGGATTAAAGATAGCTTATTACCGCAAACTCCGAGGTTTGACACAAGAAGGCCTTGCTGAACAGACGGGGTTGACACCGGCTTTCATAGGACATTTGGAAGCGCCAAATATTTCAAAAGCCCTTTCTTTGGATGCTTTATTTGACATTGCCGCCGTACTGCAAGTTCCCCCACATAAATTTCTTACCTTTGAAGATAACTGACATGTTTACCCTCAACGGACGAGGATATTATAACATATTTCATAGACAGCTTCTGTCCTTGTAAAAATATTGGAAAAAATATGAAAAGCTAATGCACAAACAAAGAACCTTCTGGAACAGACTTTATGCCATTAAACAATGTAATCAGACGCAATCATAAAAAATCAGGCAAGAAAACGGGAAGCTTCGATTCTGGAAAGCTTCCCGCATAAAAATAAAAAGCGGGGCAATCACCCGCTTAAAACTTTATCTTGTTTTACATGCAAAAAGCGGGACAATCACCCGCTTAAAGCCTTGCACGTTTCACATCCAAAAGCGGGTGATGGGAATCGAACCCACGTGTCCAGCTTGGAAGGCTGGTGTTCTACCATTGAACTACACCCGCATCATATATCCTGACTGCTGGCAGATGTACAAAAACGCTTGCCAACAGTTAGGATATTACCATATTTTCTTTCCAAATGCAAGTCCTAATCGGAAACCCTCTTAAACCTTTTTTGCATCCATCTGAATCATACGGCTTGCTATATGCTCCTCCATTTTTTCCTTCGGGACGCCAAGAGCAAGGGATAATTCTGAATATAAATTATCTTCTGCCATCCGGAGATATTTTTCATCCATTGCCGTAGTCTTTTTTCCTTGGGCAATTCTTTCTTTTTTACGCACATACAAGGTTTTAATAATTTTGATCCAGTCCTTACATTCGCAGCTTTTCATTGTTTCCTTATATTTTTCTTCACGGAGTTTATCATTGCTTACCCATAATTCTTCAATATCCTGGATATTATCAATCAGAATATCCGCTTCTTCTTTTGTTAAAACGGCACGCATAACCGTTTTATTTCCATCTACTGGTGTAAATATCTTACTGTCTTTGCGGTGTCTGGGGCTTAAAATATAATACAGCCTGTTTTTTGATGCCCCTTTCATATCCAAAGTAGTAATGTCTTTTACTTCACATACACCCGTGCTGCCATACACAATAAATTCGCCTTTCTCAAACATTTTATCCCTTCTTTTTTTCATGAATCAAGCCAACGAGTATCCAATCTATTATTATTTTACCCCAAAAAATGGGCTTCCGCTAATCTTTTTTCAATTTTCCTCATTTTTGTAATTTTTTACATACCAAAAGGATACCTGTACTGCCCTATTTTCAAAAAAAATGCCTGTTTTGGCTCTTTGCCAGCAGAATCCGGCAAAAATGGGTTCTTTACCGAAGCTGCCGCATTATTTAAATTCTACCCATCCTTCCATACTGTCAAAGCTGAACTTCATAACAATCGTCACCCCATCCTCAGCCTTATCTGTAAAATCAATATCTACCGATTCAATTACCTTTCCCGACTCTTCTGCCGCCTCCAGATGCCAAAGCATCTCATCCTGCGTCATATAAAGGTTCAGGATATTAAGGGTCTGGAACCCTTCCAGACACCCGGCATCCCCCACTAAGTTCTCCCCCTTTTCCGTATCGCCAGCCTTATATAAATACAAGCTATGGATCAAAACCCCTGTATTGTTTTCTATGGCAACCGGTACTTCATAAATTTTCTCCCCTTGTTCCCCGTCCTTCATTTCCTGGATCTCTGCCAGCATTTCATCATAAGTTTCTTTATATGCCGCCATCTCCGCCGCCACTGCATCCAGTTCTTCCGCTGTCATCCCCTGCGTATCCCGCTGCCCAATGCTGTCCATCTTATCCGCCATCGCATCCAGTTGTTTGCCAAAGGAATCATCCTCCAAATCCGCATACGCTTCCACTACTTCATTATGAAGGCTTATTAAATCGGCATAAGTCCCCTGCACCGCAGCGATTTGCTCCCCGGAGGGACCGCCGCAGCCTGCCCCGGCCAGGCACAGCAAACATATTAAAAATACTTTTCCTTTGTTTTTTATTGCTTTTTTGTACATTTTTCTTATGTTCAACCTTTTCTCCAAATCATTACATATTCTACTTGACCCGTACTGCTTTCCGTCTGTTCCCTGCTGATTTGGAAACCCTCCCTTTTATAAAATTCCAGGGCCTTCTTATTTTCACGGTATACATGCAGCGACAGCTCTGTATATTTTCCCTTGCACACAGCCAGCAACGCTTTGCCAATCCCCTTTGAACGCATTTCTTCCTTCACAAAAATCCCTTGAATAAAACCATGTTCCACACCGGCAAAACCTTTTATTCCCCTGCTGTCCTCATAAACATAAACTTCCGCTTCCGCTAACTGGTGTTTTACACTGTTATAATTGTCCCTCCAATATTTTTCCGGTATAAAACTATGGGTTCCCACGTTTCCCTCCAGCCATATTTTTGCCGTCTTTTCTGCATCTTCCTCCCGCATCCGCCGTACCATCAGGAATTCTTCCGCATCCCGGGGCAGTTCATGGGTACAGTCCAGATACAGCCTGCTGTTAAATGCTTCTCTTTCATCATACGCATAGCCCAATGCTTGTCCTACTCTTTTTGCCGTCTCCTCAAAAAATCCGCACATCTCAAATACTGACTGCCAAATATCCTCTGCCTCTGCTTTTGGGTATGTCCTCATCAGCCGGTCATATTTATCCTTGGCAAGATGCCGTTTGAAATATTTTCCTGATTTTCCCACACTGCAAGCAAAACCAGCCGCTACCCCCACATCCCAGGACAACATCCGGATCAATTCCGGCCTGCTGTGCTGATTCAGCATATCCATAACATATGGGATTTCCCCCCGCCATAATCCTTTTCCTATACTGTTCAGAATCCACCAGAACTCGTTGCAGCAAAACCGGTATTCTTCTTCCTCCGGCTTTTTCACCCAATGATCCTCATCTGAAGACTCCGGAATCCCCGGCAATAATTTATCTTTATCCAAAAGAATCCGGCAAAGCTTATCATGTAAAATATCTTTTTTTGCATACTCTAAAGTAACCAGCCGCAGGTCAAGCCGGTTCCCATCTTCAAGCTGCATCAGATAACCATAACAATTCCCCGGATCCGCGCCTTCGCCCATTCTGTCGTCAGGATACTGCATATACATACGGCCGCCGAAAATATCAATCCAATTTCTGTCCTTCCTGAAAGATTCCGTTTCACGGACAACATATGCAATATCATAATCCTGAAAGATATCACGCGGGGCGTTCGGGTTAGTCCTGGATCCGCTCATATATACCCCCCGGATCCGCCCATCTTTTCGGGCAGTCCCTGTTATCATATCCATCATTTCCTTCTCATTCCTCATAAGCGCCGCCCTTCTTCCCCGACCTGCTCTACCAGGTATTTACGCAACCAGGATCGTCTCCCGCCAGAATATTCCCTATTCCTAAAACTTCTCTACTACTTATTTATTATAGCAAGAAAAATATAAAATGAAAACACAGTTGTATTTTTTTTAATACTTGGAAAAAAATTTTCATAAAAGTGTTTTCATATACCAAAAAATCTGGTACATTCATACTATAATTCAATAGGAGGTTAAAAATGAGGTATTTCTTTGACGGCAAAATCGAAAAACTAAATGACATTTATTCTATTCATATTCCATTTAATGTTTGGGAAGTTTGTAAACAAAGGGATGTGATTCAGGCAGAAATCATTTTAGATAACAAGATTATCGAATGCGAACTGCTGCCGGAAGATAAAGGGGGCAACTATAAAATCCATCTGGAAGCTTCCTCTTTAGACCATACAGATGTCACCAGATCCCATAAGATACTCCTGCATATATCCGGCAGTATCATTCAGATGAACCAGAACAGCCCTTATAGCTTCGAAAACCCTATCCGAAAAATTGACAGCATGGAAGTTATTATTCAGCCGGAAGACGGGCTTTGCGGCCAGACTTGCGTCGCTATGCTTGCCGGCATCACCATTGCCGAGGTTGTCAGCGTTATGGATTGCCGTGAATGGCAGGCAACCATGGGAAGAGTCATTTCTGCCCTTAACTACTATGGCATTGACCACTCCGATATCATTATCTATACCGAAGGCCAAGAAGCAACCCTCCCTAAATGTTGTATTATGATGGAAAAAATGGGACGTTACTGCCATTATCTGGTGCATTATAACGGAAAATTCTATGACTCCAACTTAGGAGTCCTCAGCCACTATGATATGGGCAAGCTGTTAGGATACCTGGAGGTAAAAGTCGACTGAACCATTAGCTCTTCTTTATAAACTCTGTATTACATTTTGGGCAGCGTACCGCTATTTTTCCTTTTCCCCGCGGTATCCTGATTTTCTGCCCACAGTCCGGACACTTATATATATGATGCGTCTTCCTCTGGCGCATCATATTTTTTTGTGTGCCGATGAACCCGCGCACCTTTGCTGTGTGCTTTATAAAAGCCTGATTTTCCGCATACCGTTTTGTATAATTTTTAGAAAACATCCTGAAATACGCATATATGAGAAAAGCAAACGCTAACCAATATACGGCTCTCCAACGGACAAATAGGGAAAGCGCCATCAGCGCCAAAGCGCTCCCTAACAAAAATCTGTTTAACAAATCAGGCCCATATACGCCATATCTTCCTTGCATAAACCGCATAAATTTCTCTTTCACTATCGTTTGCTCCATTCTTATCCTGACATAATATTTTGTTTCTTTTTCTTCATTGTAAATCTTATACGGAAAAATACAATAAAGCCATTCACAAAATTTTGTAAAAAAAGGCTAAAGTCATTATCGCCTGCCCCATTGCCGGCAGTCACGCAATTCCCTTACCGGAGCATAATCTCCCCCAGCCCCATTGCATAAGCCACCAAATACAACAAGAGGATATGCGCCGGATAAAAAACATAAAAAAACCATTTCATGTTCCATCCTCTTTCTCCATTATAGCGGCGTATCGGCAATAAAATGGAAAAAGAAGTGATTTCGCTCCATGACATTATTGTTAAAACCATACACCCTATGCCCGCTTCCAGCGCTTTATTTCTTCTAAACAGATACATACACACAATCGTAAGAACACCCATGCCGCCGTAATCCGTCATCAGCAAATCTGCAAGCACAATTCCCCCCACGAGGATCAGGAAGTTAAGAATAAAACAAAGCGTTCTGTTTTTTTCCTGTTTTTTCTCCAGAAGACGGAAACAGATTAGGACAAGCAGCCCAATAAGCAGCGTAAAAAAAACATTCTGGTATTGCCCATAAAATATCGTTCCTGCAAACCCTAGGTCAAAAGGTATCTCTGATATTAACGCAAATAAAAACAACCGGCCTGCATACTTCTTTACATTCCGCGTATGGCAGAATCCCTCAATCAGCAGAAAACAAAAAATCGGAAATCCCAGCCTGCCTATCATCCTCATAATCAGATAAACCCAATACAAAGTCCCCGAAAAAACCTCCTGGCTCCAGATTATCCTTTCTAATATGATTGCCGCACTATGATCAATGAACATCGTGATAATCGCTATCATCTTTAATGAACTTCCTGTTATCCCCTTTGCTGCAGACGCTTTCCCCACTGCTTCCGGCTGCTCTACTGTATTTGCCGTATTTTCCATCTTGTACCTCATTCCTTTTTACTTTTACATTAGCATATAGTTATTGCGTCTTTTTGTCAACTTCCTTAATACTTTCTTACAAAACTGCCAAAAAGGCCGTTACCGCCCCATGGAACAGCAAACATACAAGGCACCCCAGCACAGCAGGAATAAAAATGGATAGAAGAGTCCATTTCAGGCTTCCCGTTTCCTTCCGTATTGTCAGGCAAGTTGTAGCACACGGCCAATGGATTAATGTAAATAGCATGGCGCTTACCGCCGTTGTCCATGTCCATCCATGACAGACTAAAAGCTGCTTCAGCACATTCATATCATTCATCCCGGTTATCCTTCCTTCAGACAAATAAGCCATAATCATAATAGGCACAACAATTTCATTGGCGGGCAGCCCTAAAATAAACGCCAATAGTATAACCCCATCCATGCCCATAGCCCGCGCCGGTATATCCAGAATACCGGAAAGATATGACAACATTGTTATTCCTTGGATTTTGCAGTTCGCCAGCAGCCAGAGTACAATTCCCGCCGGGGCCGCCGCAAGCGCCGCCCGGCCAAGCACCAATACCGCCCGGTCCAGCATGGAACGGACGATTACCTTCCCAATCTGCGGCCTCCGGTATGGGGGCATTTCCAGCGCAAAACAAGAAGGGGTCCCCTTAAGGAAAGTAATGGACAAAAACCATGAAACCAGAAATGTCATCCCTACGCCAAACAGGATAAGCCCTGTCAGCATAAAAGCCGCCCCGGCGGAAGCCCCAGCCGCTTCCCCTGCAAAAAACATAGTAATAATGGCTATTAACGTGGGGAACCTCCCATTGCAAGGCACAAAGCTATTGGTAATCACGGCAATCAGCCTCTCCTTCGGGGAATCTATAATACGGCATCCCACAACCCCTGCGGCATTGCACCCAAATCCCGTACACATCGTCAACGCCATTTTTCCGCAGGCGTTACATTTCTTAAAACATTTATCCAGATTAAATGCCACTCTCGGCAGATAACCGGAATCCTCCAGTATCGTAAAAAGCGGAAAAAAGATAGCCATTGGGGGCAGCATGACGGAAATCACCCATGTCAGGACACGGTACATTCCATATACAAGCATTTCCCTTAACATTTCCGGTATCCCCAAAGCACATAGCCCCTGCATCAGCTTTTCTTCCAAAGAGAGGAAAAAACGGTGCAGTATTTCTGACGGGTAATTCGCCCCTGCAATTGTCAGCCAGAAGATAAAAAAAAGCAGGAGAAGCATTACCGGAATCCCGGTTTTCTTTCCCGTAAAAAACCGGTCCTTCCTCCTGTCGTCCGCAGCATATTCCTTGTCTTCAAAATCTACCGTTCCCCTGCATATCTCTTCCGGCGACTGATACGCTCCCGTATTTTTTCCCGGAATCCCCCCATCCTCCGATGCCGCCTCTTTCATAGCCCGGTATAGGTCTTCTATGCCAGCCCCGCTTCTGGCCGCTGTGCCGATTACCGCCACCCCCAACCTGTCCTCCAGTTTTTTTATATCAATCCGTATATGTTTTTTTTCGGCTTCATCCATCAGATTCACACACACAACCACTTTCCGCGTCTGCTCCAGTATCTGGAGAACCAGCCGCAGATTACGTTCCAGGCATAAGGCATCGCATACAACTAGCGCCACATCGAATTTCCCGGAACATAAAAAGTCCCTCGCTACTGCTTCCTCTGCCGAATGAGCATCCAGGGAATAACAGCCGGGTATATCTACCAGGACATACCCCTGCCCCTCATAACTGGCATATCCCTGCGCGCTCATCACAGTTTTTCCCGACCAGTTCCCCGTATGCTGCCTTAGTCCTGTCATAGCGTTAAAAATAGTGCTTTTCCCCACATTGGGATTTCCGGCCAAAGCTACTACAATATCGTTTTTTCCTTTCTTATGTATCTCCAGTCCAACATCCAATGCCCCCATCCCTACCGAAGATTTACTCAGGCCCATTCACAATATCCCCATTTCATCCCCAATTTCTATTTGAATATTCTCTGCCTCCCCGCTCCTGATTGCAATCAAAGCTCCTTTTATAAAATAAGCTGTCGGATCGCCAAAGGGGCTTCTATATGCGCACTCCACCAAACTGCCGTTCGTAAAACCCATATCCTCCAGCCTCCGCCTCATTCCCGGCGCCAGGCTCATTCCTGTAATATGCCCCTTTTCCCCTGGTTCCAGACGGTCTAAACTAACCATTATATTCTTTTGCCCTGTCATAGCCTATCTCCTTTCCGGGAATCAATGCACTTATTAATCCCCTTAAGGTAACTTATGCATCTGTTAAAATATTGCTATAACAAAGAAAATCCCACTGACAGTCCCCGCAGATCTCTTTTCTTTTTCCTGCATCCAAAATCCTGCTTTTTATCAGCTGCTCAAATTCACCCCACTCCATTTCCGTCCCTGCCTTAAGCCCGCAAAGCGCCAGCGCCTTCTGGTCATACTCATCCGTTTTATCCCTGCTTATACACATCCCCGAACTATGGTTGGGACAATAGGCGCAGATATCATCCGCATTATCCGCAATGCATACTTTTGGATTCCTTTTTAACTCTTCTTTTATCTTGCTCATATTTTCCGTAAAATCCCTGTTATAACCTTTGCCTATAAAAAAGGCAAGGCACATCCCATGATGCGCCCTTATCCTATATTCTTTCATATTCCTCTCTTTTCCGCCCCATTATATAGAGTATGGCTCTTTTTCATAAATGCTTATGCCCCACTCCATTCAGCCTCACTGCATTTTTATAATTGTCCTCAGCCTTTTGCCCATTGCCAAAGCAAACCCAATCTTCATCAAGTCTGGAATGACAAACGGGATCACGCACCACCCCAATACAGTAGCCAGCCCTACCGCTCCCGCGCTCTTTGCGTACACAGCCATAAACCATACCGTTCCAAATATGTAGCACAAAACCAGCCCCATTACCATGGACAACGCTTGTACCCACAGCCTCTTTCCAGGTATTGCCTCCATCGCCCACATGATCAGAGCCGAGAAGATAAACCCGATAATATATCCCCCTGTCTTCCCTGTTAAAACATATATACCGCCTGTAAATCCTGAAAATACCGGGACTCCTGCCACCCCCAGCAATATGTATACCACGATTGCCAAGGTTCCTCTCTTGCCCCCAAGCACAGATACCGCAAGAAATACTGCAAACGTCTGCAAAGTAAACGGCACTGCAGCAGGAATGGATATCCATGAGCATATTGCTATCAGTACCGTAAACACTGCAACATAAACCATATCATACGTTTTGCTTCTAGTTGCCGCCGCTGTAGTCATAATCTCTTCCTCCCTTTCCACTGATCTGAAAAAATCATAACATTCTGCGTTTCTATTGTCAACCAATATTTTTCATAGGTTTACAATAGCGGCGTTATCTTTCTCACTGTTTGACGAACCGATCCGCCCCAACTCCGCAGACTGGACACTTATAGTCTTCCGGCAGTTCTACCCCTTCATATGCAAAACCGCAGACCTGGCAAACGTATTTCTCCTTTTTCTCATCCTTATCTCCCGAAGCGTCCCCATCCTTTTTTTCCTGCAGATACGTAGGCGCATTTTTCGGGCTTTTTCCTTTTACAACATTATGGTAATAAGCATAGGTCATAGCCTCCCCCATGCCCTCATAAAAGCCAGTGTCTATCACTTCCCCTAAAAATACCGTATGGGTAGCCGTCTCCATCTTATTGACCACTTTGCATACCACATATCCGCAAGTATATTTTACTACCGGTATCCCTTGCACCATCTCATAATCCACATGCTCAAATTTATCAATGTCTTTCCCTGAACGGAACCCGAAATTTCCGATCAATCCCGTATCAGAATCTTCTGCCATAACAGAAAATGCAAATTTTCCTGTTTTTTCTATACATCCGTTCGTATAATTATCATGATTTATGCTCACAGCCACAGTAGCCGGGGAAGATGTGATCTGCATAATGCTGTTTGCAATGCAGCCCGTAGGCCTTTCCCCATCCATTGTTGAAACAATATAAACCCCATACGACATTTTTGTAAAAATTTTTGTATCCATGTTTCTCCTTTCCATACGCAACGACATCAGGCATTGCAGTTTTTCCTTTTCGTTTTTCCATAGAGTAGCCCGGGGATAAAAAGCTCTACTCTATATTGATTACCCTGTCCTTATAATAGTATATTTCATCATGTTCCCCAATGCTGCGCATAACCCTGCAGGGGTTACCGGCCGCCACTACATTTTCAGGAATATCCTTTGTCACTATGCTTCCTGCCCCAATTACGGTATTATCCCCGACCGTAACGCCTGGCATAATAATGGCCCCCGCGCCAATCCAGCAGTTTCTGCCAATATGAACCGGCATATTAAACTGGTATAACTGTTCCCTGAACCGGGGCAAAATAGGATGACCCGCAGTCGCAATCGTTACATTTGGCCCGATCATTGTATAATCCCCGATATAAATATGAGTATCGTCCACGCATGTTAAATGGTAATTGGCATATACCATCTTGCCAAAATGGCAGTGATGCCCTCCGAAATTGGCATAAAAAGGCGCCTCAACATAAACCCCTTCCCCACAGTCCGCAAGCATATCTTTTAACATTTTTGCCCTTTTTTCTGTCTCTGAAGGTTTTGTCTGATTATATTCATATAATTTATCCTGATATACCATCTGTTCTTTTACAATTTCTTCATCCCCTGGAAGATAAAGATCCCCCGTATGCATCTTTTCTTTCATTGTACTCATTTTGATCACCTCCTATCCGTTCCATTATCTTCTATAGGACGCTAAATGTCAAAAACATCCATTGCCATATCACTGAATCAATTGACGAAACAATTCCCGGCAAGCGGTTTTTACAAAAAAGTTTTATAATCCTCATAATTTTTCTTAAGAAGGCTTGGCGTATCCAGCCCATATGGGCATCTTTCCTTACATTTTCCACACTGGAGACACCCCTCTATCTTTTTCATTTTCTCCTGCCACTCATCATTTAAGTAGCCTTCCTTGGGCGCACGCCTCAAAAGCAGGCTCATCCGTGCGCAATTATTAATTTCAATACCGGCCGGGCAAGGCATACAATATCCGCATCCTCTGCAAAAATCCCCAGCCAATTCTTTCTTTTCTTTCTCAATTTCTTCTTCCAGCTTATCCGTCAACGCCGGCGGGTTCTCCTGATAAGAAAGAAACTCATCCAGTTCGCTCTCCCTTTGGATCCCCCAGATAGGTTCTACCTGTTCAAATTTCAGCAAATAAGCATAAGCAAGCGCCGAATTTGTAATCAGCCCGCCTGACAATGCTTTCATGGCAATAAAACCAACCCCTTTCTCTTTGCACATATCTACAATTTTTCTTTCCCGTTCACCCGCCAAATAAGAAAACGGAAACTGCACGGTTTCATACAGCCCGGATTCTGCCGCCTCTTCCGCCAAAGCATACCTGTGATTTGTAATTCCAATATGCCTTATCTTTCCCTGTCTCTTTGCTTCTTCCATTGCCTCATACAGCCCGGATCCATCCCCAGGCTTTGGGCAAAATGCCGGGTTATGGAACTGGTAAATATCAATATAATCCGTTTTTAATTTTTTTAGGCTCGTATCCAGATCCTTCCAAAATTCTTCTGCATTTTGTGCGCCTGTTTTTGTGCTTACCATTATTTTCTCCCTGATATAGGAAAAAGCTGCCCCTAATTTTTCTTCGCTGTCCGTATACATCCGGGCCGTATCAAAATAATTGATCCCGTGGTAAAATGCTTTCTGCAGCAGATACACCGCTTCTTTTTCCGGTATCCTCTGTACCGGTAATGCCCCAAAGCCATTTTTATTCACTTCCAGCCCTGTTTTTCCTAAAATAACTTTTTTCATATTTTTCCTCCCTGCATTTTTGTATATGATTCAGGGCAGGAGATTTCTCCTGCCCCTTGCCAGGCCTGGTATCCCCGCCGTAAGCAGTGGAAATCAAACCCGTTCAAAATATAATTGATAAGACTGGTATTCCCCCATTTCCTTAGGAAGCAGATACCCTCCATGCATAAGCGCACGTCCATTATAAACCTTACCGGTATCCGATTCCATATAATCGTCATAGGGATTTAAGCCCCTCAGCTTTACAACACAATCCGGCGCGTTGGCCTGGGCGCTGGTCATAACTACATTCACCAGGCATTTATTCATATCCGTTGAAACAAACTGCCATGCCATAAAAGCCTCTTCCGGTTTTGTCAGACGGTAATAATCGCCGCCTTGTATCAGTTCAAAATATTTCTTATAGTCCTCAATCTGCGTCTTTACCTCTTCCTTGTCTTCATCCGACATTTTGCTGATATCCAGCTCATACCCAAAGGTTCCCGCCATGGCTACCGTGCCTCTTGTATGCAAGGGTGTAATACGCCCATTCTGATGATTGGGGCAGGCGGAAACATGAGAACCTACCGTGCTGATCGGATAGCAGAAAGAAGTCCCGTATTGGATTTTCAGCCGTTCAATCGCATCCGTATCATCGCTGCACCATATCTGGGGGGAATAATAAAGCATACCGGCATCAAAGCGGCCGCCTCCGCCGCTGCATCCCTCAAATAAAATATCCGGATACCTTGCAGTAATTTTTTCCAGAAGCTCATATAGCCCAAGCACGTACCTATGGCCGGCCTCCCCCTGCTGTTCCGGGGGAAGCTCAGGATTATGGACGTCGCAGATGCTTCTGTTCATATCCCATTTCACATATGAGATATCCCCTGTATCCAAAATGCCGCAAATAGCCCGGTAAAGATATTCGCGTACACATTCCCTGCCTAAATCCAGCACAAGCTGGCATCTTCCTCTTCCCGGTTCCCGGCTCGGCAAAGTAAACGCCCAGTCAGGATGCTCCTTATAAAGCCGGCTGTCTTCATTAACCATTTCCGGTTCTATCCATATACCGAATGAAAGGCCTTTTTCTTTAATTTTCTGAATCAGCTCATGAAGACTCATCCCCAGCTTCTCTTCATTCGGAAACCAGTCTCCAAGACCGGATTCGTCAAAGTCCCGCTTCCCGAACCAGCCATCGTCCATAACAAGCATTTCAATCCCCAGCTTGGCCGCTTCCTGCGCTATATCAATTAATTTTTCCCCGTTAAAGTCAAAATACGTTGCTTCCCAGTTATTAATAAGCACGGGCCTTCTGCCGTTCTTATACTTTCCGCGGCAAAGGTTATTCCTGATTGCCCGGTGGAACTGGGTAGATAGCCTGCCAAGCCCATTCCCCGAATAACTCATAATCACTTCGGGCATTGCAAATACTCTTCCCTTTGTAAGCAGAATCTTAAAACGGGAAGGATGAATCCCCATTGTAAACCTTAACCTGTTTAGCTGGCTAACCTCTGCCTCTGCCAGGAAATTGCCGCTATAAACATAAGCAAACCCATAACATCCCCCGTATTCTTCCCCTGCCCCCGGCTCGCATAAAATTACAAAGGGGTTATGCTGATGGCTGGAAGTACCCCGGAGAGACCCGATGGAAGTGACCCCCCTTCCAAGCCTCCTCCTTTCCGCTTCCCGTTCCATGGCATGTCTGCCGTTAAAAGTATAAATATCCATATCCGCCGTCAGAAAATCCATGCTCATAGAAACTGCTTTATCCATAACTGCAGTTTCTTCTTCACGGTTTTCAATCAGGCATGCCCTGGTAATTACATCTAAATTTTCATATACGCCATATAGGAGCGTAACAAAAAACTCTTTCGCCCTGTCTTTTAATATAATTTTCAAAGTCTGCGCCATTTCGCTGCCGGCATACATGGCAGGCAGCCCTTCCAGCCCATATTTCCCTTCTGCAATTTCATGGGATACATACCTCAAATCCAGCGCGTAACTGCCATCCCCATGCTGTACCCTAATCCCTTCCGTCCTATAATCCCCCACATTAAAGGAAGGCATTTCCTGAGGCATCGTATCCAAAGATACTGTCCGATCCATACCAGCGTCTCCCATTGCCGTAGAAAAGCCGATATCCTCATACCGGAACAGATATGACATATCCTCGCCGGAAATCCTTTTTCCATAATAGCTATGCAGCAGCACCCCATAAGGGCCTATTTTCATCTGATAAGTTGTATGCTGTGTATCTATTGAAATTGTCTTAGCATTTTCGTCATAATAAATTGCCATATCCTATCCTCCTAATACAAGAACCCGTTACCCCAAATACCATAACGTTATTCCTATTTTTCTTCGGTCACCCTGCTAATGATGAAATTTTCTACATTCATTTTTCCCAGAAAGTAAGTATAGCATAACCGTCATTATCAATGCAAGAAACATTGTGCTTAAAACAAAATGCATTTTCCCGGAAGATTTTTATATAATAGGGGATTGCGGGGCAATTTCCTATTATATGATAAAAACATGGACTGCCATCCCTTTTTGGCAGTCCATGTCCTGTTACTGCTCACTCCGTGACCGGTAACTATATGTTCATTTATCCCCTCGCCTCTCTCATGTAAAACCCTTATTTTACCGCACCGTTTACAACACCGTTCAGAATCTGTTTCTGGCAGATAATGTAGAAAATCAAAATCGGTATCAATGCCAGCAGATAAGATGCAAATGCCAAGTTATAGTTTGTACCGAACTGTGACTGGAAGTTTAACTGTGCCAAAGGCAGCGTATTCTGCCCGGACCCTGCCATAATAACAAGGGGAGTCATAACATCGTTCCAAACAGCCAACGCTGTTAAGACTGCTACCGTTGCATGCATAGGACGCATAATCGGGAAAATAATCTTCCAGTAAGTCCTCCATGTGGAAGCCCCGTCTACCTTTGCCGCCTCTTCCAATGCCATCGGGATGTTTACCAGATACCCCGAATACAGCAGGACATTCATCGGCATATAAAATACAACATACAGTATGATAACACCAAACCAGTTTGCCAGGCCCAGTTCCGCCGTCTGCTTTGCCAAAGGCATCATCAGGATTGCGAAAGGCACGAACATACCGCTGACAATAAACAGATATACAAAACTATAAAATTTATTTTTTGCCTTGTTTCTTCCTAAAGCATATCCCATTAAGGAATGAACTACGATAGACAAGCCTACCGCTACCAAAGTAATCAGTAAACTGTTGCCCAAAGAACGCCAGAAGTCCGTTACTTCCATAGCTTCCCTGAAATTGTTCAGGCTCCACGACTGCGGCAAAGATAATATGCCGCTGATGCTGTTTGTCATTTCAGAAGGCTGTTTAAACGCAATTACAATAGTCAAATACAGCGGAAAAATAATTGTGGAAAGCCCAAGTATCAATAAGACCATTGCCACCTTATTCGTATGCATACTTGCATTTTTCTTTGTCATAGCTGCTCCTCCTTACTGCTGGAAAATTTCATCTGTGCCACGGAAACAATTACAATTACAATAAAGAATACTACTGCATTAGCGCTCTGGAACCCAAACTGTCCGCCTGACATACCATTGTTATAAATCAAATAGGAAATAGATTCCGTACTCTGTGCCGGCCCGCCCTTTGTCAAAGCCATAATCTGGTCGAATACCATCAGGAAGTTCTTTACGCACAGAACCATGTTAATGGAGAAGAATGGTATAATCAGCGGGAAGGTCAAATAACGGAACTGCTTCCACCCGGTCGCTCCGTCTAACCCGCCGGCTTCATAAACATCTTCCGGCACCGTCTGTAACCCGGAGATATAAATAATCGTATTCATTGCAATTGCCTGCCAAGCACACACTATCATGATTCCAATCCATGCAACTCTGGGATTCGACAAAATACTTGTACTCAAGCCTTTTACCCCTATCATCTGCGCTACTGCAGGAAGTATGTATGTGAAAAAGTAATTGAAAATATAGCCGACTACCAATGCGCCCAAAATATTCGGCAGGAAGTATGCCCCGCGGAAGAAGCTTTTTGCCCTTATCTTGCTGTTTAAGCCAAGCGCCAGAATCAAGCTGATCACATTGGTTACAACCGTAGACACAATAGCCAGTTTGAAAGTAAACCAATACGATTTGCCGACACGGCCATCCGTGAACAAATCAAGGTAATTCTGGAATCCTACCCAATTGTATTTCCCGAACCCTTTAAAGTTTGTAAAACTATAAATCACGCCACGAATTAACGGAATAGTATTAAAGCAGATAAACAATGCCAAAATCGGAATCGTGATTAATAAAAAAGTTCTTTTCCTTTCATTTTTCATCACTTCTTTCATAGCTCTTCTCCTTTCCTAATTCGCATTCCCATGTTGTTTTTCATATTCTTGCACCAAACGGATAATATCCCTGTTATACCGCGGCCAATCATTATCGAATTTCGTCAGGAAAGCATCCACGTCTTTGTTCAGCAGGAAAGTCTGAATCTGGGCATCCACTGCCATTTCAGACGGATAATAGTGATCCTGATAGTCCTTCATGTTCCCGCTTGTTATGTATTCGGTCATCCCATCCAGGATAGAAGGCAATTGGAAATCCCCTTCTTTACAAGGGATTGCCGTCTGTGCATCAATATATTTCTGAAGATTCTCGTCTGCAAAAAGGAAGTCCAAAACTTCATAAGCCGCTTCTTTGTTCTTGCATTCAGCCATTACACAGAATTGAAGGTCAACGCCGGAATTCAGCGTATTGCCGTCTTTGGAATCATTCGCCGGCATTACAAAAGAATCCAGGTTTAAATCCGGGTTTACGGATAAAATCTGAGGAGCCGCGTAACTTCCGATAGGATACATTGCAGATTCCCCTCTTGCAAAAGCGGTACAAGCATCGTTGTATCCATATGCAAACGGGTCAGCCGGCCCATAATTTAAAAGTTCCAGATATTTTTCGGATATTTCCCTATATTCCTTGGAAAACGTTGTTTCACCCCGGTTTACCTGTTTTGTCGTATCTGCCGGAGAAAGGTCAACCGCCATGGAATTCCAAGGCGCCAGGCAAGTCCATGTATCCTTAAAGCCGAAATAAAACGGAAGAATCCCTTCTGCCTTAATGTTTTCACATAAAGCTTTTAATTCTTCCCAGTTCTCCGGAATTTGCCACCCATGCTCTTCAAACATGTCACGGTTATACAAAATCCCGGCCGCATTCGCTACATAAGGCACCGCGAATATGCCCTCTGTAGGAACAAGCTCCAAAGCCTCATCAATGTCCAGATATCCCTGATTAATATTCTGAAGCCCGCTGTAATCCGAAATATCCGCCAGAATCTCTGCATCTACAAAATAGGAATAGTTAATATCTCCGCCAATTCCTATGATGTCTGGATAATCCTCTCTGATAAATCTTGTCTTTAAAATTGTCATTGCATCGTTAGGGGAACTGATTTTTAAATGGATGTCATCGTGCGTTGCATTAAATTCATCTTCCACCGTTTTAAAGTAATTTGCCGCTTCCGGTTTGTACTGAACGATTTCGATTTCCGTCTTCCCATCGTTGGCAGAGGCCCCGCATCCGCAAACAAACAATGATGAAGCCATGCAGCATAATGCAAGTCCTAAGCATTTTATCCTTTTCCCTTTCATAGCATTTCTCCTTCCCTATTTTGATAACCGTATTGTAACATACCATTATGCTACTAATAAATACCACTATTTTGTACATTATATGCATTTATGCTATTTTTAGGTATTTTATTTGAAATCATCTAGCATTTTGGTATATAATGAAAAATATACGTCTTCACGTTGCAAGATTCATTTAATATTAATTCTGAGGTGATATATGAGCGAGGTAATTTTTTCAGTTTTCCCAAGTGAAAATTTTATTGACTTAGGGCTATACCAATTCGGCTGGGAACAATGCGACCCTTCCCATTCCTTCGGCCCTGCGGCCAGGAACCACTACTTATTTCATCTATGCCTGTCCGGCACCGGAACTCTATATGCGGAAAACAACAACGGGGAATCCGTTTCCTATCAGGTAAAAAGCGGGCAGGGATTTATGATATTCCCCCATCAGGTATCCACTTATATTGCAGACCATGAGATCCCCTGGGAATATACATGGATAGAATTTGACGGGCTGCGGGCAAAGGAAGCGGTCGATTTAGCCGGCATCAGCCGCGACCAGCCGATTTATAAAGCCCGTTATAAGGATATAGGGGAAACCATGAAAAATGAAATGTTATATATTGTAAATAATAAAGAAGCATCCCCTTTCCACTTAATCGGACATCTTCATCTTTTTATCGACAGCTTTATCCGTTCTTCCACCTCCGCCCCGGTCGGACAGGGAAGCAACTTGCGGGATTTCTACATAAAGGAAGCCATTTCCTTTATTGAACAGAATTTCCAGAACAATATATGCGTCGAAGATATCGCCGCCTCCTGCGGGCTCAACCGGAGCTATTTCGGGAAAATATTCCATGAATATACGGGGAAATCCCCCCAGGATTTCCTTATCTCCTACCGGATGTCCAAGGCTGCCGAACTTTTAAAACTGACCAAACTCTCGATTGCTGATATCGGAAATGCCATTGGTTATCCTAATCAGCTTCACTTCTCCAGGGCATTTAAAAATGTATATGGGGTTTCGCCAAGACAATGGCGCGGGGAGAACGGCGGCGGACATATATAGTCCAAATTTATTTGCCGGAAAATATTGCACCAGGATATTATTTAGGTATATACTGATTTTATAAATATATTTCGCGTTTTAAGGCATTGACTACCACACCATCACCAGAAAGAGGACAAAATATGCTTTTTTCCGTATTTCCTAATGAAAGCTTCGTGGACATGACATTATACCAATATGGGTGGGAGCCTTGCACGCCAATGCAGTCTTATGGCCCTTATATCCGCAACCACTATTTATTTCATTATGTCATTTCAGGCAAGGGTACCTTAGTTTCCGTCAACTCTTCAGGCATCAATGAAACTTACCGCCTTAGCGCAGGCAAAGGTTTCCTGGCATCCCCCGGACAGATAGTCACTTATTTTGCGGATAAGGAAGAGCCTTGGGAATATGCCTGGCTGGAATTTGACGGCATTAAAGTGAGGGAATACCTTCTGAACGCCGGCCTGGATGTAAATTCCCCTATCTATACCCCCAAAACTTCTGCCTTAAGCTGCCAAGTGAGGGATGAAATCCTTTATATCACCAAAAACTCAGATGCTGCCGCTTTAAACCTGATTGGGCATCTCTATCTTTTTATGGATTCTCTGATCTCCACTTCCGTGCGCCAGCACTCCAAGCCGGGCGGAAAAGTAAAAGATTTCTACATAAAAGAATCCCTCTCTTATATCGAACATCATTATCATGAAAACATTACTGTTGAAGATCTGGCAAATATCTGCGGACTCAACCGGAGTTATTTCGGAAAAATGTTCCGGGAGTCTACTGGCTTCAGCCCGCAGGAATTTATTATCCATATCCGCATGAGCAAAGCCAGTGAGCTTCTAAAAAGCACTGAAAAAACAATCGGGGAAATCAGCGCCTTAGTCGGATATCCCAACCAGCTCCATTTTTCAAGAGCCTTTAAAAACAAATATGGCGTTTCCCCCAAAAATTATAGGGATTCCTCCACGAATCCCTAATCATTGTATGGAACCTTTCCCCAAAGTTCTCTTATATGTGCTATGCCTGCTGCATAAGCTCCGAACGTTTTTACGTTTATTTAAAATGCAAAAAACTCCGCTCTTTATTTTTCCTGTTTTTTAAAATTATGGCCGAAGTGGGAGGCAAAGTCACCTTCACCCGCCCTGCAACAATCGGGTATTCCTCTTCCTGAACCGTATGCCCTTCCGGAGTAGTCAGAAAAATACGCTTCATCGTCCCTGTTTTTGGTATGCCCAGATACCATACCGCCAATTCCTTCGTAATTTCATAATTATTGTTATTCACTAGGACAACTGACTGCTCCTGCCTGGTAAAGCGGCCATATCCAATCACATTATATTCCCCTTCCATGCGTTTTAAAGAACCTGTTAAAAACTCTTTATTCGTTTTATGAATAGCAATAATATCCCGGTGAAACCGGATAAGCTCCTTATCCTCATTTCCCCACGGATATGTCCTCCTATTATCCGGATCTGTAAATCCGGTAACTCCCGCTTCATCCCCGTAATAGATCGTCGGCGCGCCCGGCCATGTCATCTGGATGACAACAGCCTCCCGCAGGATTGCTTTATTTACGTTCCGGTCCGCCGCTTCCGGACCATGGGAATTCGTCCTGCCCACAAATCTGTTTGTCCTCGTCAGGAAACGGGAATGGTCATGGTTTGACAGCTCATTCATTGCCATGTAAAGGGAAGGCATCGTCATATTGGCCCCATTATACTTCATAGCCCCCCAGAAGCTTTCCGCGTTGCCGAGCATATCTTCCCTAAAATCATCGCTATGCTTCTGCATCCCTGTTAAAAACCAGGTTACCGGCTCCATAAAGGCGTCATAATTCATAATGGTATCCCATTCCTTGCCATTCAGCCATTCCCGGGGATTCCCATAATGTTCTGCCAGAACTACCGCATTGGGGTTTGCCCTCTTTACTGTTTTATAGAATTCTTTCCAGAAATAATGATTGTATTCCGGGGAATGCCCTAAGTCTGCGGCCACATCCAGCCGCCATCCGTCTGCATTATACGGCGGGGATACCCATTTACGGGCAATATGCATGACATATTCAAATAAATCCTTGGAACCCTCATAATTCAGTTTCGGCAGCGTATCATGCCCCCACCATCCGTCATAGGCGTGATTATAGGGCCACCCTTCCCTTTCATGAAACGAAAAATAATTATGGTAAGGGCTGTCTCTCTCTACAAAAGCGCCTTTTTCATACCCCTGCGCATTTTCATAAATCCGTTCCCTATCCATCCATTTATTAAAAGAGCCGCAGTGATTAAATACGCCGTCCAAAATCACTTTCATGCCTCTTCTATGAGCCTCTGACACCACCTGAGCAAACAGCTCGTTGCTTGCCTCCAGATTCTCCTTATTTGTGACGCGATTAATATATCTGGAAGCAAAACGGTTCTCCTGCCCCGGATGCAGCAGTTCCCCTTCATCCGCTACGATTTTCCCGAAATGAGGATCAATATAATCGTAATCCTGAATATCATATTTATGATTCGACGGCGATACAAATAACGGGTTAAAATAAATAACGTCTATCCCCAAGTCCTGCAAGTAATCCATTTTATCCAGAACCCCCTGAAGATCGCCCCCATAAAATTCACGTACCCCCATAGCGGCCGGGTATTTATTCCAGTCCTCTACTTTTACTGTATTTTCCCCGATATACCTATATTCATCCGTAAGAACATCATTAGACGGATCCCCGTTATAAAAACGATCCACATAGATTTGATACATCACTGCGCCTTTTGCCCAGTCAGGGGTTTTATACCCCGGTATCAGACGAAAGTCACAATTCCTGTCCGGTTCTTTCTGCACACCGAAATGATTAAAGCAGCAAACCGCCTTTCCTGCATGTATTTCAAAGTAATAGCTGATTTCTCTTCCCTCTAACTGAACTGGATGATAATAATAATCAAAATGTTTGTCTGATTCCATTTTTAACATCTGGTGCTTTTCATTATCACATACAAAGTATACTTTATCCACATTGTTTTTCTTTGTACGGAACTTTACCGTTATCTCACCATACGCACTGGGTTCCGGAGGATATACATAATCTTCCGTCATATCGCTGAACAACGCCCTCCTGTCAAATAATGGCCGCATAGTAGCGATATACATCTGGTCATACTCAACTCTCTGAAAATTGTTCATTTCCATTCATTTTTCTCCCTATAGCTTTTTCTAATCTTTATGAATTATTTTATACTATGTATCCCCGCTGTTCAAGTCTATTCAACATCTTCCGGCGGACAGTAAAAAAGACAGCCAAACGATCTGCTGTCTTTTTTAGAGAAGGTATTTCTTTCTTATGGGGTATAGCAAAAAACTATATAATGTATTGGGGGGTTACAAGTAGTATAATAGCATAGTCATTCATTTGCGTAAATACTAAGGATTCACAAATATCACAAAAATCAATTTGTTTTTTTATTAACTTTGCACAATACTCTTGTTATCCACCTGCTAATTGGCAAAGAAATCTTCCGGTTTGTATGGTTTTTCTTCCATTAACTCTTCAAATTCCTCGCGGGTAATTTTTTCCTTCTGCAGCAGCAAATCCGCACATTTATGAAGGGCTTCCTCACGCTCCGTAATAATTGCTTTTGCTCTTCCATAGCATTCATTAATAATTTCTTTTACTTCCCTGTCAATTTCCCCTGCCACTAATTCGCTATGGCTTTTGGCATGGGCAAGATCCCTTCCAATGAATACCTCATCGTCATCATCATCGTAATTAATTACACCGATATTATCGGACATCCCATATCTCGTCACCATCCGCCTCGCTACTTTTGTCGCTTTCTTTATATCGCTGGATGCCCCGGTAGTAATATCATCAAAAATAATTTCCTCGGCAATACGTCCTCCTAAAGATACCATAATCTCTTGGAGCATTTTTCCTTTTGTCATGAACATCTCATCTTTTTCAGGAAGCGGCATCGTATAGCCTGCTGCCCCCAGCCCCGTCGGAATAATGGAAACGGTATATACCGGCCCCACATCGGGAAGCACATGGAACAAGATGGCATGGCCTGCCTCATGATAAGCTGTAATTTTCTTTTCCTTGTCGGAGATTACGCGGCTTTTTTTCTCAGTGCCAATCCCAACTTTAATAAAAGATTTCTTAATATCCTCCTGCTTTACAAACCCACGGTTCTCCATAGCTGCATGGATTGCCGCTTCATTCATCAGGTTCTCTAAATCCGCCCCTGTAAAACCGGCGGTCGTCTGCGCGATCTGCTCTAAGTTTACGTCCTCTGCCAATGGCTTATTCTTAGAATGAACGGAAAGAATCTCTTTTCTTCCCCTAACGTCCGGGGGGCTGACCGTTATCTTCCTGTCAAATCTTCCCGGCCGCAGGATTGCCGGATCCAGGATATCCACCCGGTTGGTTGCCGCCAATACGATAATCCCTTCATTTGCACCAAAACCGTCCATCTCCACCAGCAACTGGTTCAGCGTCTGTTCCCTTTCATCGTGTCCGCCGCCCATGCCGGTACCACGCCGCCTTGCCACGGCATCAATTTCATCAATAAATACGATACACGGAGCGTGTTTCTTGGCATCTGCAAACAGATCCCTGACCCTGGATGCGCCCACGCCTACAAACATTTCCACAAAATCAGAGCCTGAAATACTAAAAAATGGTACATTTGCTTCCCCGGCAATCGCTTTTGCCAAAAGCGTTTTACCGGTACCAGGCGCCCCTTCCAACAAGACCCCTTTCGGGATCCTCGCCCCTACTTTCGTAAATTTCCCAGGTTCCTTCAGGAAATTAATTATCTCATCCAATTCTTCCTTTTCTTCCTGAAGACCCGCCACATCTTTTAAGGTCACTTTATTATCCATGGAAAGTTTTGCCCGGCTTTTGCCGAAATTCATCATCTTTCCGCCATTGCCGCCACCTGAATTCTGGGCATTCATCATAACAAAGAAAAAGACCCCCACTACCAGCACAAGAAGGATCGGGAATACGCTTGTCATAAACCAGTTTTCTCTTGGAATATCCCTTATTTCCGGATCCAGCCCAAAAGAAACCAATTCGTTTTCTATGTCTTTTACATCCGTCACATAAAGAATTTTTTCTTCCCCTGTAATCAGCGCCACCCGTACAATACCCGTAGGCGTCTCCTTATTTGGCTGGATAACAGCCTCCAGCACTTCTCCTGCTTTCAGGGATTTTTGCAGCTCCCCCCTTGTATAATCCGTTTCCTGTCCGTTCAGGCTCCGGAACATCCACGCTGCCAGAAGCATCAATCCAAGAATTAACAGGAAATACGCATTCAAATTCTTCTTATTATTATTCAACTCTAACCTCCATGCTGCCGCATCTTCCATATTTTTTATATATTCCTGCGGGCATTATCCATTTTTTACTCTTCATTCAGTTTTACCACGCCGATATAGGGTAGATTCCTATATTTCTGGTTATAGTCCAGGCCATAGCCGACAACAAATTCATCCGGGATCTGAAACCCTGTATAATCCACATGGACATCCACTACTCTCCGGTCCGGTTTATCCAGCAATGTGCAAAGCCTTAAGCTCTTAGGCCCTCTGTCCCTCAGCATCTCCAAAAGATAACTCAAAGTCCTGCCGGAATCAACAATGTCTTCTACTACTACTACGTCCTTGCCCTTTAATGGCTCATCCAAGTCCTTCACAATCCTGACTACCCCGCTGGACTTCGTTTCGCTGCCATAGCTGGATACCGACATAAAATCTAAAGATACCGGCACACTGATCCTCTTGGCAAGTTCGCACATGAAAAAGCTGCCGCCTTTCAGCACGCATACCAGATGTACCTGTTTCCCTTCATAATCTCTGCTGATCTGTTCCCCAATTTCCTGGATTCTCTTGTCCACTTCTTCTTCGGAAAGCATGACTGTTACTCTTTCTGACATTTAAAAACCTCCTCTTATCTGTACTTTTAAAATAAGCTTTGTGTCCTTGGTAATTTTATAATATTCGCTGATGCGGTAACCCGGCACCCAGACTATGTGACTGCCGTCTGCCAGAAGATAAAGGCTTCCTCTTTTATCTTTTGGAATCTTTTCTTCTATCATATAATTTTTTAGTTTCTTTTTTGATAACTTTTCATTAATCGTAAGATAATCGCCCATTTTCCTCGTACGGAATATCAGCGACTTAGTTATTTTATCATAATCCAGCCATTTCGTATATGTCTTTCTGGAAATAATTTCGGAATTATTATAAAAAGAGGGGATTTTTTCCTTGGAAAGAACCGTCAGTTCCGCTGTTCCCAAACCCGGTATATCCAGTTCCAATATTTGGCCCGGATTTTCCGGCAGGCCTACATTGATTTCTAAAGGGCAGCTTGCTTCATCCCCGTAGCCGTCCCTCCCCTTTAAGCACAATATCAAATATCCGTATTCCTTCTCCGCCTTCAGCCCATAGGGCATGGAAAGCCTTTTGTTTCCCTGCTTCTGCAGCAATCTTACTAATTCCTCTATGTGCAGTGAAGTAATGTCTTTTCTTCCTTCTGTAAGATTTTCCAGGCACTGGAGCAGAATCTGTTTCCTCATGAAAGGATCCTCATCCTCCAGCTTTTTTATATCCAGTACAATTTTATCCTGGCTTTTTTCCATAATACATCTTCCGCAAGCCATTCCAGCCTGTCTGCGGATATATCCGTCCGCCGCCAAAAACAAATCCGCCGCGCCGCACATATGCGCAACAGCTCTTTTGCAGATTTCCTTCTCCGCAAAAGGAAGAATATGGTTGCGGATACGGTTTCTTGTATAAGTATCCTCTAAGTTTGTGCGGTCTATACAGAAAGATATCCCTTCTTTCCCAAGATATTTTTCAATTTCTTCCCGCTCTATACATAAAAGGGGACGGATCACATTGCCTCTTACCGGTTTTATCCCCCCTGCCCCGGTAAGCCCGGTTCCCCGGAACAGGTGGAAAAGCATTGTTTCCGCCCGGTCATTGGCATTATGGGCAACTGCAATCTTTCCTCCTTTTCCCATTCCATATTTTACAAGAGTCTCTTCCAATGCCCTGTATCTTACCCTTCGTCCTGCCTCTTCCTCCGAAAGATGCTCTCTCTTTGCATAAGCCTTTACATCTTCTTCAAACAGGACAAACGGAATGCCCCTTCCGCCGCAAAGTTCTTTTACATATGCGGCATCTTTTGGCGCTTCCTCCCTTATTCCGTGATTTACATGCACCGCCACCAGGGGGAACCCCTTCTCTTTTGCCATTTGACATAACATCAGGAAAAGACATACGGAATCAGCGCCTCCCGATACTCCTGCCACTACAGTATCTCCCGGCGCTATCATATGATATTGATCCACATATTCCTTTACCTTTTCATATGTCCCTTGGTTCATCCTGATTCTATCTCATCCTGTTTCCGCTGTACAAAACCTATTTTTATATATTAGACAATTTAACAGCAAAAGTCAAATATTACAAGCTTTCCCATATTCCCATTACCATCACTGTCATATCATCCCTTATCCTCCCTTTGCTTTGGTGAAGACAAAAGTTTAAAATATGATTTGCCATTTCGGCCGGATTTTTTAACGTTATCTTCCCTAGCATTTCCGGAAACATTTCCTCCCCCATGCCTTGTGATAAAGCGTCCAGGATCCCATCGGACATCATAATGACATAATCCCCGTCCACCAGCCGTCTTCTTACCGTCTCCATGTCCATCTCATAAAAAACCCCTAAAGGAAGATTCCTCGCTGATATCTGTTCCACCAGGTTTTCCCTTTTTATGTAAGAAGGCGCCGAGCCTATTTTAATAAATTCACAGACCCCAGTGTACAAATCTGCCTGGTACAAATCCAAAGTAGACATATTTTGGGACTCCCCGCCTGCAATTAGCGCCCCATTGATCATTTGCACTGCTGTTTCCTTTCTGAAACCAGCCTCTAAGAATTTTTCTATAAAATCTATAACAAGCTCACTGTCTTTACATGCCTTCTCCCCCGACCCCATACCGTCGGAGAGTACCGCTGTCAAAATCCCTTCCCTTGCTTCCATAAAAGAATAATTATCCCCGGATACACTTTCCGTTTCCTTCACCGCCTTTGCAACCCCTGTCAGGATGTGAAATCTAGGTTCTTCTATATACTGGTAACTTCCCCATTCCTTTCCTACAAAGACAGGCGATGACTTAAGGGGGATCAGGCGTAAATTCAAAAGCACGGAAAGAAGGTTTCCTACTTCGTCCACAGCCGGGCTTGTCCCCTTTCCAGCCCGCATAATAAGGTTCATTTCCCTATGTCCATTTTCCTTTTCCAGCAGATATATCTCTTTTAAAAGCACATTCTCTTCTTTCAATGCATGGGCAAGCTGCTTTACTTTCCGCCCGCTCATATGGATACATTGATAAGCTTCTTCCGCAACTCTCGTCATAATCTGCGCCATCTCGTTTAAATGGTCAGCCATCAAATCCCTGTTCTCCACCAGCCTCTTTTTCCATATATATTCCTGCCTGTCGCTGACTGGCTGCATTTCCTCTTCTTTCTGTATGTCCGAAAATGTATTTGCCAGATCCCTGAAAGAATCTGCATACATTAATAATTTTTTTCTTCCATATTCCGGCAATATACTGTCAAAGGGGGCATCCCCGCTTACCAGTTGCTTTCTCATCGCACATCCCTCCATTCCCCGCTCCTGCACAGGTTCCTGTAAGGGAATATTATACAAGACCCCTTCTGCCATATTTGTCAAAACGGGTATATAAAACCCTTTTTTTATACGACAAAAAATGCAGATATCAGCTTTCCCGCTATCTGCATTCAGTCCTCTTCCCGGAAAATAATCTCATTTTCATGTACCAGCCCAAGTTTATCCTTTGCTACTTCTTCAATATACTTCTTCGTATGCGTATACTTTTCGTATTCTTCAATTTCTTCCGAACGTTTTTCTTCTTCAGCTATCTGTTCCGTCAGCATTTGCTCTTTTGCCTGATAAACCGCCAGTTTCTGCTTCAGCTCAATACTTTTTATCGCTACCACAATAAGCATCATAGCAACTACGGTAGTTACGAGAAACATACCGAACTTATTCTGCCTTTTTTTACGGTAAGCAGCCCGTCTTGCCATAATGCCCACCTCCGCCTTTTACCTTATTAATGTTTACATAAACTCATTTTAAGCATTTTCCCAAATGCAGTCAACTTTTTTTTCAGATATTTCCTTATTTTTTTTGTCCCTTTATTTACCCAGCGGCAAAAAGCCGCTATTTTCCTTACTGCCCATAAAAACGGTTTCAAAACAAACCCCAGCGTTTTACATATGATATGTATTTCCTTTTTTATCAAGGAAGACATAAGTTTCACAAAATGCATACCGACTGTTTTTTTATACAATAGCATCCCCAAGGCCGCCCCAAAAACCGCAAACCACCTTAGTATTCCATTATTTTCCTCATACAACATATAAAATACAGCTATGGCGCAGGATGCCCAAAAGAATAAATCCTCCAGGGAAATAAAAAATATATTATGCTTTACTAACTGCCTTCCTATTAGTATAAAATCATATACAAACGTAATAATAACTCCCATTATAATTGAATAAAGCAGGAAATATACTTCATTTATGATGTCCTGACTCATCGCTCACCTACTTAAACAGCCTGGAAAGCAAGGATTCCCCTTTATTCCCGTACCCGGTTACTTCAGAATAAGTAAGGCTGTCAATCTTCCCGTCCACATCCACTTCCCCTTTATCCAAAGTCAGACGGCTTACATGAAGGTCATCGCCTTTTATCATCAGCATTCCCTGATCCGTTTCCAGAAGAATTTCTTTTACATCAAAAGAAAGCACATCGCACACACCGCTGATAGTACATGTCCTCCTGTTTGTAAGCATTAATTTATGCGTACGCTGCTTTGCTGCATTTAAGTCTTCCATATAACCCCTCCATACAATCTATAGGAGATTCTATCTTTCCCATGATTAAATCTTTAAGAGATTATATGATTTCCCCTTTTTAAATATACCGGAAAAGTTCTTTTGCCTCTTCCTTTTTTACTGTCTCCTGCACGTCCAGTACTTCAACCTTCACTTCTTTATTGCCAAACTGGATCGAGATCACATCCCCCTGCTTTACATTTGCCGATGCCTTCGCCGGCTTATCGTTAATCATTACCCGTCCGGCATCACATGCCTCATTTGCAACCGTACGTCTTTTAATCAGACGGGATACCTTTAAATATTTGTCTAACCTCATATCATTTATCCTCTTCCTGTTATATTTTATGACAAAAAAGAGAACCATATAGGTTCTCTTTGGCTTCACATTCTATTATGCATTCACAATATCTTTCAAGGCTTTACCTGCTTTAAACTTAGGAGCCTTGGAAGCTGCAATTTTCATTACGCTGCCATTCTGGGGGTTTCTTCCGTCTCTAGCCGCTCTCTTGGAAACTTCAAATGTGCCAAAACCTACTAACTGTACTTTCCCGTCTTTTTTTAATTCCTCTGCAACAACATCCGTGAAAGCCTTTAAAGCCTTTTCGGCATCTTTTTTTGATAAACCAGCCTGTTCTGCCATAGCTGCAACTAATTCTGTTTTGTTCATGTCGAACTCCTCCTACTATATTACATTTTCTATTATTCTCTAGAAGTCTCCTTTTGAAACGTCTATACTATTTATAGACGCTTTCTCTATATTTGTCAAGGAAAATATGCCTTATTCCCCTATTTATCAGGGTTCTTCCACCGGTTCATATTGGTCTATCATATCTTCAATCCTGTCTGTAAGGATTTGCTCCAACGGGATTTTCTTAAGCCTCGCAATATCCGACAAATTAACCAAAATATCCCCCATAAGTTCCTGCAGCTCCATTTGGTTCCCATCCGGCTGAAGCTGTGCCAATTTCTTTATAGCCCTTTCCATCTGCTTGGCATTCTCTTCATAGCTATTTCCTTTACCGTACAGCCTGTCCAGCTTTTTTAATACTTTAGAAGCACGGGAAAGAGCCGGCAGTTCCTCCGGTATTTCCCTTAAAGGGGATTCTATCCATGTTTTCCCCTCTTTTTCCTTGCGTTTTATTTCTTCCCAGTCTGCCCTGATCTCATCCTCCTGCTTTCCTTTATTTTCGTTTCCAAAGACATGGGGATGCCTCCGAACCATCTTTGCGCTGATTTCATGTATCACATCTTCCAGCGTAAAGAGCTGTTCTTCTTTTGCAATCTGGGAATGCAGCATGACTTGTAAAAGGATATCCCCTAATTCCTCCCTCATGTTTTCTGCATTTCCTGTTTTTTCATAAATGCGGATGGAGGAAAGCAGCTCCGCTGCCTCCTCCATCATACAAGGTCTTAAACTTTCATGTGTCTGTTTCCTGTCCCAAGGGCATCCTTCCTCTCCCCGCAGTTTTTCTACAATATGTATAAAATCTTCAAAGGAATATCTTCCGTCCATGGTTTCCTCCGCTCTCCCCTCAGCCTGCCTCTTAATTACCGCTGACTGTCGTGCTGCTGTCCAGTTCTATTGTCGTTGACGTACTGCTGTTGGCCGTTTTATCATTCTTATCTTTCTTTTTAGAACTATCGTTTTTGGCCGTGTTATTGCTGCTGACTGTATTGCCGCTGATCGTATTAATGCTTTCTTTTACTAAATCGGTAAACGAATAAGTAACGTCTTTTTCCTCATCATCAATCTGAACCGTATAGCTCTTCGTTACATATCCCTGTTTTCTCAGCGTTATTGTATGAGTTCCCGGATCCTTTTTGAAGCTTACCGGCGACATTCCTATATAGATGCCATCCACATATACTTCCACATCGGAAGGGGAATCAATATATACTTTATACGCACTGGCAGCGCTGTTTAATTCATTCCCCGATACGCTGCCGTTATAATCCGTCTGGGCGCCGTCGTCCCCGTCCAGGGCTTCTTCCAGGGAAATACTGATGCTGGCCAGTTCCTGGCTCACTTTGATATATTGAGTAATCGTCTCATAACCTTCCGCCTTAGCTACCATCTGATGGATGCCATACTCTATTTCTACCGGCGAACTGATATCCACTTCTTTCCCGTCAATGCTAATCACTGTATCACTAGGCGTTACTGCAAACAAAATCTTGCCCGTCTTAGGCTCTTCCGCCTTCACATCGCTTACATCCAATACGGATTCCTGATTTCTATAGACCGTAACCTGCCTTGTTTCGTCAATGCCCCCTGCAGTCAAATGCACATGATAAGTCCCCTCCGGAACTACGAGAAGCATATCTTCTGTAATCTGCTGAATTACCGACTGGCCCACTTCTATCCAGCCGCCTTTCAGGTATTCGTCATTGCTCAGGCGTAAGTATCCATGGCCTTCCTCCACCACCACGCTATAAACGCTATTCCCTATCCCGCTGACAGAAACCACATCTCCCCTGATAATGTCTTCCAACTGGGCATCCCGCCCCTCCGATGAAATTACCAGATTATTCCTAAGACTATAAGTGCCTCCTCCTATTTCCGCATTTTTGCTCAAGAGATCAAAGCTATATTTCTCCACCTCTTCTAATATCCATGCGCTTTCCGAAAGCTTCATCCCTGTCAGCCTCTTTTTGTTCCTTAAAAAAGTAACATCTACAATGTCACCATTATGTATCTGCGCCATGGACATCCCGCCGCTATGTTTATCCTGAATCACGGTAGTCCCGTCATAGTCTAAGGTATAATATCTGCCTGTTTCTATGTTCATAAAAGTAATCCTGCTCTTATCCGCATCAATTTCTTTTACTACTGCCGTGTCCACGGAATCATAACTGCCAGGCTGTGCAATTACAAATCCTGAATCATATCTTTCATATGTGGCTTCATGCGCGAGACCTTTACTATCACTGGTGGATAGCAAACCGGCTACGGCAAGCCCTGCTGTCAAGATAGATAGCACTGCCACAACAAAAATTACTGGCTTGCTTCTCCCCACTCCTTTGAAAAAACCTTTACGCATGAATATTCCTCCTCTTTCGAATGGCTTTACCTTTGTTATTATATACTAATAGGAAGAAAAAGAAAACCACCCATAAGTACTTTTATAATTTTCCAGAAATCTTCTTTTTTCTTCCTCCTGCGACAAAAGTTTTTCCAGTTTTTCCAGATTTCTCCCCGGAATCCAGGCTTTCCCGGAATTATAGTAAAAGTTTACGATTTTCCAGAATTTCTCGGGGTAGGAAAACCTATAATATAATTGGGCATAATCTGCATTGGACATTTCTCTTTCTTTGCGGTAGGTATCCAGCAGAAGATTCCCCAGCTCTATCGGCCAGTTGCCTTTTTCCAGCAACTTTCTCATAAATAGATAAAGATCCCTGACCGGATTATCTTTCATGCACTTTTCAAAATTAATTACCGCCATCCCCGGATGATCCTTTTCATCCATAGCCCCTTTTGTCATTAAAATATTATGATACTGATAATCACCATGACATATAATACAAGCGTTTCCTTCCGCCTCTTCCACTCCCCCTTTTAGCTGCAGACAGGCTTCATCTGCAACCTCCAAGGCCAGTTCCAGAAAATAATCGTAATGTTTTAAAAGAAAAATTTCAAAATTAGTTTTCTGGCTTTTTTCTTTCAAAAACTTTCTGACTTTTTTTAATTCCCTGTTGTGCTTTTCATATTCCTTCTCAATCTTATATCCGGCTTTTTTCCCTACTTCCGGAAAATCCTCCATGTCCATATAAGATGCTTTGTGAAGCTGTGCCAATGTTTTTACCGCCTGGATACATTCTTTTGAATCGCGGATATTACATTCCCTGCCCTCAAAATAAGTCTTTAATATGTAAGGAACCCTATCCTGGTCGTATACGATAAGTTCCCCTTCTTTCGTCTTCAAAATATTTTCTACCGAAGGAAATCCCTGCTCCATTATTGATTTAAGCAGTGCGTCCTGAAAAATAATTTTATCTTTCGGCCCCGTATATTCCTTCAAAATCAGCAGACCTTTATCGGACTCACACAGCATTGCGCCCCGTCCTTTCCAGGTACGAAGCACTTCTATTTCATAATTTTCAAGCACGCTGACTGCCCTGTCATTCACATAAATTCCTCCCATTTTACAGTTCATAATTTTAATCTATCCTATCTTATGAAACAATATGGGAAAGTATTCATATTACCATCCAACCTTTCGTCAAAGCAGCAGCACGCCTTTACTCATCTGCCAACAGTCCCTGCGCATAATCCATCAATATTTCCTTTGTATTCTTTTCTGGGTTTTCCAGCACAATTTGAAGCAGGGAATCCAACATTTCCCCTATTTCCTTTCCCGGTTTCATCCCTGCCTGAATCAAATCTCTTCCCGTCACCGCAAGCGTATGCAAAGAGATACAATGGTTGTTCTCCAAAATCATCTCATAAATGCTTCTGGCTTCTTCCAATTGGCGGATTTTTTCCGCTCTGTAATATCCGCTTTGTGCAGCTATATCCGCCCTTTTTATCTCAAATAAATAAGGGAAGACATCCTCCCCGATCTTATTTATTGCTCTCCGGATGCTTGCCGCAGAAAGCCCCATTGGATAATCGTGATAAAGCACAAGCCGGGATACCTTGTGCAAAGTATCATTATCAAATTTAAGCCGTTGCAGCGCTTGTTTTGTAATTTTCCCGCTTAAAGCTGCATGTCCATGAAAATGATCAATACCCTTCTCATCCGTAAACTTCGTTTCCGGCTTTCCGATATCATGAAAAAGCATTGTAAGGCGTAGGATCTTATCCCCCTCTACCTCTTTTATTGCATGAAGGATATGTTCGCCTACCGTGTAACAATGATGGGGGTTATTCTGGACTGTTGCCATACATTTATCAAACTCCGGCAGAATCATACCCGTAATCCCTGTTTCATAACAAATCCGCAGACAGCCAGGATATGGGGATACCAGCAGCTTCACAAGCTCCGACTGGATCCGCTCCGAACTGATATTTTTAAGATTTTCCGCCATTTCCATGATCGCCGTTTTCGTCTCATCCTCCATGACGTACCCTAGCTGGGCGCAAAAACGCACAGCACGCATCATGCGGAGCGCATCTTCCCCAAAACGTTCCCGGGGGCTGCCCACGCAGCGGACAATTTTTTTCCCCATATCCGCAATTCCCCCGAATATATCCACCAGCCCTTTCCTGTCGTTATAAGCCATGGCATTTATGGTAAAGTCCCGCCGCTTTAAGTCCTCTTCAAGTTCCGGGGTAAAGGTCACACCCTTCGGATGCCTGCTGTCCTCATATTCCCCGTCAATGCGGTAAGTGGTTACTTCAAACCCTTCCCTTCCCATCATGACGGTTACTGTTCCATGTTTAATTCCTGTATCAACCGTCCGTCCAAAAAGAGACTTTATCTGCAGAGGGCTTGCAGATGTGGTGATATCCCAGTCTTCAGGCACACGTCCTAAAAGGGAATCACGCACACAGCCTCCCACTGCATAAGCCTCATATCCGGCAGATTCGATAATAGCTATTATTTTTTTTACTTTATCCGGCAAATTAATATACATAGCCCCTCCGCCAGCTAGTTTATCAGCCTGACCGTTTCCCTCGCAATAGCCAGCTCTTCATTCGTTGGAATTACCATCGTAGCTACTTTGGCATCCTTACTGGAAAGAACCACCTCTTCTCCGCGAAGCTGATTTTTTTCCTTATCAATATCTGTTCCCAGAAATCCTATATATTCTCCTATCATTTCCCTTACTTGTGCGTTATTTTCCCCGATTCCGGCAGTAAATACAATTACATCCACCCCATTCATTGCCGCGGCATAAGCCCCGATATATTTTCCAACCCGGTATGCGTAAGCGTCCAATGTATCCTTAGCCCGCCCATTTCCTTCTGCAGCCGCCTGCCCCAAATCCCTGAAATCGCTGGAAAGGCCTCCGGATAAGCCAAGAACGCCAGACTTTTTATTACAGATATTTATTACCTCTTCGGCTGTAATCTTCTCTTTTTCAGCAATAAACGTAATAATGGCAGGGTCAATATCGCCGCTTCTTGTCCCCATGATTAAGCCTTCCAAGGGGGTAAGACCCATGGAGGTATCTACGGATTCCCCGTACTTCACCGCCGATACGCTTGCCCCATTGCCTAAGTGGCAGACAATGATTTTTAATTCCTTAATATCCTTTCCCAATATCTCTGCTGCCCTCTTCGATACAAAATCATGGCTTGTCCCATGGAATCCGTACCGTCTTACCTTATATTTCTCATAATATTCATATGGCAGCCCATACATATAGGCCTTTTTCGGCATCGTCTGATGAAAAGCCGTATCAAATACGCCAACCATAGGCACATTCGGCATGACTTCTTTACACGAATTAATGCCGACTAAATTCGCCGGATTATGCAAAGGCGCCAAGTCATTGCAGTCCTCTACCTGCTTTAACACCTCTTCCGTAATGATAACAGATGATGCAAATTTCTCTCCGCCATGAACGATACGGTGTCCCACTGCGCCAATTTCATCCAGGGAGCCAATGACCCCAACTTCTTTATCCGTCAGCTTTTCGATTACCAGTTTTACAGCCACTGTATGATCCGGCATATCCGTTTCCATCGTTACTTTTTCCCCGCCTGCCGGCTGGTGAGTAATCGCGCTGCCGTCTATCCCGATTCTTTCACAAAGCCCTTTTGCCAGCGCCTTCTCGCTTTCGCTGTCTATCAACTGATATTTTAACGAAGAACTGCCGCAATTAATTACCAGAATATTCATATTAAAATTGCCTCCTCTTTTCTATTTTTTGTTAATTGAATTTTACAACATGTGAAGGGATATTTCCAGATAAAAAAAGTAACTTTGTATACTGATAAAAAATAGGATTTTTGCACAAAATTTAATCATTAATATATTTCAAGGAGGAATTGATGATGCAAAGAGAGAAAAAAACCATGGACGGAAACCAGGCAGCAGCGCATGTGGCTTACGCATACAGCGAGGTAGCCGCGGTCTATCCGATCACTCCTTCTTCCACGATGGCAGAATATACGGATGAGTGGGCTTTAGAAGGCAGAAAAAATATTTTTGGGCAAACTGTTAAAGTGACGGAAATGCAGTCTGAAGCCGGAGCTGCCGGGGCAGTACACGGTTCTCTTGCCGCAGGGGCTCTTACTTCCACTTTTACTGCCTCTCAAGGCCTGCTGCTTATGATACCTAATTTATATAAAATAGCGGGCGAACTGCTGCCCGGCGTATTCCATGTAGCAGCAAGGACGATTGCCAGCCATGCCCTATCTATTTTTGGCGACCATTCTGATATTTATGCCTGCCGGCAGACAGGAGCCGCTATCCTGGCAAGCGGCAGCGTGCAAGAGGTTATGGATTTAACTCCAGTTGCCCATTTAGCAGCTATGAAGGGAAGACTTCCTTTCCTTAATTTTTTCGACGGTTTCCGCACTTCCCACGAGATGCAGAAAATCAGCATCTGGTCTTATGAAGATTTAAAGGATATGGCTGATTTTGACGCTATCCGCCAATTCCGGCTCCATGCTTTAAACCCCTCCCACGCCAAGCTCATGGGTTCCGCCCAGAATCCGGATATCTTTTTTCAGGCAAGGGAAGCTTCCAACAGTTTTTATAATGCCCTTCCTTCCATTGTGGAATCCTATATGGACACGATAAACAGAAAAATAGGAACCAGCTATGGCCTATTCAATTATTATGGCGACAGCAATGCCCAACATATTATAATCGCCATGGGTTCTGTATGCAGTGCCATTAAAGAAACCATAGACTATCTTACGGAACATAACTGCGGCATCAAAGCGGGGCTAATCGAAGTACACCTTTACCGCCCTTTCAGCGCTTCCCATCTACTGTCCCTTCTTCCCCCTGCCGTTTCCAGGATTACTGTTTTAGACCGCACAAAAGAACCGGGCGCGATAGGCGAACCTCTTTATCTGGATGTTATTGCTGCCCTCAAAGACAGCCCCTTTAGTCAAATATCCGTTTTTTCCGGCCGGTATGGGCTTAGTTCCAAAGATACTGACCCAAGCCAGATTTATGCCGTTTTTCAAAATTCTGTATCCGGAAAAAAGAAGAGATTTACTCTCGGCATCACGGACGACGTTACCCATCTGTCACTAAACGTCACTCATTTCATTCATACCGCCCCTCCCACTTCCATATGCTGTAAATTCTGGGGATTAGGAGGAGACGGCACAATAAGCGCCAATAAAAATTCCGTTAAAATTATCGGCAATCATACAGACAAGTATGTGCAGGCTTATTTTGACTACGACTCCAAGAAATCCCGCGGGCTTACTGTTTCCCACCTCCGCTTTGGGGATCTGCCAATCCGTTCCTCCTATCTGATCCATCAGGCGGATTTCGTAGCATGTCATAATCCTGTCTATCTCCATAAATACAATATGGTACAGGATCTAAAAGACGGCGGCATTTTTCTTTTGAACTGTTATTATAAAGAGGAAGAATTGGAACGCTATCTTCCCGGCCAGGTAAAGAGTTATATCGCCGAACACAACATTCAATTATATGTCATAGACGCTATCCGCATCGGAAAGGAGATCGGGCTGAATAATAAAATCAGCACAATTCTGCAGGCTGCCTTTTTCCGCCTTGCCAATATTATCCCTATTGAGGAAGCAAGACAGTGGATGAAAGAGGCGGCAGCCATCAGTTACCGGAAAAAAGGGGAAAAAATAGTCCAAATGAATTATGATGCCATCGACAGAGGTATTGAAGACATTCTGGAGATTGCCATCCCTTCTTCATGGAAACATGCCGGATATGAACCCTTAGACAAAAAGACCCTCCCCGGGCGTGAGGAACTTACCGCTTATGTCGAAAACATCCAAAAGCCGGTTGCCATGCAGGAAGGCAATTCCTTGCCAGTATCCGCATTTCTTCCCTATGCGGACGGCTCTTTCCCTTCCGGCTCCACCGCCCACGAACGGCGCAATGTAGCTACGGAAGTTCCTGTCTGGGAACCGGAAAACTGCATCCAATGCTGCCGGTGTTCTTTCGTCTGCCCCCATGCGGTCATCCGCCCGGCGGCCATGAACGGCAAAGAACAGGCACAAGCTCCCGCAGGCATGAAAACCCTCCCTATGGCCGGAATGCCCGGATATACCTTTTCTATCACTGTTTCGGAAACAGATTGTACAGGATGCGGATCCTGCGCCGGAGTATGCCCCGGAAAAAACGGGAAAAAAGCCCTTGCCATGCATCCGGTTAAAGAACACGAAGAACGACAGGAGTACTTTGATTACGGCAAATCCCTGCCCCTCAAACCCGAAGTCGTCGAAAAGTTCAAAGAAACTACTGTAAAAGGCAGCCAGTTTAAACCGCCCATGCTGGAATTCCATGGCGCTTGTGCCGGATGCGGGGAAACGCCTTATGCCACTTTAGTCACCCGGCTCTTTGGCAATAAAATGTATATTGCCAACGCCACAGGCTGCTCTTCCATCTGGGCAAATTCTTCCCCGTCCACCGCTTATACTGTAGATGCTTCCGGCCGGGGACCCGCTTGGTCTAACTCTCTTTTTGAAGATGCAGCGGAATTCGGCTATGGCATGACATTGGCGCAAAATGCGATAAGAAGCCTCCTGAAAGAAAAAGCGGTTCTTTTGCTGCATCAATTGGAAGAAGAAAAAGATCCCGTCCTTTCTTTGCAAAATGCCTTAAAACAATGGCTGCAGACTTTTTCTGACAGCATAAAAAACAACGCTGATACCGATGTCCTTATCAATGCATTGGAATCTTATATTTCTGAAGCGTGCATTCCAAATGCCAATAGTCACATTGCCCAAAAAAAGTTTCTTCCGTTATGTCTGGAATTACAAAACGGCAAAGACTTTTTGTCCAAGAAATCCCAATGGATATTCGGGGGCGACGGCTGGGCCTATGATATCGGCTTTGGAGGATTAGATCACGTATTGGCCAGCGGTGAAGATATTAACGTCCTTATCTTCGATACGGAAGTCTATTCTAATACTGGCGGGCAGGCATCCAAAGCAACCCCCGCAGGCTCTACCGCCAAACTTGCCTCCGGCGGGAAAATCCGGGGGAAAAAAGATTTAGCATCCATGGCTATGACTTACGGATATATCTATGTAGCGCAGATCGCCATGGGGGCAGACTACAATCAGACCATCAAAGCGATTACGGAAGCAGAAGCCTATCCCGGCCCCTCCCTTATTATCGCTTATGCCCCCTGCATCAGCCACGGAATCCGTTCCGGCATGGGCAGTTCCCAGCATGAAGAAGCAAAAGCAGTGGAGTCCGGCTATTGGCACCTCTTCCGCTTCAACCCTTCTCTCAAAGAGCAAGGTAAAAACCCCTTTATCCTGGACAGCAAAGAACCCTCCATGGACTATAAAGAATTTCTGTCCGGGGAAAACAGATATCATATTCTGGAAAGAATGAAGCCCGGTCTTGCCGGGGAACTCTTTTCCCAAGCTTCCGAAGATGCCAAAGCAAGATATCGTTATTTAAATAAACTTATCGACCTATATAACACATATCTGCTATAATAAAAAGGAATTTAAAAGAAAAGAGGTATCTGTTATGAAAGCAGCGAAAGTAAAAGAAGGAATTTATTGGGTTGGGGCCATTGATTGGAATATCCGCAATTTCCATGGCTATAGCACGGAAAAGGGAACCTCCTATGGAGCTTATCTGATTGTGGATGAAAAGGTCACTTTAATTGATACTGTCAAAGCCCCTTTTGCGGAAGAAATGCTCTCCCGCATCCGTGACATCCTCCCCCCGGAAAATATCGACATCATTATATCCAATCATGTGGAAATGGATCATTCCGGGGCTTTGCCTGTCATCAGGCAGCACTGCCCTAATGCAGCTATATACACAAGCAGCCCTGCCGGCATCAAAGGGCTTACCGCTCATTATGGCGATTATGGATATATCCCTGTGAAAAGCGGCGAATCCATTTCCCTCGGGAAACGCACCTTGCATTTTGTATCCACCCCCATGCTGCACTGGCCGGATAATATGGTCACCTACTGCCCGGAAGAAAAAATCCTGTTCTCTAATGATGCCTTCGGACAGCACTATGCAACTACCGCGCACTTTGATGACGAAGATGATCTTTCCGTCATATTAAGCGAAGCAAAGAAATATTATGGCAATATTATTATGTGCTTTGGCAGGCAGGTACAGACCGCATGGAATGTATTAAGCGGATTAGACATTGATATCATCGCCCCTAGCCACGGTATTATATGGCGCAGTCATATTAAGGATATTTTAGATGCTTATACTGCCTGGAGTTCCAACAGCCCTCAAACAGGAGCTGTTATTGTCTACGACAGCATGTGGCATTCTACGGAAAAAATAGCCAAAACGGTTTCCGAAGCCTTTGCGGATAAAAATATCCCTGCAAAATTATTTGATTTAAAAGCAGATCATTACTCCAATATTGTGCCGGAGCTGCTGGACAGTAAATATATTGCCGTAGGATCCCCCACTATTAACAATCAGATGATGCCTGCCGTTGCTGCCTTCTTATGTTATCTGAAAGGTCTTTCACCCAAAAACAGGGAAGCATTTGCTTTCGGCTCTTATGGATGGAGCGGCCAAAGCATTGAGCTGGTAGAAAAAGAACTGGAAGCCTGCGGGTTCCATATCTGCATGGACAAAATGCGTATGAACTATATTCCTTCTGATAAACAATTGAATGAAATATATGAAAATGTGCAGAATATGATAGAGCAGGAAAAATAAAGATAAAGCGGAAAGGATGTGGATATGAGTGGATAAATATGTTTGCGGCCCATGCGGCTATATTTATGATCCTGAAGCCGGAGATCCAAATAGCGGAACCGCCCCCGGCACTCCTTTTGAGGAACTCACGGATAACTGGGTATGCCCAATATGCGGGCTTGGAAAAGATGTATTTGAAAAACTATAAATAATTGGCATCTTCACCAAGAAACTTCCTTGTATGAACCCGGGCGCCAATAGCTATGCTATTGGCGCCCGGAATCTATACGATTCAATGCCAGTACTCGTTTTTAGCATTCTTTAGACATTAATATGCCTTGCCCCAATAAACCATTTTTTTAGCCGGTTTTCCGCAGTAGACGCACGTATCGGAAAGGCATTCCTGTTCATAAGGCATACAACGGCTCGTCACGCTCATATCTTCTTTTATTTTCTCTTCACATTCTCTCTCCCCGCACCACATTGCTTTTACAAACCCGGATTTTTCTTTAAATATTTTTACAAACTCTTCCTTCGTTGATGCAGTATAAGTATGGGCTTCCAAATGCGCTTTTGCCTTCCGGTACATATTATCCTGAATATCTTTCAGAATATCCGCTACTGCCTTTTCCAGTTCATCCAGCGCAACTTCTGCCTTTTCCCCATTATCCCTGCGGCAGATTACACATTTTCCCGCCTCAATATCTTTCGGTCCTATCTCCACACGGATGGGAATACCTCTCATCTCCTGCTCCGAAAATTTCCATCCCGGGCTTTTGTCGGAATCATCCACTTTCACGCGGAAACCGGAGAGCCTGTCTTTCAACTCGTAGGCTTTATCCAATACGCCTTCTTTTTTCTGTTGGATGGGTATAATCATCACCTGCGTAGGAGCCACTTTAGGAGGCAGCGCCAAGCCGGAATTATCCCCATGAACCATAATAATTGCACCAATAATTCTTGTGGACATACCCCAGGATGTCTGATGCACGTATTTCAGCCTATTATCCTTATCCGTAAATTGTATTTCAAAAGCCTTTGCAAATCCGTCCCCGAAATTATGGCTCGTCCCGGACTGTAAAGCTTTACCGTCATGCATCAGCGCTTCAATAGTATAAGTTGCTTCTGCCCCTGCAAATTTCTCCTTATCCGTCTTGCGGCCCTTTACTACAGGAATGGCCAGAACCTGCTCACAAAAATCCGCATACACATTCAGCATCTGTTCCGTCCTCTCCTGAGCTTCTTCTGCAGTGGCATGTGCAGTATGCCCCTCCTGCCATAAAAATTCCCTAGAGCGCAGGAACGGCCTAGTCTCTTTTTCCCAGCGCACAACACTGCACCACTGGTTATAAACTTTGGGCAAATCCCTATAGGAATGGATATCCCCTTTGTAAAAATCACAAAACAGCGTTTCTGACGTAGGCCGTACGCACATTCTTTCCTGCAGCGGATCCAGCCCGCCATGGGTTACCCATGCTACTTCCGGCGCAAAACCTTCCACATGATCTTTTTCTTTCTGTAATAAACTTTCCGGTATGAACATAGGCATATAAACGTTTTCCACACCTGATGCTTTAAACATGTCATCTAATTGCCTTTGGATCAATTCCCAGATCGCATAGCCAGCCGGTTTAATTACCATACATCCCTTTACATTAGAATAATCAATTAATTCCGCTTTTTTCACTACATCCGTATACCATTGCGCAAAGTCCTCATCCATAGATGTAATCGCTTCAACTAATTTTTTCTCACTCATTTCTTTCTCCTTTCTAAAAAAGCGCCTCCGGCACTTCATGAGGAACCTTCGGTTCTTCCTCCATTTACGTCCTTCCAGTGAAGAACTTTCCTATATGGTAAAAAAACACCGGCCGTCTGTCCCTTAAGGGACCGGACAACCGGTGTTACCACCCTAATTAATACAGCCTTTTCTGCCGCTCAAGCCTCTGTCTTACCTGCTGCATTCTCTTTTCTTACCGTTAACGCCGGCGTTACGTTGAACTTATGCAAAAAATTACAGATTCTTTGCTTTTCACCCAAGACTCCAAGGCCGGTTCCGGACCCCTTTGTAAGAACCTCGCACCAACCGGTTCCCTCTCTGATACATATCTGCCCGTACTTTTCCTCTTCTGCGTCAAAATATACTCTCATCCATACGTCTAAATTTTAGGGGAAAAATTAAGATTTGTCAACTCCCATCCTTAAGAAGTCCCCATTAACTGCTGGTTTTTTAATAAATTAAAAAATTCCTCTTCCGGCATTGGTTTCGCATAATAATATCCCTGCACCTGATCACATCCAATGCTTTCCAGCAAATCAATCTGTTCTTTCGTCTCCACTCCCTCTGCCAGCAGACCCAGCTCCAGCTTCTCTGCCATCAAGACTACTTGCTCTAATATCAGCTTTCCTTTTCCTGATACCATCATATTTTCCATAAATTTTTTATCCAGCTTAATCACGTCAAACGGAGTTTCCAAAAGAATATTCAAAGAGGAGTAACCGCTTCCAAAATCGTCCATCAGCAAAGTAAATCCCGCTTCTTTCAACTGCAAAGCCTTCATGCTTATCTGCTGGTCGTCCGCGGACTCTGTAATCTCAAGTTCCAGCAGATCTTTAGATATGCCATTGCTTTTTATCATTTCAGAAAGCATCTGTATACATTCATTATCCTGCAAATGCACTCTTGACACATTCACGGAAACCGGACAGCCCACAATTCCCGCATCTTCGCATTTCTTAATAAAACGGCAGGCTTCCCCCCATATATAGTAGTCTACCTTTTTAATAAAACCGTTTTCTTCAATAATCGGGATAAACTGATTCGGATATATCATCCCCCGTTCCGGGTGGCGCCATCTTACTAACGCCTCCGCTCCTATAATTTCATTTTTTGTGATACTGTACTTCGGCTGCAAATACATGGTGAACTGCCTGTCGGTAATCGCCGCCTGCATATTTTCTTCAATAAATTTTTTATTATACAAAGAAAGTTTAAACTGCTCTTTATAAAAAATAATATTTGTCAATATATTATTTTTTGCCGCTTTTCTTGCCATGGCAGACCGGTCTTCCATCTGCCGCTGTTCCATTTCCTTATCCTCCACAGTATATACACCATAAGAAAACTGCAGTTTGATAGTTTTAAAGCTGTTCATTCCGGCATCTAAATGCTTAATAAGCTTTACCAGTTCCTGTTCTTCTTCGTATTCAGTCACTATCATAAATACATCGCTGCGCAAATTGATAAAATACTGCCTCTCAAGGCAACAATCCTCCAGTTGCCCCATAATAAAATCTAAAATCTCATCCCCTAGTTTTTCACCATAAATATCATTGATAATCTTAAATTTACGGATGTCAAACTGGATAAATGCAATATCTTTTACGGAAGAAAACAGAAGTTCATTCACATTCCTCCGGAAATTGGAAATATTATTTTTACTTCTTAAAATCTTTCTTACTTCATCATTTTTCGGTATATCCTCCAGATGGATACTGCTTTCTTTTACATTTTTAAGGTACTCTTCCAGCATTTTTTCCAATATTTCAATACTTGTATTCAAAGCTTTGGGACACTTTTGCAAAATCATGCCTTCCTTACGGATAACAGCCACTTCTTCCGGTTTTGATATATCCTTCCCCAAAATCTCCCGGCAATTCATAACACCGCCCATCTTCTCCGTAAAAAGCTTTATAAATTCATCCGTCCTCTTATTGCCGTACATTTCTAATTCCCGATCCTGGGAGTCATAAAAACCCAAGGCAAGCCCCAATACAAGCAGCGATGCCGTAATACAGCCGCAGACTCCCCCCTGGCGCATCCCTCCTCCAAAACATGTACTTAGTTTCAATGCCGTTTTTAAATCCAAACCAAATTCTTCCGCAAATGCACCAAACAATGCCTGAGAACAATGATACTGCTGATGCAGCAGTTCATCTGCTTTTTCCCGATGTGTCATATTTACCCTCCGCGCTCACTCAACTGACAGGTTTGAGCATAAGCGCAAACTTGCGGTTGAAAATTTTCAATTCCAAGCGTTAGCAGAATGATTCATTCCATTCATGATAACATTTTAACAAATTTTAATTATGTTGTGAAGTATGTAATAATATTTTTGCACAATTGATTTCGTCCACAGTCATCTTCTTACTGTTATTTTTCACAATTTATTTTCCCTTATCAATGCTTCCCCCATCCCAAGCATTAAAAAAATAAATGGCGTACTTAATATCTGCTGGAAACTTACAATATTATGTATGGTATAGGCAAATGCGCTTAACCCAAAAATATATAAATATTTTTTCCTGTCATCCTGCGCTTTCTCTGCGCAATATATATAACGCACTATTGCACTGACAAAAATGCTTGCGTAACTTAGAAGGCCAAAAAGCCCTTCATTTACCAACACAGTCAGCCATTCATTATGGGCGTTCGTCAATCTTGCGCCTCCAAACTGCTTGATTACTGACTTTGCTAAATCCGGCAGCGTATAAAGATACATGGCAAAGCAATCCGGCCCAACGCCTATCAGCTTTTTCCATCCGTGCATATTTTTATAAATTTCAACGCCGGCAGACCAAGTCGCGCCTCTGGCGCTGCCCCACTGGTCACTGAATACCAGCGCCGGCATCCCGCCCATGAACCGGATACCGCCCTTTATCCTGGTATTTAACACCAACAGAAGAACATATACTCCTGCCGCCACAACTACTGCAAATACGGCAATCTGACGTATCATCTTATACTTTCTTACATCGGCATTCTTCTTTTTCCCTGCCAATAAAAGCAACAGGTAAAGAATGCACATGATAGACAGAGGAAGCAAAGTAACCCTGGAAAGAGTAATCCAGTCGCTCAACGTACCATTATAATAGTCAAACGCATCCGGCTGCAGGATTCTCCAGAGCCGCAGCCCCTGACAAACCGCAAAAAATAAAATGACAAGCTCACAAAACCGCCTCATTTTTTCCATGCTTTTAAACGACAGGCAAAAAACAAATAGATAAAGCCCTGCAAATACAAGAAAAGCGCTGTTGCTCCCTTGGCTTACCCCCGTGGCAATTCCTATCACCGTACAAAAAGCCCCCGGCAGTCTAAGCCATATTTTTTCTCCGCACCAATAACAAATAAACCCGGCAGGAAAAAGCGCCGCCCAAAAACCGCAATACCAGTTAATATTCCCTAAGGTAGACAAAAAACTGCTGTTTGCCCCTTCTATTTCAATAGGGAAAACCGAAAAACGGTTTAATACTCCTAACAAAAAGACTGCCGCCGCCGCTGCCATAAATGCCAGCAATAATTTTTCTTCATATTCCCAAAAATGTGCCACCAGAAAATAAGAAAGCACAAAAGCCATCTGTGTTACCAGCCCCATATTCCAGCCTTTTTCTCCCCATAAAGCCATCTGTTTAAATCCTGAACATAGATAGGAGATAAAAACACTTATCCCATAAGCAGCCACCGCACAGTCTGTTACCGAAAAATAAAACTTTCCCCTGGCCCTTTTTAACCCGCCCTGTTCCCCGTAATTTTCCTTTATACGGAAAAAAATACAGCACAAAGCAAAAGGAATAATCAGCCCGAATCCCCCTGTTGTCATTACTTTATAAAAGTTAAACTTCTCTTTTCCCACATCTGCATACCCATTCCTCAGATAAAATGGATATAAACAAAAAACAATAAACAAATACGCCGTCAAAAGCAGGGAAACTGCCTCCTCACAGAATTCCCGGAAAGAAAATTCCGCCTCTTCTTCCAGTATACCGTCTTCATCCCCAGAAATATCAGAATCCATCTTATATTCTTCATCTCCCTGCCCTTTTCCCATCTTAGTAAACTCCTTTTTTCTCCTTCATAAAAAGAACTATTTCATATATGGTAATCAACGCCAGAGGTCCTTTTAAAATACCAAATACCCCAAATAACTGAACCCCCGCATAAACAGAAAATAAAATCACTACCGGAAAGATACCCATTCTTTCCCCTATCAGCTTGGGTTCCATAAATTCCCTGATGATAGCGCATATTACATATAGAATAACACATATCACTGCTTTTGTATAATATCCGTTTAAAATCTGCCAAAATGCAAGAGGCATGAGAACCAGCCCCGTTCCGATGAAAGGAAGCATATCCATAAACCCCGTAAATAACCCAATTACAATCCCCCCTTCAAAACCCCCAAAAAATAAAGTGAATGCGCATAACAGACTGATCACAAACAAAATAATTAACTGTGCCCGGATAAACGTCCCGATATGATGAAAAACTTTTTTTCCAATCCTCATGACACACTTTGTCTCTTCCCTGGCATACAGCTTTTCCATAATCTGATTGTAATCTTTGGCCAATAACACGGCAGCAATTATCATAATGGCAAGAAAACTGATAATCTCCACCATGCTTTTTACATATCCTACCGACTCATTCATAATCTTCGGGACTACCTGAACCTGAAAATTCTCAATAAAAACATTAACCCGCTCCATAATAAACCGTTCCATACCCGCCCCGTCCATCCCGAATTTCTTTTCCATGCCATCACAACAGTTTCCCACAAAAATACAGAATTTTTCCTCAAATAAATCAATCTGCCCAAACAAGTCCCCTAATTTTTGAATTATAAATACAACAATACTCCAGACTCCTATTCCCGCAGTAATGCAAACCAGCAAAAGGATCCCCGCTGCCATAATTCCTTTTTTTATATGGTATTTGCCCTGGATCCTTTCCAGCAAAGGATGAAGAATAGCGACAAAGGCAAAGGCAAAAAGAAAAGGGGATACCAGCGGACTCAAATATTTAAATCCTATGTACACCCCTATCACTACTATACAAAGCACTGCATATTCCCTTATTCTTACTGCTCTTTTTTTCTCCATATTTCTTCACGCCCTTATACATTTTTTCCATTCCGGTCATTCTGTATCCAAGATTAGTATAAGTCGTTTTATAGAAATTATTGCTTAAACAGCCCCATTTTCTTCAGGGATTAACTGGCAAAAAAGTTCAAAAGCTTCCCCCGAAGGAGTTATCCTAAAATCCATTCTATTCCCTGTGCCGGGATGAATGAATTCCAGCCCGTATGCGCATAGAGCTATATTTTTTATATGTTTTTTGCTGCTGTAAATTTTTGACTCCCTGCTTCCATATTTTGCATCGCCAAGTATGGGCATACCTGCATGAGCCAATTGTACCCTTATTTGATGATGTCTTCCTGTTTTTAGCCTTACCCTCACAAGAGCTATTTTTTCTTCCCCATCCTGTCCTGACGGTTCCCTCATGTCTATCACTTCATAAATAAGTTCCGCCCGTTTTGCATCCTTTTGATCCGGTCTTACTACTTGGGAAATATTATCCTTTCCGTTTTTCCATAAATAATCCGTCAGCACACATTCCCCTTTTGTTAAAACAGGCTTCTCTGCTGCGACTGCCGCATAATACCTTTTATTCATCATCTGCCCCTTGCTTTGCCTGCTTAAGGAGGATGCAGCATTTTTCGTTTTTGCAAAAACCAATACTCCTTCCACCGGCTGATCCAAGCGGTGAACCACTGCAACATAAGATGTTTTCAAATAATTTTTCAAAATTGTTTCCATATCGGCTTCCCCCAGCCGGGCAGTCTGTACCGCTATTCCAGCCCTCTTATGGCATACAATTATCTCTTTATCTTCATATAAAATATCCTCATTTATCTGTTTCATTTTCTTCATCCTCCCCTGCCCGGCAGGCAGTTCTATCATCTTTCAAACCCATGGAATTCCATTGACAATCCCCCTGCCGCCTTACTCATATCCTGCAAATAAGGCAACAGGGGGATTTTTTCATTTTTATATTTCTTACGGTTTCTTTTTATACCTTAAACCGGTACCCCACTCCCCATATCGTTTCAATATACTGAGGTTTCGCCGTATCAAATTCTATTTTCTCCCGTATTTTCTTTATATGAACCGTTACCGTAGCAATATCCCCGATAGAATCCATATCCCATATTTCCCTGAACAGTTCTTCTTTCGTAAACACATGATTAGGGTTTTCTGCAAGAAAAGTCAGTAAATCGAATTCCTTTGTTGTGAATGTCTTTTCTTCCCCATCCACATAAACCCTGCGGGCCGTCTTATCAATACGGATCCCCCGGATTTCCACAATATCGTTTGTTTTCTGCGTGGAACCTACCAGCCTGTCATACCTCGCCATATGCGCCTTTACCCTGGCAACCAGTTCGCTGGGGCTAAAAGGCTTTGTCATATAGTCATCCGCGCCCAGGCCCAGCCCTCTTATCTTATCAATATCATCCTTCTTTGCCGAAACCATAAGAATGGGAATATTTTTTTCTTCCCGTATTTTTTTACATACTTCAAACCCATCCATTTCAGGGAGCATAAGGTCTAAAATAACTAAATCAAAATTCTCGTTTAATGCTTTTTCCAAGCCCTTATTGCCTGTATGCTCAATTTCCACTTCAAAATCGCTCAACTCCAGATAGTCTTTCTCTAAATCTGCAATCGCCTCTTCATCCTCTATTATTAATATCCTGCTCATTCTTTACACCCTTTCTTCCTCTTTTTTCACTGATCCCCTTTTCCCCTCTATTCAGCTACTTCACGGTATTTCCTGAAAACAAAATGGAGACAAGTCCCTTCCCCTTCTTTGCTGGTAGCCCATATATATCCTCCATGGTCTTCCACAATTTTCTTTACAATGGACAGCCCGATCCCGCTTCCTCCCTTTGAAGAATTGCGTGACGCGTCTGTACGGTAAAAACGCTCAAATATATTCGGCAAATCCTTAGCGGCAATTCCTCTTCCGTTATCCTCTATTTCCACCCGGATAGAATCCACTTCATCCAAAATTCGTATATCAATAATCCCTTTTTCTTTTTCCAAGTATTTAACACTATTTCCTATAATATTATTAATCACTCTTTTAAGCTGCTCCGGATCCGCAATGATCATTGTATCCTGAGAAACAAGGTTTGAATAATTCAGTTCGATATTCTTTGATTCCAGATCCAGCCCTACCTCTTCCACACAATCCCCGAAATAGTCCGCGACATTAAGGCGGTGAAAATGATACGGTATCCGGTTGGAATCAATGCCGGAATAAATGGTAAGCTCATTGATCAGCCGGTCCATATCGTTTGCTTTATTATAAATTGTTTTAATATATTTATCTACTTTCTCAGGCGTATCCGCCACACCGTCCATAATGCCCTCTACATACCCTTTAATTGCAGTAATAGGGGTCTTTAAATCATGAGAAATATTGCTGATCAATTCCCGGTTCTGTTTTTCATGCTCAAATTTTTCATCCGTAGACTCTTTTAACCTGAGACGCATCTCTTCATAATTTTTATACAGTTCCCCGATTTCCCCTTTACTGTCAGTATTCAGCATATACTCCAGATTGCCGTCAGCGATATTCTTCATCGCCGTATTCAACTCATTCACCGGAAGGAAAACTCCCCTTTGGATCCACTGCGTCAGCATAAGGCTTGTAAAAACAAGTATCACGATAATTGCAATGAACATATCTATTAATAACTGTTTGGAAATAAGGGAATTGATTCTGGTTATAATAAAGAAACTGCCTTCTGCCCCGTCCGAAAATCTAAAATCAAGCTGTTTTACCAGTTTTGACATGCTGTTATAGTAATAACCGGCATCTCCGCCAGCGTTTGCATAGCCATATCCCGGTAAAAGATGAAAAATTTTTCCAGCCGCAGCCTCATTGCCTGTATAGTAAATGTCATTTCCTTTCCTTACAATAATATAGGAAGCCTTATCTTCGATTTTCTGATTCAAACCGGATAAATATTCCCTATCCTCCATTTTTGTCTCATCGGAAACAATCTGCTCTTCCACCTCTTCAAAAACTTCTTCCGAAATTCTCTCAAAAGTCTGCGCCGGCTCTGACATCATGGTATAATCCACATTTACCAGCCCGAATTCTCTCTGCGCATTCATCAGATACCCGCCAATGCTCATAAACGCCACCATCGTGAGCAATAGAGGCAAAAGTACAATTGTAAGAAAAGTAACCAATAATCTGGTTTTAAATTTCATTGGTTCTTCCTCCCTTTGGTCGGATGCAAACCGGCGCAGATATCATGTCTACCGATATTATATCATATCTTCCTGCCGGAGATTATTAAAAGAACAAAAGAAACTTATTAAAACTTTGTAAAATACCAGAACAATTTCCTGCCACATAAATAAAAAGAACCTGCGGTTCTCTGTCAATCCGTTTTCTTCCAGCGAAGGGTTTTTCTGATACGATAAAAGCCTTGAATTGTCACAGCCTTTTTTGCTTTCTGATCCGTTTTTATATAGCTAAACTAACAACATATGCCATACTTTTTGTCAAGCATCTCAAACGGGAAAACTCTTGAACGGAATATGAGAATATATTTATATTTTTTGACAAAAATATAACCCATAAGAAACTTATCAAAACTTTATAAAATGCTATTGACATCATCTATATTTTTGTTATAATTAAAAAACAATAATGATTACTGATTTTATTAGGAGGGTAATATGGCTCTGAAATACAGCCGGCAGCGGGAAGTAATAAAAACTTTTCTCTGTACAAGAAAAGACCATCCTACGGCTGATACGGTTTATATGAATGTCAGGCAGCAATATCCCAATATCAGTTTGGGGACAGTGTACCGTAACCTTACCCTGCTCTCTGAAATGGGTGAAATCACTCGGCTGCGCGTAGGTGATGGAGTAGATCATTTTGATGCTGATAATTCCCCGCACAATCATTTTGTTTGTTCATCATGCGGGAGCGTCATTGATTTAAAGATGGAAAATATTGATCATATTAAGGAAGCTGCCGAAAAAAATTTCAACGGACGTATCGACGGCTATTCTGCTTATTTTTACGGTCTATGCGGGAACTGCTGCGGGAAACCGCAGTCATCATAAAAAATTAATGAAAGAAAAGGAGAATTCAATTATGAAATTTGTATGTCAAGTATGTGGATATGTACATGAAGGAGATTCCGCACCGGAAAAATGCCCTCAGTGCAATGCGCCGGCTGAGAAATTTACACAACAGGCAGAAGGCAAAACATGGGCTGCAGAACATGTAGTAGGCGTTGCACAGGGTTCCAGCGAAGATATTATGGCGGATTTAAGAGCCAATTTTACAGGCGAATGCACAGAAGTTGGTATGTACCTTGCAATGGCAAGAGTGGCTCATAGGGAAGGTTATCCTGAAATCGGCCTTTATTGGGAAAAAGCTGCTTGGGAAGAAGCAGAGCATGCTGCAAAGTTTGCGGAATTATTAGGTGAAGTTGTAACCGACTCCACAAAGAAAAATCTCGAAATGAGAGTAGAAGCGGAAAACGGCGCTACCGCTGGTAAATTTGATCTTGCAAAACGTGCAAAAGCTGCTAACCTTGACGCTATCCATGATACCGTACACGAGATGGCAAGAGATGAGGCAAGACACGGCAAGGCATTTGAAGGCCTCCTCAAGAGATATTTTGGTTAAAATCTATTATTTTCACAACAAATGATAATGTCCAATAAGAAAGGAGTTTTAACAATGAAAAAATATTTTTGCAATCCTTGCGGTTACACTTATGATCCTGAAAAGGGCGATCCTGAACATGGCATTGCTCCTGGCACCGCTTTCGAAGACCTTCCGGCTGATTGGGTATGTCCTGTCTGCGGAATCGACAAAAGCATGTTCCAGCCGTGCATAGACAACTATAACTAAGACGCTTGAGCATGTGAAACCCGGTTAGGGCTTTATCTAAAACCACAGATGCCAGGTTTCACCAGAAAAGCTTTCCTGCAAAAGGACAAAAAAGGGACAGGCAGAAGCAACCGCTTCCTGCCCGTCCTTTTTATATTATATTTCCACTTTATCTCAAAGCGGTTCTTTCTGATATCTATTTGTTGCACTACCGCTTACCGTTTTACTGTCACAAATCCAAAGGTTGCCCGTCCGTTTTCCCATACTGCAATTATTTCATATACATAACCGCCTTCTGCGCCTTCAATTACGGGCTTCTCCTCTTTTTCCGCAACTGTAATCTTTTCCCCCTCCGGCATCTCGCTCCCTTTGCCTATCAAGGAAGAATCATAGCGTACTACCTCTACTTCCTGGGGTTTTTCCGTAAAAGCAAGCGTCAAATCCGTTGGTTCGGATAAGACAATATCCACCAGCAAATCCCCCCAGTCCAATACAGGGGTACTATCCGCAACTACTGCATTGCTTAATCCGTCTTTGTCCATATAAACCCATTCGTATCCCCCTCTGTTTATAAATACAGTAGCATTTGCCAGATCCGTCGTATATTCTGCCTGCAGGGCGGGCGGCTCTGCAGGGTCAGGCTCTGCATAAATTTCATCCACAATCCCCTGATATTGATCCGCATCGGAAGGGCTGCCCTCGTTCACTACTTCTATCCTGCTCACCCCTGGATACTGCCCTGGGTAAGATTCTGCCATAATACCATTTCCATATATTTTTACCACATTGCCTTTTGCTAATTGCCCAAACGCAATCTTTTTCCCATTCGCATCCATAACCTCTAATGCTTCTTTATCCGCCGTAACCTCAAAAGCGCCAATTTCTTCACTTACAAATATGTGCTGGCCTTCCCCATACGGAACAAACATTGCTGTAACTGCATTTTCTTCATCAGCCGCTTTGTTGCTTTTCATGCCATAAAAAATGGCGGCAACGACACCAATAATGATAGCGAATCCTATCAATAACCATAGATACTTTTTCTCTTTCATAACACTCCTCCATTCCTGCACCGTTTCTTCTAAACCTCCCCAAATAGAAACCGAAGGCATCAAAGCGCCGCTGCAATTAAACTTATTGCTATATCTGCTTTTTATTATAACAAATTTTCTTCTTCAATATTTTAATTTAAAATAAATTTTTTATATATTTTTTTATACTGCAATGTCTATGTGCCAATCCCCTCAAATATTTCCGGCATCCGGTTATCGGCAATCCATCACTATATTCCTCTCCTTTCCTTCATAAAATGCCTGAATATTCTTGTAAGTCTCTTCCACTACCCTTTTTCTCGCTTCGATACTTGCCCATGCTAAATGAGGGGTGATGATCAGCTTATTGCTGTCCATTATCCGGCTCAAAGGATTGGACTCCTTCATCGGCTCCGTTCCTGTTACATCCAGCCCCGCCCCTGCAATCATATTTTGGGTCAGCGCAGTATACAATGCTTCATCATTTACTACCGGCCCTCTTGCCACATTGATTAAAATGGCTGACTTTTTCATTTGCTTCAAAGCGTCCAAATCAATCAGATTTCTCGTTTTATCGCTTAATGGACAGTGTAAAGACAAAAAGTCTGATCTCTCCAGCAAGCCCTGAAAATCCACCCTTTCATAATCCGTACATGTACTGCTGCCGGACGCAGAATAAAATATAACCTTGCATCCAAAGGCTTCCGCAATCTTTGCCACCCGCCTTCCGATATTCCCCATGCCCACAATCCCCCATACTTTCCCGTCCAGTTCCGTAAACGGGATATCAAAATTAGAGAACCGAGACTGCGCCATGTATTGCCCTGATTTTACATAGTTATCATAATGGTTCAGTTTTTCCAGAATATAAAAACAAAGCGCAAATGTATGCTGTGCCACCGCCGCAGTAGAATAATCCACCACATTCACTACCCGGATGCCCCTTTTTTTGCAGTATTCCAAATCCACATTATCATATCCTGTGGCAAATTCGCACACAAGCTTCACCGAATCCGCATTTTTCATTGTTGCCTCGTTCAACTGTGCTTTATTTGCAATGATTATATCGGCATCCTTTATTCTATCCTTTATTTCCTCTTCCGCAGTATTATGATAAATGCTCAATTCCCCCAGCTCATGGAAACAATCTATGGAAACATCTCCCCCAACACTGTCCCTTTCCAAAACTACTATTTTCAATAAAACCTACCTGCCTTTCTTTTATACCTTTTTGGCGCTTTGGCCTTTTCTTTTTACCAAAACAAAACCGCCGGGTTCAAATAATCTGAACCCAGCGGCTCTTCCGTAGGAACGTACTACCCTCTAAATAGCAATATCCATGTTTTCCCCATAAATGCAAAACTCAATCTTATCCAAGATTTCTTCTGCCACATCATTGTTGTCCGTATGAAGCCTTAGATCTAACACCCGATGCAATCCAAAACCTAAAATTCCAAGTATAGATTTCCCGTCTATCATCTGCCTTCCACTTTGTAAATCAATATTAAACGGGTAATTTTCGACTGCCATTACAAATCTCTGACAGTCTTCCATCGACTGAAACATAACTCTGATTGGTTCCACTTTTCCTTCTCTCCTTTCTGAAAACATTTCCCCCTTTCATGCGTTCCTAAATCCTCAATTAATTATTTGACCTATTCTAACATAAAAACACTTTTAAAAATATATTTTCTCTATAAAGTTCACGGATTTTTCATGAATTTATTTCCATATGGCTGCTTTATTCAGTACCAGATACACCGGCCTTCCGGTTAACAGCATAAGAATGAAATTACTTATGCCATGCCATACATCCCAGGGCAGACCGCTGATCCAATACGAAAAGGCGTAAGACAGGCCTACCGGCAAATAGGCAAGAGCAAAAAAGAAACCGAAAAATAAGCCAAAGCCGCCGGATACTATAGCCCACAATATAAACTCCTCCTTACCGGAGCCTGTTCCTACAGACAGTTTTTTCATAAACATAGTTACTAAAACCAGCAAAGGCCAGACGTACAAATAGGAAATCCACCAAACCCCAAATCCCCATTGGATAAGTTCAAACAAATTGAACACCGTCACAATCAGCAATGTTTCCGCACCAAAAACAAGCGTATATATAATTGTAAGAAAAGAGATCAATTCCACATTAGGAAGAAATTCCAAAACAACTTTAGCTATATAAAGGATAGCGCTTAAAAGCGCTATCCTCGTAATCTTCCGAACTGGCATATTCTACCACCTTTGTATTCTATTTAAAGCCTTTTCAGCAGTTCTTCCCTTTGTTCTTCATACCCTGGCTTTCCAAGAAGAGCAAACATATTCTTTTTATAGCTTTCTACACCCGGCTGATTAAAAGGATTTACGCCAAGCAAGTATCCGCTGATGCCGCAGGCAAACTCGAAGAAATAGAACAGCTCGCCCAAGTAAAACTCGTTCACTTCCGGTACATGAACCATGAAATTCGGGACATTACCATCCGTATGCGCTAAAATCGTGCCGTTCATGGCGCTTTTATTTACAAAATCAACCGTTTTCCCTGCCAGATAATTCAACCCGTCAAGGTCAACCGGCTCTGTGCCGAGAATAATCTCTTCCCTGCTTGTTTCAATATCAATCACTGTTTCAAACAATGTCCTTGCACCGTCCTGGATAAACTGCCCCATGGAATGCAAATCCGTTGTCAAATCTACGCTGGCCGGGAAAATCCCTTTCTGGTCTTTTCCTTCGCTTTCTCCATATAACTGCTTCCACCATTCCGATACATAATGCACGCTTGGCTCATAATTTGCAAGTATTTCTATGGATTTGCCTTTTCTAAGCAAAATATTGCGCAATGCCGCATACTGTAAAGCATCGTTTTCTTCAAAGGACGCTTCCAATGCACGCTTTCTTCCGCTTGCCGCGCCTTCCATCAATTTATCAATATCTGCACCGCTAACTGCAATCGGCAGCAAACCTACCGCTGTCAATACGGAAAATCTTCCTCCTACATCATCCGGCACAACAAAAGATTCATAACCTTCCTCCGTCGCCAGATTCTTGAGGGAACCCTTCGCCTTATCCGTTGTGGCATAAATTCTCTTTGCGGCTTCCTCTTTACCATATTTCTTTTCCATCATTTCTTTAAAAACGCGGAAAGCAATCGCCGGCTCCGTAGTCGTACCGGATTTACTGATCATGTTGATGGAAAAGTCCCTCTCACCGATTACATCCATAAGATGCCTGATATAGGTGGAACTAATGGAATTTCCTACAAAATAGATCTCCGGTGTTTTCCTTATGGACTTGTCCACTACATTATAGAAACTATGTCTTAAAAATTCAATGGCAGCCCTCGCCCCCAGATAGGAACCGCCGATGCCAATTACAAGAAGCACCTCGGAATCACCCTGAATCTTTGTTGCCGCTTTTTTAATTCTCGCAAATTCCTCTTTGTCATAATCCACCGGCAAATCAACCCATCCTAAAAAGTCGTTGCCAGCCCCTGATTTTGAAACCAATACCTCTTTTGCATCCAAGGCAAGCTTTTTCATAAACTCTACCTCATGCCCGCTGATAAATGGTGAAGCCTTAGAATAATCAAACGTTACTTTACTGCTCATCTGCCTCGCTCCTTTGCCCTCCCGGCCGTCTTCATGCTATTTTCCAATCCTTTGTCAAACCGCACTGCCAGGTTAATATAATATGAAACATGAATAAAAGATATATGGAATTACCATTTCCAGTGTAGCAAAGATATATTCCTTTTTCAAGAAAAATTTCCCATGGAAGGCTATGACTCAAACAAAAAATTCCCTCAAAAGCTCCTCCAGCTCTTCTGCCTCCTGATGGGAAAATACAGCAACTTTCTCCTCCGGATTTTCTTCTTTTTTCTCATCCTGCCCCCCTGGTTCTGACGGGGACGTAAATGCCATTACTTTTGCCCCTTCTTTTCCCCCCCGTTCTGCCGAAAGCCCTATTTCTTCCCTCAAAGACTTCTTTTTTTCTTTTTCGTCTACTGCTTCTCCAGAGGCTTTCTTTTTTCTTTTATGTATCCTCTTCTTTGCCGTGCTAAGTTTTTCCCCGGTAAGCTCCTCCCAGTCAATATCTGACTGCCTCAGCTTATTTACCATATGATTTTCCAGATAATCCACCAGGTTTATTTTCAGTCGTTCTTTTTTTCCTGCAATATCCACCAGCCCGGACACAGAAAAATATACATATAATCCAAGAAAACTGACAACATAATAAGGAAGTATTTTTCCTACTGTTTCCCCTTGTGTAATTTCATAACATGCCCCTGCCCCTGCAGTTACTACAGACAACAAAATAAACTGCCCTGCCAAATGGTGCAGGCCTGTCATGGAAATTCCCAAAAAGGATATTTTAGACATAGACTTGTCCACAAATACGGAAATATTGGCTACCTCCCCGCTTAATTGATAACAACTGATAAACTTTAACTTACACTGCTTAAGGAATTTATTTTTAGCAGCGGCCATATTATCCGTTTCTTTTATTAACTTCCGGTATATCACACCGATTATAATTTGGCATATTATGCTTAATGATAAAAGAACTAAAAAAATGCCGCTCAAAAACCTATGCTCTAAAAACACAGTAAACATGCCATCATCCATACGGTCACCTCCTGTCTTTGATTTTAATATTATAAACAAAACCCTTCTATATCTCAAGATTTCAAAGGGTGTAAGGCATTTTCAAATTTCGACAGATTGAGCAATACTACTGGAAAAACCGCATGAATTCTGCTATAATATTTGTGCTTCCGCCTGGGCATCCAGGCAAGCGGAAACGGAGGGATTATTTATGAAGTATCAACCAAAAGGCGTTTGCTCCACATCTATAGATATTGATTTAGACAATGGAATTATCCGGTCTGTATCTTTTACGGGAGGATGCAATGGAAATTTACAAGGTATCTCCAAACTAGTGGAAGGCATGGATGCAAAGGAAGCTATCCAAAGGTTAAAGGGCATCCGCTGCGGGTTCAAATCCACTTCCTGTCCCGACCAATTGGCACAGGCATTGGAAAGCATGGTTTAAACACCTTTTCATAAAACAAGAAAAAGGAATCTGGAGGCATTATAAATGGCAAAGAAAATTGTTCTTACCGGTGGCGGAACAGCCGGCCATGTAACCCCGAATATTGCTTTAATACCAAAACTTAGAGAATTAAATTATGAAATATATTATATAGGTTCTTATGAAGGAATTGAAAAGAAATTAATTTCTGATTTTGATATACCCTATTATGGTATTGCAACTGGTAAATTCCGCCGGTATTTTGACCCGAAAAACTTTACCGATCCTTTCCGTGTGATGAAAGGATATGGAGAAGCCAGAAAATATCTGAAACAGATACAACCGGATATTGTCTTTTCCAAAGGCGGCTTTGTCAGCGTCCCTGTCGTACGGGCCGCTGCCTCTTTAGAAATTCCATGCATTATCCACGAATCGGATATGACGCCAGGGCTTGCCAACAAGCTATGTATTCCTGTGGCAGAAAAAGTTTGCTGTAATTTTCCGGAAACAATCCCCATGCTTCCAGAGGGAAAAGCCGTCCTTACCGGCTCCCCCATCCGGGAAGAGCTTGCCAGAGGCAATAAAATTGCAGCGTACGATATATGCAAATTTACATCCAATAAACCGGTCATTATGGTAATTGGAGGAAGCTTAGGCGCAGAGGCCATAAATAAAACAATACGTGACGCACTGCCGCAGCTTCTGGAAGATTTTCAGGTAGTTCATATCTGCGGGAAAGATAAAGTGGATAATTTAATGCTGCAGATTGAAGGATATAAACAATTTGAATATGTAAAATCAGAATTAAAAGATATCTTTGCTATGGCCGATATTGTCATATCCAGGGCAGGGGCTAATTCTATCTGCGAATTACTTGCCTTGAAAAAGCCCAATCTGCTCATTCCCCTTTCTGCCCATAGCAGCAGGGGAGATCAGATTTTAAACGCCAAATCTTTTGAATCCCAGGGATTCAGCATGGTTATTGACGAAGATTACCTCACGGAAGACCTGCTGGTGGAAAAGGCCCATGAACTTTACTTTACAAGACAAACCTATATTGAAGCCATGAGTAAAAGCAATCAGTTAAATTCCATAAAAACAATTGTTAATCTGCTGGAGGATACTTTGTCATGAGCTTAAACCGGATGTTATTTTCTTTTATCCCCCAACGGATAAATAACCGCACTATTATTGTCTTTTATGAACTTCTCCGCGGAATACAGAAACTTATGAGAAGCCAATGGAAAAAGAATCTGTCCATTAACCGGCAGAATTTTTCCAACCATGCGGATGCCGTTTCCAGAAGCCACGGATACATTGAAGATCAGAACAATTATACCGATATGGTTTATGGAAAAGCTACTATGCAATTTTCCGGCTGCGAAGTATTTGCTGTATACAATGCTTTATATAGTCTTTTAGAACATCCCTTTATGGATTTACCGGATTTAATTGCCCATTTTGAAAAGGACGGGATGGCCCTTAACGGCAAATTCGGCACAGCCCCCAAGGCTCTTAAAGATTTTATGGAATCCCAGGGATTTCATGTCCTGCTTTCGACAAAAGAAAAAGACTTCGACACGCTCTCAAAAGCATATCCAAGTCTGATTTTAACCATGTACAACGATAGAAACGATATCAGGAAAGAAATCCACACTGTACATATATCCAAGGCAGACGACATGTACATAGCCCATAATGTATACTGTAACGGAAAGACCGTAGGCCCCTATCCATCTCTTAGCGTCCTGATACAAAATATCAATGGCGGCAAGGCAAAAGGAATATCTTTAATCGGAATTCAAAAATAATCAAGAGACGCTTCTTTTTGCCGCTGCCGCACAAGCCGGTTTTTACAGCGGTTTTTCCCTTTAAATCTCAATCAGTTCATATTTCGCATTCCCTATGCCGATTTTTACCGCATGTTCTATCATAGATTTCCAGTTCGTCTGCGGGGCCGAATCCATAAAATGGTCATGATGCACGTGAGGCATACGGTCCAACTGGCTATCCGCAATAATTGGCTGCTTATTTACTGCATCCGCACAAGCTACATCCAACGCTACAGGGTCAAAAGACGCAAACATGCCCACATCAGGCACCATGGGGATATCATTCTCCGCATGGCAGTCACAATTAGGCGATACGTCAATTACCAGACTAATATGAAAATGAGGCCTTCCCTGGATGACTGCTTTACTGTATTCGGTAATCTTCCTGTTTAAAATATCATTCGACTCGTCCGCAGCCGGCTTCACGGCATCCATAGGACAGACGCCGATACACCGTCCGCAGCCTACACATTTGTCATGATTAATTTCCGCCTTTTTATTAAATACCTCTGCCGCTTTATGAGCGCATATCTTGGAACACCGCCCGCAGCCTATACATGCTTCCTGATCCACATGGGGCTTCCCGGCGCTGTGCATTTCCATCTTTCCGGCTCTGGATCCGCAGCCCATTCCTATATTTTTAAGGGCGCCTCCAAACCCGGTGGCTTCATGCCCTTTAAAATGGTTCAAAGTGATAAATATGTCCGCATCCATTATCGCCCTGCCAATTTTCGCTTCCTTCACATATTCGCCGCCTTCCACTGGCACCAATACCTCATCCGTCCCTTTTAATCCGTCACCAATGATTACATGGCATCCTGTGGAAAACGGGGAAAAACCATTTTCATAAGCGGCATCCATATGATCCAGGGCATTCTTCCTTCCACCTACATATAATGTATTGCAATCTGTCAAAAATGCCTTGCCGCCCAGTTCTTTAATTACCCTTACTACCACGGATGCATAATTCGGCCTGAGATATGCCAAATTCCCAGGCTCGCCGAAATGGATTTTGATTGCCGCATATTTTTTTTCAAAATCAATTTCTCCAATCCCTGCCGTTTTTATAAGCCGTTCCAGCTTTTGAGGAAGATTTTCATAAAACGATGTCCTCATGTTTGCATAATATACTTTTGATGCTGCCATATGTACCTCCGTCCTGCCCAAATGGGGCAATTTATGATATAAGTTTTCATGCATCTGCCGTGAATTTGCATCCATGCATAGATTTACCGGTTTCTGTTTTTTATATAATCCAGCACATCAAGCAGAGAATAGAACTTACCGTAAAGCATTGCTTCTATTTCCGCCGTGGGTTCTATCAGATCCGGCACCATAACCGGTTTCATCCCCGCCCTATACGCCGAACGTATCCCATTAGGGGAATCTTCAATAGCAGCCGCGTTCGCCGGCGATACCCCCAGTTCCTCACACGCTTTCAAATAAATATCCGGCCTTGGCTTGCTATGTTCTACCATATCCCCGGTAATCACCGCCTGGAAATAGCCAGTCAGCCCTGCTTCCTCAAGATGATGCATAACGCTTTCCCTGCCAGTGGAAGATGCAAGCCCTACGATATAGCCGTTTTCTGTTAAATAATCTAAAATCTCCCTTACGCCCTCCTTTAAAGGAATGCCTTCCTCCAGAAAACGGCGTTTCATAAGGGCATGTACTGTCTCGCTGAATTCTTCAAAAGGGAAGTTTTCCCCATAAAGATTATGCATCAAAGCTTCCGCATCCGCATGGTTCAACCCCACACATCCTTTCAGCCCTTTGCTTAGATCACCCAGCCCCATGGCCGAGCCTACTTCTTCCCAGCACTCATAGCTTATTCTTTCCGTATCGAACAACACGCCATCCATATCAAATACAATCGCATTTGTCATAATGTTTCCATGCCTTTCTGTATAATTTAAGAGCCTAAATTATTATACCTCATGGAACTGCCGCAAGCAATAGCATATCCCCCTTTCTACTGGTTCAATATCGTCTTTTCTATCCTATCCAGCGCACGCTCATTTTCCTGCTGGCATAAAGCAAGCACTTCTTCATCCCCTTTTTCCGCTGCCATTCTGGTATCCGCCCCAAGCTGCACAAAACAAATATATCTGTCGATCACCTCAATTCTGGATGCCTGCACCTTTCCTAATTCCTGAGGACGGTCTTTAAATTTTACCATCAGCGCTTCCCTATATTCATTCAGGAGCATTTCTATTTCTTCCAGATACTCCGGCTTCACCTTCAAAATAATCATTGCATCAATATCCGTTTCTACATTCAACTTTTCCGCCAGATAATCATCAATCATTTCCTCTTTGATTCCAGTCTCCGTTTCCAGTTCCTCTATCGTAAGCTGTTTATCCGGCCAGTAGTTCTCTCCTAAAATCTTCACAACCTCTTTTTTAATTTCTTTCATAGGAATATAAGCATTGCCTTCTTCCTCTCCGTTTGTGCTATTGCGCCTTACGTTCTCCACACTATTGGTATTAGAATCCGACACCTGTTCTTCTCCGCATCCTGTTATCGTGAAAAGAAATAAAACCCATATGCCCACAGATGCTAATAACGCCGTAAAACATGTATGTTTTCTCATAATCTCCTCCATTCATCCTAAACCCGGCCGCCCCATGCCTGCCGTCAGATAATTTTACAGACAAAGCTCATTTATTCACTGCCTATAAAAATGCATCATAAAAACCCTTGTTTCTCTTTTCATTATTTCCCATTTTATAAAACTTATCCCAATTTAAACGGATGAATAAAGTATAAATATTCCCTATTCCTGCCAATAATTGTTATGAATCCCGTTTAGACTATGATATAATGAGCATTAGCAGGGGAAATATACCCGCACATTAAACGAACGCCCAAATAGTATGAACGTTAGAGGCGGCAGTTAACGATCATACGAACGGCAGCAATTGACGTGAATTTAAAAAATACGCAGGAAAGGTACTATACTATCTATGCTTTTTAATTCCTACATTTTTATTTTTATTTTTCTTCCTCTTGCCCTCTTCGGATGGTATTCGCTTAACCGGATAAAAAAATATGAAACGGCAAAGGTATTTTTAACTGGAATGTCCTTATGGTTCTATGGTTATTTTAATACCTATTATCTTTTTATCATTATTGCCAGTATTCTTATCAATTACTTTATCAGTTATTTATTCACTTTTTCCAGAACAAAGCTAACAGCACGGATAGGATTGTTTGCCGGAATAAGCATTAATCTGGCGATTCTTTTTTATTTTAAGTATTTTGATTTTTTTATTGAAAATATCAATTACCTTTTCCGGGCGGACTTTCACTTAAAACATATTCTCCTTCCCCTTGGAATCAGTTTTTTTACTTTTCAGCAGCTTTCTTTTATCATTGACCGCTGTACCGGAAAAGCAAAACACTACTCTTTTACCAACTATATCACTTTCGTCACTTTTTTCCCCCAGCTCATTGCAGGGCCGATTGTATTATACAAAGAAATCATCCCCCAGTTCGACGACCTGGAAAAACGAAATTTTAATATAGATAACTTTGCTAAAGGAATTTCTTTATTCGTATTAGGATTAGGAAAAAAAGTACTACTGGCAGATACTCTCGCTTTGGCAACGAATTTCGGTTTTGAGCAGACTTATTTTTTAGATACGCCTTCTACTTTGCTTGTCATACTTTCCTATACCTTTCAGATTTATTTTGATTTTAGCGGTTACAGCGATATGGCAATGGGTCTTGGCTATATGTTTAACATTAAGCTTCCCATTAACTTTTATTCGCCTTATAAAGCCTGTTCGGTCAAAGAACTTTGGCAGCGCTGGCACATTACTTTATCCCGTTTTTTTATTACCTATGTTTATATCCCTTTAGGGGGCAGTAAAAAAGGGAAAACAAGAACTATTTTCAACACTATGGTTATCTTTTCCCTAAGCGGTTTATGGCATGGCGCCAATTGGACCTATGTTGCATGGGGTATGATGCAGGGGCTTCTCGTTGTATGGGACAATCTCGGCATCATAGGCGTCAAAGGAACGAGGGAACAGCCCTCTGCCCGTTTTTATATCCCGAGATGGCTGGGATGGTTTTTTACCTTTTCCTTTTTTAATTTATCCTTGTTCTTTTTCCGGAGCCAGAATATGACTTACGCTTTTCAAATGTTTAAAAACCTGTTTTCTTTCAAAAATACAGGCTATATTTATAAGCTGGCTGCAAATATGGATATTCCTGAATTCTATATATTCAAACAAGTAATTACCATGTTTGCCCCTGGTATGCTGAATCTGTCATACGTTATATTATTTCTGCTGATATTAGCAGTCAGCGCTTTTATATTGACAAGAAAAAATGCCCTGCAGACCGTGGAAACTGCAGATAATAACCCGGGATTCTGCTGGTATATTGTAATCCTGTTTATTTGGTGCCTCATTTCCTTTTCACAAGTCAGTACTTTTATTTACTTTAATTTTTAACATCAACAATTTATTAGGGAAAGGATTTCAGATTTTATGTCAAAATCATCTGTAAAGCCAAAAAATCCATCTGAATGTTTTGTAAAACATTTTTTTCGGAGAGTATTATTTCTTATGATCTTCATAGGATTTATTGTTATCCTCATGGATCCCTTTTTTCATTACCATAAACCCTGGTTCGGTTTAAAAGCAGTTCTTACTGACAAAGAATATCAATGTATCGGCTCATTAAGAACCTTTGATTATGATAGCTTGATCGTAGGTTCCTCCGTAGCCGAAAATTATGATAACGGCTGGTTTAACGAAGGCTTTGACTGCACTGCAATAAAAGCTGTACGTTCTTATGGGGCTACCGCAGACTTATGCTATCTTCTGGATGCGGCATTTGAGAACCATAACCTGAAATATATTTTTTACAGTATGGATACTTCTTCTTTAGCGGCCGATCCTTCCCCTACTTATGAATTAACAGGCTGCCCTATGTATTTATACAATAAAAATCCTTTTGATGATGTAAAATATTTATATAACAAGGGAGTAATCTTTGAAAAAATACCTTATATGATAGCAAATTCCCTCATCGGGGATTATAACGCCAATAACTCTTACAACTGGGCGCAATGGAAAGAATTTAACCAGGATATGGCGCTTGGCCTTTATATCCGTACGCCCGAAATTGCGCCTATGAAAGAAAAAACATTTTATCAGGAACTATTGGATGCAAATATCAGTTTAGTAAAAAAACAAATAGAGGCTCATCCGGAAACACAGTTTAAAATTTTTTTCCCCGCCTATTCCATGCTTTTTTGGGACAATCTATACCGTACCGGGGATCTGGAAGCCTATCTCTATAATATGGAACAAGCCATCGCATCCTTTCTGCCTTACCATAATGTAGAAATATATTATTTTCAGGATAAAAAAGAAATTATTGCAAATCTGGAAAACTATATGGATACCTTGCATTTTTCGCCGGAAATTAATCAATACATGGCAGAACAGATCATTGCCGGAAATGAGAGACTAACTGGGGAAAATTATAAGGAACGTCTTTCCGGCATGAAAAAACTTGCTTATGAAATCGTCCATGAACTCATATTGCCTTATGAAGATCTCATAAAAACAGGATGAACCCAATGAAATAAAAAACCTTACCGGACCCTTAATAGGAGTCCGGTAAAGTTTTTTCAGATCCAAAGGCTGGACGATTTTCTTTATTCAGCTTTTTCTTCTGTATTTTCTACATTTTCTTCTGTTTCTGCGCTTACCTCAGATTCTTCCCCGGCTCTGTCTTCTGCATCCTCTGCTGCTTCCATTTCTGCGTCAGCTTCTGCATTTTCATCTTCTACAGCCTCCTCTGTATTTGCTGTATCTTCTGCCGGAGCGTTATCTTCTGCTTCTGCTTCGGTTTCTGTACCTTCCGTACCCTCTGTTTCTGCTTCGGTTTCCGTACCTTCTGCTTCTTCTGCAGCATTATCTTCCACCTCTGTCTCTGTCTCTACAGAGGATTCTGCTGCAGGAGCATCTGCCTGCGTACTTCCGCAAGCCATCATCAATGTTGCGCATGTTGCTGCTGCTGTCAATAACATAACTGCTTTCTTTTTCATAATTCTCTCCTCCTGAATCAATAAATGATTATCCTGCCAAATCAGAACTCTTATGTATTTCTTCATTCCTCATGGGCTGTAAACATATTATGTCATAAATGTGTCTAAATTGTGAACAAAATCTTGAAAATTTATGAATTCATAATTTACATGTACTGGAATGTTTACAACATCCCCGGAAAATGGAAAACCGGATAAACAAATTGCTTAAAGCATAACTTATCCGCCTCCTTTCAAAGTTTCTTTCCATAACGGGAAAAACTTTATCTTGACATCCATAAAAAGATTTATGTAATATCAAATTAATTCTATTAATAGAAAGGACTTTACAATATGAAATTGATTTCCTGGAATGTAAATGGACTCCGGGCCTGTGCCGGTAAAGGTTTTATTGATTTTTTTAACCAAGAAAATGCAGATATTTTCTGTATCCAAGAAACAAAATTGCAAAAAGGTCAGATTGACCTGGATCTGCCCGGATATTTTCAATACTGGAATTATGCGGAGAAAAAAGGATATTCAGGAACTGCCATTTTTACAAAAAAAGAACCTATTTCCATCTCATATGGTATAGGTATGGAAGAACATGACCATGAAGGAAGAGTGATTACACTAGAATATGAAAATTTTTATATGATCACAGTCTACACTCCCAATTCCCAGGACGGGCTGGCAAGGCTTTCTTACCGCATGAAATGGGAAGAGGATTTTCTTTCTTATTTAAAAAAGCTGGAAATGAAAAAACCAGTAATTTTTTGCGGCGACTTAAATGTAGCACATCAGGAAATTGATTTAAAAAATCCAAAAACAAACCGGAAGAATGCTGGCTTTACAGATGAAGAAAGACAAAAATTTACTGAAATCACAAAGGCCGGTTTTATTGATACCTTCCGTTATTTTTATCCGGACAAAGAAGGAGCCTACTCTTGGTGGTCATACCGGTTCAGTGCGCGGGCTAAAAATGCAGGATGGCGTATTGATTACTTTCTCATATCTCAAATCCTAAAGGAACATTTAAAAGATGCCCTTATTTATTCCGATATTCTTGGTTCCGATCATTGCCCTGTGGGATTAATTATAGAATAAAGGTGCGTTTCATAGATCAATTATTTATTTTCCCGCAAGGGTTCAAATGTCAAAAGCTCTATCCGGAAATATTTCTTGACAGATTACAGATTGACCAAATTCTTTTTGCAGCTTACTGTCAAGCCCTGGAAAAAGAGCTTTTGACACCATGTTCCTTTATTCATTTCCATAGAAAAATCATTCATTTTTTGCTATTTCTTCCGGCAATTCATGCATTTGCTGCGCTTTAAGCAATGTTTCTTCCACCTCCGGGGAGCCATCGTAATAATGCAGCAGAAGCCCTACCACTCTTGTATAACTTAATATTCCATCTTCTACCCCGTTCAATACCATAGACGTCTCTGAAAGCCTATCCGAAACTTTATCTACTACTTCCGTTTTTATCACAGCTTTTTCTTCTACCTTTTCCCATGTCCCCTCTTCTAAAAATATATTTTCCGCTTTCACTTGAGGGGAAATATTCACATGTGACAAATAGATTTCTTTATCTTTTCCAATTGCCTTATAAAATTCATTATCAATATAATTTAAAACACTTAAATATCCGCTATATTGGAAAGATACATCCGGGGAATGGATACATGCAAGAAAACCTATCATATTCGCCTCCTCTTCATACATAAAACCTTTCAAATGGGCATATTCATGACAGATTGTTGCCGGCCTGTTAACCTGATGCATCAGTTTATTATAATTGACTTCCATAGAAAACGGGAAAAAATACCCTTTCATCATCTGCTGGCTAAAAAAACCGGAAAAGGTAAATTGTTTCGGCTTCGGATAATACCCGGCGAGCCGTGTGTATTTCCCGCTGAGATTCCTCATACAGTCCATAGCTGCCTCTTCCATATTTTCCGGGTAAATAATATTCCCTTTTTCATCCCTATCTACTTGAGCCGCAAGCCCATTGGCCTTTATCACGATATAATCCCTTAATTTTGCTAATTCCTCCAATGTATATTCTTTCGATAGAAGCTCTTCTGCCAAAAAATCCTCTTCTGTTTCCTTACAAAAGACCCCATATTTTTCTTCCAATGTAGAACAATGATAAGGAATAAAACAGTTTAATGTCATAATTGTACAGACTCCGGCAAAAACCCACACATAAAAAGCGAAAAAAGCTCTATAAAAATTTTTCATTTTGCCTTTTTTTCCATTCTTTTCTTCCGTAAAAAAGAAAACATGATACATTTTTTTGAAAGGCAATACAATAATAGCCGCCATTGCCAAAAACAAAGCGGCCGCTGTAAGGAAAGCCCCTGCCACAATCATGATTTCACCCACCGAAAAAGGAAATATCCCCATCAGCCTTCCATATGTATTCACCCACAATGGATATATATGATCCACATAAAAATCACAAAAAACTTTACTTTTCCATGCCAGGGCATTCAATAACGCTATTAAAATAAAAATCCCGCATAACAGCAGATACCGCTTTCTTTTCCCAGGCATTTTTCTCATTCGGAAATCCCACAGCCTCATCCGCATACCCCCTATGAAATCCTGAAATCTTCCTCAAAAGGTTTCATACGCTTTCTCATAAAATAAGAATAACATATGGACATTACACAAAAATAATAATTTGTAAATTTTTTGTTAATTTTTTATAGGATGTTAAGTATATCATTTATAATTTTGGTAAATATATACAAATCATTTGTTTCATTGCAGGAAAAAGGGAATATCCCTTCTATCTATTTTTTTCCTTCCCCTATGCGCCGCTGCCATAAAAAAAGAAGACTCTAAAAAAGAGCCTTCAAGATTTCCAGCTTTTGCATAATAAAGATTCCTGGAATTATTCCGTTTTCATTTCTTTTAAAACACTGACACATAAAGGCACTGCCAAAGCAAAAGACAAAAGATCCGAAACCATCTGGCACATTTCCACTCCGGACAATCCAAACACTTTTGGCAAAACCAATATCAAAGGAATAAAAAAGATGCCTTGCCTTGCCGCTGCCAGGATAGAAGCTTTCAAAGCTTTTCCAATAGATTGCAGCATCATATTGGACATCACAATCCAACCTGTCAAAGGGAACACGATACATTGCAGGCGCAAAGCCATAGCCCCTACCGCAATCACTTCTTCATCCCCTTTCCTGAACATAGCGATGATTCCAGGTGCAAATACAGCCCCCACAATAGAAATACCGATTAAAAATATTGTCGCGTATTTTACACAAAATACAAAGCCTTCCCTTACCCGCCGGTACAATTTCGCCCCATAATTAAAACCGCATACCGGCTGAAAGCCTTGACCAAAACCAATCAATGCAGAACTGGCAAACATGGAGACCCGGGACACAATGGACATTCCGGCAATCGCCGCATCCCCGTAAACCCCTGCCCCATGATTCAGGAGAATCCCGGATATGCTGGCAAGCCCCTGACGGCATAAGGAGGGAATGCCTCCCCTGCATATTTCTTTTATATAATGCCCATTCAGTTTGAGATTACAGAACCGGATTTTAATATTTCCGCCTTTTCTGCTCTGATACAGCAAAAGCAAAAAACTGCAAAACTGGCTGATAATCGTTGCCAAAGCCGCCCCTGCCACTCCCATGCCGCAGACAAAAATCAGCAAAGGATCTAATATGATGTTAATTACCGCTCCTGTAACAATACCTACCATCGCATATGCCGCGCTTCCCTGAAAACGAAGCTGGTTATTCAATACCAGGGATGAAGTCATAAAAGGCGCGCCTATCAGAATAATTCTCAAATAAGCTTCCGTATAAGGCAATATAGTCGGGGTAGAACCAAGGGCTACCGCTAACGGCTTTAAAAAGAACATCCCTCCGGCCATCACCATAATCCCGCAAAGAAAAGCAAGAAAAAAACCATCCGCTGCCATTGTTGCCGCTTCCTCAAAATCTTTGGCACCCAAACGTCTGGAAATATAATTCCCCGAACCATGGCCAAAGAAAAACCCTAATGCCTGAATCAAAGCCATCACGGAAAACACGACGCCTACAGCCGCTGTAGACTGGGTATCTATTTTGCCTACAAAAAAAGTATCCGCCATGTTATAAAATGAAGTTACCAGCATACTGATAATTGTCGGTACGGCCAATTCCCCAATCAGACGGGGAACCGGGGTGTTTGTCATATATAAATATTTCTCTTCCTGCTGCATTAAAACCACTTCTTTCTTTTTATTCTCCAATCGCTTTCTCTTTCCATTTCCCCCATTTATAGCATACAAATGTTATCACTGCCCCCAATGTCCATGAAACAAGCAACGAAATAAATACGCTTTCACAACGCCCGCCCGGATACTGTTCACTTCTTGTCAGATATGCAATCCCATAAGCCACTGGCACACGGAATGCCACTGTGGTAGCCAAAGAAATCCACATGGGGGTCATCGTATCCCCTGCCCCCCGCATAATGCCTGATAAAGACTGGGTAACCGCCATTGCAATATAACCCACGGCAAGGATCCTCATCATACGCATACTCAAATCCACCAATTCCGTCGTTTCCGTGAATATACCCATCAAATGCTTTCCAAAGATAAGGATCAATGCGGTAATTACGGCAGATACGCCCATAGCAATAAAGGTACCCTGTTTTGCCCCCTGTTCCACCCGGCCAAATTCCCGTGCGCCTACATTCTGGCCGGCATAGGTGGTCATAGCTGTCCCAAAGGAAAAATTAGGCATCATGGCAAATCCATCCACCCTCATTACAATTACATTGGCGGCAATGAACATTTCCCCGAAACTGTTTGTCAAGGACTGCACAATAATCATAGCCATGGAAAATATCGCCTGGGTCAACCCGGAGGGAAAACCAAGCCGGATTGTCATCCGTGCATATTTTTTATGTAGTTTCAAGTACTTCTTTTTAAAGTCAAAAATATCGGACATTTTAAGAAGCTTCAAAAAACAAAGGACTGCAGATAACGCCTGAGCAATAGCCGTTGCCAAAGCCACGCCTGCCACGCCCATATCAAAACTGGCTACAAATAAAATATCCAATACAATGTTCACTACCGTAGCAACCAATAAATAGATAAGGGCAGATACGGAATCCCCCAACCCCCTGAGAACGCCGCCAAGAATATTATAATATGCCATACCTACAATTCCAATAAAAATGATATTCAAATAAGATTCGCACCATCCTAATATTGTTTCCGGCGTATCCAAAAGCTTTAGCAGAGGCCCGGACACTAATGGACCTATGATCATGATAATTACGGAAGAAATAGCTGTCAATGTCACACAGCTTCCTATCGTACCGGATAAGTCCTCTCTCTGTTTCGCCCCGAAATACTGAGATACCATAATGCCCGCACCTACAGAAATACCTATAAACAGGACAAGAAGCAGATTTAAGATCGGCGCTGCGCTTCCCACTGCCGCCAGGGCATTGTCCCCCACATATCTTCCTACAATGACACTGTCTGCCGTATTATACAACTGCTGGGCAATATTCCCAATCAACATAGGTACTGCAAATGCCACAATCTGTTTTCCGGGGTTCCCTACTGTCATATCAATAGGGGCAAAAATTTTCTGTAATTTTGTAATTTTTGTCATCTTCATATCTACCTCATACTTTATAAAATATTAAGATTATTCCCTTCATTTTTCTTCAAAATATGCCATAATATATCTATAGCGAATATATTTCTATATTTCCCGTTATTGAAAACCCAGTTGATAACGATAACATTTATTGTACAAGATTATAAAAATAATAGCAACATCAAAGAAGCCTTTATAAATGCTGATTTACAGCTTTGAATCATTTTATGTAAACTGCCTATTACCGAAATATTACTGAAATACCACGGTAACATTTTTTACAATACATACTGTATAATAGAAAAACTATTATGGGAGAAAGTAAATTTATGAAAACAAGAATCCATACAAAAAATTTATTTCTGATATTATTCTTGGCAACATTTTTCTCTTTTTCTTTTACGGGATGCGCTTCCCCTTCTTCAACGGAGCCAATCGAAGAAGAAAATATAGATACTTGCCAAATCACCATTTCCGGCATTTCCAAAGAATATACTCTTTTATATTTGACAGATACCCATATTATCCTTCCGGAAACTGAGGCCTCTCAGGAGATAAAAGAATACTCCGGCAATCGCCTTTCCCAATTTACAGAAGAAAACGGGGTTATTTCTTCCGATTTATTCCTGTCATGGATATCTTATGCCAATGAAAACAAATTGGATGCCCTGCTCCTTGGAGGGGACATTATCGATTCCCCTTCCCCGGCAAACGTAGAATATCTGGGCAATTCCTTAGAAATGCTAAAAATCCCCTATCTATACACTCTCGGAAACCATGACTGGACTTATCCGTGGGAGTATATGACAGAAAAAGGTTCCAATGATTACCTCCCTTTACTTTCACCTTATATGAAAAACTATACGGCAGAAGAATATTCCTCCACGGGCAATACCGCTATCCACTCATTGGAATTGGATGATTTCATTGTTGTGGCGGTGGATAACAGCAACAATCAGATTCATCCAAATGCTTTGGAAGAATATAAAACGGTTCTTCAAAAAGGAAAACCGGTGATTCTTCTGCTCCATGTCCCTCTTTACACCGAATCCCTCCTCTCAAAAACTTCCTCTGTCTGGTCCAACGGGGTAGTGTTAGGCGGCGGTGTACATGGAGGGATATATCCGAACGATGTTTCTGCAGAATTTATCGGTTTAACCACGGCAAAAGACAGCCCTGTAGCCGCAGTTGTTACCGGGCATGTCCACCTTCCTGACGTATCCCCTATCCAAGGGGAAAAGGAAATCCCCCAAATCACAGGGGATGCAGGTTTTAAAGGAAAAGGAACCATTATCCATATTTCCCCTTAAAACGATCTTCTATATTTCAAGTACCGATTTCGACAATTAATCATAAGATATAACAAATCTATAAATAAGGACTTTGTTATGTATCTGTTTTTCGGTATTTTTTTCTTGATTCTTCTTTTTTTCTTCTGCTTCAATTTTTGGCGCAAGAAAAAAATCATCAAAAAAATATGCTGTATGTCTACGAAAGAAAAATGCTGCCTTTTGGATGAACTGATTGAACCTTTCGGTTTCTGCTATGTGGCGTCGCAGGATATTTTCACTTCCCATATCAATGCGATGCAAAGGGAATTTGGTTATTGCTCTCTATACGATAAAGCTGCCCTCACCTTCCACATGGTTTTCGACTGCCTGCCCGTCTATTTTAATTATGACGACAGGACATGGCTGATCGAATTATGGAAAGGTCAATACGGAATCAATACAGGCGGCGAAATCGGCCTTTATTACGCTGATGACATTGTACCTGAGTCAAGATGGGAAGATACTCTTTTTCATAGCGTAGAAAATAAAGACATGGCAGGGCTTTCTTTTAACCTTTTCAGAAAAGGCATAGGGATTGCCGATGTAGGAGCCAAGCATTGGTGGCTGACTGCTTTTTCGGTAGGGCGTTTCTCCAATCCGGAAGATTTATATATGCGGGCCGCGATTTCTTTTCCTCATTGCAGCATGGCTGAAGCCTTTGTAGAAGGTTTGGTAAATACCGGCTATTGCCGTCACGACATTTCTATCTGCCATAATACCGTCACTTTCTCTTTTACAAAATCTTTTATGAAATATGGATGTCTGCGGCGTTTCAGAATCCGTCTGGTACAACGTATCAATCGTTTCTGGTGCAGCGTATACCTGTTTGTTACCAGACCTTTCTGCCTTTCTTTGGATAAAATTTTATATCTTTACTATTATCTTCCTTTTGTATTCCGGAAAATACTCCGTGTAAAAAAATATAAAAAAAGAAAAATAAAAAGAAGGTAAAGTCATGGGTTATTATTCACGTATTTCCAAATCTTTCGAGGGAGCTTTAAGGCTCCCTCTTACAGAACGTTCCAAATATGTATTAATCAGCGACTGCCACCGGGGCATAGGAAATTCCAATGATAACTTTTTAAAAAATCAAAATCTGTATTTTGCGGCATTGCAGCATTACTATAAAATGGGATACACTTATATTGAGCTGGGGGACGGGGATGAATTATGGGAAAACCGAAATATGAAACAGATAATTGAAGTACACAGCAATATATTTCTGCTTCTTTCCCGATTCTATGAGAAAAACCGTTTATTTATGCTTTATGGAAACCATGATATGATAAAAAAGAATAAACGTTATATAGAAAAACATTATCACCGATGCCACTGTACCCCGGAAGACAGCTTCCAATTAGAGCAGGAAGCTTCCATTCCCAACATCCCTTTTTACTCCGGCATTATCTTGGAAAGCAATTTTCCTATGGACATTTATCTTACCCACGGCCATCAAACAGATTTATTCAATTCATCTTTATGGCGCTTATCCCGTTTTCTCGTACGTTATCTCTGGAAGCCTTTGGAACATTTCGGTGTCCTCGACCCTACCAGCGCAGCCAAAAATTATACGCGAAAACATAAGGCGGAAGAACGGCTCCACCATTGGGCAAAAGAAGAAAACCATATCCTCATCACCGGACACACCCACCGTCCTGCCCTTTCGGAAGAAGACCCTTATTACTACAACAGCGGAAGCTGTGTCCACCCCCGCTGTATTACCTGTCTTGAAATTGAGCGCAAGTGCATCCGCTTAGTAAAATGGACTCTTGCAACCAGAAACGATATGAGTTTGTATGTATCAAGGGAAATCCTTGCCGGTCCTGTATTGCTGAACCGGCAATGAACAATCTTTTTCATTTTATTTCCCTGTTTCTACTACTTTATCCCACTTGTTTTCTACCAGCCAATGACTCATTTGTTCCGAACCCGAAAAAGCTCTCTTTACTGTTTCTTTTGCGGATTCCAAATCATTTCCCGGTATCACCAATATTCCTTTTCCATTCCATCCTGTTTTCCCGCTGCCGAAAACAGGTGAGGAAAGGTTGATACCACATACGATGGATTGAAAATTTTTTGTCAAAGAAACGATTTCACAAGGCACATGATTTTTTATTCCTACACATGCAAAATCTAATCCGCGAAATTCCGTATAAAACCCGATATCCCGGTCATCCACAGTTCCAAAAATACTTTGTCCATTGACAAAAATATCCCCTTGTACGGCTTCCGGATGGTTTTTAAAAATATAAGACAGACTCTTTCCTTTTACTTCTACATCAACCTTTTCCCCTTCACCGTTATCCGGATTCCAAATAATATATCCCGATGCGGTAAAGTGAATTTCTTTTTCCACCGGATTGTTATAAGAATGGATTCCATACTGCAATAAACAGAGAATAAATGTAATGGCAATTACCGATAAAACGATCAGGATACTTTTTTTCGCTGTTTTCATAAACCTTCTTTCTTTCACAACATAAATTTACCAATCTATATACTTAATTTCTTATTTTTTATGCAGGACAAAGGCCTCATAAGGCTTGAGTTCTACCATTTCTCCTTCATAGGTATTCTCTCTGTTAGAAATTATACAGCCCGAACCAATAAACTCATCCGGTATCCGGAACGTAACTTCCTTATCGGAAAAACTGCATACGACCAACAATTTTTCTTCATCCAACGCCCTTGTATAAACAAACAAATCCTCGCTGTCTTCCAAAAGCAGCTCATATTTGCCATATACGATAACCGGGTTTTGTTTCCGTAATGCAATCAATTTTTTATAATAATGGAAAACAGAACCCATATCCGCCGTTTCCGCTTTGGCATTAATCTCTTTGTAATTAGGGTTTACGCCAATCCAAGGTGTTCCTATAGTAAACCCTGCATTTTCCGTATCATCCCATTGTACAGGAGTCCTGGCATTATCCCTGCTTTTCCCTACAAGGCAAGGCCAGAACAGCTCATGGGAAACAAGGCCGCCTTTACACCATTCTTCATAAGCATGAATACTTTCGATATCCCGGAAATCTTCCATTTTCCGGAACGGATAATTGGTCATCCCAAGCTCTTCCCCCTGATAAATATAAGGGGAACCTTGCATCATATGCAGACAAGTAGCCAGCATTTTGGCTGAAACATCCCTATACTGCGGCCTGTCATCCCCAAATCTGGAAACTGCCCTTGGCTGGTCATGGTTATCCCAAAACAAACTATTCCATGCTTTCCCATATAGTTCCACCTGCCATCTGGACATAATTTTTTTCAAATTGACCAGGGAAACTTTTTCATCTGTCCATTTGCCATATTTTCCGTCGTTTTCTACATGTTCAAACTGGAATACCATATTCAATTCATGAGTATCCTCACCGGCATACTGTTTTGCCAAATCCGTCGTCACTCCCGGTGTTTCCCCTACTGTCATAATATCATATTTTGACAATACTTTTTCGTTCATTTCCTGCAAATAATCATGAACTTTCGGCCCGTTCACACAATAAGGGCCCGGGTTGCCATAAAGCCCATTCACTTCCCCGTCCGGCATCTCTTTCGTTTTCGATATCATACTGATTACATCCATACGGAATCCATCAATTCCCTTATCGCACCACCATGTCATCATATCGAATACTTCCTGACGTACTTTTGGGTTTTCCCAATTCAAATCCGGCTGTTTTTTTGAAAACATATGCAAATAATACATTTCTGATTCTTCGTCATATTCCCATGCCGACCCTCCAAAGCAAGCGCCCCAGTTATTTGGAGGCATTCCATCTTCTTTCCCTTCCCGCCAGATATAATAATCCCTGTAAGCATTCTCCTTAGACTTCCTGCTTTCCATAAACCACTTATGTTCATCGGATGTGTGGTTTACTACCAAATCCATTACAATACGAATCCCTCTTTCATGGGCTTCCTTAAGCATTTCATTAAAATCTTCCATTGTTCCGAACTCATCCATAATGGACTGATAATCGCTGATATCATATCCATTGTCATCATTAGGGGATTGATATACCGGCGATAACCAGATTACGTCAATGCCGAGATATTTCAAATAATCCAATTTACTGGTAATTCCTTTTAAATCCCCAATCCCGTCCCCGTTGCTGTCCATAAAACTACGGGGATAAATCTGATAAATTACCGCTTCTTTCCACCATGTTTTCATCATAAAATTTTCCGTCCTTTCCCAGTCTATTTCTTTTCTAATATAATTTGGATATCAGAAAGGCTGCCCGCCAGCATCGTCTGACGGATTTCTTGATATCAGAATCTTCTTATACAAAAATACGCTTGTGAAATATATTTGTCTCTTTGGATAATTTAATTATATTGAGAAAAAAAAGAAGCTTCTTACAATTTTATGATTAAAAAATACATTATTTTGATTTTTTAATCCACAGTTTCCATCTTTTCAAAATTTATTGTGGCAATCGCCATCATGCCCGCCATTAAAAATACAACCACACCGATTAATATAAACAAACCTGTTTCCATAGAAATCAATGATCCGGCTGCCGCCCCTGCAATCCCCATACCAATTACAATCCCTTCAAACAATAACCGGGCATATTGTTTTCCCGTATTGCCGAGAATATTGCCTAAAAAAGCTTCCACCATCACTTCTGCATAAAGCTTGCAAGCCTGCAGGCATACATAGACCACTATAATCAGAATTATCTGCAAAACAGGAAGGCCAAGCACAATCCCTGACGGCAGCGTAAGCAGACACCCGTCAATCAACGACCTTATATGTTCCATCAATGTGGCATACCATAATTTGCACAATGCCGTATCCGGTATTAAATAGGTATAAGGTTTTTTCAGTTCCTTCCCCCATTTCCCCTGGTATCCGGACATAATAAAGGTAAGATAAGACATTACTCCTAAAATGATAAAAGGAACATAACCTTTTACATTGCCTTTATAAGTAAAAACTGCCAATCCAATGCCAAGGCAGAGACATACCAAAGTATAAAAACCAAAGATAAAAAACCTATTTTTTTTATATTCCAAAAGCTGCCTGTAAAAAATAGCCCTTGCATATTTTCCTTTGTATGAAACGCTTGCCTTGCCGTACTTCTTTTTCCACCCTACAAAAGCCACTTCCCCGGCCTTTCCTTTTTTCCTTGCCGCTTCATAATCCTCAGCAAATTTTATGGCGTCTTCAAAATAATCCCCGGTACATTTCATGCGCAAAGCCATAATAAAAAAAACAATAACCGATATAAAATATAGGATTGAACAGATTACATTTACGGTTTCCGGACCCATAAACAGCAGATGAAGAAAAGCAATATTCCAGCCGATAATAGGAACCATTTGAATGACCGGACTGTGAAGATAATCCATTACACTGCGGAAACTGGCCCCTTCCTTCACATATATCCCAATACCGGTTGCTACAAAAAGCCCGATTAAAAAATACATAAAAATTTGTACGATTAACATTTGTTTTTTATCCAGTTTTTCATTCCCGTAACAAAGAATCATCAGAAACGCTTCCAATGCATTTTCCGTAACAAAAGAAAAGAAGAAATACACTGTCATTTTCCATACAGGCATATCAAGCCATAATACCCCTCCAATTGCCAGTATGACATATAATATGAACATAATGCCTACATTTTTTAAATGGGAATACAGCAAAAGTATTTTGGGGCTGATAGGGGAAGAAAAAAGAAAATGGATATCCGGTTCCCGGAAAACAAGCCCTTTCCTTTTGCTGTATGAAATCAGATTGGAAGGAATTAAAATAAAAACAATTGCTGTCAGAATTGCTGTTAAAAACGATGCGTTATTTATTTCTATCATTTGAAAAAAAATAGGAAGAGAATGAAAAACCGCATATAAATAAAATAAAATAAATAAAAAATAAATATAGCTAACCGGTTTTTTCAACGCTTTTTTCAAACGGTTTCTAAAAGTTTTTCTATAAAGATAGAAAACCGCTGATATTTTATTTAAAATAATTTCCATTGTTATACCTCATTTCTGTGCTGCTTTCTGCACACGACGGGTTTGTGCAGTTGAAAAGACTTTTTATTCCACTTTATTTCCTCATTCTTTTTTATCCGTAACATGGAAAAACAAATCTTCCAAATCTTCTTCTTTTACATCGCTTTTTTTATAAGATGCTATAATATGCCCTTCATCCATAACAAACATAACATCCCAAAGCTCTTTCACCATTTCCAGCATATGGGTGCTGATCAGTACCGTCACCCCTGCTTCCTTTAATTCCAGAACTATCTGTTTCAATTCTTTAATTGCCGCAGGATCCAATCCAACCATAGGCTCATCCAACAAGATCACCTTTGGGCTGACGATTAATGCACAGCATATACTTACCTTCTGCATCATCCCTTTTGAAAGTTCGTTTCCTAGTTTATCCTGCTTATCCAACAATTCAAACCTTTCAAAAAGTCTTTTTATATCTTCTTCCTTAACCGGAAGGTTATAGGCATGGATAATAAATTCCACATGTTCCCTTACGGTAAGGGCTTCATACATAGCAGGGATTTCTGGCACATAGGCAAAAATCTTCTTTGCATCCAGACTCTTAGCATCCATGCCCCTAATTAATATTTTTCCATCATAACGCAACAGCCCGGCAATACTTTTAATCACCGTAGATTTTCCAGCCCCGTTTGGCCCAAGCAGTATCCCGATTTCCCCATCCGCAACAGAAAAACTTACATGATCCGCTGCCTTGTACTTCCCGTACGCTTTTGTTAAATCTATAATTTCCAACATTTTCAGCATTTCCTTTCTTCTTTTATTAAAGAAAATAAACCAATAAATCATGAAAATTTTCATACGTTTATTGGCTTTCCGTTAAATATATTCTATTTATTACATTAGTTTAGAATTTCCATTTTGTCAATAAAAGAACGATAAGCTAAAAGGCAATATATTATAATCATCGAGTATTGTGCGCAACCTGTGCGCTGCTTTAGCGGAGCTTATTTCCTCTGCACGGATCTGTGTATAAAAACTGCCAGCCGGATTTACCTGCTGGCAGAAAATTTTATATTTCTTCCATTGCTCTCTAAAGAAGAATGCTTTATTTTAAAATAGTTTTTTTACTGCATTTGCTCTAAAGCTTTGCGGACATTGCCTGCAGATGCCTCCAAAGCCTTCTGAGCCTGTTCAAGAGTACACCTGCATTCTAACATCACAATGGCATCAGGCACCCGCATACCGGTTTCATTCAGCGTCTGGCGGGCAGTTTCTTTATCTACGCCAGTGACAGCAGCAATAATATTGGTAGCGCGGACTACTAACTTTTCATTAGTAGGCTGCACTTGTACCATGTAGTTCTGGTAAACTTTCCCAAGTTTTACCATAGTGCCGGTAGAAAGCATATTTGCTACCATTTTTTGGGCAGTACCCGCTTTCATACGGGTGGAACCGCTAATTACTTCAGCTCCCACAATAGGCGCAATGGAAATCTGGGCAATTTTTGCCATTTCACTATCGCTGTTGCAGGTAATGGATACCGTTAAAGATCCAATTCCGTTGCCATATTCCAAGGCAGAAATAGTATAGGGGGTACGTCCGCTGGCGGCAATGCCGATTACACAGTCATCTGCGGTTAAACCTACGTTTTTTAAATCCTCAATAGCTAATTCTTTAGAGTCCTCAGCTCCTTCCACTGCATAGTACATAGCATCAGAACCGCCTGCCAAAAGGCCAAAGGCTCTTTCTGCCGGTACACTATAGGTTGGGGTCAGTTCAATGGCATCCAAAGTTCCCATACGGCCGGAAGTTCCTGCCCCACAATAGATAATACGCCCGCCTTTGGCAAAACGTTCAGCAATGGCATCCACTGCTTTAGCAATCTGCGGAAGTTCTTTTTCCACAGCATCCGCTACTTTTTTGTCTTCCTGATTAATCAGGGTTACGATGCCAAGAGAATCTAATTGATCAATCTGCTTAGTAGCTTCATTGACAGTTTCTGTTGTAAGACCATCTATTTTTACCATATTATACTCCTTTTGTTTCTTTTCATTGCCTGAAACTCCCCCCGGAATGTATTTTAGGGATAATCATTCCCGCGTTTTTAACCCTTCCACCAGCTTCCTTGTATTGCGGATATTAGCTTCTAATTCTGGAAGATCCTTTTGAACCGCTCCAAGATAGAGAAGATTCCCCATCAGGATAGAAGTATGAAGGGACGTGAATGCGCCGATCCGTACAACTGCTTCTTGATTAGGAACCAGAAGAGAGATATCGGCCAGCCTGCGCAGAGGAGAATCTTCACGGCGTGTAATTGCAAGGACAGGCGCCTGTCTTTCGCGGGCGATCTGACATGAATACAAAATTTCTCTGGATTGCCCGCTGTAAGAAAATGCGATTACTAAATCACGGTTATCAATATAGTGAAAAAACTCCACACACATATTAATATCAAAATAATATTCGGCATTATAGTCGGCGCGTTTCAGCTTATGAAATAAATCATAAGCGGGAAGCATAGATGCCCCAATTCCCAGAAGGTAGATACGCCGCGCACTGCGGACCTTACCAATGGCATCTTCCAAAGCTTGATAATCCAACTGGTAGAAAAAATCCTTCGTTGCGCCGTTTATAAGGTTTTCCAGTTTCCCTGAAAGTGTCTGCAGATTATCCTGAGTATTGATAATGGGATCTACCGCCGCATTCCAGTCGTCATCCTGAGAATTGGCAGAAGCTAAAGCCATTTTAAAACTTGACAAACCATCAAAACCAAGATTCTGTACATACCGGATAATAGAAGCGGCGGAAACACCGCTTCCATTTGCCATATCCTGCGCTGTCATACCGAGAGAACGGAAGTTATTGGCAAGCACAAAATCTGAAATCTTTTTTTCCACTTTACTCATATGTGCATACTTCTCCCGTATCTTGAGTTTGATGTTTTCCATAGCTGCCTCCGTCTCTGCTTATCTAACGGCTGTCCGCCAAACCGCCGCAGTTTCCTTAGAATGAATTTCTTTTTTTATTAAACTGCCAGATAAATTCTAAAAATAATTCAGGATAGACTGATCCGACTCATTAGGGATCATCTGGGCAGTTACTGAAATACCCTTCCCAATCATCTCTTTAATCTGGGCAATATCTATATCGTTCAATTCTACAGATTTTTTAATAGGACGGGAATCTTCATGTTTAGCTACATTACCTATATTTACGGCGGGAATTTTCACATCTGCAGCAACCAAAGCTGCCATATCACCTACATTTTTGGTAATCAAAAAAACTTTTTCCTCTTCATATGCTTTTTCAGCAAACTTTTCAATAGCCCGTTTTTTAGAGAGAATAGACAGTTTCACTCCAGCAGGTTTCGCCATTTTCAATGCGGCGATAACCATTTCATCTTTTACGGCAGCATCATTGACCACTACAATCCGGCTGGCGCCGACCGTGTTCGTCCATACCATAGCTACCTGACCATGAATCAAACGTTCATCCACTCTTGCATGTATGATTGCCATTTGAAAAACCTCCTATCTTAATCCAATTCGATTTCATCGTCATTACCGTCTGTGGCAGAAGCCGATGTTTTTTCAAAATATATTATTTGTTCTTTGCCGGAAGCAGCGATCTGTTGTGCCAAAGCAGCGGCGCTGTCCACAGAATCGCGGCTCATGTATGCCTCCACCAGCATAGGTAAATTGCTTCCGGCAACAATCTCCAGATTTTTACATTTACTCATGGAAAGCTGTGTCGATATATTAAAAGGTGTTCCGCCACGTAGGTCAGTCATGACCAGCACACCGTTTCCATCATCCATTTTCATGGCGGAATTACAGATTATCTCGCTCAGAGCTTCGCCAGACTGAGAACCCTCAAAATCAATGGCTTCCAGAGCTTCCGGGGATCCTGCCAAAAGTTCTAATGCATTGACCATGCCGGTAGCAAAATTTCCATGTCCGGTTACGATAATTCCTATCATCAAAACACCCCCTTAAAACAAGCCGGCAATTCCAGCCAGAACATTCTGAAGATTACCCAGTACCATACCTAAGATAATCAAAATAAAAATCAGACGGGTAGAATTCACTTTTTTTCTTCCAAGCAGCCAGTAAGACAACATTACAATACCCAAAGGCAAAAGGGAAGGCAAAATTTTATCAAACATATCCTGCAAAGCAAAAGTAACTTCACCGAAAGCAAAGGTAAGATCGGTTTTGTAATTGACTACGGAAGGGATTAAAGCGCCGACTACGGTTAATCCTAAAATACTGGCAGCTTCTGTAATGGGAGCTATCCGGTCTGCAAAGCCTTCCGCCAATTTCCGGCCGGACTTATATCCAATATAAGTAAACTTATAACGTGCCCACAGTACCGCCGCGCAAGCTGCCAAAGGAACAAGAAGACCTATGGGATTACCTTGCAAAGCAATGTAAGCGGCAATAGAAAATACAATGGCACGGTAAATAGCAATAAACAAAGTATCGCCTACACCAGCAAACGGCCCCATAAGCCCGGTTTTGATGCTGACAACAGCTTCTTCGGACTCAATGCCTAATTCTTCTTCCAGCGCCATATCTGCGCCAATAATCAGATGAGACATCTGCTGAGAAGAATTAAAATATCCAAGATGCATCTTCAGGGCGCGTTTCATCACTTCAGGATTATCTCCATAAAGACGTTTCAAAACGGGCATAATTACATAAGCATATCCCAAACCCTGCATTTTTTCATAGTTCCAGCCAAACTGTAGTGCAAACAGATTGCGGAAGTATACTTTGTTGATGTCCTGTTTCGTTAATTTTTTTTGATTACCCATCAATCTCTACCTCCTCGTCGTCTTCGATTACTGCCTGGCCAGTTACGGCCACAGTTTTATTGTTCGTTCTTGCCAAATGCATACCTGCGAAGGCTATGCCTGCTAAAGCTGCTGCCATTACAGTATAGTTTCCACCGCCATAAGCAATCAGGACAAAACCAATGACAAAATAATACCAATACTTTTTAATTGGCAGATAACGCATCAGAATTGCCATACCCATAGCAGGAAGAAGCGCGCCAGCGGTCTTAAGCCCGGTCATAAACCAAACAGGAATAAAAGCATTAATGCTTTCAACTACCGCCTGCCCAAAGATCAGGCCGATAGCTACAGGTATAACACGGGATAATGCTCATGTGCCATAAAGTAACACACAAGAATTTGATAGACAGTAGCCCTTACTATTCCGAAAATTAAATGAAAATGAATAGATTTCTTAAAGTCTGTATGATAAAATATGATTATGAAAAAATCGACAAATCAATGTTTGTGGAGGTAAGGTATGTGGTATGATGGAATAGACAGAAACACTTTCATCAAACAAATTTACACAAAAGTCCCTGAATTGCTGAACGTCAGAATAGATGCTATTTCATTGAAAAGAGATGGTACCGAAGTATCTGTGGTTTTTGATATGCCAGTTTATCCAGACAATCCTCCTGAAAAATGGAATGGTAACAATACTGTTTTTATTGAAATTTCTTTTTTCGTTATTTCAGAGTTCAAACTGGAGATGAAGGATAGATATATGTACGGAAATATTGACATTTTTTCACATGAAAGCAAAATAAAAATCGTTGTAGATGGATCGATATTATGCTCTTTTGTAGCCGAAGCGGCTGTTATCCAGAGAATGAGCGCATACATAGATACAGAAATATAAATTAGAAATTTGGAGGGAAGAAATATGCAGACGATTATTGTGTTGTTAAATCCAGGAATGCTTGAAAATGCTGATTTGGATTTGAGATATCGCATACCAGACCGTATCGAAGAGGTATCAAATTCCTTGATACAAAGCAATGGATATGATTATATAGACACAGAGGACGGGGAACCTGGACCATTGATGGGTATTTGGTTGGAAACTGAAAATGCACATAAAAATTGGCATATAGTAAGGGATTTGTTTCAAAGGGAAAAATTTATAGGAAATGATTTATCTTTGTCGGCTCAGATATATATTTCCGAAAAAGATACTGACGATTTAGAAAACTGTGTACTTGTTTTTCCTGAATAACAATTCCAGTTTGTCACACTGAACCACCATAAAAACTGAATATCCCGCCGCCCTGCAGTGGCACATGAAGCAGTAAATCCGAAAAAGATTTGCTGCTTTTTTTGCGCCCATTTTTGGCAAATCGGGAAAGTGTCGGTACTGGTATGTGAGCAAGGAAATTTTCCGTTTTCTATCAAACAGCGGGCAAAACACAGCTTCCAAAACGCCTTATTGTCGGGAAAGACCGAGCCACCGGAAAAGTTCTTGCCGGAAAGTCCGTCATTTTTGCTTTTTGCGGTGTTGTAGGGAGTAAGAGGGAGAATGCCAGCCTGCCGCCTTTTATGAAAAAAGCTGGTTATAGATTTCCCGAAAAAGTGGCAGTAGCAAGTGAGGGCAATCCGGTAGCCTTTTATAAAAAAGTTGGTTGCGATTTTCTGAAAAAGTGGCAGTAGGAAGTGAACGGCAGTCCGGCAGTTTCTTAGAGCAAGATTCTACC
>CAJTKK010000007.1 GCA_910576535.1 uncultured Lachnospiraceae bacterium | reverse complement strand
TTTAAACTTATCCGGATAAAACAGCCCATAGGGCCTGTCGTCATCCCATTCGGGAATATCATCCCATGACCTGCCTGACTGTAAAAACAATGCCTGGACTTCGGCAACAGTGTTTCTGGATACACTTAAAACTTTTGACGCCTCCCTTGCGCTTAGATTTTTCCCCAAAAGTTCGGGAATGCTCCTGGCTTTTGTCTTCTTAAACATAAAAAGACCCCCTTACAGATTATTTGGCGGTACTGCGTTTGCAGTTCTCCAGAAATAACTATAAGGAGATCTATAGTAAAATCAAATATACATGGCAGCACAATATGCTGTGGCGTCTCCGAAGGTGGAAAATATCAATTCCGGGTGGCTCTCAAGCGGGAAACTGGTGGCTCCCAAGGAGGATAATATTCACTATCACAAAGAAGTGAAATAAAAAATGCAATCATAATGCAATAAAATGAGAAAAAAGCCACAAAGCCTTGATTTTACTGGATCCGCGGCTCACCTCAGACTATTCGAACTCTATCGTCCCCGGCGGCTTCCCCGTGCAATCATACAGAACCCTGTTCACCCCTTTCACCTCATTCACAATCCTGCTTGTCACCGTACTCAATATCTCCCAAGGTATCCGTGCCGCCTCTGCTGTCATAAAGTCAGAGGTACTCACCGCCCTGAGGGCCACCGCATAATCATATGTCCTCTCATCCCCCATGACTCCCACGGAACGCATATTCGTAACTGCAGCAAAGTACTGTCCCAATTCTTTATCCATTCCTGCTTTCGCGATTTCTTCCCGGTATATCGCATCCGCCTCCTGGACGATCCTTACCTTTTCCGCCGTCACTTCCCCGACAATTCTTACTCCAAGTCCCGGCCCCGGGAACGGCTGCCTATATACCAGTTTTTCCGGTATGCCCAGTTCCAGTCCTGCCCTTCTGACCTCATCCTTAAACAGTAATCTCAAAGGCTCAATAATTTCCTTAAAGTCAACGCAATCCGGCAATCCTCCTACATTATGATGGGATTTTATCACCGCGCTCTTACCTAACCCACTTTCGATCACATCCGGATAAATAGTCCCTTGCACCAGATAATCCACAGAACCTATTTTCTTTGCTTCCTCTTCAAATACCCGGATAAACTCCTCCCCGATTATCTTCCGCTTCTGCTCCGGCTCCTCAACACCGGCTAACTTGGCGTAAAAACGCTCTTGGGCATTTACTCGTATAAAGTTTAAATCATATGATCCTCCCGGGCCGAATACCTCTTCTACTTCATCCCCCTCATTTTTCCTGAGAAGCCCATGATCCACAAACACGCAAGTCAACTGCTTTCCGACCGCCTTTGCTAACAATACTGCCGCCACTGACGAATCCACGCCCCCGGACAAAGCGCAAAGCGCTTTTCCGCTCCCAACTTTTTCACGGATTGCCTCTATGCTTGTCTTCACAAAAGAATCCATTTTCCAGCCGCCTTTACATCCGCAAATATCTATCACGAAATTGCGCAGCATTTTCATCCCTTCTTGTGTATGCATAACCTCTGGATGAAACTGCACTGCATATAGTCCCTTTTCTGCATTTTCCATGCCCGCAACAGGGCAAACTGGCGTACGCGCTGTTACCGTAAATCCTTCCGGCGCTTTTTCTATATAATCCGTGTGGCTCATCCAGCAGACAGTTTTTTGAGACACTCCCCGAAATAAGCCTTTTCCGTTATCCACTTCCACCTCTGTCTTCCCATATTCGCTGACAGGCGCAGTCGCAACCTTTCCTCCCAGAAGATAAGCCATCAACTGGGAGCCGTAACAAATGCCAAGCACCGGAACCCCCAGCTCCAGTACTTCTTTTTCACAATGAGGCGAACCCTCCTCATAAACGCTATTAGGCCCCCCTGTGAAAATAATCCCTTTTAGATTCATTTCTTTTAATTTTTCTATCCCTATCTGGTACGGATGCACCTCGCAATACACGTTGCATTCCCTCACCCTCCTGGCAATCAGTTGGTTATACTGACCGCCAAAATCCATTACGACAATCATTTCCCTTTCCATTACGAAACCTTTTTCCTTTCCCTGCCCGGCAGTTTCACCCTATCAAAAGCCCCTCTGCCGGCCGGTAATGTCTGCTATTACAGCAAGGCAAAAACAGCTCGGTTCCCGTTCCCCAAATCTGCCTTCCTTAAAACTGCCCGCTGCGCTTTGCATATAATCGGTCTATGACAACCGCCAAGCATCCATGCAAGGAATCCCATGCTCTCACCGCCTGAAAGGTCGAATCACTCTTTTCATCCGTTTCCTCTTCATTTTCCCAATGAAACCTCCGCGGCCAAAACTATTTCGCCCTAACTACATATATCAATTCCCGGATGCCTCCGTCCTGTCGCACAAACCCCATTCACATAAAATCTTCAGGAAGTTTTTCATAACCCATTATATAGTCGCCCTATCCCCTTGTCAAAACATTCCTTCCTAAAATATGCAAAAATACTTCTGTAAGTTTACCGCATAAGCCCCAACTCCTTACGCAGCACACGTGCCACTTCAATAGCCTGTCCAAATAAAATATTTGCTATAGCCAATGTATTTGTATACCGCATTTTCTAAAATTCCAGATGATGATATCCGTTTGAACGGAAGCGCTCCCCCACCTAAAACAAGCGGTTCTCTGTTCCGTCAAAAATCCTTGTATGTAAAATACCCTGACCCTGTTCCCCCAAAACACTTTTCCGTTTTATATAAGAACAACCATTGGAACTGCCTGCCCTTGCAGATTCCAATGGCCCCTATCTGCATATCATACCGGAAGTTTTCTGTTTCTTCCCCCCGCTACACCCTCGACTGATGCAAATATTTCTCCCTGGTAGCAAGCCCGCCCCTGATATGGCGTTCGGATTTGTTCACATCCAGTACTTTTCTTGCCTCTTTTGCGAGCGCCGGATTAATCTGCATCAAACGGTCTGTAACATCTTTATGTACCGTAGATTTGCTAATCCCAAACTGCCTCGCTGTCTGGCGTACTGTAGCATTGTTATCAATAATATAATTAGCAATATTGATTGCTCTTTCTTCGATATAATCCTTCAAAAGAAAACCCCTCAGAATACTTTTTTACATTGTATGAAGTATTCTAAAGGGTTATGACTTCCTAATTTTATTATCTTTCCCGTTCATCTCCTATAACTCTTTCTCTTTTAATATATCCCGCGGATCCCCAGATCCCCGTCCAGCGTATTCATATTGTAAAGCACAAGCACATCCGTCACACCCGGATGCTCTTTCATAAATGCCGACACACCTTGCTTATAATATCTGGTATCAAAAATATAGATTTTTTCATAGTGATGAACCAAAAACGGCACCATGGAATTGGCATAACTGTCTTTCACCAATACCAGCTCCCTGCCGGAATCTGCCGCCTCATTGGTAACCTCAACCAAAGGATGAAGGTTATTCAAAAACAATGAATATTTATCCTTTGTCTGAACATATTCCAGATTGTAAAGGTTGCCGCTTATCTCTCCCGTGTCCATATATTCCACCTTGAGGCGATCCGACGGGTTCTTATAAATGGTAATTACATCTCCTGCCCGGCTGTAATCTCCTGCCTTAGAATACACCGTCCCGCAAAAATCCTCCGTTACCTTCTGCGCTGTCATTTCTTCTAAAGGCACGGCATCTATCCCCATCTCCCTGCAGTAGGACTGATAGCCTATGTATGCCCCCAAAGTCGTCCAATGATGGTCTGTCTTATAGTACAGTTCCCCCTCTCCCTTATACGCAAGCAGATCCTTGCTGCAGTCAATTGGCGCAATCCCCGAAATACTGTAAATCCTGTCCGCCGTTTCCATCTGATCCCTCACCGGCGCATAACCCGGAAGCTTATCTTCATATACATAAACAGCCGTAGGAACCAGCATCAGCCTCAGTTCCACCCCCTGCCCTTCCAGGTTTCCTGCAAAATCTTTCAATATTTGCCCGATTCTTTCCGTATTCTCCGGCTTCTTGTATTCCTCAATCAGATACCCGTCCTTTGCTATATAGATGCCGTTGATTTCTTTTTTCCCGGCCGCCATTTCTGCCCTGGCCTTTATTTCCATAAAAAAATCCCGGAAAGGAAAATGATCTGTCAAATAGGACTCCAAGTCTTCCATATATTCCCCGCTCTTCACTTTTTCCAGATCAAAGACAGGAGCTTTTGCCAGATACCGGTTCTCATTTTCTGAAAACTCGTCTTTATCCAAAAAGAAAAAAAATGCCATCCATATTATAGTCATCCCGCCAAGCAGCCACGCTGTCCATTCCCTGACCCGGCGTCCCGGCTCCTGTGCTTTTTCCCTTTGCTTTTTCCCTGCCTTCCATTCCTTCATCCTTTTCATCCCATCCCTCTATATTCCTATCCGCTGCATTCCTGCCCGTTTTGCCGCAATGGATGCCCATCTTCATGCCATATCCGTATCATCTTGGAACGCCAGGCAGCCCTTCCAAAGTAAAAAGACACCGGGGCAAACCGTTCCGGCCCATACTACGCCATATTAAAACCGGAAATAGAGAAAAGGGTTATACGTATCGTTTACAAGAAACGCGGCCGTTATCCAAAACAGCAGGATATAACCCGCCATGGAGAAAACGGAAACTGCCGCCCTTTCTTTGCTTCCCATCTGCCCTATTTTCCTTTTTATCCAAGGATACACCGGAAATGCGAGAATCACTGCTGCTGCCAGTATCACCTTATAATTTTGCAGATACCATAGACATTCCTTCCCCCATAGCTTATTTCCTCTGCATCCAGCCATGGAAAGGAAGTAATTCCCCAGCTCCCCCATATCATCAAACACAAAAATAACAAATCCCGTCACTACGATAAGCAAAGCATAAAGATGTCTGCATATTTTCGGCAAAGAATCCACCGCTTTCCCCCATACATATTTTTCCAGAGCAAGCAAAACCCCATAATATAGCCCCCAAAGGACAAAATTCCATGCGGCTCCATGCCAAAGCCCTGTCAAGAACCATACGATCAGCATATTCCGCAAATGTTTTGCCTTTCCTTTCCGGTTCCCTCCCAGCGGAATATACACATAATCCTTAAACCATGTGGACAGCGAAATATGCCACCGCCTCCAGAAATCCGTCACAGAAATAGAAGAGAGCGGATAGTTGAAATTCTCCGGAAAATGAAAACCCAGCATCCATCCCATGCCAATCGCCATATCGCTATATGCGCTGAAGTCAAAATATAACTGCAAGGTGAACGCAATTGCGCCCAGCCACGCCGTTGCCACAGAAGCCTGCCCCGCTTCCAGCAGCCGTATTTCCTCCCAAAGCGCGCCCGCCTGATTCGCAATTAATACTTTTTTAAACAAGCCCTGGGCAAACCGCAGCAGCCCTTCTTCCACTTCCTCCCTCATGATCTTACGCTCCCTCAGTTCCCCGCTGACTGTGCGGTAGCGGACAATAGGACCCGCCACAAGCTGCGGGAACATAGATACATAAGTCAGGTAATTCCAATAACTTTTTTCCACCGGCGCCTGCTTCCGGTATAAATCAATACTGTAACTCATTGTCTGGAATGTAAAAAAACTGATCCCTACCGGCAAGCCAAGCCCTAACGGCTGGATAGAAACGGCAAAAAGTTTATTAACAGATAAAATAAAAAAATCTGCATATTTGAAAAAGGCAAGCACAGACAAGTTAATCATAACAGAACAAATAAGAAAAAAACGCCTTCTGCCTTTTGTTACCCCAAATCTCTCCATCAACCTTCCATTGCAGTAGTCTACCGCCGTTGCAAAAAGCATAAGCAGAATATAAACTGGCTCCCCCCAGGCATAAAAAATAAGGCTGGCTAAAAGCAAGACCTTATTTTTCCATCCGTATGGCGTCCCATAATACAAAATGAGGCAAAAGGGAAGAAAGAAAAACAGAAATGGAATACTGCTAAAAACCATAACTTCCCATCCTTTCTAAATCCCTTTTTCGATAATCCCGGTAATCACATCCGCAGATTCCGAAATTACGAGATATACATAACTCCCCTTAGTTTTCACCGAACTTTTATCCACTATTTCAAATTGCTCCGGAAGATAATCCTCCATTTCCCCCCGTTTTTCATCCACTACCACCTGAAGCGCCGCATGGATCTTCCCTGCATCCCCTTCATCCTTCACTTTCATAATAGCTACCGTCTCTGCACTGGTAGCCTCTTCTGACATAACAAAGATGTATTCCTCCAGCTTATCCGGGTTAATCCCATAATAATTGGAAATAAAGCTGTCCGTCATTTCCACCGGGGAAACAAGTTCCACACTCTGCTTAATTTCTTCATAGATCTCTTTGACCGGTTTTGCTTCCGCAGCCTCATCCTTCTCTTCCACTACGGCCGCCTGTGCGGCTTCCTCCCCTTGCCCACAGCCTCCTGCAAAAACTGCCAAAGCAGCAAGGCAGACACCCAGAACTTTTTCTTTCATTTTTTTCATAATAGATTATACTCCCTTTTCTTCACAAAAACCTTGACTCTTCTTTCCCTTGCTCTTTCTATCCTGTTTTCCGGGACAGCCTATGCTTCTTTTCCATGCGCCTTAGCATATTCCCTTAGCGCCGCCACCCACACATCATACGCATCCGGATTCTGATGGGCAAACCCGTCACTGCAATATTCCTCTGCCAGGTCGCCATTCCCGTCGGCAAGCGCCTCAGCCACATCCACATATCCCCAGCCGTTATCTTCCGCCATTTCCTTAAGCATTTCATTATATTCCCGGATAGTATCATTTTCCAGTTTTCCCGCTTCTTTTCCCTCCAGGACGTACGTCATGCTCATAATATTTATTTCTGCGTCAGGGCTGCTTTCCTCAATTTTCCCAATTAATTCTTTATATTTCTCACAGGTCCCTTCCAAGCCGGTAATGTTTAAATCATTCATTCCCAGCATCAAAAATACCTTATCGCTCCCCATCATCGCAATGGATTCCCACACCTGTCTCTGCTCCCCTTGATAAACAGGATGCACACTTTTGTTATCCACCTCCCAAAGGGCATTATTTGCCGAAAAACTTCCTGCCGCCAAGAAATTTATCCTGCTTAAGAACGTATCCTGTCTTTTCATCGCATAATTCCTAAACCCCAGCATAATGGAATCCCCCACAAAAACAGAACCGTCAAAATATGCGTCTACTGCGTCACTCTCTTTATTATCCATCCCTTCCCCGGATACTTCTTTTTCATCCTCCGCCAGGCTTCTGCCGGATACCTCCTCTATATCTGCTTTTTCCGTATCCCCTGTTTCTCCTATATTCCCGGATGCCCTGCCCTCCTTGGCTATATCTATTCCCCCGGCTGCCTTTATCATAACATCAGCATCTTTCCTCTCTGCCTTTTTGGCAGAAGCAAAAACATCCGTTTCTTTGCTTCCTATTATAAAGACCAGCGTCAGGCCAACTATAGTTCCCCATCTCCACCATTTCTTTTTCATTTCTAACCCCATCCTTTTTCATCATCTATCAGCATACTTCCCTTTCTTTCTTTTTATTTTACTCTGAATATGCATCAAATTCACATCATTTTTGCATCATTTTTGCATCATTTTGTCTTTTTTTGTCGGACGGGTTCCTTCTTGCTATTTATACAGCTATCAATCCCTGTATCTTTGTTTCTTTCCTCCAATTTTCCGGTTGAACAAACCCCAGTTTTTCAATTGCCCTCTCTTTAGGCATTCCGCGTATACCGGCATGACGGGAAATTGCCGCAGCCATAAAATTTCCCGAATTTTCCCTTCCGCAGAAAAAGCATCCCCCCGCACCTGGGGCATTCCAAAGCAATCCCCTCTCTTTCCTCCCCTTTTCCTTCCGCCGCCTTTTCCTCCTGAATCTTCCACAATTTTCCAAGCTCCTCATAACATTCCTGATTCATCATGCAATCCTTCAGGGCGCGGTGCGCTCCTTCCGTACTGATATGGAAGTACTCCGAAATATCGGTCAGCTTATAATGGGACAACTGGGGCAGGCACCTTCTTGCCATATATAAAGTATCCACATAATCATTCCGCAGCTCTTTTTCAAGAGCAAGCCACGCTGCATCATATGCAAAATTCATATCAAAAGTATGTATATTATGCCCCACTAAAATACTGCTGCCGGCAAACTCCATAAAACCGCCAATAGCCTCCTTAATCCCCGGGGCATCCGCTACCATGTCATCCGTAATCCCATTGACCGCCGTTGCTCTGGCCGGGATCGGCCTTTTGGGGTTCACCAAGGTTGAATACTCCCCTGCCCTTTTTCCCCCGGTAACCTTTATGGCAGAAATTTCTATAATAGCATCTCTGTCACAGCAAACCCCTGTAGTCTCCAAGTCAAAAACCACATAATCCGGCACATACTTACACATACATTTTCCTTTATTCCTAACAGCCGTTCCCATTTTCCTCTTTCCCTCTCTCCAGGTATTTCCCCATAATTTCCCGTATTTCCGCGAACTGCTTCTTTGTCATTGGATTTTCCGATTCAAAATGCATCATCCTTTCCAGGTACCCCTGTTTTTTTACCAGATTCAGGCTGACAGGATAGACCAATTCAAATACAAGGGAAATATGACCCGCCAGGTTATCTGCCACTGTCTTTTTCAAGGCTTTAAGCACCGCTTTTTCTTCCCTTAAACATTGCATTACCGCTTCGGTTATTTGCGCATTCTTAAGTTCCCCGCTGGTCACATTGTAAATTTCCTCCAGAGGAAAATCCACATTTACTTTTAAGATATCAATTTTATCCGCATCCCGGATAATATGGCAGAACATCCCCGTCCTTCGATCCAAATCCTCCGGGATACGGTATGCATTATGAGAATTCACTGCCTCCCATATTAACTTATCTTCCTTACTGTCCTTTACATATTCCCGGATTCTACCTTCATCGAAAAGCAGCTTTGCGCCATACGCACCGTGATTCATAGATACTTCATCAATAAAAGTGCCATATCTTCTTAACTGTTCAAATCTTCCGATATCGTGGAGCAGCCCGATCAGCCATGCCAAATCCACATCTTCTTTTGACAGATTTATTGATTCGGCAATTTTCTGGCATAAGCCGCTTACCCGGTAAGTATGTTCCACTTTCAGGTGGATTTTTTCCTCTTCTATGTCATAATTTTCCACATAACGCCGGAAAGCCTCCAACGCGCCTTCCCTATTGATTTCCATATAAAACCTCCATTGTCCGCTCCCAGCCTCCTAAATCATCCCGTTTAATTCCTGGTATAAGCTTTTCGCATAACTGTCTGTCATCCCGCAAAGAAAATCTGTCACCAGAAGCAGGCGCAGATACAGTCTTTCTATCTCGCCTTTATCTTTTGAATAGATACCATAAATTACTTTATAATTACTTGAAATAAGCATCATCATTTTTTTCTGTACCTCGTTCATCCTCTCCCCGGTATCATAATAGATCACCGCATCTACCAGTTTTCCCAAAAGAAAATTCATCATCGTCTCCGCCGCGATCTCCAGTTTCAAAATAGGCTGCGATACAAATGCATAGCGGTAAGCAATATCCCCCAGCGCCCACGCCAGATGCTCCCCCGGAGTCCCATGAAGCAGTTCATGGGGATAAACCCCCTCCATGATCTGACGGTAATTCCGGGCAAAGCTTTCGGTAGCATAAGCAATCAGCTTCGCCTGCACCCGGACAACCCAATTCTGCACCGCATGGCTTTCCGGCTGGGCAATCCCCCGCCCTAACGCCTTTTCATAACGCTCTTTTAAGGCTCTTATGGTCAGAAAATACTCCCCGTCCTCCGTCTCCCCTTTGCCGCAGTTTTCCAGTTCCTGCACTAACTGACCAAAAGTAATGCATCCTTTTTTAAATGCATCCTCAATATCCGCTGTCAAATATGCAATATCGTCTGCCGCTTCCAGCACATAGGCGAGAGGATGCCTTGCTCCTGCGGTACCAAGGCTTTTTTGCAGATCCTCAAAAATATCTCTTTCCGCATAAAAATATCCCATTTTTTTATCTTTTATATTGCCGCTTTTTTTATTGACTTCCAAAGAAGATACCGGATATTTTATAATTGCGCCAAGCAGCCCTTTCGTTAAATTCATTCCATGCTCATCAACCAGATAATGAAGCTTTGTCACAAGGCGCAGCGCCTGGGTATTTCCTTCAAAATAATAAAAGTCGTTTTTCATCTGAGGGGACAGCAGGTTTTCCAAACTTTGCCCATGATAACAGATGTTCCCTAAATTTTTTAAGAACCATTCCCTGATTACCGTTTCCCCAAAATGTCCAAAAGGCGGATTTCCAATATCATGTAAAAGCCCCGCACATTGCAGGATATCGCATACGTCTGTCTGATATGCTTCCAAAAACGACTTATCCTCGATTTCCTGCATAATTTTCCTGGAAATGTTCTGCCCCAGCGATTTTGCCAAAGACGACACCTCCAACGAATGCGTCAGCCTCGTCCTGATAAAATCACTTTTATCCAAAGGGAATACCTGGGTTTTATCCTGCAGTCTCCGGAAAGAAGCGCTCCCTATAATGCGGTGATAATCCTTTTCAAATTCAGTCCTTAAATCCCCCTGTGTCTTTCCTCCCTTAAAATTCCTGATTCTTTCCTCACATAAAAGCTGCCGCCATTCCATTTCAGTAACCACGCCTTTCCCTAAATCTGCAGACTTTAAGCCACAGGCACAAATCCGTATGCGGAAAATATATGTTTCACACTGGCTCTCATGTACCCGGTATGCCCGCTTTCTTAAAACTTTACTACGTTTTTCCATGAAACACAAGTATTTGACATTCTTTCCATCTATAGTATATTATTAGTTAAGAATACAGTTTGGGCAGATACTAATAGAATACACTTTTTATAAAGGATGGTATTACAGTTATGAAAAAAAACGCTAAGATTATACTTGCCTTTTTCATGTCAGGCCTGCTTTTCACAAGCGGATGCGGCGCTTCTGACTCTGAAGAAAACACGGAAGAAGCCGCCCAGGAAACTACGGAAGAAACAGAAAACACGGACGGAGAAACAGAAAATACAGAAGAAGAAATACAACAAACCGACGAAGAAGCAGATACTGACACCGGAACGGAAAACGCGGATGCGGCAACGCAAAATCCCGGCGGGGAAGATGATGCCCCGGCAGAAAACCCTTCCCCTGATGCCTCCAGTCCACAGAACAATATCCCATCCCCCTCCGGAACAGAAAACGCGGCAGCAGATATCCCCTCACCCTCTGCAGCCCCTTCCGCCCAATCTATACAAGCGGAACTTCTTGCCGGAGAAAAAAAATCCGTGGTAGGGATTATCACTGACGCAACCAGATATTCCGTTGCCATCCAAGTCCCTGACGGAAATTCCTACTACCTTACCATTCCAGAAACCGGGGTAAGCGGCAACCTGAACTATATTACTATCGGGCAGATGGCTACCTTAACCTATGCAGGCTCTTTGGATTCCACCGCCCTCCTCGTAGGCATTTCCGACAGCTCTTTAATCACCGGAATCTATGTGGAAGAATATGCTTTTGCCATTAAAATCATCAATGCCGTGAAAACCATGGATATGAAAGCCCTTTCCGATTTGACAAACTTTCCTGTTTTCCTGGACACCGGCAATTACAATGGGGTTATCAATACCTCTGGGGAATTTGAAGCTATTAATAATGAAAAAATATTTACCGAAGCTTTGGTTTCCCGGATCGTAAACTACAATCTGTTTGATTTAGCCTATACCGATGCCGGGTTCGTAATGGGTTCCGGAACCCCCAATATAACCTTCGATGTGGATGACGACGGTATTTTAGGCATTATTGGCATTAACTGTCCTCCTGCAAAGAATACCCAGGAAAACGAGGGAAAATAGGAATTATCCCACCATTTCCTATCATAATCCGGATGCCATACGCCTCCGCCGGACATACCTTCCAATGCCCGGATCCAGTCACGCAAAAGGACATACACTGGCTGTTTTAACTTTTTCCAGTGTATGTCCTTTTTTACGCATCATTCTATATATCGCGTGAGATTTAGAACTTCTTCGCAAAGCGGACTCTCCCGGAGCGTTAGAAGTTCTTCTCACGCTACCCGCTGACATCCGTAAAAAGAACGCCGTATTCCTGGCGTTCTTTCGCGTGAGATTTAGAACTTCTTCGCAAAGCGGACTCTTCCGCGAGCGTTAGAAGTTCTTCTCACGCTACCCGCCTTACACTCAATATGGATTTATAAGTAGCTGTGGTTATTTTAATCCCCGACTTAGGCGTGCTTGCATGTACAATATTCCCATTTCCTATGTATATCCCCACATGCCCGGCATAACATACGATATCCCCCGGCTGGGCATTGGAATAAGACACCTCCCTGCCCACATTACGCAGCTCCCACGAGGTACGCGGAACAGTATAGCCTTTATCTTTGAACACTCTCCATACAAACCCGGAACAATCCGCACCGTTCGTCAGGCTCGTCCCCCCTGCCACATAGGGATTGCCAATAAACTGGCACGCATACGAGGCTATGGCCTGTCCTGCCGCGCTTCCGCCGGAAGAAACATTAACCTCCTTTTCCGGTGAAGAACCGGAGGAACCTGACGGGCTGGAATTGTCAGGCAATTCCGCATCCTGCGGCGCAGAAGAGCTTTCCCCGGCAGATGATGCATTAGCTTCCGCTTCTTTACGTCTGCGTTCCTCTTCCTCTTTTCTCCTGCGTTCCTCTTCTTCCCGCCTTTTTCTTTCCTCTTCTTCCAGTTTTTTAATCTGAGCCGTCTGCTGTTTAATCTTTGCCCTATAAGCCGCCGCTTCCTGTTTTGCCCTGGCTATCTGTACACTATAGTTCTCATACTCCTGCTTTTTTTCCTCCAGAAGTTCTTCCATATAAGCCTGTTCTTCTTCCAGCTCATGCTGTGATGCCTCCAGCTCTGACTTTTCCTCCTCCAGTTTATCCCAGATCTGCTGCGCATAGTCCTTAGCTGCTTTATACTCTTCCAGCATTTTCCTGTCATAAGCATAAAGCTGCTCCACATAATCCGCCTTGTTCAGCATATCGCCGAAACCTTCGCTGGTCAAAAAAAGCTGCACATAAGAAATATCACCTTGCTCGTACATAAACTTAATGCGGATCTTCATCGTCTCATACTGCTCTTCTTCCTGCTGTTTTGCTGCCTCATATTCCGCTTCGGTTTCTTTTATCTGCTCTTCTTTTTCCACGATTTCCTCTTTAATAAGGTCTACACTGGCAATAATCTGCACCACCTCAGCATCTATTTCATCTATTTCCGCGCTGATTTCTCCCTGCTCCCCTTCCAGCCCTGAGATCTGCCCCTGCACATTATTCAATTGTCTTTTATTCTCTTCCTGCTGCCTCTTGATTTCGGATATAGTAGACGCATGTACCTTTTCCGGAAAAGAGCACAGGGCTAGGCATATCATGCCTAGCCATATTATCCCCACCGCTTTTTTTCTCATATGCAACCTCTGTTTTAACTGCCGCTGCTGTCAGTCCCATGGCCTTATTCCGAAAAATCCTCCGGGAAAGTCAAAACTGATAAGCCTATAATTCACAGTTTTTCACTGTCCTTGGGAACGGAATCACATCCCTTATATTTCCCATACCAGTCAAGTACATTACGCATCTTTCAAATCCAAGGCCAAAGCCTGCATGACGGACAGAGCCGTATTTACGCAAATCCAGATAAAAACCGTAGTCTTCTTGGTTCAGGCCAAGTTCCTCCATCCGCCTCTCCAGGATTTCCAGTTTATCTTCCCTCTGGCTTCCTCCTATAATTTCACCGATTCCCGGCACAAGACAGTCCATTGCCGCCACCGTTTTTCCGTCCTCATTCAATTTCATATAAAATGCTTTGATTTCCTTCGGATAATCCGTTACAAATACCGGGCGTTTGAATTCTTTTTCTGTAAGGAAACGTTCATGCTCCGTCTGCAGATCACAGCCCCAGAATACTTTATACTCAAATTCATCATTATGTTTTTCCAGGATTTCAATCGCTTCTGTATAGGTTACATGCCCAAAATCAGAATTCAGCACATGCTGCAGCCTTTCGATCAGTCCTTTATCCACAAACTGATTAAAGAAATTCATTTCTTCTTTTGCGTTTTCCAGCACATAACGGATAATATGCTTTAACATAGCCTCTGCCAGAACCATATCGTCCTTTAAATCCGCAAAAGCCATTTCCGGCTCGATCATCCAGAATTCTGCCGCATGTCTTGTTGTGTTGGAATTCTCCGCCCGGAAAGTAGGTCCAAAAGTGTACACGTTTTTAAAGGCAAAGGCATATGTCTCCACATTAAGCTGCCCGCTTACTGTCAAATTCGTAGGTTTGCCAAAAAAATCCTGGCTGTAATCTATACCGCCGTCTTCCATTCTGGGAATATCCTTCAGATCCATCGTCGTCACCTGAAACATTTCCCCCGCCCCTTCACAGTCGCTGCCGGTAATCAGCGGGGTATGCACATATACAAATCCTCTTTCCATAAAGAAGGTATGGATTGCATATGCAATCAAAGAACGCACCCGGAACACTGCCTGAAAAGTATTGGTGCGCGGACGCAAATGGGAAATTGTCCTTAAATATTCAAAACTATGCCTCTTTTTCTGAAGCGGGTAGTCCGCAGTGGAAACCCCTTCCACCAATACTTCGCCGGCCTGCATTTCAAAAGGCTGCTTTGCCTCCGGGGTCGCCACAATAACACCTTTTACAATAATTGCCGATCCCACATTCAGCTTGCTTATTTTCTCAAAGTTTCCCAGCTTATCGCTGTACACGATCTGCAGCGGTTCAAAAAAGGTACCGTCATTGACCACGATAAACCCAAACGTCTTGGAATCCCGGATACTTCTGATCCACCCGCCTACTGTAACTTCTGCACCGATATATTTTTCCCGGTCACGGTACAAATCCCGGATGTCTGTAAAATCCATTTTCAACCTCATTTCTGCACTGCTTTTTTTATCAGGCGGCCTGCGGATGCAGTGCTGACGCAAACCCTTGCATTCCATAATCCTGTTTCCCTTTCCTGCTGCAAAAGCCAGACACCGATCATCATGATTGGATGCCCGCTTTCCATTATCCGGCGCTTACTGCCGCGTTTTCCCGAAGCATACCCATCACCTTCTGCGCCATCATGGATTCTTTGTATCTTCTTGCATCCACGTCCTCTTTCAGCTTCTCTACTGATTCATAAGACCCTGCCGCCGCTATCTCTTCCATTCCTTCCTGCAGTTCTTCTTCCGATACGTTTAAATTCTCTTTATCCGCTATCGCCTGCAGCATAAGCGACTGTCTGGCAAACCTTTCCGCCTGCTTTCTTATCTCTCCGGCATATGATGTCTCATCCATTCCATAACCAAGGCTCATCAACTGTTCCAGTGTCATCCCATAGCCTGCGGCTTCTGCCGTTAAATTAGCAGTTAATACTTCTTCGTAGCTGTCCACCATGGCCTTGGGCGGTTCCTTCGTAAATTCACTGCTTTCCATCAGCATATTGACCAATGAATTCTCAATGGCATTCTCATAAGCCGCCGTTGCGTCTTCCATAAGAAGGTCATTTACATACTGCCGGTATTCTTCTACGGTACTGCACCCATTATCCAGCCCTTTCACAAAAGCATCGTTCAGTTCCTGGGGCTGGGATGCCATGATTGTATTGACTGTCACCATGAACACCACAGGTTTTCCGGCCAGTTCCGCATGATAATCCTCCGGGAACGTCAGATTCAGCTCTACGGTATCTCCTGCCTTGGCCCCAATCAGCCCTTCTTCAAAACCCTCAATGAACCGGTTTGATCCTAATGTCAGGTTCTGTCCCGATGCAGTCCCCCCGTCAAATGCCACCCCATCCATTGTCCCTGCATAGTCAATATTTACGGTATCCCCTTCTTTTGCCCCATCGCTGGGATTTAGGGATAAAATATAATTAATATAAGCGTCTCTTTGTTCCTCCGTTACCTCAGGCATGGGCTGCACTACCTCCAGCCCTTTGTACTCCCCAAGTTTTACATAATCCTCTGCCTTCACCTCATCCAGGTAGGCCTTCCCGCTATCGTCTTTCCCGCATCCTGTCACAGCCAGCAAAAAAGCTGCCGCCACAGACAATGCCGCTATCCTCATTCTTTCCATTTTTCTCATAATCAGATTTTTCTCCTTTTCGCCGCTTCCCTTACCATTTATACCACAAATAAGCTTTTCATAAAACCCTTTTCTTATTTTTATCTTTTATTCCTATCTTTCCGTTTACGGTCCGCCGTATTTCCCAATAAAAAAACAAGAGGAAAATCCCTATAGCAAAGGGGATAGCAGCCTGCACACCTGTTCCTTAAATTTAATAAACAAGGAACGCCCTACGTAAATATTTTTTGTAATTTGTTTGGAATTCTTCAAGTCCTCATCAAATAGTTTCCGCATCTGGAGAGCTTTTTCCTCATTGTAAATAATTGCATTCACTTCAAAATTCAAAGCAAAACTGCGGATATCCATATTCGCTGTCCCATAGCACATTGCCTTATCATCCACAATCATCCCTTTCGCATGAAGGAACCCTTCATTATAAGTATAACATTTTGCCCCTTCCATCACCAAATCCCCAATATAAGAATAAGTCGCCCAATAAACAAACGGATGATCCGGCTTGCATGGAATCATTACATTCACCTCTATCCCCGAACGGACCGCAATCATCAAAGCCGCCAGTATAGCTTCATCCGGGATAAAATAAGGCGTCTGTATATAAATATTTTTTTCCGCCTTGCCGATCAGCCGCAAATAATTATCTCGGATACTGCAATATCTGGAATCGGGGCCGCTGGATACAATTTGCACATCGCAATGCTGTTTTGACTCAAACGGTTCTTTATTGATATACCGGTCCGTCATAAAAAGATTTTCCTTGGATGCATAATTCCAGTCCAGGGCAAACCTTAGCTCCATAGAGGCTACTGCAGACCCCGTCATACGCAGATGCGTGTCCCTCCAGTACCCGAATCTGTCGTCCATGCCAATATATTCTTTTCCTATATTAAAACCACCTACATATCCTATTTTCCCGTCAATAACCACAATCTTCCTATGGTTTCTATAATTTATCCTAAGATGCAGCCGGCGCAGTATGGCCGGGAAGAATTCTGAAGTTTTTATCCCTTGGTTATTCAGTTTTTTCCAGCAGCTTTTTTTCACCGAACGGCAGCCCATGCCGTCATAAAGAATGCGCACTTCCACTCCTTCTTCTGCCTTTTTTGCCAACACGCCTTTTATCCTTTCAAAAAGGACATCATTTTTAATAATATAATACTGGATATGAATGTATTTTTCCGCTGCCTGCATATCTGCAATCAACGCTTCAAATTTTTCATTCCCGTCGGTAAAAATCGTTATATCATTGTCATCCGTCAGCACTGCCCCTGCCACATCCAGGTTATACATTACCAAATCCGCATAATCCGCAATCGCCGGCGCTTCCCTCTCCAGCCTTTTACTTCTTAAGCTATATTCCTGCCGCCGGATTGCTTCGTTCAGATGATCTTCAATCTCCTTAATCCGGAACATCTTCTGTTTGTGCATATCCGTCCCAATGAAAAGATAAAAAACAAAACCAAGAATCGGTATAAAATACAAAAGCAGAAGCCATGTCCAGACAGACTGGGGATTTTTCCTCTGGAAAAAAATAATAATTACCGCCAATATAAAATTAATAAAAATCAGATGGCCAAATATAAATTCCAGCCCTGACCGTATATTTTCTAAAACCATATCCATACCTCATGCATTTACCCATTATATAATATTCCCCTTCTTTCTTCAATGAAATCCCTTGTCTATTTCATAAAACAATGCTACAATACATTTTAATGAAATGGAAACGGGAGGTACATTGTGAGTACACTATCTATTGTATTATTAGTCATAACAATTATTTTAATCGCCGGCATTGCCCTATTATATTTTTTAGGCAAAAAAGCCCAGAAAAAGCAGGCTGCGCAGCAAGAACAGATAGAGGCAATGAAACAACGGATTACTATGCTTATTATTGATAAAAAGCGGATGAAAATAAAAGATGCTGGCCTTCCGCAGGCAGTTGTGGAACAGACGCCCAAATTATTACGCGGTTCTAAGCTTCCCGTTGTCAAAGCAAAGGTAGGCCCCCAGATTATGACTCTTGTATGTGATGAAAAGATTTTTGATATGGTTCCTGTTAAAAAGGAAGTAAAAGCAACAGTAAGCGGCATTTATATCACTGAGGTCAAAGGGCTTCACGGCAAACCGATCGTAGCCCCTCCAAAGAAGAAAAGTTTCTTTAAACGGGCAGTGGAAAAAGCGCAGGAAAAAGCCGGGGCAAAGCCGATTAAATAAAAAAGTGTGCGTTAATACGCACACTTTTTTTGTCCCGCAAAGGAAGCTGTCCCTGGCAGAACGTTTAAAAAATTATTTGTCAAGCAAGGAGAACCCTTCCCCATTTTTGGCACGGATATCCATTTTTATCTTGCAGTCAGCAAAATGCTCGTAATTGACTTCCAGGGCATAATCCACGTCTACCTCGATGCGTTCTTCCGCTTCCTCCAGCTTTATGCTCCTCGCATCTATGCCGATTAATATATTCCCGTATGGCGTAGCATAATTCGTCATATTTTTTTTGTTTTCCTCAAAAACCATATGAACGTTGACCAGGCCTTTCTTCGTCAGATCCAAACTGTTTTCTTTAAACTTAATAACATTTTTCGTGGTTTCCCCAAATCCCTCCATCGCCTCATCAAAAATCACATAATGGCTGCCGTTCCGTTTATAATATTCTGCCGGTGTAATCGTTTCAATCTTATCTTTGTCCGAAGAAACCACATCGAACTGAAGCCCCTGCAAGGATAATAATACTTCTTTTGTCATAGCTCCTATACCTTTCTTTCGTTATAAGTCATCCGTTCCACAAAACCTAATAATTTTCTATATGAATGGTTTTTGCCGATAATATGCCATACGTTAAAATAGAATTGGCAAATGTCTGAAACTTATCCGCCATATCACTTACATAAAAGCAGTACCGCTCTGTTCCAAGCTCCTGCTTCTTCTGATTTAATAAGTTTTTCTTTTCTAAAAGCTCTTTTAACTCCCTTGCCGTTTCATAGGCCGGGTTCACAAGCGTTACACCCTTTCCCACGATCCTTCCCAGCGTGGAACGGATTAAAGGATAATGGGTACACCCTAAAATCAAAGTGTCGATCCCGCTTTCCACAAGACCGCTTAGATATCTTACAGCAATTTCATCCGTCACCGGATCCTGCCAAAGCCCCTCCTCCACTAAAGGCACGAACAGCGGGCAGGCCTTTCCGGTTACTTTTATCCCCGGGTCAATTTGATTGATATATGTAGAGTAGATATGGCTGCCGATTGTCCCTTCTGTCCCAATCACTCCTATCCTTCCGTTTTTTGTCACTTCCACTGCTGCTTTCGCGCCTGGCTTCACTACGCCCATCATCGGGATATCCAGTTCCTTCTCTATCTCATCCAATGCATATGCGCTCGCTGTATTACAAGCGACTACAATCGCCTTAACTTGCTGTTCCTGCAGAAAACGGACAATCTGCCTGGAATACTTTGTAATTGTTTCTTTGGATTTGCTTCCGTAGGGTACCCTGGCAGTATCGCCAAAATATATAATTTTCTCATTGGGGATCTGACGCATGATCTCCCTCGCCACAGTCAAGCCGCCCACCCCGGAATCAAACACCCCTACCGGTGCATCCGCCGGCATTTCCTTATCTATTTTTAGCTCCATCGCTGTTTCCTTTACTTTCTGATTTTATCATCTCATATAGCCTGCTTTTTAACCTGATCTGACCCGGCGCTGCCCCGCACAGCCCGGTAAAGAAATCTTCCCCGCCAAGGCCTTGCAAAGATTCATAACCGCCGCCAACCAGGCCGTCCTCTGTTCCGCCGGCCAGGCCTGTTTCTTCTTCGTTTTCGCTCCTTTCAGGCCAGCTCTTTCCATCGCCGTTATCCGCCCCCATATTTTCCCCATCATCCTGAACTACCCCGCATACGTCCTGCGTAAAGCACAAATCAGGATATATCATACCCCAAAATCCCATTACCGAAAATAATATAATCCCTGTTTCCCATATCTTTTTCATCAGACTTCCCCTATCTGTTTTTCTATTTCCCGACAAAGAAAGTCTTCCCTATATTTGAAACATTTATACACTATTTTTGCCCATTGTCCAAACGTATCTGCTGTATCACCGATTTTTCCTGATTATCAATATGCACCTTAGCTGCCTCTGCCGCCGCCTGCCTGTCTTTTCTAAGAATACTTTCGTATATAATTCTATGCTCCTCAATCAGTCTTCCATGCTGACTTTCATCTTTTATATATTCAAAACGGTATCTGTACATCTGTTCTGCCAGATTATTGACAAGTTGCACCAACCGCCGGTTTCCGGTGGCCGCCACAATAATATCATGCAATGCCACATCCGCTTTTGCAATCACAGTTGCATCCCTTGTTTTCGTCGCTTCCTCAAATCCGGCGCAGGCTTCTTTTAACTGCCCCATCTCTTCTTTGGATATCCTGTCACAGGCAAGTTCTGCGCATAAAGCATCCAATGCCCTGCGTACCTCCAGCACATCTTTCAGGCTCTTTTCCGTTATCTGCGCCACTTGCGCCCCGCGTCTGGGTATCATGGTAACCAGGCCTTCTAACTCTAACTTACGTATCGCTTCCCGGATAGGCGTCCGGCTGACTCCAAGCCGGGAAGCAAGATGAATCTCCATCAGCCGTTCCCCCGGCTTTAACTCCCCTGTTAATATCGCTTTCCGCAAAGTATGAAACACTACGTCCCTTAGCGGCAGAAATTCATCCATATTTACCTGTAACTGATCCTTTGCCATATATCCGCCCCTTTTCTAAGCCCGGTTCCTGTCTTCATAAGCCTTTTTCCCGCTGACCCATTCCGACACAAAGATTTGATCCGCAAGGAAAGCCTCCTTTAATTCCGCATAGGCTTTCCTTGCTTCCTCTTCCCTTTCAAAAATGCCAAAAACAGTAGGGCCGCTGCCGCTCATTAACGCATTTAATGCACCCCTGTCCTTCATAAAGTCTTTGATTTCCCCAATGACCGGATAGGCCGCTGCCGTTACCGTCTCCAGCACATTCTCCATATAGCCTGTCATCTTATGCAAATCCCCTTCCCCGATTGCCGCCCGCATCCCGTCTATATCGGGATGCCTGTCTAATTTGTCAACCCGGAGATTTTCATATACATACTTGGTGGATACATCAATATCCGGTTTTGCAATGAGCACGTAGCAAGGCGGGGCATCCTCCAGTTTTGTCAGAACTTCCCCGATCCCTTCCGATAACGCAGTCCCCCCTTGTATGCAATAAGGAACATCCGCCCCTATCTTAACCCCTAACGCACACATTTCATTTTCTGACATCCCTAAGCCGAACAGTTCATTCAAGCCATGGAAAACGGCAGCCGCATCCGTACTTCCTCCCGCCATCCCTGCCGCCATAGGGATTCTTTTTTCCAGTTCAATCCTCACCCCTTGGTGAACCGGGTAATTTTCCATAATCAGCCGCACCGCTTTATAAATCAGGTTGCTTTCATCCCCCGGAAGCCCCTCTTTGTCAGTCACGACTGTAATTCCCGGGGAGCTGGTCTTTATAAAGGTTAATACATCATACAGATCCACTGTCTGCATAATCATCCTTACTTCATGATATCCATCTTCCCTCCGTCTTATGACATCCAGCGCCAAATTGATTTTGGCATAAGCCTTTCTCGTCAAGCTGTTTTCATTATTTGAAATCATATGCTACCTCGTCTGCATTTTGTATACATGAATTGTACTTCATTATATATAATATCGGCTGTTTCGTCAATGTCCATCCTATGGGCCTTATTTATGGAAATCCGTATAAATGCAGGATTCCGCTGCCTATGCTGTTTCATCCCTGTTCCCTTTCCTTTTGCATTTGCAGCTCTTCACCCTTATACAGTTAGCTGTAGCACGAAAAAACGATTTTGCATATATTACTCTTATCTAATATTTGGTAAATGCCGATATATGTTATAGATTAGGTGTATTTTACTTAATCGGTGTACAAAAAATTATTATCTACATATCCAAGGAGGGTTTGAAATGAGCGTAAACGGAGTTACAAACACATCAAGCGCTGCCGATTTGTACGGCACATACAATACTTCGGCAAAAACAGCCGAAAAAACGGAAACAACAAAAAAAGAAGAAAATAACGGCGTTGTTTATGAGCCTTCTTCTTCCACTCAGGCAACTACACAGAAAACGCCGAAGAAAGCGGATCCTGATTTGGTAGCTAAATTAAAAGCAGATTCCGATGCCCGTGTTTCACAGTTAAAGAGCCTCGTAGAACAGATGATCTCCAAGCAGGGGCAGACCATTGGAAAAGCAGACAGCATCTGGCGTTTCCTTGCAAGCGGTGACTTTACTGTTGATGCTGCAACAAAAGCACAGGCAGAAAAAGATATTGCAGAAGACGGGTATTGGGGCGTAGAGCAGACTTCCAGCCGTATCGTTGATTTTGCTACTGCGTTGGCAGGGGACGACCCGAAACAGCTTGAAAAAATGAGAGACGCTTTCAAAAAAGGCTTTGATGAAGCAACCAGCGCTTGGGGCAAATCTTTGCCTGACATCAGTCAGCAGACCTATCAGGCGGTTATGGATAAATTTGATAAGCTGATAGGCGTGGAAGCTTAAAAGCCGCATTATTTTTACCATCTAAAAAACGGAAAACCGGTTGGTTTTCCGTTTTTTAGATCTTTTATATTCTATTCCTTAATTGGATATCCCTTTTACAATCAGCAGTTTATCCCCCGGCCTGATTTCTTCCGTCGTCATATCATTTGTTTCCTTTATCTGGGAAATCGGCACATAATACCGTTTTCCCACATCCCAAAGACTGTCTCCTTCCTTTGCAATATAAATGACGATTCCTGGAAGGCTGCTTAACTTATTCATATCCAGATCCGATACAACAATATCCGTCACAATGTTCTCCTGTTTATGCTCAAAAACAATCCCGCGGCATACAATAACCGCTTTCACATCCAGCTCGCCCCCGTCAAGCATTGTTACCGCAAGCTGTTCCAGCCCCGTCTGAATTTTAAATGTACATCCGTTGCCGATATCCGGCACATCCAGCACATACTGAAAAGGAATACTGCCTTTCACCGAACTGTAAGGCGCTTTTTCATCGCTGCTCATATAAAGCGTCTGTATATTCACTGCCCCTTTTATATGAATGCCGTTCTCTACAATTTCCCCCTCTTCTGCCTGAATCTGCGCTTCGCTATGCAGGATCTGCACGATAGGGGGCGCATCAGATGAAGTTAATTTCATCCGGTCCGCTATCTTGGTTTTTCCTGATGTTCTGGCAAAAAGCCCTTTGAACTGCGCTGGTTTGCTTACCGCTTCCACCTCTTTCACCACGCCATATACCCCTGAAAGTATATCCAACCGTTCTTCTTCGTAAAGGCTGATGTCCAAATCCATAACCAGTTCCATCGCAAAAACTCGTTGTTCCCCGTCAAAATCCGGGCGCACTTCCACGTCTTTAGCTCCCAGGGTATAGTCAATATCCGCAGCCATCCCTTCATCACAGCCCGTACAGTCCACGGTACCGTTAAAAGGAACGGTGGTTTCATAACTTTTTATTGCCGCTTCCTCGCCTTCCCCTTCATATAGAAAGAATGCGTTCAAGTCCCCCTGTATGGATATCCTTCCTTCCAAAGCCCTGAATTCCACATTTTCCGGCTCTACGCTCTGCCAGATAATCTGTGAAATATTAGGAAGGTTCTGGGGCAGTTCCAGTTCTTCTTTCATGCGGAAAATATCCCTTTTTTTCACTGTCATCTGTGCAATGCGCAATGGCTTTTTACGGTACTCTACCGGTTCTTCATGGTACAGATCCACTGCGGTTTCCTCATCATACATCACTTCTGAACACACTTTCAAAGAAATCAGCGCCTGTATGCTCAGTTTCCTTGAATTGATAAGCCCTACCGTAATGTCCTCCAGATTCCATTTTACATTTGCGCCATCCCCGCTTTGCACCCCTTCCACATAGATCTGCTCGTCAAAGGGAAGGCTGCCTTCCATGCAGGCTGGTACAGGCTTTTCTCCTTCTGCCAGATACATAACAAGAAACTGTAGTTTCCCCCTTACCGTCACGTGATCTTCCGTTACCTTGATTTCCTCCAGGGCGACGTTTCCTCTATCATAAATCAGCCTGCTTGCATCCGGCTTGGAATCCAAAATATTAATATCGTCCTCCAACGTTATTTGGGTAGACGCCTGGCCCTTTATCCTGTCCATATGTATATTTTTTCTTACTAATTCCACAAAAATACCTCCATGTAGGTGAATTACCATTAGTCTGTACTTATTGTAATTCTATTTCCTCCATGAAGGTATTATTCCTTTTTCTTTAAAAATCTGCTCTTTTCCGCCGCACGGCAGCAGAGTCCTAATCTACGCAGCCGATCATATCCCGGATGTCTTCTATTTGATATTGCTTCATATACGCTTCTATTCCTTCCGCAATCTCTTCCGTCAGATAAGGGTTTGCAAAATTCATAGCCCCTACCGCTACTGCCGATGCGCCCGCCATCATGAATTCCACCGCATCTTCCGCGCAGGAAATCCCTCCCATCCCGATTACCGGTATCTTAACTGCTTTTGATGCCTGGTATACCATACGCACTGCTACCGGCTTTATCGCCGGGCCGGACAGCCCCCCAGTCTTATTAGCCAGCACAAATTTCCTCTTATGAATATCAATTTTCATCCCGGTAATCGTATTGATCATGGAAAGGGCATCTGCCCCCGCCGCCTCCGCTGCTTTAGCCATTTCCGCAATGTCCGTCACATTGGGGCTTAACTTCATAATCACTGGTTGCTTCGCCTTTCTTTTAATTGCAGATGTAATATCATACAAACAATCCGCTTTCTGCCCAAAAGCTATAGCGCCCTCTTTTACATTGGGACACGATACATTGATTTCCAGCATATCAATTGGCGCATCCCCCAATTTTTCCACTACTTCCAAATAATCTTCCACTGTTTTTCCGCAGACATTGACAATGATTCTTGTATCATATTGCTGCAGGAACGGGATATCCCTCTCTATCAGTACATCAACCCCAGGGTTTTGTAAGCCGATGGCATTAAGCATCCCGCCATATACCTCCGCTACCCGGGGCGTAGGATTTCCCTCCCAGGGTACATTGGCCACGCCTTTCGTCACTACAGCCCCCAGCTTATTCAAGTCTACAAATTCCGCATACTCCATCCCTGAACCAAAGGTACCCGATGCCGTCATCACAGGATTTTTAAATTCTACGCCAGCTATTTTTATTTTTGTATTCATGTTCTCCTCATTTCCATCAGATTTGATTAACGCCGCAGATACGGTTATTTGACCCAGATACCACGGAAATCAGATATCCACGTCCTCTGCCAAAAACACAGGGCCTTCTGTGCAGACCCGGGCATTTTTCACATGGGAATGGGGGTCTTTCTCCTTCGTCTTGCATACACACCCTAAGCATGCGCCCACACCGCAGGCCATTCTCTCCTCCAGGGATATATATGCCTCTATCCTGTTCTCTTTTGCAAAACGTTTGATAGCGCGGAGCATAGGCACAGGCCCGCAGGCCATTATAACATCCCCTTGCAGGCTATACGCCCCAACAGCATCCATGACATTGCCCTTGACACCAGCGCTTCCATCCTCTGTCGCCAAGTAAACCGGGGCATACTTTTCCAAATCTTCCTTCAGGAAAAGCTCTCCGTTCCGGTATCCAGTGATTACCGTTGTTTCCACTGCTTTTCCTTCCGTCTTCAAATCCTTCGCTAACTGCAGCATTGGCGGGATACCTATGCCTCCTCCCATTAACAATACCCGTTTCCCTTCCGCCGCTTCTAATGGGAAACCATTTCCCAGATTGCCTAAAATATGAATTCTATCCCCTATCCGGTAACGGGAGAATTCTTCCGTTCCCTTTCCCGCTACCCGGAATACAATCCTTATCCTGCCGTTTTCCCTATCCGTTTCACAAATACTGATAGGCCGTGGCAGCAAGGCGCTTTTATCATGAGGATATACACTGATAAATTGCCCTGCCTTCGCAGCCATGACCAAATCTGTCTCTATCCACATATCATAAATTTCACTGGCAATTTCCCTCCGGGATATCACCTTGGCGCTTACCTTTTTTTTCTCCATTCCTATTTTCCTCCCAGACATTTGCCGTCTGTCCTTTTTCTTCCCCACAATCGTTCTATTATGGCCATTCATCCTTTCTTTGTATACACAATTTTACCCGAACATACCGTATAATATACCGTTCCAGGCAGCCATTCCCCCACAAACGGCGAATTACTCGACTTTGATAAAAATGTATCCGCTTTCCATTGCTCCTTGCTGTCAAAAATAACCATGTCTGCCGGTCCTCCCTCTGACAAATATCCGGCATCTAAATGATAGAACCGGGCAGGCTGCCACGACATACGGCTTACCAGTTCCGCCATTGTCAAATACCCTTTTTCTACCAGTTCCCGTATCCCCAAAGATAACGCCGTTTCCAGCCCAATAATTCCGCTGGGCGCTTCCGTCAACCCCCGTTCTTTTTCTTCCCTGCTGTGAGGCGCATGATCCGTAGCGATCATATCTATTGTTCCATCGCGCAGGCCTTCAATAATGGCCATCCGGTCCTCTTCTTCCCGGAGCGGAGGATTCATTTTCGCCAAAACACCATGCCGGATGGCCGCTTCCTCCGTCAGCGTAAAATGATGAGGGGCTGCTTCTGCATGGATATGGGGATTTTTTTTCTTTGCCTCACGTACCAGCCCCACCGCCTCTTTGGCGCTAATATGCTGAATAGATACTTCCGCCCCTGTCCCTTCCGCTAAAGCCAGATCCCGTTTTACCATCCATATTTCCGCCTGCCTGTCCGAACCGCCTATCCCATAGTGTTTTGCCGCTTTTCCGGCATTGATTCCATTGTTTTCAATAAATGCCGGGTTTTCCTCATGAAAACTCAAAGGCTTTCCAATCCCTGCTGCAGCCTTATACGCCTGTTTCACCAGCTCTTCATCCAAAACCGGAATGCCGTCGTCCGTAAACCCAACCGCCCCGGCCGCGGACAGCTTGTCCATATCCGTCAGTTCCTTCCCCTTCATCCCAAGAGTAATATTCGCGCATGTCTCCACATGAATTCCAGTTTTTTTCCCTTTTTCCAATACATAGCGCAAAGTTTCCTCATTATCTACCGGAGGATTGGTATTCGCCATCAAAACTACAGTAGTAAAGCCTCCCTTTGCCGCTGCCTTTGCCCCGCTTAAAATATCCTCCTTATAAGTAAAGCCCGGATCCCTGAAATGTACATGGACATCCACCAGCCCTGGCGCCACAGTTTTCCCCTTTGCATCAATAACCTCCGCCCCCTCCGGTATCCGGATATCTTGTCCGATTTCAGTTATTTTCCCATTCTCTGCCAGAATGTCCGCAACCCCCTCATAACCGCTGGCCGGGTCAACCACATGCCCCCCTTTTATCAACAAAGCCATGAATGAAACCATTCCTTTCGTAAAAATATGCCTTCGCAACCTAATGCCTGAATGCTGCATGACAGATTGCAAATGACCGGTATGTACTTTATATCTCCCCAAATTCCAATTGGCCTATAAGAGTTCATAAAATACATGAATTTTCTGAATATTCTTTTTATTTAGTATATCCCATTCCCCACCAGACCGTCAATAATGCTTATGGGAAAACTGCCCCCGGATTCATATCCCGCTTCATCCGGACATCCGGGAATATACTTTTCTTTTAAAAAAGGCAGTATGAAAATCCCGGCATATCCTCTTTTATCATACACAAACCAAACCGATTCCGCCAGAAAGACCCGGAAGCTTGAAAACAGCCAATAAAATCATTTTTCCCCTAATCAAAAACCACTGATTTATCCATATATTCTATTTTTAATATCACATAAGGATAGGATGCGCTGTCTTTTTCCTGCACATGATACAAATCCCGGTTCTCAGGCCCCGGCCCAATCAGGTTGGTATCCACATAGATGGAATTCCCTGTTAGATACAAATCATTGACCGTAATGCTATATCCACCGGTCTCCTGCCTGCCATAACCTACGCATATGTATAAAAAACCATTATCCTGATAAGTCATTTTAAATTCTTTTTCTTTTTTTTCATCCACAATCTGCTTTAATTCCTCCGGTATATTGTCCTCTCCCAACACCGTAAATTCTATATCCCTAATTTTTTCATTCCCATCCTTCGTTTCCACCTTGCAGCCGCATAAGCAAAACATGGCGACAGCGGTAAATAACAACAAAATATAGCGTTTTCCCATTTTACTGAATCCTTAGCCCTTTATTTCCATTATATTTCCTGGAATCAGGAAATATGCCTGCTGGGACATGGGCAAAAATATCGTTTAAAACCCCATTGCTTTACCTTCCTGCCTCCGTTATAATAGGAAAAGATATGACAAATTACCAGGAAGGATAAAATTTATGTTTCGCTTTATTTGTGTTGCAGCATTCGTTATCTTGTTTCTCGTATTTAGCATCCCTCTTTTGATCGCAGAGTGGATCATCGGGAAATTCAACATGGACTTGAAAAACAGAAGTTCCCTGGCCATTGTAAATTGGGCTTTCCGTAGATGTCTGGATATTACCGGAGTATCCCTTACGGTAATCGGGGAAGAAAATGTCCCCACAGACACTGCGGTACTTTATGTAGGCAACCACCGGAGCTATTTTGATATTTTGCTCACTTATGTCCGGGTTCCCAGGCCTACCGGTTATATTGCAAAAAAAGAAATGCTCCGCTATCCCCTTTTAGTCAACTGGATGAAAAACCTTCATTGCCTATTTCTCGACCGCAAGGACATAAAGCAGGGGCTGAAGACGATTTTAGAAGGCATCGAAAAAGTAAAATCCGGCATTTCTATCTGCATTTTTCCGGAAGGAACCAGAAATAAAGTCAATGACACCTTCTTGCCTTTCCATGAAGGCAGTTTTAAAATTGCGGAAAAATCCGGCTGCCCTATTATCCCTATGAGCATCTATAATTCTGCCGCTATTTTTGAAGACCATCTCCCCAAAATCAAAAAAGCGCATGTAATCCTGGAATATTGCCCCCCTATTTATATGAAAGATTTATCCAGGGAAGAGAAAAAATTTATAGGCATTCATGTGCAGGATATTATTAAGGAAACTTACTTCAAAAATAAATCCGAAGCGGAAAAAAAAAGAGCCTATTATTTGAAATGATTTATGAAATGAGGCGGGACAAAATGTCCCGCCTCATTTACATTCTTTCCTGTCTGCTGTATAAGAACAAAAGCGTGCATCCTCCGCAAGTTTTGTCCTTCTCCCGATCTTACGCAACAAAAAAATATTATATATCTTTATTTCATTTTTTCTAATACGAAAGGCAACTGGCGGATCTCCGTTATGGATAAGTCCTCTTCCGAAAATTCACCCTCCTTCCCATATCCGTACAAGCAGGCAATAAAAGGGATTCCGTTATCTCTTGCCGCCTCTTTGTCATAAAACCTGTCGCCTACCATGACCGCCCATTCCGGCTTTATTTCCTCAAGAAGCCGGCTAAGGCTGCGGGACTTGGTTCCTTCCTCCGTAATTCCCTGTATATAGCTGAAATAGTCCTTGATCTGTAATGCATGGAGAGCCAGGGCGATTTCTCCGCTCCCCGCGTTGGAACAAACAGCAAGAGTGTATCCCTTTGCCTTCAATTCCCGCAGCGTTTCTTCCGTATGCGGAAATGTTCTTGCTTTCTCTTCCATCTCTTTCATCCAGTATTTCCCAATCAGGCGTTCAAACTCTTCTCTTTTTTCTTCCGCCCGGCTGCCAAAGAAAAACCGGATATCGTCCGCAAATACGGCGCCGATCCTGTCCCGGAGCATTTCGTCCGTAAAGCCCTCCGCATTCATTTCGCCCAAAATCTTTCTATATGCCGGCACTGCGTATTCTTCCGTCCGGTTCAGCGTCCCGTCTACATCGAATACGGCCAGCCTCTTAAAGGATCCCAATGCTGCACCCCAAAATGCATAAAGCAAAAATACCAAGGATAATATAAATCGTTTTTACATTCTTCTGATAGAGCCATACGCAGAGGAAGGTGGCTGCCAATGGCAGCAATCCGGGAAAAATCTGGTCGAAAATCGACTGAAGCGTTGTTTCCGCGCCGGACAAAGTAAAACTTAGGGTAGTCTGTAACGATACCATCGTGGCAATCATCGCCCCGATTACAGTCATACCCAGAATGGAAGCTCCATAAGACAGTTTTTCCATCATATGGTTCTCGGACGCATTTTCCAGGAAAGAAACCCCCAATTTATAGCCGTATTTTCCCGCTATGATTTTCGTAATAAAATGTATGGCAGTATAAAGCAGGAAATAAATAATAGCTCCCAATATATTCCCTTGCTGTGCCAGCCCGATACCGATGCCCGCAGCTATAACGCGGAACGTCCCCCAGAAAAAGGAATCGCCGATTCCCGAGAGCGGCCCCATCAGCCCGACTTTTACGTTATTGATGGAATCCGTATCAAAGCTTTCTGCTTTGGCATTCTCTTCCTCCATCGCTACGCCCAATGTCATAAGAAAAGGCGATACGTGCGGGGTAATGTTGAATGTCTCCGTGTGGCGCCTCAATGCGGCATAAAAATCATCATCATCCGGATAAATTTTCCTTAACGGTTTTTCAAGGGCATACATATAGCCGTAGGCCATCATTTTATCAAAGGACCAGGAAGACTGTATCGTAAAAGATCTCCAGAATATGCTCCGGTACTCTTTCGCGGTCATAATCCCTTCTTTCTTCTTTTTATCTGCCGTTTGCATCTTATTTTCCATCATCAGAAATCCTCCTCCGCATCTTCAAATTTCATATTGTTTACCGCGATCATTGCAATGCAGAACCCGACAACCGCCACCCCGATTACATCCATATGCAGATAGATGACTGCCACAAAACCGAGAAACAGGTAGGGAAGCACCTTATGATTGGACATCATTTTGATCAGCAGGGCAAGCCCTACGCAGGATAGCACGCCGGCAGCCACATTAAATCCGTTCATTACTACTTCGGGGATCATATTTAAAATGGCGTTAATGGAATCAGCGCCAAATGCGATGGCAACAAATACAAGCAGCGCTGAAGGAATGCCTATGGACAGCGGCACTACTGTCAAATGAAGAAAATCCGCTTTTTTCAGATTTCTTTCCTCCACCGCTTTCTGGATCTGTTTTCCTGCCCAGCTCCCGGGAATCGCATAACAGAAGTTCCTCCACATCTGCAGGAATATGGACAAAGGAAGGGCAAGAGCCACTGCGGTACCAACTTCCGCACCCGACTGGATTGCCACGGCGATGCTTAACACGCTGGACGCATACACTTCCGGCGGCACCGCGCTCCCTACCATAATTGATCCCATAAACATCGCTTCCAGGGAAGCTCCCATAAGAATCCCTGTCGTCATATCCCCCATAATCAATCCCACGATAGGACCTGTAAATAACGGCCTCGACATCATCGACGCGCCGAACGTCTGCTCGTCGATGGATGCCAGAAAGGCCACGATTGCTACTAATAATGCTGTAATTATCATAACCGTTCTCCTCTCTCCCTAAATCAGCGTTTCCACCATTATCTTTTTATCGGTAGGCACCGCCCTGCACTCCACTTCCGCCCCTTCGGCAAGCATTTCCCTGATATTTTCCATATCTGTTTCCGTAACGGCTATAGACGGAGTCAACGCCCTTGTCCCCTCTTTTACTTTCATATTTCCCAAATTCACGTGGTTCACGCCTTTTACTTCTTTGACCAGACGCAAAGCGTCCGCCGTATTATCTACGATCAGAAATAATTTATATTTATCCGTCTTGTTTCCATTCAAAAGCTCTATGGCCGCATCCACCGATTTCGCCACAAACTTCACTCCCCCCGGCGCCGCCAGCTTCAAGGATGTCATACGGAGTTTATTTTCCGCCACATCATCGTTAATGACAAAAATACAGTCCGCCCCCAGGGAATTCGTCCATGCAAATGCAACCTGCCCATGAATCAGTCTTTCATCCAGCCTCAACATTTTAATCATCAGAAATCATCCTCCTCTTCTTCCCGCATTGTTTCCTCTATGACCCTGTTCACGTAAACGATGCCTTCCTTTGCTTCCTCTATGGCATTTTCTATCATCTCTTCCGTAGGATCTTCCGAATCCAGCATGGATACCAATAGGATCAGCAGCGGAAGGTTTAATCCCGTCACAACATGCACCCGCCCGCTGGCTGTATATTCCGCAAAAGCATTCGCTACGCTTCCTCCGAACACATCTGTAGCCACAATCAGTTCGTCCCCTTCCCCAAGAGCGGAGACGTATTCTTTTGCTGTTTTTGCCATATCAAAATCCGGTACCGTATACGCATTCAATAGTTCCAATGGCTGGGAAGCCCCGAGAATTAATCTCAGGGTTTCCCCGATTCCTTCCGCAAACCTCCCATGGGTCGCCGCCAGCAGCCTTCTCATCCCAATACCCCCGTCCTGTTTTAATATTCCACTGTCCTATAATATCTCCTGATGTCCAGACTGTGGTTTCTGACATGCTCGAAATGGGCGCTTACCCTCTCTAACTGGGTGGATGTCACCATCGGCGCAACAAATTTCCTCATGTCTTCGTCAATGCCTTCCAGCGCGTAATCTTTTGTGTCAAACACTTCTACGCATTCCGAATGCTGTTTCACGAAATTTTCTACCCTGTCCACAAGGGGTCTTGTTTCATCTTCCCCTTTGACCAGCACAAAACTCATATCCTTTTCCGTCATTTCCACTGTCCCATGGAAAAACTCCGCCGCATGGATTGATTTCGTAGCAATCCACTGCATTTCCTCCAGCACGCACATAGCAAAACAATAAGTCTCGCCCCACGTATTGCCCGCTCCTACGAACATATGGAACTTCGTGTCTTTATGCTTTTCCGCAAAGGCCAGCGCCCGCTCATCGTTCTGTTCCCTTACTTTCAGAAGAACCTCCGGCATCCTCTTCAGGTTTTCCAGAAATCTATCGCACTCTTCAAAATCCCCGTTCCGCTTCATCAGCATAGCGCCCAGAGCAAATAACTGTATATGGATCTCTTCCACCAGATTGTCGTTCGATGCCGCATTTGCAATCGGATAAGTCGCTGCTTTTCCCAGCGGGCTGTCTTCGCTTCCTACGAAAGCAATCACCTGCGCGCCGGCGCTGACCGCATATTCCGCCGCCGCCACCGTTTCTTTCGTATCCCCCGATAAGGAAGCGGTGATCATCAAGGATTTTTCCGTCAGTTTTTTCGGTCTTGCCTTCACAAACTCCGCCGCAATATCATAATACCACTCTATGGTACTGTTCGTCTTTAACATATAAGAAAGCGGACTGAGCATGGAGTAAGTCCCGCCGGTGCCGATCAGAAACACATTTTCATATCCTCTTTCCGCTGCCTGGTCAAGCGCTTTTTCAATCACTTCAATATTAGCCACTGCTCCGTGAAGCACGTTTAAAAAAGTTTCGTTTTCAAATCCATACATCTGCTTTTCCTCCCACAATCAATCAAAATTTTTCATTATCATTTTCCGTTCCCATTTTGCGCGCATAAGATAGTTTTTATGTACCATTGTTCCAACCACCTTGTAATTATAAAATACCACATACCATTTCTTTTGTCAATCTCTTTTTGTTTTTAATATACCAATTTAATATCTTTATTGTTTTAAAATAACCATTATTGATTTTTATTATGTTTTTGCGATACCACTTTTTAATGCTTTTCTTTCCTTTTTTCTTCTGCTATAATATTTTGTGACCGGTGTCCCCAGCATCGGCCTTTCTAGGCTGTATGCGGGAATACATTGGCAAGAAAGGGGTATTCCATGGATATCGAAGGAAAAACATTGGAAATTACGAATCTGATAAGGCAAAAAATCCAGGATAAGTCCTATCCTTACGGCTCTGCGATTCCCTCGGAACGGGAACTTGCCCTGCAATTCCATGTAAGCCGGAACCTGATCCGTTCCGCCGTTGATTCTCTTATAGAAGAAAGTATGCTCAAACGCGTCCACGGAAAGGGTACTTATGTAACGAAAACAGATATTGACGATACCGCAGTCCATTTCAAAGGGATGAGTGAACTATTAAAAGAGGCCGGTTTCAAACCCTCTTCCAAGGTTCTGACTACCCTGACAAGAAAAGCAAAATTCAAATACTCGAGTATTTTTCATATGGAGGAAGACACGGAAATGTTCCAGATCATACGTCTGCGCCTGGGCAATGACCTTCCTATTTCTATTGAGAATACAACCATTCCCTACCACAGCATAAAGCATATCGAAAATATTGATTTTCAGGTATACTCCCTTTACGATATGTTTGCCATAAACGGGATATCCATCCAGAATATAGAACATATTTTTTCTTCCACGAGAATACATGGAGCCTATGCCAAATTGCTGAACCGGGAAGAGAATACTCCTATTATCAATATTAAAATAACTTCTTATACAAAAGCACAGCAAGTTGCAGAATACACGGAAGTCATTGTCGCCCCGGCGTTCTCCAAATATTATACCGACGGGATCATTAAAAACGGAATCTTTAACCTGACTTCCCAGCTCATTACATAAAGGGGGAATTTGCCATGCCAAAAGTTTTTAACCAGCTTAGCCTGGAAGTGGAGGAATATATAAGAGAATATATCGCAGTCAACCATCTCCATCCAGGCGATAAACTTCCTGCGGAAAGAACCTTTGCCGCAGAGCTTAACATTACACGGGGTACGCTCCGCCATGGGCTAGAACTGCTAGTCAGCGATGGCATAATTGAAAACAGAAAAAACAGCGGGTATTATATCTGCCCGCCGAAAATAGACCGGGAACTGCTTTATTACTGCTTTCCCTATAAAGATAACCGCCTGATATTGTCGGGATACCGGGTCGTCCCTGTCAGCATGACCCCGGAACGGATCCAGAATATTGTCAATAATATACTTGGCCCTATTAAAATGGAAAAAAGCAATACCCGGAAACACCTGGAGTATGTAGGGGATATTCCCATCAGCATCACTTATACGTTCCAGGAACCTTTATCTTTGGCTTTCATTCCCTACCTTTTTGAAATGGATACAATACCGGAAGATTTGACCGTTACCCAGTCTATCCGTGTGATAGATGCCGGATATATTGAAGCCCCCATCCTTGCGCTTCTAAAACTGAACCGCCCCGATACGCTGTTATTGATCAGCAACTTTGTCCATTACCGGAACCAGACAATCGGCGTCTGCCTTTCCATCTGTGTCGGTACGCGCGTCAATCTGGTTACGGAAATTGACCTGAAAAATGCAGCGGGAATTTCTTGATAAAAAATGGAACCGTCATTCTAACAGTCCAATCATCTGCCGGAATAACCGTTCCATTTTTATTCTTTCAGCTTCCTCTCCCCATGTTAAACAGCGACTATAAATTAAACGATCTTACTCCCGGCAAAAGCGCCGTATCTTCGCCACACCAATTCCAGTTAAAATAAATATAAGGGGCGTTCCGATAATCTGCTGGTAGCAAAGCACATTATGGGCGATGTAGCCTGCGGCTGCCAGCCCGCAGCCAAATACAACGGCCTGTTCCTCCCTCTCCATTCCCCATGCCCGTTTCATACATTCCCAGGCAGAAGAAATGAAAATGCCCAAATAAGCGGCTCCTCCTATCATCCCGTAATTAATCACCGCATTAAACCACTCATTATGCACATTCGGCACAATCTGGTTATGCCAGAACTCATTAATGGCATCTCCCATCAGATGATAAGCATAAGGGGTAAAACCGTCCGGCCCGCAGCCAAATAGTTTCCTCCATAAGCCAAAATCCCCGAATACGGCAGCCCCCGTCTGCCATATAAATCCCCGGCTGTTCCCCCACCATACCGTAAACCGGAAATAATTCTCTGTCGGGGAACCGTTAAAATATCCTTTTCCGTGCAAAATAAACAGCAAAACAACCGCCAATACCCCAAGCCCTATCGCGGCAAAATAGCATCCCCTGGCCAGCAAAACTCCCCTTCTTTTCCCTCCTATATGTATTTTATCCGTTTTCACCAGCCAATACAGGAAAGCAGTAACCGCCAAAACCGGATACAAGGCCATGCTTTGGGCTGCCTTCAGATAAACAGCATCTATCGGTACCATCTGTTCCTGAAACACCCGCTCTCCCAGGCCGGTCACTGCCGCCGAAAACAGCGCAATCATCCAGATTTCCATTAGACGCATTGTCCTCTCACGGTCTCCCACCGCCAGCCATATCATGATCAGAAATGCAACAGCCAAAGCAATTATCCCGCTGTCACAGTTTAATACAATCTCAGCCGCAAACCCGATACCAATGCATATCCCCCATAAAATTCTCCTTTTCCCGCACGATCCGGCAAAATAGAACCCTATACCGGCTATCAGCAAAATACTTATATAACTGGAAGTCCATGTTACCTGGCCAAGCGTGGCTACAAAGTTTAATTTCACATCCTCCCCAAATCCGCGGTAAAAATGGAATACATCCACGCCAAAACGCTGCAAAAGAATCATTGCAGCTACCGCCGTACCCGCCGCTGCCCCCAGAATGTCCAGAAAAGGCACCCGTACATACCCTGTGGAAATCATAAAATAAATTCCGGCAAACAGCGCTTGCGCCGCAAAGCCCGTATACCATGTATCCACTCCCCACAATGCCGATCCCTTGTCCGCCGCGCCAACATATGAAATCACTGCGCAAACAAAATACCCCGCCACAAACCAGTCCACAGGAAGCCATACCGCTTTCCTCTTATGCTTGATCCGCGCTGCCCGCTCAAGCAGATAACATATGAAACTCACCGCTACTGCAACGGCTGTAGCGCATAAAAACATTGCCCATTTTTTATATACCAGATCCAAATATCCGTTCACCTGGAACAAAGGATATAAGCCAAGCATAAGTATCAAGTATAAACCCGCTGTCCAGGCTCTTGCTTTCCCCAGAAAAGTTTCTTGTCCTTCATGCCGCTTTTTTCTCATTGTATCTTCCATTTTTACTCCTGCTGGTTCTTATACGGTATCCTCTTCCGTAAACATCGCTATGATCTTTTCAAATTCCATGCCATGGGAAGCCTTTACAAGAATAGTGTCCCCTTCCTTTATCATGACCATCTGCTTTTCCATAAATTCCTCTTTGCTGGGGAAATAATAAATCTCCCCTTTCCCGGAAGCTTGCCCTTTCATAGTTCTATAAGCTCCCTCATATATATTCCCCGCAAGCTTTCCAATGCAGATAATCACATCTATCCCTAATCCGGCAGCATAAGCTCCTACCTTATCATGCATTTCCTTTTCTTTTTCCCCTAGTTCAAACATGTCCCCCAAAACCGCCACTTTCCGCGTCAATGCAGTAGACAGCAGATCCAGGGCAGCGCACATAGAGACAGGGTTGGCGTTATAGCAGTCATCTATCACCGTCTTATCCCCCAGCCTCATGAGATTGCTTCTGCCGCCCACCGGCTTTACCGACTCTATCCCCTCTATGATCTCCTCTTTTGTCAGTTTCATAACGCTCCCTGTCAAGGCAGCCGCCAAAGCATTGTAAATCATATGCTCTCCCGGCAAAGGAATCCCCACATGAAAAACCTCCCCTCCTACATGGAAATCCGCTTCGCTTCCGAACAATCCTTTCTTTTCTATTCTATCCGCATAAACTGTATGATCCTCCGCCATGCCAAACGTCAGCGGCGCTTTCCCTTTCACTGTCTTTACCGTTCTAAGCATACCATCGTCACCGTTTAAGCAGGCTGTGCCATCCTCTTTCATGAAATCAAAGATTTCCGACTTAGCTTTCAGTATCCCCTCCCTGGATTTCAAATTCTCCAGATGGCATTGGCCAATATTGGTCAGCACACAAATATCCGGCCTTGCTATCCTGCTCAGCCTATGCATTTCCCCAAAATCACTGATGCCCATTTCCAGCACCGCTGCCTCATGGTTCTCCCTGATTTTCAGGACTGTTAAGGGAAGCCCTATCTCATTATTAAAGTTCCCCTCTGTTTTTAATACGCTATATTTTGTCTCCAATACGGAAGCAATGAATTCTTTCGTGCTTGTTTTTCCTACGCTTCCGGTAATGCCGACTATTGTAATGTCCAACCCTTGCCTATAAAAACTCGCTATGTCCTTTAATGCCTGAAAGGAATCCTTTACTAAAATACAAACCCCGTTTTCCCCCTCCGGCTCCTTTTCGCATATAACCCCTGCTGCCCCCTTTGAGAATACTTCCCCAATAAAATTATGCCCGTCCGTCCTTTCCCCTTTTGCCGCAATAAAAAGGAAATTCTCTTTCACTTTCCGTGAATCCAGCTCTACCCCGGATACCTCTTTGTCTTTTTCCGGACAATAATGATATAATCTGCCGTTACATGCCTCCGCTATCTTTTTCAAAGTTAAATTCTTCATGATTCTCTGCCTTTCCAGCCTCCGGTCTTTTTACCTATTTTATTTCTGCCCGTCAAAAATCAGCATCCCCTAAAGCGGATGCCATAATTCTCCCGCAAAGATGGTCAAACTCTATCCCTGCCGCTCTTGCCTCCTGTGGAAGCAAGGATGTAGGCGTCATGCCTGGCAAGGTATTGGCTTCTAAGCAGAAAATTTCTTCTTCCTCGTTCATCATAAAGTCCATCCGGGCATAATTTTTCAGGCGCAGAACCTGAAATACCCGTACTGCCAGATGCTGCAGCTCCCGCGTTTTCCTTTCGGAAAGCAGAGCCGGGCAAGTCTCTACTGCACTGCCTGCCTGATATTTATTTTTATAATCGTAAAAACCGCTGACAGGGGCAATCTCAATTACCGGCAATGCCTTACCGTCTATTACCCCCACGGAAAATTCCCTTCCCTTTATGTATTGTTCAATAACTACTTTATCATCATAACGGAATCCCTCTTCCAAAGCCTCTTCATATTCCTTCTCATTCTTTGCGATGCATACCCCTACGCTGGAACCTCCGCAGCAGGATTTCACTACACAGGGAAATGGCACTGTCCCTTCAAAGATTTCCCCCTTTTTCAGGCAAAACCCTTTCGGCGTGGGAATCCCATGATAGTCAAGCAACTCCTTTGCCAGCCCTTTATCCATGCAAAGGGCAGAACTGACATAATCTGTTCCTGTATAGACAATGCCCATCAGGTCAAAGCAAGCCTGAATCTTCCCGTTTTCCCCATTTTCCCCATGAAGAGCCAAAAATACCACATCCGCCGCCTGACAGACCGGGATTACGTTAGGGCCGAAAAAATTTTTTCCCCCGTCTTCCCTCATCGCCTTTACCGCCTGGATATCCGGGTTGCTTAACCCGATCGACCCGATTTCTTTTGCCCAGTCTTCCTCTTTTTCAAAAATATCTTTTACATCCTTCCCCGTATATCCTAAATACACATCCAACAAAACAGCCTGATGCCCGTTTCTCTTTACCGCTTCATAGATCATCTTCCCGGAGCTAAGGGACACATCCCTTTCCGTGCTGATCCCCCCTGTCAAAACGACGACTTTCATGTTTATTACCTTATCCTTTCACTTTCTTTACCAGTTAATGATATTCAAATTATACCCCCAACATACCATTAGGTAAATACCAAAGTCCGTATAAACATGGAAAGCAATCTCCAAAGACCAAGACATATTCCCTTCTATATCCGCCCTTCATTTCCATCAACCTGTACCGATGATCTGCCCAAAGCATAGGAGCCAGGCGGGCAGAAGCTTTTAAACCCCGTTCTCCCTATGGTATGCAATTTCCCCGTTAATCAAGGTACAATACACTTCCGTTGCCGAATGCAAAGGATTCCCGTCAAAAACAGCAATGTCCGCATCCTTTCCTATTTCCAGACTTCCTACCCTGTCCGCTACATTGCATATCTGCGCGGCATGGATCGTGATAGCTCTTAAAGCCTCATCTTCCTCCATTCCCGACTTTACGCACAGCCCTGCGCATATGGGCAGGGACTGGATTAAGGATACTGGGTGGTCTGTAGTCACAGCTACTTTCACCCCTGCCGCGCTCAAAATCCCTGCTGTTTTAAAGGCTACATTCTGTACTTCAATCTTACTCCTGCTCGACAAGTCCGGGCCTACAATTGCCGGAAACCCCTCCTTTGAGATTTCTTCTGCAATCAAATGCCCTTCGCTGCAATGATCTAATGTCATTTTCAGCCCAAATTCTTTTGCAATCCGGATTGCCGTAAAAATATCGTCCACCCTGTGGACATGCGCTTTTAACGGGATCTTTCTTTCAAATACCGGAACCCAGCACTCATACCGGAAATCCTTTTCAAATCCTTCCCCTTCCTTTTTGGCTTTTTTTCGTTTTTCCACGTATTGCCTGGCCTTGAAAAGCTCTTCCCGCAGCATCCCCGCAATCGCCATACGGGTCACGGGCATTTTTCCTTGGCCGGAAAAATTCACTTTCGGGTTTTCGCCGAACGCTATTTTCATAGCGGCAGGGGCAAGGACAATCAAATCGTCAATCCTTCTTCCCTTTGTTTTCACAAAGACAAACTGCCCGCCTACCACATTGGAGCTTCCCGGGCCAATCATAGCTGAAGTTATTCCAGCCCTGACCGCATCATCAAAGGCTGCATCCATCGTATTCACCGCATCGACCGCTCTAAGATATGGGGTAACCGGCTGTACGTTTTCATTACAGTCATCCCCTTCCATCCCTTTTTTCTCCTCGGTAATCCCCATATGGCAATGGGCCTCAATGATTCCCGGCATGACCAGCCTTCCTTCTGCGTCTATCACATCTGTCCTGCCATCCTTTACGGGAATATGCCCTAGTTCATCCATATCCCCTATCTGTGCAATCTTTCCCTTCTCTATCCGTATAAAGCCGTTTTTATATTCCCGCCTCTTTTCTCCCTCATTGCTTTCCGTCTCTTTAGGCGCCATTGTCAGAATCCGTCCGTTTAATAAATATCTTTGCATTCTATTTTCACCTCTTCTATTTTTGTTCCCATAAACCGCCAGCCAGGCAGCCGCCCGTACAAGCGCTAAATTTGTTTTTTTATATTCAAACGCTGCCGCCGGAATCATTGCCCTGCAGCATCCCGCAGGGATATCCCCAACTGAACTCCGGCGCGGATTCCTATTAGGACAGGTTTCCGCGCCGGCTCTCAATCTCCTGCAGCAAACATGAATCATTTTTTCTGTACGGACAGATATTTTTTTCCTCTTTGCGGTTTAATGCAGCTTCGTCATAGGATTAACCGGTTCACCATCCTTTGTCAGTTTAAAATATACGTTACATCCTTCCAGCACGTAATATTTTGTCGGCGCTGCCACACTGCCTATCATATCGCCCTGATTTACAAAACCGCCTTCCGACACTGTAATGTCCTTGAGCTGCCCATAAGTTATCTCATAACCGTTCCCCAACTCCATAACTACGACATTTCCTAATTCGGGATCGCTATAAACCCTGTTTACCTTTCCGTTAGCTGCCGCTGTGATAGATTCCCCTTCTACCGCCGAAATAATAATGGCCGGATTATATTTATATTGTTCCAACGTAGGGAAATAAACAGTCTTGTCCATGCTATAGTTAATCAGCACATTTCCCACAATTGGCCATGCCAGCGTATCATTATCCCCAAAAGTCAATGCTGGCTGGATAGAGGTAGAAGTTGCAAGGGCCAGCGTATCCTCCATTTCTTCCATACGGGCCACTTCCTCCAAGGTCGCTGAATCCATGCTTTCATCAATCATCCCTTCTTCGCCTTTCTCATTCTTCTCCTTGTCCTTTTCGCTGGTTTTGCCCTCTGCTACTTTTTCCTCTTCTTTCTTTTCCTCTGTCTCTTCCTCTTCATTCTCCACATTTACGGAATTTGTTTCCTGAAAATATGGATCATAGTCTAAATCGTCTGCCGTCACTGCGTTTTCATTCATTTCCTGCGCCCCCGCCATATCCAGGGCAGCCGGGTTATCCATTACGCCTTGTATTTCCGTGCTGTTATTCTGGGCCATATCCGTGGTTTCATTTTCTATGGCGCTGAAATCGACCACATAGCCATCATTCTGATCTTCACTTTTTCCCCTGAAAAATAATCCCGTTGCTGTTAAAGCAGCCAGTACAAATACCGATGAGAGCGCCATAATCATTCTTTCCTTTTTGGCTCCGCTTCCGTTTCTTCTTCTCATTTTCATTCCTCCTAACAGAATTTATATCCGATTCCTATTTCCGGTTTTGACTCTTCATCGATAGTTTTGCCTGTTTCAGATTCTTTATTCAGTTTTTTCTATGACAATTTCCGAGAAAAAATAGTTCAGTATGTCAATATAATCGCTTCCTTTCTTTGCAGCTTCATTGGCCCCGTACTGACATAGCCCCAATCCATGCCCCGCTCCTTTTGTCTTAATGATAACAGTACCCCCTTCTTCCCTTATCTCAAAGCATGAAGAATTCAATGCGAATATTGTCCGGAACAATTCACCGGACATAGCGTTCTCCCCAACGCCGATTTCCATCACATATCCAGCCCTATCCCTTTTTACCGGAAAGGCTTCTTCCGGCATCTCCCCCTCCTTCCACTCTATTTTAGGGCGGAATTCCCGCACCCGTTCCAGAAAAATATCCCTGTCCATCCTTTCGCTATGTACATAATCGCCGGAAGTAAAATCCCTCCCGCATACAACAGATTTCAAATATCCATATTCATCACTTCCAAACACTTCATTCCCATTCCTGGTAGCCCCTGCGCTTACCGCAAAATAAGGGGCTTTTATCGGATATCCTTCATAGGCCAGATACATCCCCTTTGTACTGTTCACTGCATCTATGCACTTTTGGTACATATCCCCGTCGGTTTTGACTATGTTGCTCTCCACATAAATATAGACTTTCCCATCCTCTTTTTCTGTCCGTTTATCATAGTATAATCTCATAAGCTCTGTCCGCAGCACTACCGCCTGTGCTTTTAGCGCCTCCATCTCATACTCCATAGGGATTGTAGAAGGCAGCCTGCTGACAAGATATGCCTCAAGCGGCATCATTTCCGTTCCCGCAGCCGTTGTATTACAGACAATAAACTCTGCCTTCTCCATATCTTCCCAAAATAGCTCCTGCTTTCCGCCCTTGCCCTTTCCCCCTCTTTCTTCTTCCTGCAATACCTCTGCCTCCCCTTCTTCCATCTCCATTCCTGCATTTCCAAAGAAAAAAGATACGATATATGGGAGCAAAAAAATAAACAGAAGGATTGCAACTGCGTCCCTGTAATCCGGGCCAGATCCGCTCCTTCTGTTTTTTATTAAATTGTTTACTATTTCTAATTTTTCCATAGGACACCTCTACACTATTGTATGTACCGGTATCCGTTTTATGCTACTGGAAATCACTGACATGAGTTGTAAAAGCGCTTCTTAACGGAATATTTTCCGCTGAGAAATATTCCGCCAAGAAATATTCCGGCATAAGCTTCCGAAACGCTTCCCGCACTATCCTACCGCTTCAAAACGTTTGCTTTCCTGCCCGTCCTGCTGCTCATGACTGGCTATATCCACATGCTGAACCGTTCCCGCATAGCCGTTTTCATATAGAAAAATACCAGTCTTCCGGATTCTTCCGTTTACAGCATTGTCCTTATCCGTCAAGGCAAAGTCTGTATCCGCATCCGCAAGACAGATAGCCCCTACGTTTTTCTCTGAAAGCTTATAACAGATATCCTTGCCGTTTTCGTCCTTCGTCCAGATCAGCAGCTTATCCCAAACCGCATCATTCTCGTCAATCCAGCCGTTCCCGTCCAGGTCATAAGCGGCAAGATCTGCAAATCCGTTCCCTGACTTTGTCCCAAACAGTTCACTTCCATCATTAATCATTCCATCGCCATTTTTATCAAGCGCTAAATAACCGCTCCCGCTTCCCAGCATGGAAATTTCCTCTTCCACTCCGTCTGCATCCAAATCAAAGAAAAAAGTCTGATCCTGCAAGTCTGCCACATTTCCTTCCAGGTTAATCACCAGAGGATCTATCATTTTTTGTTCTATCCGTATCAGATTTTCCTCATAATAAGCCTGGAAGCTCCGGCTCATCTGTACATTTAAATGAAACCGGATCGTCCGCCCGTCCTGTGTCTGTACGGTTCCTTGCGTGGAAAAAACTGTCTCTTCCTTTTCTTCCATATATATTTCATCACGGTACGCAACAGCCTGGCTCACCGTCTGCCCGCCCAAAAAAACATCCGCCTGCCTATACATGGTAATCCCAAAATCCCATCTCCTGACTTCCCCCCAAAAAATACCGACCAAATACTGCATACATCTGTCTCTTACTGTACTTAGGGCATCTCTTTTGTTCTTCAGATGAGATAATTTTTTTATTCCCGTATGGGAATTCATTTCCCTGAGCTTCTCTTTCAGTTCATTCTTTTGTTCTGCATACGCATCCTCGCCATAAAATTTTTTCCAGGCATCTTCGCCTGTAATGCTTTTTTTCCCGGTTCCATCCTCTGCCTCAGGGTTCATCCGTAAACCCGCATTTCCTGCCATAACCATTATACTGGTTCTTCTGGCATTCAAGGAACTATACTCCCTTGAAGATCCCATCCCTATATTCGAGGAACCAATCCGCATTTTTAACCTCCATTTCCGTTTCGGCCACGGATCCGGCAAGACATCCCTTTGTCAGATGTCACATCCGGCATCCGCACTCCAGCTTGCGCCAGACGAAAGCCCAAGCGTTTACTTTTATCTTCAAAAACAAGGTCCCGGCCGGGAATGCCATATTCTTGTATTTTATATATCGGAAATGCCAGAAAATACTTTATACCTTCTCTATCAGCTCCCCTATTGACTTTAATTAAAATATCCGTCAATCCCATCCGCTATTCCAACAGCAATTAACTGCTGATAACCTTCATCCGCCATTTTCATATCTTCTTCCGGATTTGTCATATATCCCATTTCTACGATAGTCACCGGAATCATACTCCAATTAATGCCGCTCATAGTATCTGTTTCCCATACCCTTTCCCTGCGGCAGCCCGTACTGGCCGTCAACCCGTCCAATATAACGGAAGAAAGTCTTTTACTATCCTCATATAAACCGGGAATATACGGATTTGCCCCGGTCGGGCATATTGTCATAGCCCCGTTGGCGCTGCTGCTCTCCGAACCGTTTGCATGAATCCTTACAAAAATCTCCGCCCCTGAATCATAAGCCATTTGCGCCCTTTGAGCATTGCTAATGTCTACGTCATGGCTTTCCCTGACCATATAAACTTCATAACCCCGGCTCTCCAGCTCTGCTTTTAGCTTTTCGGAAACCATAAGGGTAAGCTCATACTCATATAATCCGGTCGTTGTGCCTCTGGTTCCTCCTGTTACTTTCGCTTTCATTTCTGATGCCCCTGGTCCTACCGGTTCTTTTTCACTATTCCCCCTCGACTGATGTCCCGCGTCAATAGCAATGAAATGTCCCCCGCTTCCGCCGGACGGCTTTCTTTCCCTTAAATAATCGGATTTCATATAGTAGCTTTCCCCGTCTATGATAATCCGGCTCCATCCTTCCCCTTCCCCATTTTTTTCATATACGCTCCCCCGGGGGGCCAAATCTAAAATATCCGCATTTACAGAAGGCGCAAAACGTACATTCACATTTGCTGTAGTATATACCGATATAGGCTCTATATCAGAAATTTCTATTTTCGGCTCCGGGCTGTCGGCCTCATATTCCCCCGCACTTTCCTGTTTTGCTTCTTCCGGTTTATCCGCTACGCTTTCTTCCTGTTCTCCGGTTCCGGCCGCTCCCTGCTCTTGCTTTTCCTTTTCTTCTTCCACGCTTTCATCTGGCCTGGTCTCCGGATCTTGTTCCTGCACCCCTCCCGCATCTGCTTCCCGGACTGCTTCCTGAACTTGGGCATTCCCGGCTTCTGCCTTTTCCTCCTGCATGATCTTTTCGGCTTCTTCTTTTTGTGTTCCTTTTATATTCGTACAGCCCATGCATATTACCAATAATATACACAGGCCGAGCAAAGGCAAATATCTTTCTTTCTTCATATTGACCTCCCCGCTGCCCAAAAACAGCAGCTAAAACTCATAGGGAGAATGCCTATAACCCAGGCATTCCCCATACGGGGAATTGCCTTAATTTAAGCATTCTCCTCCAATTTTCTTTTATGAAACTCTGTTATAATTAATCAGGCACCCTTTTAAGATGATCTGACGTTCTTCATCCGTCAGCTCGCCCAAGGATAATTCAAACTCTTTCATTTCCTTTCCGCTTACTACATACGCCTTGATACGATCCATCTTTTCCTCTACTGCCTTTTTAATATCCGGAAGGAAAAGATAATCCATATTCCGGAAGGGAAGCTGTTTATGATCCCCTTCTATAAGGAACGGGAGCATTCCCCAGTTAATCAGATTGGAACGGTATCTCTTCGTTGCATATTCATTGGCAATATTTGCCCAGCCCCCAAGCACTTTCTGGCAGGAAGCCGCCTGTTCCCTTGCCGAACCATCGCCCGGCTTTACTGCAAAGATTGTAGATCCAAACCCTATATTGCCTTCCCCCGCTTCAGGATACATCTGATGAATGACTTCCATCACTGCTTTCAGTTCAGGCTTTGCCTCCAGCGGGCATTTTCCTTCCATCACCGCTTTCTGCGCTTCCTGGATATCCTTTGCACGGCCCACATAAGCCGGGTCTTTTCTGGAAAGCGTAAATTCCGCCAGCCCCAAAGGATTGGAACGGTAAGAGGAAGTCTCCCCTGACGGGATCAGTTCATCCGTTGTCGTTACCGGGTCATGAATCTCAGACACTACCCTAAGCACAAGATTTTCCGGCAGTCCGCACATCTTCGGCCAGTCTTTAATATTTGGGCCAAATTGGATTTCCGCTGCAGGGTCTGCTTTCCCTTTTGAATCAAATACCCGGTTTGCATAAATATTAGAATCGAAATGATATTGATATTTCCCAATCGGCCCGTCAAAATCCGTAGCCGGAGTCAATACCCCTTTGTTCGCGCTCGTTGCCGCAATCGAACGGGCATCCATAAGCGCCACGGATGAAATCTGCCCATTCTGCAGCTTAGAACCTTCCCTGTTAGGGAAATTCCTCGTGGAATGACGGATGCTGAATGCATTGTTCGCCGGCGTATCCCCCGCGCCAAAGCAAGGCCCGCAGAATGCTGTTTTCAGTACGGCGCCCGTTTCCATCAAAGCCGCTGCACAGCCATTTTTTATCAGTTCCATATAAACCGGCATAGAAGCAGGGTATACGCTCAGAGTAAACCCGTCCGAACCAATATAAGAACCTTTCAATATATCCGCCGCTGCACAAATGTTTTCAAAACCGCCGCCTGCGCATCCGGCAATAATGCCTTGGTCTACATAAAATTTTCCGTTTTTTACTTTATTTTTTAAGCTAAAATCCACGGCTCCGTCAAGACTGACCGCCGCCCTTTTCTCTACATCGTCCAGAATATCGTCCAAGTTAGCATTTAACTCCTCAATTGTATAAGTATTGCTTGGATGGAATGGCATCGCAATCATCGGTTTAATGCCGCTAAGATCCACGGCAATCATACCGTCATAGTATGCCGTCTCCCCCGGATTGAGTTCTTTGTAGTCTTCCTTTCTTCCATGAATTTCATAAAACTCTTCAATCTGCCCGTCCGTTTTCCATATAGAAGACAGACAGGTCGTTTCCGTCGTCATCACATCAATGCCAATCCTAAAATCAGCGCTTAAGGAAGCCACGCCCGGCCCTACAAATTCCATCACTTTATTTTTCACATAACCGTTGCCAAATACTGCACCGATAATTGCCAAAGCCACGTCCTGGGGACCTACCCCTTTTGCCGGTTCACCCGTCAGATAAACCCCTACCACACCTGGCATATTAATATCATAAGTCTGGTTGAGAAGCTGCTTTACCAGTTCCGGACCCCCTTCCCCCATCGCCATTGTCCCAAGAGCTCCATAACGGGTATGGGAATCCGAGCCAAGAATCATCCGTCCTCCCCCTGCCAGCATTTCCCTTGCATATTGGTGGATAACTGCCTGATGAGGAGGCACATATACTCCTCCGTATTTCTTTGCACATGTAAGACCAAACATATGATCGTCTTCATTGATCGTGCCGCCCACCGCGCATAAGGAATTATGGCAGTTCGTCAGCACGTAAGGAACCGGGAATTTTTCCAGCCCCGATGCCCGCGCCGTTTGTATAATCCCCACAAAAGTAATATCATGGGAAGTCAATTTATCAAATTTTATCTTCAGCTTGTCCATATTTCCGGAAGTATTATGCTCCTCCAAAATACGGTAAGCAATTGTCTCCTTTGCTGCTTCTTCTTTACTGATATCCTTTCCTGTTTTCTCCTTCACTGCCGCCTGCGCTTCTTTCCCATCCGGAACAATATCCATTCCATTTACAAGATATGCGCCGCCGTCATATAACTTAATCATTCCCATCCTCCTTATCCAATCCCGTCTTTCCGCTGTCAGGTTTTATTATAAAGTAAAAAATAAATGTATGCAAGAGAGTTTATCAATAGGGCTTTTATATACCAGGAAAGTGCAGGACGCTTTCCTGGTATACAAAAAACCCGTGCCGGAAAACTGTTTCAGTTTTCCGGCACGGTCATCCCTCCCTGTTTCAACCTCAAGGAACCGTCACTGTATATCCACCCAGCGCATTTCCATTCCTTTCAAATCCAGGCCGCATGCCTTTTTGCCATTAATATAAAGTTCTGTATATCTGTCTTCCCTTGCATTATTAATGACGGCAATCTTTCCTGTTTTTTCAAATACTGCCACTTCTGTATCCACATTGGTAACATAGTATTTCTTCATTTCCTCTTCCATGCCTGCGGCATAATAAATAGCACGCAAAAGCACACGGCAGTTTTGAGGGGAATAAGGCAGACCGGAAAAATAAACGCTCCGCCCGTCTCCATATTTGTTTACTGCCAGACGGCAGTATTCCCCGTCCATATTCAAAATCTGGTAATTTTCTCCCTGAGCATAGATCCGGCTCATTCCTTCCCCGAAGTCTATCTCCCCTTTAATATCCTCTAAAATAAAATGATCCACATTCAGCTCATTATATTTGTCAACGCTAAGAGAAAAATCCATCTCCCTGTCCACGCCCAGCACATCGCTTAACTGGAAATAGCGTCCTTCAAACTGACAGGCCGAAGGTTCGCCTACCCCAATAAAGCCGCCTCCATTATCCACAAACTCCCTGATAGCAGTTAAAACCTTCTCATCCTTCCAGTTTTCCGCACCGCTGAAAGCAGTGTAAGCATCGCCGGCATTGATAATTACTTTTATACCGTCGGGAATACCGTCCCTGATTTCATCAAAGGTAATAAACTCCACATCAAAAGGCATCCCGCTCAGGCATTCAATAATCCCTACATAAGAGTAGATTTCCCTATGCCAGATCGCATGATGCACCTGATTGGCCATCCATCTTCTTAGATTTCCCCAGCAGTTTAAGATTGCAACCTTAAAGGGAGCCACATATGACTTTGTCCCATTCATGTTTTCATGGATCAAGCGGAATTCATCGACCACATGCTGTATTTCATTAATAAATCCCGGCCATTCAGAAGCCAGTTTCAGATATCCGCCGTAACCGATCCGGTCCAAAGGCGAACGTAGAATCGCCCTCCTTGCTTTTATCCAGTTTTCCTGCGCTTCCTTAATCGGATCCCCTCCTTCGCAAAAAACATCCGGGAAGAAATAGGGCAACAGTCTTCCTTCTGTATATTTCACTCCTTCAATGTCAGAAATCATACGCAATGTAACGCCATCACCCACAGAACCCACTACTGCGTCCAAACCGATATTGGCAAAATATTTCCCGAAAGGCTCTGTTCCAATCCAGTGATCCCCCAGGAACATCATTGCTTCTTTTCCATATGAATGTACAATATCCACCATCTCTTTTGCCAGTTTACTTACCTCTATCTGCTGGAATTCTACAAAATCCTTAAATTCCTTGCTCGGCACACGGAAAATGGAATTATGATAGCCTTGATCCACAATAAACTCCGGGCGGAATTTATATCCTGCCCATTTTTCAAACTGTTCCAGGATATATGGGCTTACACTGGCGCTATAGCCAAACCACTCCACATACTTTTCCCTTTTTTTCTCATCAAACGTAAGCGTAAACTGATGAAAAAAGGTAGTAAAACGCACCACATCAATTTCCGGGTTTTCCTCACACCATTTTTTTAATTTTTCTTTTACATATTTCTGTGTTTTCGGCTGCCTGACATCATAAGTCAGTTGATGAGGAGCATCCTTCCAGTCATTTGTAATAAAATTATACATATGCACCGGATCCCAGATCAGAAAAGCTAAAAAGCTGACCGTATACTGGTGATATTTCACACTTTCCAGCTCCACTTCCCCAGTCGTCTCGTCATATTCCCATTGATCGGCCGGCACTACCTCCCCGGTCGTCCTGTCTATGACTTCCCACCATCTTTTAGGGTCATCCATACTATTTACTTTTAACTGTTCTGTATGAAATCCCTTCATCAGCCGGATGCGCAGCTTTGTATCTCTCGCTGTCACTCTTTCGCTGATTAAATATTCCTGTTGTATTTCATCAGGATTTGCATTCGCCCATTCATTATCCTTTCTGGTCGTGTAATAGGTAGCATATTTCTTTGCATCCTGAGACAAAAGCTCCCCGGGCATCACCGTTCCGTCACAGTCCCTTAAAGCATCTGCCCCAAGCAGATTTTTCAAACGTATTGTTTCATCCACCATATCCACATCAGTAGGCAATGTCAGCCTTCCTGTTATACTCATATTCTCCTCCTCGCCGTACATCCCGGCCTGATACCATATGCGCAGTTACAGCCCAGCCTCCCGCTTGCCGCAGCAAAAGGCTGAACTGTCACTATGCATATCTACTTCGTATACTGTTTGTTATAACGGTAAAGTAAAAATAATATTCCGGCAAGTCCGACAACCATAAGCAATAAGCCCGTAGGCCCTACCTTTCTCTGCTGTGTGCAGATCAGCACGATACCTACTATAAATATTACTGCATTTATAATGATATTTGTCCATTTATTCATATCTTCTTCCTCCCGCTTTCTGCCTCATTAGCCTTTCAGGCCGCCTAAGCTCATACCTTGGGTAAGTTTCTTCTGCACCAGAATATACAGAATCAGCGTCGGCAGCATAACAATCACCAAACCGGCGTATAGCTGCCCGTAATTTGCCGCTGCCTTCTGTGCCTGCATAAGCTGCATCAAGCCTACCGGCAAAGTCTTGTTTTCCTTTGTCAGCAATGTCATGGATATAATATATTCATTCCAGAATGACAGGAAGTTAAAAAGGATGACCGTAACAATACTCGGTTTTGCCATAGGCATCATGATTGTGATCATCGTCCTGAAGTAACCGCTCCCATCCACAAAAGCCGCTTCCTCGTAATCCTTAGGAATCGTCACAAAAAACCCTGATAAAAGGTATATTGTGAACGGAAGGGCTGTTGATGCATATACCAAAGCTGTTACAAAAAGATTATTCAGGAAAACCCCCGACCCAAACCAAGTCTTCATTAGCTTATCCGCATCCACCAGCATCAGGAAAATAGGCACTACGATATAGTTAACATTAATGAACAAACCCCCCATAAAAAGAATATTCAGAAGCTTGCTTCCCATAAACTTATATCTGGCCAAAGTATAAGCTGCCGGCAGTGCAATCACCAGCAAAAGAACTAATGCCAATGCCGTGACAATAACGGAGTTTACCATATAGGAACCCATGCTTGCTTTTGTAAATGCATCGGAAAAATTCTGGAAATACAATCCTTTCGGCAGCGTCCACGGATTACCATAGAATTCAGAATTCTCCTTTACGGATGCCATAAATACCCAGGCAACAGGAACAATGATGCTGACCGCCAGCAGAATTAACGCTATGTATATAAATATTTTTACAACTTTATCATTTCCGGCAAATTTCTTATTATTCATCATTCCACCTCCTTAGAATTCCAGCGGCTCACGTTTGGTAGCCACATTTACGACAGCGGAAAGCGCAAAGGAGAACGCAAATACCAGCACACCGATCGCCATACCATAACCATAAGAGGAGTTCGTATAAGCCTGCTGATACATATAGCTCAAGAATACTTCCGTAGCCCCGTCCGGCCCGCCATTCGTCATTGCCTTTACAAACAGGAAACTCAAGTTAATGGAACTAATAACAAAAAAGGTAAGTGTTGTACGGATATTTGTCCAAATAAGCGGAAGGGTAATATCAAAAAACTGGCGGATCCTGCCCGCACCTTCCAAATTTGCCGATTCATACAAACTCTCCGGGACACTGGCCATACTTGCCATATACATAACCATGTAATAACCGATGGCCTGCCAAATCATCGCTATCACCAGCGAATAAATAACTATCTTCTGATCCCCCATCCATAAGATTGGTGTGGCATCTTTCCCCCTAAATATAGAAAGAATGCTGTTTAAAAGCCCGTTATTCGGATCGTAAATCGCTGAAAATATAGCAGAAATAACTACAACCGACAAAATATTAGGGATGTAGAATACAATCCTGAAGAAATCCTGCCCGACAATCTTTTCCCTTGACAAAATAGCAGCAAAAACAAGGGCAAATGCCATTGTCACTATCGTTACCAAAGTAATTAATAATATGGTATTCTGGAAGGAACGGAAGAAATTACTGTCGCTCATAAGAAGTTTAAAGTTCTGCAAACCCACAAATTGCTTCGTATTGGAAAAACCGCCCCATTTATACAATGACATATTAAATACTTTAATTGTCGGAATAATCATAAAAATAACGAATAACAGTGTTGCCGGCGTAACGCAGGTAACAATAAACGCCTTCTTTGCTTTCGTGTTCTTCATAATGACCTCCATTCTGTTCCGTATTTGATAAAATTGGGACATGCCGGGGATTACTCCGTGCATGTCCCATGCTTAAACCTTTTTATTCCCGCGGACAGCAGGTTTTGGTTTATTCCATAGCTGCCCTATACTTATCGCTTACTTCTGACACTGCTGCGATCCATTCATCTACAGTCTTGTCACCGCTTACGATACTGTTTACTGTTTCAAACAAAGCATCTGCCATTGTTGTGCCTTCTACCGGAGCTGTAGCTGCGAAGCCGCCCATAACTGCTGTAGCGCCTGTATCATATACGCTGTAGAACAATTTGTTGTCGCCTTCTAAGCTTTCGCCGATACCAACGATAGGCTGGATTGCATTAGAGCCTGCAAAGATTGCTGCTGCTTCATCAGAATACATATATGCTACGAATTCTTTTGCAAGATCCTGATTCTCTGCTGCTGCCGGGATCCACATCTGCTCAAACCAGCAGAAAGAACATCCTGCGCCGCCTGCATTTACTGCCGGGATTGCTGTAAAGCCCCATTTGAAGTTCTCGCCTCTCGGAGCATCTGCCATTTCACCCGGAAGCCATGTGCCGTTCGGGCAGAAGATTGCTTTGTCATCCAAGATAAGCTGCTGATTCTTTGTAAAGCTTTCGTTGTTTGCATTTGCAACTGTTGTAGGTTCTGTGTACTCAGCAAGTTTTGCTACAATATCGAATACTTTTCTTGCATCTTCGGATTCCCATACGCCTTCGCTGTATGTCATACACTGGTCAAAGAAAGCCGGGCCGCCTGCAGAGGATAATAATGCATACATAAATGCATCAAAGTATCCCGTTGTAGGATATGTAAATAAGGAAATGCCTTCTGCTTTTGCTTTCTCGCCTAATTCCCACATTTCATCCCATGTAGTAGGAAGCGTCCAGCCTTTTTCTTCCAACAGGCCTGCATCATAGAAAAGTCCGCAAGGGCCGTAGAACATCGGTGCATAATAGGTTACGCCGTCGCCGTAAGGATTGGTTGCCAAAGTATCAAGAAAACCAGGAACAATCTTGTCTTTTACTTTTACATCTTCGCCAGGAACTGTCATTTCCATAACATCCGTCAAAGGAAGCAGCCCTTTTTCTTTTGTAAGAGTCTCTGTCAAACCAGCTTCACGGCCTGTTGCGCAATGGATAACATCCGGATAATCGCCAGCTTTCATGCCAGGGGTAATAACATCTTCAATTTTTTTGTCAACAGTAAGTTCTACTGTCACGCCGGGATGAGATGCCTCAAATGCCTTGCACACCTCTGTCCACATATCAGCGCCGTATCCGCCTTCAAATGCAGCTACTTTTACAGTTCCTTCCAATGCAGGAGCTGCCGCTTCTTCCGGAGCCGCCTCTTCCGCAGGCGCTTCTTCTGCAGGCGCTGCTTCTTCTGCAGGCGCTGCTTCTTCCGCAGGCGCTGCCTCTTCTGCAGGCGCCGCTTCCTCAGCAGGAGCCGCCTCTTTTGCAGGAGCTGAACCACAGCCGGCAAATGTTCCGATTACCATGGCTGCAGCCAGTAAAACAGATATCGTTTTCTTTTTCATGTTTGTCCTCCTTTTGCCGTAATAAAAAAATTACAAGCATTTTATTGTTGATTATTGACAACAAGTTTCTTATAAGGTTAGTATATCTGTTTATTTTTCCCTGTTCAATTTCATTGTTGCTCTATTTTTTATAATTCTTGTTTTATTTAAAATAAAAAACTTTATTCTTAGATTTTTATAGGGTATAATTATATAAAAAGAAAAAGACATTCTCCGCTTTGTTCGTCAAATTAACCAATATATTTTTACATTATTGTCAATTATATTGATAAAACATAAAAATGAGTAAAATCTTCGTTCCTATAGGAGCAAAATGGCTACAATAAAGCGCACAAAAGAAAGGCGGTATTTAATGAGCAATGAAAGAATCAACTTAGAGCAGCAAAATTTGTCAAAACTCAATTTCAACCTCCGCTATATTTCCATATCCAAATATGAAGGGGATTGGCAAAGCCTTCCCCACACCCATCATTTTACGGAACTTTTTTATGTCATAAATGGGAACGGCATATTCCACGTTGAAAACGAAATGATACCAGTAAAGCCAAATGACCTGATGATCATTAACCCCCATGTGGAACATACGGAAAAAACAATGACCAATAATCCCATGGAATATATTGTTTTCGGCGTGGATGGCCTTGCTTTTTCTTTTCATGACAAGGAAGAAGGACACCGGAAAAATTACAGCCACTACAATTATACCTCTTCCCAGAACCATCTTGTGGACTATTCCCAGCTTATGCTCCAGGAATTTCACGAAAAAAAACCGGGATTTGATATTGTTTGTCAAAGCATACTTCAGGTTCTTCTCGTTTTTATTTCCCGGGAACTGGATTTGTCCATTATCTCCGACTCTACATTCCGCATTTCCAAAGAATGCGCCCTTGCCAAACGCTATATTGATTCCAACTATGCCCAAAATATTACCCTGGATACTTTAGCGGAGATTACCCATATTAATAAATATTATCTGGCGCATTCCTTCGCCAGTTGTATTGGCCAGTCGCCGATCAGCTATCTGTCCACCAGACGGCTGCAGGCCAGCATGGAACTTTTAATCAGCACAAATCATTCCATTGCCCAGATCGCTTCCAGCACCGGGTTCTCCTCCCAATCCTATTTTTCACAGATTTTCAAGAAAACCGTAGGGATGACGCCCCAGCAATACCGGAAAATGCATACCAGAAAATATTAACAGTGAACGGGAACCCTCCCGTTCACTGTTAAGCTCCGCTGCCTTTGTCTACTCACAGCCTTCTATTTCTTATCTATATTTTTCTACAATTTTTTCCATCTCATCCCATTTCTTTTCCATATCCGCTACCAGTTTAAGCTGTGTCCTGCTCCTGTCCAGATTATGCCCCGGCCTGCTGGTTTTATAATAAGTATCCCCTTGGAGATAATCTGTCAAAAAGCGCATTCCCTGCTCAAAGGTTATGACTTTTGCGCCTGCCGGGAAGAGCTTGATTTCTTCTTCCGTCAAGCTGCCTGCGCATCCTTCCAGAAAGCCTTTTGCATACGCGTCAAATAACTCCAGGTCAAGAGTCACCAAATCCAGGTTGACTTCGTCCTCCGCCCCTGTACTCGCCCCGAAGCGGATAGAATCCCCAAAATCATAAAGAGCCGAACCCGGCATAACTGTATCTAAGTCAATCACGCAAAGCCCTTTCCCTGTCTTGTCATCTATCATAATATTATTCAGTTTCGTGTCGTTATGGGTCACGCGTAAAGGAATTCTTTTCTCTTCCAGTGCATCGCAGATAATATGAGCGTCTTTTTCCCTATCCAATATGAAATTTATTTCTTCCTGCACTTCCTTTGCCCGGCCGCACACGTCCTCTTCCACTGCCTTCTTAAAGTCGGCAAAACGGCTGACGGTATTATGGAAATTCACAATGGTTTCATGCAAAGTCTCTGCCGGGTAATCCGACAGCAGTCTTTGGAAATTCCCGAAAGAAACTGCGCTGTTATAAAAATCCTCCGGTGTTTTTACTTCATCATAGCAAGTAGCCCCTTCGATAAAAATATACATCCGCCAGCATTCTTCCCCATTGTCCAGATAATTCTTCCCATCTTTCGTAGGAATTACGTTCAAAGTCTCCCTGTTAGGGTCGCCGCCTGCCGCAATGATTTTCTTCCGCAAAAATGAGGTTACATTCATCACATTTTCCATCAGTTCTGACGGATTCTTAAAGATGCTGTTGTTCATTTTCTGAAGAATATACCTTATTTCCTTTTCTTCCGGCAATTTGCATGTAATGCGGAAGGTGTCATTAATATATCCGTTCCCAAAAGGAATCAGTTCCACGATTTCCCCTTCTGTCTGAAACTTTGCCGCAATTGTTTCCATTACCTTTTCATTTGCTATTGTACCCACGTTGTTCCTCCTTCTTCTCACGCTTTTCTGATGATATCGTTAAATTAATCTTAATCCATATTCCCAAATCATGCAAGACCTAACAGCCCTACTCTTTTAAAGCCGCTTCCAGCCGTTCTATTACGATTTTCAAAGCTTTCAGCCTCGCATATTTTTTATCTACCGACTCCAATATATACCAAGGCGCATAAACCGTACTGGTCTTTTGTATCATTTCATTTACCGCATCCTCATAAGCATCCCACTTTTCCCGGTTCCGCCAATCTTCTTCCGTGATTTTCCACTGCTTTTCCGGCGTCTTCTGTCTCATTTCAAACCGTTCCAGCTGAGTATCCTTATCAATCTGTACCCAGAACTTGATCATGACCGCACCCCAGTCAGCCAGCTCCTTTTCAAACTCATTGATTTCATGATAAGCCCGTTTCCAGTCGTTTTCGCTGCAGAAGCCTTCCAGCCGCTCCACCATTACCCGCCCATACCATGTCCTGTCAAAAATAGCAATATGTCCTGTCTTAGGAAGCCTGGTCCAGAAACGCCATAAATAATGTCTGGCCTTCTCATGCGGTTCCGGGCTGGCAATCGGATGCACCTCAAACCCCCTTGGGTCAAGCGCTTCCGTAATGCGCTTGATATTCCCGCCCTTCCCTGCTGCATCCCAGCCTTCATAAGCAATAATCACCGGGACTTGTTTGCGGTATAGCCTGTTATGGAGATCCCTGAGATGATCCTGCAGGCTTTCTAATTGCGCTTTATATTCTTTTTCGTCCACTTTTTCATCCAGAGGGATTTCATCCAGCTTAGGCATTTTAACCAAAGGAAATACATTTTGTAAAAGCGGGACAGCCAGCGCCTTATTCTGCAACGCAATTTCAATCCCCTCCGTCAGAGTTTCCAGTACTTGGAGTTCTGCCCATTTTCTTGATTTTGCATTCACTACATACCATGGCGCGGAAGGCGAATTGGTCATTTCCAGATATTCATCAAACACTTCCATGCATTTCCCGTAATGCTTATTTTGCCATTGGTCATTATTGTTCACTCTCCATTCCGTATCAATATCTTTTAAAAGGCTTGCGATCCTCTTTTTCTGCTCCTTTTCGCTGATATGGAAAAAGAATTTCATAACCAGATATCCGTTATCCGTCAGTTGCCTTTCAAACCGGCGGATGCTGTCAAGCCTCATTTCATATTCCCCTTTGCTTAATTTTCCATGCAGTCTAAGCCCAGTCACTTCATCCATCCATCCTGAATCCATAAAAACAAATTTCCCCGCTTCAGGAATCTGGGTAAAATAACGGCTCAGGAAAGGCTTTCTCTTTTCTTCCTCTGTTTTCTTTTCCAAAGTCGCCACTTTAAAGAAACGGGGGTCTATATTCCGTATGACCTGCCCTGTGCAGCTCCCCTTCCCTGCCGTTCCCCAGCCCTCCATCAAGACAAGCACTGGCAGCTTATGCTCCTTCATCCGCATCTGCTGCGCCCACAGTTTTTCCCTGACCGCATTCAGCCTTGCTTTCAGTTCCTTTTCCTCGGGTTTTTCCTCCATCATCCAATTTTTCAGCATACCAACTCTCCTTTCCTGATATATTCTGGTTTAAGTAATTGCAAAGAGGATCAAACCTTGACGCTGCAAGGCTTAATCCTCTTGTATCCATCTTTTATTATTTCGTTTTCTTTTCAGGAAGAATTACCCTGTCCAAATGCCAAATGTCCTTTACATATTCCTCAATCGTCCTGTCTGACGAGAATTTGCCGGAACATGCTATATTCAAAATTGCGCTCTTTGCCCACGCTTTTTCATTCAAATACGCTTTTTCCACCCTTCTTTGCGCTTCTGCATAAGCTTCAAAATCCTTCAGGATAAAGTACGTATCGGCTTTTGACGTAGAAAGCGTATTTAAAAGAGAGTTATAAAGCGGACGGAATAAATCCGGGTCATTCTTACTGTAAGTGCCGTTAATTAACTGCATCAGCACTTTCCTTACATTAGCGTCATTATTGAAGATATCCATAGGGTTATAGCCGCCATAATTTTCGTAACGGATAACTTCATCGGAACTCAACCCGAAAATAAATGCATTTTCTTCCCCTACTTCTTCCACAATTTCTACATTCGCGCCATCCATGGTACCCAAAGTCAATGCCCCATTTAACATAAACTTCATATTGCCTGTACCGGAAGCTTCCTTGCTCGCTGTTGATATCTGTTCGGAGACATCCGCTGCCGCAAAAATAATTTCTGCGTTGCTTACCCGGTAGTCCTCAATAAACACAACCTTAATCTTACCATTGATCGCAGGGTCATTGTTCACCACTTCCCCTACTGCATTAATCAGCTTAATGGTCAGCTTTGCATTGCGGTATCCTGCCGCTGCCTTTGCACCAAAAATAAAGGTTCTCGGATAAAACTTCATATCCGGATGTTCCTTCAATTCGTTATAAAGATGCATGATATGCAGGATATTCAAAAGCTGCCGCTTATACTCATGAAGCCTCTTCACCTGTACATCGAAAATGGAACGGGGATCCACTTCAATCCCGTTATGTTCCAGAATATATTCTGCCAGCCGGACCTTATTCTTATATTTGATATTCATAAATTCCTGCTGCGCCTTTTCATCGTCCGCATATATTTTCAGTTTATTAATTTTCGGAAGATCCGTAATCCAGTCTTTGCCCACGTAAGAAGTTACCCAGTCAGCTAACAGCGGGTTCCCATGAAGCAGGAATCTCCTTTGGGTAATGCCGTTTGTCTTATTGTTGAACTTCTCAGGCATCATTTCATAGAAATCCTTCAATTCCTGGTTCTTAAGGATTTCTGTATGCAGCCTTGCCACACCATTCACGGAATAACCTGCCGCAATGGCAAGATGAGCCATTTTTACCTGGCCGTCATAAATAATCGCCATCTTACGCACCTTTTCGTGGTTCCCCGGATACATCTGTTCAATCCGCATCACAAAACGGCGGTTAATTTCCTCTATAATCTGATAAATCCTGGGAAGCAGCCTTGAGAAAAGCTCGATCGGCCATTTCTCCAATGCCTCCGCCATAATCGTATGATTTGTATAAGCGCAGGTTTTCGTAGTCACTTCCCATGCTTCATCCCATGTAAGATAATGCTCATCCATCAGAATACGCATCAGCTCCGCCACCGCAACGGTAGGATGTGTATCGTTGAGCTGGAAGGTTACCTTTTCATAAAATTTACGGATGTCTTTATGCCTGCGCATATATTTTGCCACCGCTTCCTGCACGGATGCAGAAATAAAGAAATATTGCTGCTTCAGGCGCAGTTCTTTCCCTGCATAATGATTGTCATTCGGATAAAGGACTTCCACAATATTGCGGGCAAGGTTTTCCTGCTCAACAGCTTTCTGGTAATCACCCTTGTCAAAAGAGTCCAGCTTGAAACACTCTACCGGCTGTGCATCCCAGATACGCAATGTATTTACAATGCCGTTTCCATAGCCTACAATAGGAAGATCATATGGGATCGCAGTTACACTCTGATATCCCTCCTGCCTGAAATTGCTCCGCCCGTTTTCATCCACGTAAACATTGACATAACCGCCAAATTTAACTTCTTTGGCATATTCCGGCCTTCTGAGTTCAAACGGGTTCCCGTTCTCCAGCCAATTATCCGGAACCTCTATCTGATGCCCATCCCTGATCTGCTGCTTGAACATCCCGTAACGGTAGCGGATACCGCAGCCATATGCAGAATACCCCAAAGTTGCCAGCGAATCCAGGAAACATGCCGCAAGCCTTCCAAGCCCGCCATTTCCCAACGCCGGATCCGGCTCCTGATCCTCCACCAGATTCAAATCCACGCCCAGCTCGTCCAAAGCATCCTTCACCGGTTTATAAGCCTGCAGATTTATAATATTATTCCCCAAAGCACGTCCCATCAGAAACTCCATGGACAGATAATAAACCATCTTCGGATCCTGTTTTTCATATTCTTCCTGACTGGTCATCCAGTGATCTACAATCGCATCCTTAATTGCATAAGAAACTGCCTGGAAAATCTGCTGCGGAGTTGCCTCCTCCATACTTTTCCTATATAAAGTTTTTACATTATAAACCACGCTGCGTTTAAATAAATCTTTGTCAAAAGACAGGGTTCCTTTTTTAGCCATATGATCCTCCTCATTATTTGCTTTGCTAGTCTTTTCTCCGGATAGATTTCTATCTCAGGATAAATTATACATTAATTGTAGAAAAATGCAAGAAAAAGCATCATGCGCCGGCAGACGTACATGAAATCCTCCGGATACCGATGGTTACATCTTCCCCATTCACGTTCCAGGCTTTCACATGCCACTCATCCGGCAGGTCATCCGTACTTCCGTCCGACATCCGGTCAGCCAGCACTTTGCCGGCTATCATTTCTTCGTTTCTCTCGACGATACCGGCAATCCTCTCATTTTTGCCTACCGCAACTTCTATATGATCCATTACTTCAAAATCCGCTTCTTTGCGCATCGTCTGGATTTTACTGATCATTTCATAGACAAATCCTTCTTCAATCAGGGATTCTGTCATATTGGTATCCAGTACCACCGTTACTTCATGATCCGCTTCGGATACATATCCCTCTTTCTGCGTCATTTCAATCAAAAGGTCGTCCTTTGTCAATTCCACATCCACGCCGTTTATATTAAATTGCAGCATTCCCTGTTCGTTCAGCCTGTCCATTGCCTCATTGCCGTCCAAAACAGCCAATTCCTTCTGTATTCCCCCAAGCTGTTTGCCATATTTCGGCCCAACCGTACGTAGCTGGGGTTTAAAGGTATAGGTCGTAAATTCCCTTACATCATCGGTAAAGTTTACCGCTTTAACATTCAGCTCTTCTTTTATAATTTCCTGGAAGAATGCGCCAAGGGCTGTCGGCGCTTTTACAAACATCGTCCCAATAGGCTGCCGGTTCTTAATATTAGCGGCATTCCTGCAGGCCCGGCCCATCACCACAATCCTGAGCGCTCCGTCCATATCCTCCTCCAGTTTCTTGTCAATCCATGCTTCCTCCGCTACCGGGAAATCACACAGATGGATGCTTTCCGGCGCGTTCCTGTCTATGGAACATACCAGATTCCGGTAAATATCCTCTGTCATGAAGGGAATCATCGGCGCAGCGCACTTGCTGACCGTAACCAACGCAGTATACAAAGTCATATATGCATTTATTTTATCCTGTTCCATCCCCTTTGCCCAGAAACGTTCGCGGCTTCTTCTGACGTACCAGTTGCTCATCTCATCTACAAAGCCGTCCAATGCCCTTGCTGCCTCAGGAATCCTATAGTGTTCCAGATCCTGGTCCACTTCCTTTATTAGCGTATTTAATTTGGAAAGCAGCCATTTGTCCATGACCGGAAGCTTATCATAATCCAACTGATATTTTGCCGCATCAAATTGGTCAATATTCGCATAAAGCACAAAGAAAGCATAAGTATTCCAAAGCGTCCCCATAAACTTCCTTTGCCCCTCCTGCACTGCCTTCCCGTGGAAACGGTTCGGCAGCCAGGGCGCTGAGTTAATATAAAAATACCAGCGGATAGCGTCTGCCCCGTAAGTGGCCAATGCTTCAAAAGGATCTACCGCATTCCCTTTCGATTTGCTCATCTTCTGCCCGTTTTCATCTTGTATATGCCCTAAAACAATTACATTTTCAAAACACGGCTTGTTAAAAAGCAATGTGGATTCTGCCAGCAGGGAATAAAACCATCCCCTTGTCTGGTCTACGGCCTCGGAAATAAACTGTGCAGGAAACTGCCGCTCAAACAAATCCTGGTTCTCAAATGGATAATGGTGCTGGGCAAAAGGCATAGCCCCGGAATCAAACCAGCAGTCAATGACTTCCGGTACGCGTTTCATCATGCCGCCGCATTCCGGGCACTTAACTGTAATCTCATCAATATAGGGCCTATGAAGTTCCACCGTGCGGGCCTTTTCATTCCCGCTCATCTTTTCCAGTTCCTCCCTACTGCCGATAGAATGCATCTTACCACAGGATGCGCACTCCCATATATTTAACGGGGTTCCCCAATACCGGTTCCTGGAAATACCCCAGTCCTGGATATTTTCCAGCCAGTCCCCAAAACGCCCTTTTCCAATAGATTCAGGGATCCAATGAATCATATTATTATTGCGGATTAAGTCTTCCTTGACCTCTGTCATTTTAATAAACCAGGACTCACGCGCATAATAAATCAAAGGAGTATCACAGCGCCAGCAATGAGGATAACTATGCTCGAACTTAGGCGCATCAAATAACAGCCCTTTTTTCTCCAAATCTGTCAGAATCATTGGATCCGCTTTCTTACAGAATATCCCCTCATATGGAGTCTCTTTCGTCATTCCGCCCTTCGTATCCACTAGCTGTACGAATGGCAAGTCGTACTTACGCCCTACATTCGCATCGTCTTCACCAAAAGCCGGGGCAATATGGACAACGCCGGTACCGTCAGTCAGCGTAACATATTCATCGCATGTTACGTAAAACGCTTTTTTATGCTGCTTTTCACATAAATCCACTGCATAATCAAAAAGCGGTTCATATTCCTTATACTCCAAGTCCTTGCCCGTATAGCGTTCCAGTTCCTCATAAGCCGGAATGCCTTTTTCTTCATTCCCCAGCCTCCCAAGTACCGTATCCAGCAGCGCTTCCGCCATGTAATAAACATAGCCGTCTCCCGCCTTTACCTTTACATAGGCTTCTTTTGGGTTGACGCAAAGAGCTACATTGGAAGGCAGTGTCCACGGCGTGGTCGTCCAGGCAAGAATATAAGCGTTTTCCCCCTTCACCTTAAAGCGGGCAACCGCAGAACGTTCTTTTACATCTTTATACCCCTGCGCCACCTCATGAGAAGAAAGCGGCGTTCCGCAACGGGGGCAATAAGGAACAATTTTAAACCCTTTATAGAGCAGCTTTTTATCCCAGATCTGCTTCAATGCCCACCATTCCGACTCTATATAATCGTCATGATAGGTTACATAAGGGTCATCCATGTCCGCCCAAAAGCCTACTGTCCCGGAAAAATCCTCCCACATCCCCTTATACTTCCATACACTTTCTTTGCACTTGGAAATAAACGGGTCCAGCCCATATTCTTCTATCTGTTCTTTTCCGTCCAAGCCAAGCTCGCGCTCGACTTCCAGTTCCACCGGAAGGCCGTGTGTATCCCATCCTGCTTTCCTCGGAACCATATATCCTTTCATGGTCCGGTATCTGGGAATCATATCTTTAATAACACGCGTCAGCACATGTCCGATATGAGGTTTTCCGTTTGCGGTAGGCGGTCCGTCATAAAAAGTATAGGCCGGCCCCTCCTTGCGGTTTTCCATGCTTTTTGCGAAAATATCCTGCTCTTTCCAGAATTTTTCCGTCTGTTTTTCCCGTTCTACAAAGTTAAGATTGGTTGATACTTTCTGATACATTATATTCATCCTTTCCAAATACATTTTTATTTGATACGGCATCTTCCATTTTTATCATCTGACAAGCCCGGAAACTTTTCCTATCACAGGAAACCGCAAAACTATTTCTTATGATAGAAAAAACCCGTCCTGTAAAAGGACGGGTTATCAATCCGTGTCACCACCAATTACATCATACGTCTGTTCCATCTATTCAGGCCAAACTGCTCCTGCCATCTGTAAACAGATCATATGTTTTCCTCTAACGGCGGAATACCGTCGGCGCTTACTGATTTACTATAACCCGGCGCTTGAAATGCACCATTTTCATGTTCCAAGTAAATTTTCAGCCCGCAGCTCAGAAGTGATTTTCAGCATTTTCCTACTTTCACCGGTCTTCCACCCTCCCCGGCTCTCTTTGGATTTCAAAAAAGCCTACTGTCTTCTTCACAGCCTTTCTCTTTTCTTTACGATATTATAAAACTATCTTATGCTTTGTGTCAAGGAAGAACTATTGCTTATTCAACACTTTATCCATGTACCTGAACCCGCCAAATCCGTTCTCATCCATCAGCAAATCCACATCAGTTCCTGCCGGTATCGTAAGAACATACTCATTTCCTTCATAAAAATAGTTCACTGTTACGGTTACATCCGGCCTGCTTTTCATCGCCTCAAATACCGATTTATGAAAGCTTGTCCAAAGCCTTGTGTTAATTACAGCTTCTCCCTGCTGTGCATTCAGGATGATATCTTCTGTTTCTTTCAAAAAGGCTGCGTACGCTGAATTGGCAACCGCTTCATATTTATAAACAGTTCCGCACTTTATGCATTGATATGCCGCAACTGCATCGCTCACCGGCGTTGCATCGCTTACAGTTACCATTTCCCCTACATGGTTGCAGGCTGCCTTGCCTTCATCCGGGGTTGCTTCCTGTTCCTCTTTATCAGGGCGGTTGTCAGGCGGCTGTGGGTTATCCGGGTCAGATCCGTCGTCAGGCGGCTGCGGGTCATCCGGGTCAGATCCGTCGTCAGGCGGCTGCGGATCATCCGGGTCAGATCCGTCGTCAGGCGGCTGCGGGTCATCGGAATCAGACCCGTCGTCAGGCGGCTGCGGATCATCGGAATCAGATCCGTCGTCAGGCGGCTGCGGGTCATCGGAATCAGACCCGTCGTCAGGCGGCTGCGGGTCATCCGGGTCCGTTTCAGGACGCAGATCAGGCAAATAATTTTCGATCTCGCCACTGCTTGTATAGCCATTACGGAAATACTGCAACTGATTATTTGCATCAACCAACGCAATAAACGGTGTCCCTGCATTGCCGCTTTCCCACCCGATATCAAAATATTCAAAAGCCAGGTTACAAGCATTTGAACTTTCATCCGTTCCAAACCTTATCATACTGTTTGGGCAATTCGTATCCCGGTACTGACGGACTTCCTCCAATGTTTTCTGGCTTATCTCAATCGCGCATACATCCGTTTCCCCGCTTTTAATCCACTCGCTTGACGAAATACCTATTAATGTATTCCGGCAATTACCACACGTTGTAGTAAAGAAAATTAGTATTTTAGGCTTCCCGCCTTCGCTTTGAGTCGATATCTGCCCTCCGTCTATGCAATTAAATACAGCATTTAACTGGGCATTATCATATGCTAGCCCGGCTGCCGATGCCGGTATTGCCGGAATCACTAATAATAGTATTGCCAGCAGGATCAACATCCTCTTCCTTTTCATTTTATCCTGTCCTTTCCAAAATTTTTTATATCTTTTTATAAAAAAGCCTACTCTTTTGCTTCCTTATAAACAAACATATAATTAGCCGTAGACTGAATCGGGATCTCTACATTCCCGTTCTCCCCCGCTTTTGTCGTCCCTATGCAAGCGTTCTCCCCGACTGTCGTATTCCCTTCTTCGTCAACTGCTACCGTCTCAGCATAAACAGATACCTTTGTCCCTTTGCTGCATTGAGGCAGATTCACTTGAAGGCTTACAACTGCCCCAATATTTTCATGGGTTTCAAACCGCACCGTAGTTGCAACGCTTTTCTTTCCTCTCTTTTCACTGCCTACGGATACATGAGTATTGCTTATCCCGCAAAAGCCGCTGTTATTTTCCGCACCGTTTATCACCACCGACACGCCATAACCCAGGCTGCATTGCAATAACTTTGTATATCCTTGGCCGCCGGCAGTAATATATTCCTTCACCTGTGCGGGAATATTGTCAACGTTCTTAACCTGGAGGACCAGCATACCGTTTCCGTCGCCGCCCCCGGTCAATGCTTCAGGCGTCAGCTCTTTTAAGGCCTCCAATATCTGCTGCCAGTCGGTCAATATATTCCCCTGATAATTCACTGTCTGGAACTGGTCCTCACTTACTGTTGCCGGTTCCTCTTTTTCTTTTTCCTGTTCCTTATCCTCTTCCAGCAATCGCAGCGTCTTCTCGTCTTCAGCCTCTTCCATCTGAAATATCCCATCCCAGTCGATGCCGTTTTTGATATCTTCCCTTCCTGCCTCTTCCTCATCCGTAACAGGAATGGAGTTCTCCGATACCGATTCCGCCGGCATCTCTGCCGCCGAAACCGGCATGGTTTCCCCGATAGCGCATACTAACATCAAAACGCCTGCCAACATTGCACTTTTCTTTATCCCCCGCAGCATTTCCATCCTATCACCTCAGCTTCCCGTACAAACCGCTAGTTATAATTAATTATACAATATTTAAGCCTAGTTGAATACATCTATTTTTACTATTTTTTCCATTAAATATTCTTTCACGAAAATGATTTCCAAGGTATAAAATACCACCGTTTACAGATACTAGTACCAAACTTAAGATATGCAAATGGAGGACATCAAATGAAAGCAACAGGTATAGTGAGAAGAATTGACGATTTAGGGCGTATCGTTATCCCTAAAGAAATCAGAAGGACATTGCGGATTAGGGAAAGCGATCCCTTAGAAATATTTACTGACAGGGAAGGGGAAATTATTTTAAAGAAATATTCACCAATTGGGGAAATGAGCGCTTTTGCCAGACAATATGCAGAAAGCCTTGCCCAGGTATCCGGCCATACAGCGCTCATTGCCGACAGGGATCAATTCATTGCTGTTTCAGGAGGCAGTAAAAACCTTCTGGGAAAAGGATTAAGCCGGGACCTGGAAGATAAAATCAACAACAGGGAAACGGTAATCGCGTCAAAAGGGGACCGGGGATTTATTACGATTTCCGCGGACGGGGGCGAAGACTTTGTGCATGAGGCGGTCAGCCCTATCATTTGCGAGGGCGATGTAATCGGCGCGGTCGTCTTAGTGGAAAGCGATGAAAAATCAAAAATGGGGGAAGTGGAACAAAAACTTGCCCTGTCCGCTGCAGGCTTTTTAGGCAGGCAGATGGAACAATAAAGATTTATGACAAAAAAGGAAGCGCCATCCGGCAAGCTTCCTTTTCTTATGTCAAAATATTTTTATAAAATCTTCCTTTGGTTGCCATTCCTTTCCTATAAATATGCGCTATATGGATCCCCTGGCGCATCAAAAAAGCAAAGCCCTACGATCCCGCGCCCGGTATGCGCCCCAATCGCACAGCCTACTGTAGAAATCAGCTTGTCTTTCGGTTTCAGTTCCGTATCCGCAAGATCCAGCAGGAACTGCAGCGCTTCCTCATCCTCCCCATGGCAGAAAGCCAATGTCTGGGCAGGCAAATCATAACCGTTGGATTTCGCATAATCAATGAGAGCCTTCATAGATTTCTTGCGTCCGCGGACCGTTTTCAATACTTGAAGGCTGCCTTCCTTATCCACAATAAGAATCGGCTTCATATCCAAGGTTTCTGCAATCGTCCCTTTAAACCTGGAAAGCCTTCCTCCTTTTACTAGATAAGCCAATGTATGCACGGTAAAGACATGATGGATATGGGAAATAAAATATTCCGCAGCCTCCGTTATTGTTTCTTTGGAAGCGCCATTCTCCAGCATGGTCACCAATTTTGACACGAGAAGCCCAAAACCAATGGATGCGGATTTTGAATCAATAATAGTCAGGTCAAAATCCGGGTACCGTTCCAGCACATTTGCCTTGGCAATATTCGCCGCATTCAGCGTTCCCGCAATCCCGGTGGAAAAACAGATATAAATAATGCTGTCCCCGGCCTTGGCGTATGGGAGAAATGCTTCTTCAAACATTGCCGGGTTAATATGGTAAGTCCGCACATCCCGTTTTGTATCATCCAAAATATGGTAAAACTCCTTTGTTTGGATAGTCTTGCCATCAAAATAGTCCACTTCATCAATTACGACAGGAGTCGGGATCACATGAAGTCCATGAGCCATGATATACTCCCTTGGTAAATCAGAGGCAGAATCTGTAATTATTCTAAGCATAATCAACCTCCATGCTTTTCCAGCATAAACAATCTATATTTACTTACATGATTCAAACTTGCCCCATACGGTCTAGCAGTTCGATTTTAATATTGTAAAGCTTCTTCGATAAATCCACATATACTTTATGAGGATTCACAAGCCTTCTTGTCTCATCCCAAAGGGTATCCAGTTCCCTTTTGCAATATTCCCGGATATCCATAACTTTTGGGGATTCATAACAGCATTTCCCGTTCAGGAAAACCGGGATCATAATCTCACGCATCGTATAGCTGCCGCCCGGAAGCTTTGTTTTCTTCCATGGTTCCAAAGGGTCAAAAAGAAGAAGCGGTTCTTTTTCATCAAATTTTTCCTCTACCAGACAGATCAGATCAGCTTTCACTTTGCCGGAGTTTTTTTCGTAAATGCGGTACACGGTCTTATTGCCAGGATTCGTAACCTTCTCACTGTTTTCCGAAAGTTTGATCTTCGGGATAAAATTGCCTTCCTTGTCCATAATAGCCGCCAGTTTGTATACGCCTCCAAAAGACGGGCAGTCTTTGGAAGTAATCAGGTTGGTCCCCACACCCCATGAAGTAATTGCCGCGCCTTGTACTTTCAGGCTATCAATTAAAAACTCGTCCAAATCGTTGGAAGCAGAAATCACTGCATCCGGGAAACCGGCTTCATCCAGCATTTTTCTCGCCTTCTTTGACAGATATGCCAAGTCGCCGCTATCTAAGCGGATGCCATAAAAGGTAAGCGGCACACCGGATTCCCTCATCTCCTTAAACACTTTTATCGCATTGGGAACACCTGACTTTAATGTATCATAAGTATCCACCAACAAGATGCAGGCAGAAGGATACATATCCGCATACGTCTTAAATGCTGTGTACTCATCCGGGAAACTCATAATCCAGCTATGCGCATGGGTGCCTTTTACCGGCACGTCAAAAAGCCTGCCGCACAATACGTTTGAAGTGCCAATGCATCCCCCGATCACAGCAGCTCTTGCCCCATAAGTCCCTGCATCAGGGCCTTGGGCGCGCCTAAGCCCAAATTCCATAATCCCATCGCCCCGGGCTGCGTAACAGACTCTGGCCGCCTTAGTCGCAATCAAGCTTTGATGGTTAATGATATTCAAAATCGCCGTCTCGATAAGCTGTGCCTGCATAATAGGCGCAATCACTTTAATCAAAGGCTCTCTCGGGAAAATAACGCTGCCTTCCGGAATCGCATAAATATCCCCGGTAAACTGAAAGCCCTTCAGATAGTCAAGGAAATCCTGCCCAAAAATCCCCAGCCCGGCAAGGTATTCAATATCTTCGTCGGAAAAGTGAAGCTCCTTGATATACTGGATAACCTGTTCCAGCCCGGCTGCTACCGCATAACCGCCTTCTCCGGGATTCGTGCGGTAAAACGCATCAAAAATAACGGTTTCATTCTGGTCTTTGTGTTTGAAATAGCCTTGCATCATCGTAAGCTCATAAAGGTCAGTAAGTAAGGTCAGATTCTGTCTGTCCATGTTCGCCTCTCATTCTGCTGCCATAAAGTATGTCCAAAAGACTGTCTCCCTCCAAACCGTCATCTGCTTTGGGGAAAATATTCTTTAGACAGGCTCCGCCAGCCGCCCATTTGTTGTTTCAAATATTTTATTTTTCCATTTTTAAATGTTTTACATTTCATGCCTCAAACATTTAAAGATTATAATAAGGTAAAACTATACGGAAGTCAACAACCCCTCCGCAAACCGCGAATAACCTTTTTAGACGCAACCCCCCTGGCCGTTTCTGCAAAAACAGCCAGGGGGGCCTATGCTTTATTCTTTCAGCTTGTCTTCCCATTCCTCTTCCTTAAAGCCTGCCAACACCACACCGCCGGCAACAGCAATTGGCCTTTTTACAAGCATACCGTCCGTTGCAAGCAGTTCATATTTTTCCTCCAGTGACATCGCTGGCAGCTTATCCTTTAACTGCATCTCTTTATATAGGACACCGCTGGTATTAAAAAAACGTTTAATATCCAGCCCGCTCTTTTCATGCCATTCCTTTAATTCCTTTTTATCCGGGTTTGCTTCTTTTATATTCCGGCTGCTGTAAACAATCCCCTGCTCTTTCAGCCATTTTTGCGCTTTTATGCACGTACTGCATTTAGGGTATTCCACAAATAAAACTTCCATCTTTAACCCCTCTCCCTCCTATCCATTCTCATCTGTCAGTCTAGTCATATAATTTTCCAGATCCATCAGAAATTTATGCCATGCATTCTCATGTTCCACAAAATATTTTGGGCAATTTTTTCCGCCTTCATCATAATGCCTAAGCACATTCTCCGGCCGCAGCTCATACTTATGCAGAAGCCAGGCAGTCAGTTCAATCAATGCATCATAAGTTTTTTCCTCAAATTTCCCGTTTTCATCCAAGTAACAGCACTCAATCGAGATGGAATCATAATTGCGGCCCTTTACGGCATATGCAATTTCCTTTGTCGGTATGCACTGTACCACTACTCCATCATAGCCTATCACAAAATGCGCGCTGGCAGAACGTTCATGACTTTCGGAAAGCGACTCAAAATAACTTCTGTTCTGCTCTGCAGTTGTACCCGCATTTGCTGTATAATGGATAAAAATATTCTTTACTTCCGGCAATTCTTCCCCCGGCCTGGAATATTCATTGACCGTCAGCAAGTCTACCGCCAGTTCCGGACGTTCTAAGTCTAATGCATAGAATTTCCCCCATTCCCTAATATCCTGATTCCCTATTTCCTGTACTGCTTTTGTAGAAACAGCCTGGATTTCCTCTTCCTTTGTCGTCTTTTGATATACATTTACCGCAAACCAAGCTACTCCCAGGAAAAAAACGGATGTCATGGCCATCATAAATCCCATGATTATCCCTCTGATTACCCTGGCCCGCCTCCTTCGTTTTTTCCTGCGCCGTTTTTTTTCCTGCTGTATATCTACACTTTTTGCCGTCCTGCGTTTTATTGCCGCAGGCCTCATTACCGCAGCTTCTTCCGGGTCTTCCTCCTGCCAGGCTTCTTCCCATTCTTCTTCCGGGTCTTCCTCCCGCCAGGCTTCTTCCCACTCTTCTTCCGGGCCTTCCTCCCGCCAGGCTTCTTCCCATTCTTCTTCCGGGTCTTCCTCCCGCCAGGCTTCTTCCCATTCTTCTTCCGGGTCTTCCTCCTGCCAGGCTTCTTCCCAGGCAGGGGTTCTTAGTTGTTCCCGTTCTCCCAAAGACAGGTTTTGCCCGTCATGGCGCATTTTCCTTTTTCCGTTCCTTCGCGCCGCTTCCTCCTCTTTATCAATGTAAATTAATTCCAGCTCCCGTAATCCCATCATTTTTCCCGTATAAACAGCGTCCCCATCCTTTTGCAGCCCTTTTGCCGTTTCACCGGACGCTTTTCTACCCCCTATATAATAGATATCACAAAATAAAAAGCGGGTATATACTTTTATAAATTATTAAGATTTTTCTTTTTTTCCGTTCTTTTACGCATTATATCATATCCAGAAAATTCATCTGATTATCCCCGTAATTCTTTTTATATGCATGAACTATATCCTTCATGCGGTACAGCATCCCTCTCTTTTTACATTCTTCCCCCAGCATACGGTATAGCTGCGCCGCCTTGGGGGAATGGCATTCATAAGCGCTTCCATATTGACTCCTATATTTTCCTACCAGGTTTTCCCGGGGGAAAATCCGGTTCAACATTTCATAATAGTAATCCCTTTGATTTTGCCTTAACGTCATTCCAAAAGCAGGATAGATAAAATTGCACCCGCTCTCCGATGCATGTTCGATAACTGCCTTTATGTTCTCTTCACTATCCTCTATAAAAGGCAAAACCGGCATAAGCAATATGCCGGCAAATATTCCCTTATCCCGCAGTTTTTCCAACGCCTGAAACCTTTTTGAGGAAACCGCAACACCCGGCTCAATCTTAGCCGCCAGTTCGTCCCTGGCTGTCGTCACCGTTATCTTGCACAATACCGGCGAATGTTCCAAAATACTGCATAATATGTCAATGTCTCTTACAATTAATGGGCTTTTCGTAGCGATTGCCACACCGAACCCATAAGCATCCACCAGCTCCAAAGCATGTCTGGTCAAGCAAAGCTTTTCTTCAAAAGGATTATAAGGATCGCTCATTGCCCCTGTTCCAATGACTCCTTTTTTTACTTTCCTGCGCAGATCATCCCTGATAATCTGCAAAGCGTTTTCCTTCGCCCGCACTTTCCCAAAATTCTCAATATGATAACACTCCGAACGGCTGTCACAGTAAATACAGCCATGACAGCAGCCCTTATATATATTCATATTATAATCCATGCCAAACCAGCCGGAAGATTTTGTTCTGGTAACAATTGTTTTTGCCGGAATATACTCTATCAATCAAGTCCCTCCATGATTCCTTTTACAAAATCCAGATGAGAAAGACTCACATGGCAAACCGTAACGTTTTTTAGCAAAATACCCTCTGGCATGAGCGGCGCAAGCGCCTCTCACATTATGCCCGCACTTGCAGCAGGCGGTTCTTTAAATCCCCTTCGATGCGCCGGAGTTCTATTTCCGCTTCCCTGCGTTTTTCCCGCCCCTCCGTCTGTATCCGCAGCACTTCATCCAACGTGGATATCAACGATTCATTCGTCTGTTTCAGCGTATCAATATCCACAATACTTCTTTCCGCTTCTTTTGCCGTCTCCACTGTGGCAAGTTTCAGGACAGCCGCATTTTTTCTTAACAGTTCATTCGTCATATCCGTCACTTCCCGCTGTGCCTGTGCGGCCTGTGTGGAGTGATTAATGCCAAGGGCAAGCACCATTTGGCTTTTCCATAAAGGAATCGTATTTACAAGAGTTGACTGGATCTTTTCAGACATAAGGGTATCATTGCTCTGTACCAGACGGATTTGCGGAGCCATCTGGATAGAAACCATCCTTGTCAGTTCCAGATCATGGATTTTCTTTTCAAAGCGGTCGCACATCGCTACAAAGTCATTGACCTCCTGTGCGTCCTCCGGCAGGCTGCTTGCCTGCGCCTTTTCCATAAGTACCGGGATATCCTCTTTTCTTACCTTTTCCAGTTTCTTCTTTCCAGCCAAGATATACATGGAAAGTTCCTTAAAATAATTTTTGTTCAAATCGTACATCTTATCCAGCATAGCCGTATCCTTCAGCAGTTGGATCTGATGCGCTTCAAGCACGCCGCAGATTTTATTAATATTCACCTCTGCTTTATCATATTTGCTTTTCATTGCTGCAATCTTATTGCTGCTTTTTTTAAAAATACCAAGAAAGCCTTTTTCTTCCTCTTCGTCAAACTTTTTCAACTCATAAACCACATCAGACAAAAGCTCCCCAATTTCCCCAAGGTCTTTGCTTCTTACATTGGCAAGCGCCGTCTCCGAAAAGTCCGCGATTTTCTTCTGCGCCCCGGCGCCGTACTGAAGCACTACTGTAGAATTTTTCAAATCAATGGAATCCGCAAATTCATTTACCATTTTGCGTTCCTCCACAGTCAGCGTGCTTTCATCAAAAACCGCCGCTTCCCTGGTTTCCTCCGCTGCCACTTCCATTTTCTGTTCCGGGGCTGCCGGCGCCTGAGGCGCCATTTCTTCAAAAGGATTCAGCGTCAATACCGGTTCTGCATTTCTCATTTCTTCCATCATCTGTCATCTCTCCCTCTCAATTCATTTTTAATCCGTCTTCCAAAAGCCCTTCCTGTGCCAGCATTGTAGATAAAACAGAAATATCCGTAGAAATATCCAGCGCATCATCTTCAAACAGCTTGTCAAACATCTTTTCAAACGCCTGGTTAATGCTGTCCAGCATTTCTTCAATTTCTTTCTTCGACTTCCTTATATTTTCCCCCTGCACTGGCTGTTCACTGAATTCATGGTATGTCTGCACCAGCTTCAGTGTAGTCGGAAGGTAGTAGTTCATAAATTTCCTGATATCGGGCAGCTTCTCCGGGTTATCCCCCACATGTTCAAAGATTTCCTTGCATACCCTCTCTAGCCGGTAAAGTTTATTGGAAATCTCTTCCCCTGGGATATCCTCATTTATTTCCCTTATCCGCCGGATATACTCGTTTCCCTCTTCGACCGTCATCTTAAGCTGCTTTTTTGCCGGGTCTTTCTCCAGCATTTCCCTCTCCATCTCCAGCCTTTCCGCCTCTTCCTTTTTGCGTTCCAGCTCCTTCTGGGCATTTAAATACAGCTCGTAAGATTCGTCGGTCAGCATAAAGCAAGTTTCCTGTTCATCCAGGTGTCCTTCCTTAAACCAGCCTTTGTCAATCATTTTCCTTAAATCTTTTATCACAAATTTTTCATTCTTTTTTACCGCTTTGCCCAGCCCTTCAATGGAATAAAAGTCCCTCTGGCCCATAGTTCTTATATAATTTTTAAAACGTCTCGCCCTGCGCCTCAAAAACCCTCCCGCAACTGCCACAGCAGTACACAAGACTGCGGGGATGGTTAATACGCTGGACACGATTACCCCTTCCAAAAAAGCGCCGCCCACTATAGCTGCGATATATCCCAGAAAAGCCAGTATCCAGCCCGCCACTGCCCCGCATGTCCCAAATACCGTCATCAATATGCCAAGCGTTCTTCCGCTTGGGTTTTTCACCACCGGGAGCTGCCGTCTTTCGCTCACAGCATACTGCCGCCTATCGGTTCCGCCCTGCGCTGCCGTATGCCAGCCTTTGGAATTCACTTTCTGTGCAAAATTTTCCCTCTGGATTTCCATATTTTTATTTACATAACCAGCGGCATCCTGCGCCGACCTGCGGACATCTTCCATCCTGTCCTCCACCGTATTACGGATATTGTCCTGCAGTTCTTTCATTTCTTTTGAATTAATAAACTGCTCTATTTTATCCCCAATCTCCCGGCCTATATTAGAAAAGTCTATATCGCCCATTTTTTAACCATGCCTTTCATAAAACTGTGCATTAGGTACGATTGTAGTATAGCACATACATTGCGCATAATACAAGGGGAGGGGCCGGTTGTTTTATGCGGCTGCCCGCTGGACGAAGCTTTTGACTCCCGAATCTTTACATAGTAAAAAACGGCTTTGTCCCTTCATGAAAAACCTGCGTTTCTTTGTCAATTTACGCCCTTCCTGCGCAGAGTTTTTTATATGATAAAAACGGCTGCCATAAGGGGGGTTAAACAACCTCCTTATGGCAGCCATTGTTTCCATGTTATCTGCCGGCAATCTGGCTCCGGCTTTCCATCTTTATCCGTTATTCCCGCTTTCGATTATTTCCTGCGCCATACCAAGCATTTCATCCGCCCCTATGGAAAGATCAAATCCCTGAATCCCATAACTGATCCCGTCTTTTATCCAGCCCACATAATGCGACTTGCTGATTTCTACCCGGTCAGTTCCATAAGCCAGTTGAAAATGCCCGTTTTCCATATTCTTCCTGTCTTCCTCTGTCAGCTCGTAATCTGCCGGCACTGCTTTGTAAGTATCGCAGCTATATCCCACCGTAATGCCGTCTGCCTGCAATGTCTTATCAAAGCCAGTACCCATCCGGACTTCCGCATTTTCCCCAGGCAATATTTTCCTTATATAAACGTCCACTTCCTCTCTTCCTTTGGAATAACTGATTTGAATGGATTTTTCTTCCCCTAATATATGCCCTGATTCATCCCGCAAAGATTCTTCCACAATATGAATACCGTCAAAATGGAATCCATTTCCAAAACTTTCCACCGCATCCGCGGAATATCCGATTTCCGCCTCCGCCTTTTCCATATCCCCGAACTTTGTATAATCCGGGATAGATGAGCTGGATGCTATAATAGATACAGCGCCGCTGCCCGCAACCGCTATCGTCCCCACAACGAGACAGGCTGCCGCCACCCCGATCACCAATTTTTTCATACTCATATGTTTCATTTTATGCTCCTCCTTCCATCTGTTTTCCACCTGAAAGTCAATTCTTTGTTTTAAGCTGCCGGGGGCCTCTATTTTTTTGCCGATATCTTGTAAGGTATTTTTAACCATCCTCTCTGTCTGCTGCCATTTTCTGCTGTTTCCCGGATCTTCGTTATCCGCACTGTTCCCTTTATAAGAAATATAACCCGCAGATGTCTTCCCGGTTTTTAATGTTTTCACGGCTTCCTCCTCCTTCCCCATATACTGCCAGCTTTCCTCTCAGTTTTTTTCTTGCCGCAAACAGCCGGGACTTTACTGTACCTTCCGTACACCCCAGTATCCGGGCAATTTCTTTCGTCGCCATTTCATTGTAATAATACAATACAACTACAGCGCGGTGTTTAAAATCCAAGGACTGCACCGCCTGGTTGACCAGCCTTTCATTTTCCGTCTGTATGATCCGGTCCAAAGAGGTAACACCGTCGGTTGCATCTGTCCGGATGGCAATATCTTCATCAGGGATTTCCCGCTTCCGCTTTTTCGCCTGACGGTATGCAGTACGGTATAATATCTGAAAAAGCCAGGATTGAAACCCTTCCTCTTTCTTCAGCTCACTAATATGAAGAAAACATTTCACAAATGTTTCTTGGACAATGTCTTCCGCATCAAATATCTGACCGCTTACCAAATATGCCATGCGCAGAAGTATATTTTTATATTTTTCGTACAAAGCGTCAAAAGCGTCTCTGTCCCCGCCCTTCAGCTGCCGTACCAATTCTTTTTCATCCACGTTTATATGCTCCTTTTCGTTCCTTCCGATACGTATCTGACTATAAGAGCCGCAAAGAAGCCGATTGGTTCACACTTTTCTTATTTCTATATGCCGGAATGCCCAAAACCCTCTGCCAGAATATTGGTCAGAGGGTTTTGATATCCCTTCTTATAACAGTTCCCTTTCCATAGCCTCCAGCAATTCTTCCGTAAAAGACAGCAGCATTTCCGCGTCTCTCTCTACCATACCGCATTTTTTATAGCGGAAAGAAAACAGAGGGGTTCCTTTCGGCTGGAAGGAAAGTTTCCCATATTTCCCCAGAAGCGCCGGAATATTTTCCACTTTGATCTTCGCATCCCGGTTCAAAAGAAAACGGATTTCTTCATTTTTCCCTTTTACTTCCGGCATATAAAGTTTATGGGCCTTTACCCTGATCAAAGCAATACGCAGTAAGTTATCCACGGATTTGGGGATTTCCCCGAATCTGTCTAAAAGTTCCTCCTTCATGTCCTCGCTTTCACTGTTATTCTCAATCCCGGCAATGCGCTTATAAATATCCAGTTTCTGGAATTCATTTACAATATAAGAAGGCGGTATGAACGCATCCACATCCAGGTCAACGGAAGTATTGAAATCTTCTTCCACATGAATCCCCTTTAAACTTTTCACCGCTTCGTTCAGCATTTTGCAGTACATATCGTACCCCACCGCCTGCATATGCCCGTGCTGCTTCGCCCCAAGCAGATTGCCTGCTCCCCGGATTTCCAGATCCCTCATAGCGATCTTAAAACCGCTTCCCAAATCCGTAAATTCTTTTATGGCCTCCAGACGTTTTTCCGCTACCTCTTTCAGCATTTTATTCCGGCGGTACATCAAAAACGCATAAGCAGTACGGCTGGAACGCCCTACTCTCCCCCGCAACTGGTAAAGCTGGGAAAGCCCCATATTATCCGCATCATGGATAATCATTGTGTTCACATTGGAAATATCCAGCCCTGTTTCAATAATGGTCGTGGACACCAGCACATCAATGCTGCCATCTATAAAGTCATACATAATCCGTTCCAGCTCATGTTCTTTCATCTGCCCATGGGCAAAAGCCACATTGGCTTCCGGCACAAGCCCCGCTATTTTGGACGCCACATCCGCAATATTGTGAACCCGGTTATAAACATAATATACCTGGCCTCCCCTGGAAAGCTCACGTATAATTGCCTCCCGCACCATTTCTTCATTATATTCCAGCACATAAGTCTGTATCGGCAGCCGGTCTTCCGGCGCCTCTTCTAATACGCTCATATCCCGGATGCCGATCAGGCTCATATGAAGCGTCCGCGGTATGGGCGTCGCCGTCAATGTCAGCACATCCACATTTTCCTTCAGCTTTTTGATTTTCTCTTTATGGGCAACCCCAAAACGCTGTTCTTCATCAATAATCAGCAGCCCTAAATCTTTAAACACCACGTCTTTAGAAAGCACCCTATGGGTACCGATTACGATATCCACAAAGCCTTTTTTCAAATCTTCCACCGTTTTTTTCTGTTCCGCACTTGTCCTAAACCGGGAAAGGAGATCCACCCGTACCGGAAAATCCTTCATTCTTTGCACAAAGGTATTGTAATGCTGCTGGGCAAGAATGGTAGTAGGGACAAGGTACACCACCTGTTTCCCTTCCTGCACCGCTTTAAAAGCGGCACGGATGGCAATTTCTGTTTTTCCATATCCTACATCGCCGCAAATCAGACGGTCCATTATTTTTGCGCTCTCCATATCCGCTTTTGTATCGGCAATAGCCAGAAGCTGGTCTTCCGTCTCCTCAAACGGAAATAATTCTTCAAACTCCTGCTGCCATACCGTATCCTTCCCGTATACAAACCCTTCTTTCTGCTGCCGGATTGCATAAAGCTCTACTAAATCCTTGGCAATCTCTGCAACAGCCCCTTTTACTTTATTTTTCGTCCTGCTCCATTCCTGCGTTCCCAGCTTATTTAGTTTCGGTTTTCCCCCATCCGCCGATGCATATTTTTGAATGACATCCAGGCCAGTGGCAAGAATATAAAGGTTCCCTCCATCCCTATACTCAATTTTAATATAGTCTTTAACGACTTTTTCAATTTCTACCTTTTCAATCCCTTTATAAACGCCCAGGCCATGATTTTCATGAACGACATAATCACCCACTTTTAATTCTGCAAAGTCACGGATTTTTTGCCCCTCATACTTTTTCCTCTTCTTTTTTTTCTTCTTTTCCAGCCCAAAAATATCGCTTTCCGATATGACCACAAACTTAATCAGCGGATATTCAAACCCTTTCAATACCCTGCCGTAAAAAGTCATAATCTCCCCCGGCTGTATTTCCCGGAAGGGATCTTCGCTATAAAAAGCGGAAAGTTCTTCTTCCCTCAAATCCTGGGCAAGCCGCTTCGCCCTTGTCCTGGATCCGGATAAAAGCAGGATTCTGTAGCCGTTTTTCCTATACCGTTTCAGATCTTTTACCAACGCTTCAAAGCTGTTGTTGTAAGAAGCGATGCTTCTTGCACCGATATCAAACTTTCTGTCTGATTTAAAAAGGATACTTTTTCTGTCCATAGCCGCCAATGTCACTACTTTGTTTTTCTCCATTTTAGCCGCTACTTCTTCCGCCCCGGACAGAATATCCGTCTGTCCGGGCAAAGCATATCCTTTTTCCAGCCGGTGCATCATGCTTTCCCGAAATTCCAGTTCTACCGCGTCCGCATGTTCTTTTATCCTGGCCGGCTCATCAATAAAAATACAAGTCTTATCCCGGTCAAACAACTCCATAAACGAAACTGTCCTGGGGTAAAAATAACGGATATAGCTTTCCAGGTTTGCCAATGCCTGGAATTCCAGGGCCTGCTCTTTTAGCTCCTTCACCTGAGCCATCAGGCGATGCGCTTCCTCCGTCTTAAACTCCTGCCGGAATTTCCCGCTGCATTTTTCCGCTTCCTTCTCTATTCTTTCCAGCCCGCTGCACAGATCCTGCTGCGAAAGCACAAGTTCCGTCGCCGGATAAATACTGACCGACTGGAGCTTCTCTATGGAACGCTGGCTTAAAATATCGAAGCTACGGATAGACTCCACTTCCTCCCCCCATAATTCAATGCGGTAAGGATTTTCTTCCGTCAAATCAAAAATATCAATAATTCCCCCCCGGATGCTGAACTGTCCTGGAGCCTCTACCTGATAATTTTTTTCATAGCCCATTCCGGTAAGTTTCCCCGCCAGTTCCCTTTCGTCCACGCAGGACTGGTGGCCAATGGAAACTACATGCTGTTCCAGGACGGGCAAGGGGACTTGAGGCGCCATCAGGCTGTCAAACGTAGTAACTACAGTCAACGGCCTCCCTTCCATTACCCGCCTCAGAGCCCTCATCCTTTCTTTTACAAGCTGGTTCCCGTGGATATCCGCCTGATAAAAGATAAGATCTTTCGCCGGATATTGCACTACATTTTTGTCATAGAGCTTATAATCTTCATAGATATCTTTTGCCCTGATATCGTTAAAAGTAACGATGATTTTATATTTAAAACCATCGCTTAATCCATAAACCATATGCAATTTCTGGGAATCCACGCAGCCTGTTAAGGCAGCCGCTGCCCCTGGCTTCTTAAGAAGCCCTCTTATTTCCTCAAATTCCCCTAACTCATAAAGAGGTGCGGTAAATGTCCTCATTGTCAATCTCCATTTCTCTATTGCCGCTTCATCCTGCAGCTCATCCTCCCTGCATCTTTCCTATGCAGATATTTGGCAAATGCCGCAGGGAATGCATGTTTTACCGGAAGCAAAGCCTAACAAAAATCAGGGTTGTACCTTACGGTTAAACTCGTTCATTGCTGTATCCGTCCCATCCGACAATATTAGTTCCACTGCCTTTACTGCCTTTTGCACTGCGCCATCCACAGCCTTTCTGTCTTCTTTGCTAAAATGCCCCAGCACCCAGTCCACCAAATCATATTCTGCCGGTTTCTCCCCTACTCCCATGCGTATCCTTTTAAAATCGCCGCCGCCCAAATGCTGTATAATATTTTTAAGCCCATTATGCCCTCCTGCGCTGCCTTTTTTCCGGATCCGCAGCTGCCCTGGGGGCAGGCTGATATCATCCGATATCACAATCAAATCTGTTGCCGGATCTGCTTTATAATAATCTATGATAGAACGCACACTTTCACCACTTAAGTTCATAAAAGTCAAAGGCTTCGCCAATATTACTTTGTTTCCGCCAATATACCCTTTCCCGATTTTCGCTTTATGCTTTAGTTCCATTACGTTAATATGATATTTATCCGCAATAGCATCTATTGTATCAAAACCGATATTATGCCTCGTACTCTCATATTCCCTGGAAGGGTTTCCCAGGCCAACAATTATAAACATATGCTCCTCCGTTTTCCGCTCATCACCCACACCGTCGGTTTCTAAAAATATTTTGTATCACATATCCTCTCCCCATGCCTTATTTGCCATAATACCATATTTTTTTGCGAATTACACCTGATTTTTATTGATTGGGCAAACCACTTTTCATACTTAAGCCCAATGTTAAAAAGTGGCTTCGCCACTTCAAAAAGAACCTGCGGTTCTTTGTTAATTTATTTTCTTCTGACGAAGGATTTTCCTATATGGTAAAAAAACAGGCGCCGGATGCTCACAGCGCCTGTTCCAATATTTATCTGTTTTTATACTGCAATTTCCGGTTCCAGCAACGCTCTTTCGTAACTCTCAAGTATGGTAGACTGTATCCGGTCTCTAGTGTCCGAGTTTATAGGATGCGCGATATCCCTATACTCGCCGTCTGATGCTTTCTTGCTCGGCATTGCGATGAAAAGCCCTTTCTCTCCTTCTATTACCTTGATATCATGGACTACAAATTCATCATCAAGCGTAATAGAAACAATCGCCTTCATCTTCCCTTCCTTCGCAATTTTCCTCACTCTTACATCCGTAATCTCCATGCCGTTCATCCTCCTTGGAACATCAAAAAGTCTAGTTACATGACATACCTGTCATTATGTTCTATCACAATCTTAATTCCGTCTTCTCCCTTGTGGTAGGAGTTCGCCCTGATGGTGTCTCTGCTTTCTACTATGCAGTTTTCAATATGTGTATTATCTCCGATATATACATCATTTAAAATGATTGAATTCTTGATATAACAGTTATTTCCAATATATGTCTTTTTAAATATTACTGATCCTTCCACAGTGCCGTTTACAATACATCCGCTGGAGATCAAACTGTTCTTTACATGTGCGCCTACGTTATATTTCGCCGGCGGCAAATCATCTACCTTGGAGTAAATATCCGGATACTGCTGGAAAAAGTAATTCCGGATTTCCGGTTTCAAGAAATCCATATTAGTGTTGTAATAGTCCTGCACTGTTGCAATATTGCTCCAATACTCTTTCATTTTATAGCCGAAGATACGCTTCATATCTTTATAGCGGATTAAGATATCCTTTACAAAATCAAAACGGTCCTCTTCCATCCCTTTTTCGATCATCTCAATCAACTGTCTTCTTCTGATTACGTAAATTCCGCAGGAAACCACATTCGATTTTGCTACAATAGGTTTTTCCTCAAATTCTTCAATGCGGCTTTCTTCATTCATCTTGATAACGCCGAATCTGCCTGAATCCATTTCTGCCGGCATGTCCTTACATACTACTGTAATATCGGCCTTTTTTTCAATATGATATTCCAAAAGCTTATTAAAGTCCATTTTGTATACGCCATCGCCGGATGCAATTACTACATACGGTTCATGGCTGTTTTTTAAGAAATACAAGTTCTGTGCTATTGCGTCTGCCGTACCCCGGTACCAGGCATTGCTTTCTGCCGTTGTCTCCGGCGTACATACAAACAGCCCGCCTTGTTTACGTCCAAAATCCCACCATTTAGAGGAACTTAAATGTTCATTCAGGCTTCTGGCATTATACTGCGTCAATACTGCTACTTTCTGAATCCGTGAATTGGACATATTGCTCAATGCAAAATCTATGCCCCGGTAGCTTCCGGCGATGGGCATCGCACATACAGCACGCCTCTGTGAAAGTTCCTTCATCCTACGATTGTTGCCGCCTGCTAAAATAATACCTATTGCTCTCACTTTTCATCACCTGCCTTAATTAATGTTTTTCCGCTTGCAAGATAGCCGTTATCGTAGTCTTCCGGTGTCGTCACACCAAAAATCACGGAGTTCTTGCCAACCTGTACTCCTTTAGGAATTATACTCTTTTCCCCTATCGTTACCATACCGCTGTTATAAATGTGCGGTTCTGTCTCGTTAGGCGCTTCTTCGCCCATGCCCAGTTTTACATTATCGTTAATTGTTACGTTCTCTGCTACAATCGCCTTATACAGCTCACACTCTTTCCCAATATAGGTTTCATTCATAATAATGGAATCTTTTACTACCGTTCCCTTTTCTACTGTAACGCCGCATCCTATAACGGAATTATATACCTTTCCGTAAATATTGGACCCTTCACCTATAATGCTTCTCTCAATTACGCTGTCTTCGGAAATATATTGCGGCGGAAGTATCGTGCTGCTGGTATATATTTTCCAATACTCCTCATAAAGATTAAACTCCGGAACAATATCAATCAATTCCATGTTTGCTTCCCAATAAGAGCTTAACGTCCCTACATCTTTCCAGTAACCGTTAAACTCATAAGCATAAAGAGGCGCCCCCTTCTTATGGCAGTACGGAATGACATGTTTACCAAAATCCAAAGCCGGCTGTCCTGCATTAACAACCAATGCTTCTTTTAATGTCTTCCAGCTAAAGATATAGATCCCCATGGATGCCAGGTTACTTCTTGGATGCTCAGGTTTTTCCTCAAAATCTGTGATCTTCTTATTTTCATCCGTTATCATAATGCCAAAGCGTTTTGCCTCTTCCATCGGCACAGGCATTACTGCAATCGTTACTTCCGCATTATTATCCTTATGATATTCCAGCATCGCTTCATAATCCATTTTATAAATGTGGTCACCGGATAAGATCAGTACATATTCCGGGTTAAAGCTGTCAATATAATCAATATTCTGATAAATTGCATTGGCAGTACCCGTGTACCATTCACTGTTTGCACTCTTCTCATAAGGAGGAAGAACGGTTACTCCGCCGATATTCCTGTCCAAATCCCACGGAATACCGATCCCAATATGCGTATTTAACCGGAGCGGCTGGTATTGTGTCAGTACACCCACCGTATCTACACCGGAATTAATACAGTTGCTTAAAGGGAAATCAATAATCCTATACTTCCCGCCGAAAGCTACTGCCGGCTTCGCTACCTTCGATGTAAGAACACCCAATCGGCTGCCTTGCCCACCAGCTAAAAGCATGGCAATCATTTCTTTTTTAATCATGTTATCACCTCTTATTAGTCTGACTAGAATAAAACACTATATTGTGTTGTCTGATTATACCATATTCTGATAGAAAAGTGAATATTTTTTACAAAATACTTTTGTCTTTTCTCATTTTTTTATGTAGAAATTTTACAATTTTCTTTTTTAATCATTTTCTAATTTGTATAAATTCATGATTTTTTCCTCTCTTATTACATTTTTCTCCGTATGCTTGTATAATGTTTATGGATTTGTCGTTATTTTCCATTTCCAACGTTTACATATCCGCAATATGCATATAATAAAGAATAAAAAAGAATAGGAAGTGCAGAACATGTACAAAATAGATTTTCATCATCCTTGCCACATATATTTTATTGGAATCGGCGGCATTAGCATGAGCGGGCTTGCCGAAATTCTTCTGGAAGAAGGTTTCCAGGTATCCGGCTCCGATATCAGCCCCTCCCCTTTGACCGAATCTTTGGAAAAAAATCATGCGGTTATTTTTTACGGGCAAAAGGCTTCTAATCTGACAAAGGACATTGACGTTGTCGTTTATACCAGCGCCATTCATCCTGACAACCCGGAATATGCTGCCATGAAAGAGCTTCGCCTTCCCAGCCTGACCAGAGCCGAACTTCTAGGGCAGATGATGCAGAACTATGAAATGCCTATCGCCGTCAGCGGCACTCATGGCAAGACCACTACCACTTCCATGATATCCGAAATTCTTTTAGAAGGAAATTACGATCCCACTTTGTCTATCGGCGGCATCTTAAAGGCAATTAGCGGCAATATCCGGATAGGCAAGTCCAAATATTTTGTCACAGAAGCATGTGAATATACAAACAGTTTTTTAAGCTTTTTCCCAAAAATAGGAATTATACTAAATATAGAAGAAGACCACCTCGACTTCTTTAAAGATATTCAGGATATCCGCAATTCATTCCACCAATTTGCCGCCCTCATCCCGGAAGACGGGACTTTAATTATCAGCAGCGATATCATCCATTACAAAGAAATAACAAAAGGGCTAAAATGCCGTATCATCACCTACGGCTCTTCCCCTGACAGCGATTATTCCTGCTCCGGCATCCGTTACGATGATCTGGCACACCCTACATTTCTCCTGAACCGTAAAGGCGGCGGCAGCCAGACCTTTTCTCTCATGGTCCCTGGAGAACATAATGTATATAATGCCATGGCAGCCATTGCGCTGGCTGATCTGCTTAACATAGATGACTCTATCATCCAGAAAGCCTTTTCCGGTTTTTCCGGCACGGACAGACGCTATGAATATAAGGGAAAAATAAACGGCATCTCTATAATAGATGATTATGCGCATCACCCCACAGAAATTACTGCAACTTTAAAAGCCGCTGCAAATTACCCCCATAAATCTTTGTGGTGCGTATTTCAGCCCCATACTTACACAAGAACAAAAGCTTTCCTCCCTGAATTTGCAAAAGCTTTGTCATTGGCTGATCATGTTATTCTTGCCGACATTTATGCCGCCAGGGAAACCGATACTCTTGGCATCAGCTCCAAAGACCTGCAGGAGGAAATACTCCGGGCCGGAGGCCAATGCATCTATTTGCCTTCCTTTGAAGCCATCGAAAAATTCGTATTAGAAAATTGCATAAACGGAGATTTGTTGATAACTATGGGTGCCGGGGATGTTGTAAAAGTCGGTGAAAAGCTCCTTCAAAAATAACTATCCACAATATCCACAAATTCTTATCAAATATTTCATTCAGAATTTGTGGATATTCTTTTATTCCGGCGCCGGAATAAAATTCTTTCAATCTTAAGCTTTTATATACTTTTTTATTCCACTTTTTTCTTGCCGTTATATTTTCCACATTTTCCACATTTTCCACAAATAGTCCCAATGTCCTATTGCCGGCTTTTTTTCGGGAAAATTACTATTTCCATTTCATATTTCTTATGATATAATGCATCATGCTTTGAGAAAACCGGGAGAAATATGCGTAGGGCAGGTGGACAGGATGGGCCGTTTGAAAATTTATAAAGACAACTATACAGAGGCAACCGCAGTATCCAACATATTTATTGACGAGTATATGAAGGATGCAAATGATGCGCAGTTAAAGGTATATCTGTACCTGATCCGTATGATGAATGCAAATCTGCCTACCAGCGTATCCGATATTGCAGATAAATTTAACCATACGGAAAAGGATGTCCTGCGTGCATTAAAATATTGGGAAAAAAACAGGCTTCTTACTTTGGAATATGATGAGTCTAAAAATTTAATCGGCATTCATCTTCTTGATTTAAGCAAGACCGCAGGAGGCTTCGCCGGAAAACCGTTCGCCCCGGTGGTAACGCTTATGTCCGCCCCTTCCGGGCCGGAAGCCGTGAACCCGCCGGACAGCGGCTCTGCAGATCCTTACAGCAAGCCTGCCTATACCTTGGATCAGCTCAAAGAATTTAAAAACCGCGAGGATACTTCACAGTTGTTGTTTATTATAGAGCAGTATATCGGCAAAACACTTTCCCCGTCCGAAATCAAGACGGTTTTCTTTATCCAGGACAAGCTGGGCTTTTCCATGGATTTGACCGATTATCTGGTGCAATATTGCGTAGAACGCGGGAAACGGGATTTCCGCTACATAGAAAAAGTGGCGGTAAGCTGGGCGCAGGCCAATGTCACAACCCCCGAAGCCGCAGAAAAATACGCTTATAAATATGATAAAACCGTTTATAATATTATGAATGCCCTTGGGAAAACCAGTTCGCCTACCCGGAAAGAAGTAGAATACATTAACCGTTGGACAAAAGATTTCGGCTACGAAATGGATATCATCGACGCTGCCTGCGAACGCACGGTCCTCAGCACGGACAAGCATCGTTTTGAATATGCCGACCGTATCCTAAGCGGGTGGTATCAGGCCAATGTTCACCATAAAGCGGACATCGCCAAAGCAGATGAGCTTTTCCGCCGAAGCAAGGCTGCCCTGCAGCCTAAGCAGGTACAGGCCAATAAATTCAATCAATTCAAGCAAAACAGCTATGATTTTGACGCTCTTGAAAAAGAACTATTAAGTAATTAGGGGGGAAGCAAGGCCATGCCGTTAAATAACACCCAGTATAACGCCATCGTCCGTACCTATGAGGAGAAGCAGAACAAAAACCGCCGCGCTTTAGAGGAAAGGCGGAAATATGTTTACGCCCATGTGGATGGATATAAGGAAATGGAGGACTCCGTAGCTTCCCTTTCGGTAGAACAAGGCCGGAAATTATTAGAAGGCAATGAAACTGCCCTCAGTGAGCTAAAGTTTCTCCTTAAAAACTTATCGGAAAGCAAAACAAGCCTGCTTACCGCTTCCGGTTTCCCTGCCACTTATCTGGAGCCAATTTATGATTGTCCCGACTGCCAGGATACCGGATATATTAATGGAAAAAAATGCCATTGTTTCCGCCAAGCGGAAATTTCCCTTTTATATGAACAGTCTAATATCAGCCGTATGCTGGAGAAGGAGAATTTTTCCGTCTTATCCTATGAATTTTACGAAGGGGAAGACTTAGCGCGTTTCCAGAACGCAGTGAAAGAATGCAAAAAATTTATAGGAAATTTTAGTTTTCACTACCATAATCTCCTTTTTTATGGTACAGTGGGAACAGGTAAATCGTTTCTTTCCGGATGCATTGCAAAGGAATTGCTGGAAAATGGCAATTCTGTCATATATTTCAGTGCCGTCGGATTTTTTGAGGCATTATCCCACCTTTCTTTTGATTATAAGAATAAGGAAGAACTTCATAATGTATATGAAGATTTCTATCAATGTGATTTATTAATCATTGATGACCTTGGAACGGAGCTGACGAATAACTTTGTAACTTCCCAGCTTTTTTCTTGTCTGAATGAAAGGCATTTGCGGAAAAAATCAACGATTATCTCTACCAACTTATCTTTAGAGGAATTGCGCAACCGCTATTCCGACAGAATATTTTCCCGGATTACAAGCAATTATACAATATGCAAGCTTTCGGGACCGGATATCCGGATCTATAAAAGATTAAACAAAGCAGAATAAGCCAAAGTTAAATACGTGAATACGGAAAGCGAGGATTTTCATGGCAAAACGTGAAGAAAAGAGAAATTTGGAAACCATTCCTGTTGGTTCCCTGGGGATTATTCCTTTGGAAGGCTGCAGATCCCTATGTGAAAAAGTAGATTATTACCTTGTAAAATGGCGGACGGAGCGGGAAAGCGAACATAAAGACAGCCTTGCATTTGCCGGTTATCAAAGGGATTCCTATATCCTAGGAGCAAAAGTCCCGCGGTTTGGATCCGGGGAAGCAAAAGGCATCATTTTAGAATCTGTCCGTGGCACAGACTTATATCTTCTTGTCGATGTGGCCAACTACAGCCTTACCTATTCTTTATGCGGTCATGAAAACCACATGTCTCCCGATGACCATTATCAGAACCTGAAGCGGATTATCGCCGCTGTCGGCGGCAAAGCCCGAAGGATTACAGTCATCATGCCTTTCCTATATGAAAGCAGACAACATAAAAGGACTTCCAGGGAATCCTTAGACTGCGCTCTTGCCCTTCAGGAAATGGTTTCCATGGGGGTTGACAATATTATTACTTTTGATGCCCATGACCCAAGAGTGCAAAATGCGATCCCTCTCCACGGTTTTGAAACGGTACAGCCTACTTATCAGTTTATTAAGGGCATTCTCCAGAATGTGGACGGCTTAGAACTGAACTCTGATCATATGATGGTAATCAGCCCGGATGAAGGCGGTATGAGCCGCGCTATTTATATGGCTAATGTTATTGGGCTGGATATGGGCATGTTCTATAAGCGCCGGGATTACACTCAGGTCATCAATGGACGCAATCCTATCGTTGCACACGAATTCCTTGGCACAAGCGTGGAAGGGAAAGATATGATAATCATTGATGATATGATTTCTTCAGGGGAAAGCGCCTTGGAAGTAGCTGCCGAACTGAAAAAAAGAAAAGCAAACCGTGTGTTTATCTGCGCTACTTTCGGTTTATTTACCAATGGGCTGAAACGCTTCGACCAGGCATTTGCCGATGGACTCATTGACAGGGTATTGACTACCAACCTGATTTACCAAACACCCGATCTGCTTTCCAGGGAATGGTATATCAATTGTGACATGAGCAAGTATATTGCTTATATTATAGATACCCTGAACCATGATGCATCCATCAGTGATCTGCTGAATCCAAACGAACGTATCCAAAGTATAGTAGCAAGATATAAAAGCGGCGATTTTGACGATTGACATCACGGCAGGCCTTTGCACCGCTAAGGCCTGCCTGTTTTTTCATTAGCAGGGAGGTGTCTGTATGGCTTATATGATTATTATACTTTTCTTAATCGGCATTATTCTGTTTATGGGATACCGGCTGCATATCAAAGATATCCATTATAAATACAAAGCGGATAAAATGACCCATCTTGAACACAGCTATGAAAACAGGATCCATGACTTGGAAGACACAGTCAATTCTTTGAACCAGACTGCATTCACCCATACCGTAACAAAAATCGGAAATATTGATTATTTCATCAATCAGTGCACTTCTCTTTTCGGGAGATACCCCAACTCTGTCTTTATTATGATTGGTTTCAGTATTTCCAGCCTGGGAAAAATCAACCAGTTCTTTGGTCCCTCGGAAGGCGATAAAGTCATGGTTTATACTGCCGATATATTGAAAAACTGCGTTAAGGGCAATGCTGTTTACGCCCATGTCAATTCCAATCTTTTCGGTATTCTTCTCCGGGATTCCAGTGAAGAGGAAATGCTAGGGATGATTGATTCCATCAATGCAAAGTTAAAAGATTATTCCTCTGCCTTTGCAGTGTCCGCAATATTCGGCATCCACTATATAGACCTTAGCCATACCGGCGACAGCCTGATGGATATTATGAACTACACCTTGCTGGCGCAAAAGGCTGTTACCGATCCAAAAACTATGAATTATGCTTATTTTACTGAAGAACTCAGCCGTTCCTATAATGAAAACAAAAAAATGAGCATTGAAATGGAAGAAGCCTTGAACAACCATAATTTCATAGTCTATCTGCAGCCTATGATTGACCTCCATTCTTATCAGATCGTATCCGCAGAGGCATTGGTGCGCTGGGATTACCCGGGCAAAGGCATCCTTTCCCCTTATGCTTTTCTTCCTCTATTTGAAAATACATCGCTCATCCAGAAATTGGATTACTATATGTGGGAAGAATGCTGCAAGATCCTCCGGCGCTGGATTGATAATAAAATGGCTCCTATTCCCATTGCCATGAATATTTCCCCAATTCATCTGCAGGGATCCGCATTTATTGATAAGCTGGAACAATTAATGCATTCCTATCTTATTTCCAAGGACCTGCTTATACTCGAACTGCCGGAAAGAGGGGTTGCAAATGCAACAAAGGAAGTAGCGGAAATCATTATGAAATTAAAAGAAAAAAATTTTTCCCTCTGCATTGATAATTTCGGAAGCGTACATTCGCCGCTCAATCTTTTAAAAGATTACCCAATCGGACAGATTAAGCTGGACCGGAACTTTTTGACCAAAAATTCTTCCTCTAATGAAGGGCTTACCATCTTACGTTATTTAGTTGCTATGGCAAAAGAATTAGATCTAACTATAATTACAGAAGGCGTAGAATCCTTGCAGCAGGCAAATTTCCTTGCCGATATCGGCTGCGATATCGCTCAGGGATACTTTTTTGCCAAGCCCCTGGACGTAAGGCATTTTGACCAGTTAAATAAATCCATGCTCCGCAACTTATACCGTCCATCGGAATACTACCCCACCTTTGAGGACTTTGCCAAAGATGTGGATATCCTTACGCAAATGATGCAAAGAGTGGGATAAAAAACGGCTTTTTTCCTGTCCTTTTGACACCCGGAGCCTATCAGCAAAAAACAGCAGCAAATGGCACATGCCATTTGCTGCTGTTTTTATTGACCAACTAATAATCCAAATCTGTTTTTAGTTTCGCTACCGTAAAGACAAAGAAATCACTAAGAGCCTTATTGACATCCTGCTCAATATCCCCTAGCGGCGTATCTGATATCATGACAGAGGCCTGAATCTTATAGTTAGACAGATTCATCTTGGCCGCATCCTTTACTGTCAATACCAGATCTCTTGTAATCACACCGCTTCCGGCATCTCCTGTCCCCTTTTTAATCTCATTCCAGCCAAAGTGATAGGTCACATACTGTGAATTCCGGAATTGCCCTGTCGATGAAGATCCCTTTTCCAAAGCTTTCTGTTCATCGGATGCCGGCGGATCCGCTAATGCCAACGACAACTGGCTGCCTACATATGGCTTATAGTCCGGTGTTCCGTCCCTGTTCGTCTTTTCCAGGATATGATAAGTCACTGTATAATATTTATCCGCTATCTGCTGGTTCGTCATTTCATTGCTGCTTATCACCCCACTAAAATCTAATTTAAAATCAAAATGGATCTCATGAGGCATTGATGTCTGTTTTTGGTAGGTATTGATGCCAAGTTCCATTAAATCTTTTGTTTCCAAAGCACAAGCCATATCCGTTTTTCTCTTTGCCGCCACTATCTGTTCATAAGTATCCAGCAATTCCCCTCCTGCAGGATAGCCGGCATCCTCTACCCTCAATAATTCTAAATGCACCACATAATTATTCTCCGTATAACCGGTCAGGTCCGCATTGGCAAAATTCAATGCAACCTTTAAATGTTCACTAATCATGCCTTCCATTTGATTCACCCCGTTATCTTCCATGTCTTTCCGGATCATATCCTTTAACGCATCCAAAGAAAACTGAATCTTTCCATCCTTGTAAAAATATACGGCGGTGCGGTTCACATACGAACCGATATTCTCTTCCGGCTTTATTTCCTCCTCCCAAGGCTTTAAACGTATTCCATTCACTGTTACATTTGTATTATCCGGCAATCTTACCCGGTTGCCGTTCACATCGGCAAGATAAACCCCCACTTCCAAATACTTATTATGATTTGCGCTGTCTATCGTAGTAATCTGGCTGTTCAATGCCCTTAGCCAGTATTCCTTTTCTCCGGCAATCTCAAAAGTAGCATTTACCACTACTTCTTCCCTATCTTGTATGCTTCCCTTAACATCAGTCCCATTTTCTTTCCCTTTGGAAACAAAACCAAGCGTAAGCCCCGGCTGCATTGTCACACTCAGATCCGTATGTTCTGTTAATGTGGTTCTTTTTGAAATCTCATCTTCCAGCTCAGGCGTTATATGGTAATCCCTGGCATTTCTCGTTGTCAGCTTCAATTCCTCATCCACCAATGCAGTATCTACAATGATTAAAAATCTTTCCACCGCTACATCCGTATAGGGTTTGTCCATATCTTCCGCCGGAAATTCTTTCCCGTTTTCATAAATGTCCTTCCCCTCTTCCCCATGGATAGGCTTATTCTTATATCTTGCAGAGCCAGGATCTTTCGGGTTCTCCATAAACTGGCTGAATTTAATTACGGTATCCTTATCCTGGACAGTATAATAATATACTTTATTGGAATCGCAGACATCAATCAAGGTGAGCCTTGTCCCTGCCCAGAATTTAGCCGGCACAGCATTGCCGTTCGCATCCAAATAAGTAATCCCCAATGTCTTGTCAATGCAGATAGGATCCTCCTTTGTGCTATATGTGTTTCTTGCGCTCCCGTAAATGTATTCCATGTACAGCGTATAAGAGCTGTCATTTGCCAGAAGAGGGTCTTTGCTGACGCCTTCTTTTTTTGCCTTATCCGCATTGTACACTTCACCTTCCACCATTTTCAAGTAAGTGTCTATCGTCAGCCTCTCTATTACAAAAACGGGGATCTGCAACTCTATTTTTTCCCCTGTTACAGTTTTTGCGTCCATTCCGGTATAATCGTCCTGCTTATAAGTAACGGTAAGCAGGGAAAAAGTGCCGCTGCCGTCTTCTTTCTTTTCATCAAACGCTCTATAGGACAGTTCCGCCCGGCCGTTTTCATTTTTATTCCATTCCATGCTGCTCTTCCTGTGCGGATCCGTATCCTCCTCTATTGTACCGTCCGGCCGTACTATCATAGGCTTCACAGATACATCCATAATCCTGCTGATGCCATAGTCATAATTTTCATTTTGGCTGCTCTCCCCGCTGTTATGGATGCCCCCTGCCCCAGTCAGCAGAGCCAGCACATTCCACATCAATTGATCTACGGTGCCATATTGGGTGTCAATAACAATCATTGGAAGTTTTTCCTGATTTACCAGCAATTCGGAAAGATATCCGTTTTTATCTTTGTATACTTTTTGATAAATCTCTTCCACTGTATTGCCGTTATCATCCTCTATCTGCAAGCGGTATGCATCCAGAAGCTGGTTAGCCTTTCCGTTTTTTACAGCCTCCGCATATTCTTCCAGTTCCGCATCCGCATTTACCTGGGAAAACAGGCTGTTCCTGCCCATTGGCGCATTCTTCCAGACTTCTGCCGCCTTATTCTCTAGCAGATCCGGTTCATGATAAACTACATGAATATTTTCCCTATAAGCATAAGGGGATGACAACAGCCGGTTTCCAGGTGTGCCAGACAGCGGCTCACTGCCAACATCCACCACCGGCCTGGTTGCATTACCATCTGTATAGACTACTTCAGGCATCAGGAAGTAAGCGTGACCGCTGCCTTCATAGCCTCCTGCGATATTCCCGAAGTATCCCGCATATTTGTTCAGGTCTTCTTCTGTAAGTTTTGCCGGCAATGCGCCAAACTGGTTTCCGTCCCATATTTTCACCTCTTCGTTTTTCAGCCCATCAAGACAGGCAATCATTTTTTCCATCTGCTTCTCCGGCATGGTACCCAGCAGGTTATTCTCCGCCACATCACAGTACCCTATCCAGTTATCCTTGATGACTGCATGATATGAGTATATTTCCTTGTCCAAGTCAAGGTAACCAAATAGCCCTCCTGCGTTTTGCCTTTTTCCGCCAGAGAGATCATTGCTGAAAATACGGTTATTTTCCACAGTAACATTATTTATATTATGGCAGTCGTCCGCATTCTCCGAATTTCCCTTTCTTCCGCCAAATCCCCCTGCCATGCCGCGCACCTTACTATCGCCAAGCCCTGCAATCACGTTTTCGCTTATCTTCACTTGGTCAAAACATGTTTTCTTACTCTTGTCCGCGCCAAATACGCCCCCGGCCGCATATCCAAGCAAACGGCTGTTGCTGACTGAGACCGTATGATCTTGGCTTTCGGCCGTATGATCCGGATCTTCGTCAGACCACACATTCCCAATCTGCTGGCTATCGCAGACAGTTCCTGCAATCCCTCCCGTATTTTTTCCATAAATATTACAGTTTTCCACTGAAACTTTTCCAAGTTTCTGGCTTCCTTTATCATTTGCCGCATAGATGCTTCCATAAATCCCGCCGCATCCGGCATTTGCGGCCATATCGGATATGTTGCCATTGGTTCCGACCGTACATGCATCAACCGTTACCTCATCCAATACCGTATCCGCCCAAGTTGCTGTATTCCCATCCCCAGTACCCGCTTGGCCGATTACTCCGCCGGCTGCGCCGGATCCGCTCCGGATCACACATTTTTCCACTGCCGATTTCTGAAGACGCATCGTTGTCATTGTTACCAGCCCTGCCATTCCGCCAGCCGCCCCTTTGGACGTCCCGGTTCCGCTGTCCTTTACCCGGTCCTCCGGCCCGCGGTTATCGGACAATATATTCATTTCCGATACTTCCGTATCCGTAATGACAACATGGCTCCGGTTGTTATCCGAATACTTTTCGTCTTCCACGGAAGCCCCGATCAGGCCTCCGGCATTGGATAAACAGGATAAAATTTCATACTGGGGGGTTCCGTCTTTCAAATCTCCTCTTATCCGCGCACCGTCGATCTCGATCTTGCTTTGCCAATAGAAGCTCCCAATCAGGCCTCCGGCGTGTATATCATCCTGCACCGCGCTGCCCGCTCCCGCTTTTAGGTCATACACAGAACGGATATTAGTATTCATGACCTCTGTATCCATTATTTTACAGAATGCCTTTCTTTGCAGCTTTCCTATCATCCCCCCTACGCCGAAGACGCCATAACGCGTTTCATTTCTGTTTTTGCTCTCAATGATACAATCAGACACAGTGATGTCGGAAATTTTTATACATTCTTCCTTTTCATTTTCTCTCCATCCGTAATATTCGCCGATGATGCCTCCGGTACTGCCTCCCCCTTTCAACGCTGCATATTGTACATCCGCTATTCCATTCTTTCCTGTAACCGTAAGTTTAATCTTCGTCTCCGCGGATCCTTCGTGGTGCTTGCCTACATGGCCTGCCAGAGCGCCGCACCGCCCCCTGGCATTTCCTTCTTGCATATCGCTGTCCATCCCGGTTCTGTCGCCTTCATTTTCAATGGATACATAATAATCCTGGCTTCCGTTATTATCTTCCCCCTGCACCCTGCAGCCGTTCATTTCCAGTTCGTAGCCATTCAGGGCATCCGTATGCCAAGATCCCATAATACCGATAATGCCGCCGCTGCTTCCCCCTACGGTATGGATGGAAACGCCTTTTCCACCCATACTGTCTTTAGCCGATAAGACCTGGCAATCGGTAAATGAATATTTTTTATTTTTCTCATTATTTGACGGCAGGTTAATCCATGCTACGATACCTGCCGCATGGCCTTTGCTCCATACTTCTACATTTTTTGCCGTTACCTTGCTGATCTCCCACGGCCGCCGCATCATCCCTACCACCGCTGCCGCCCGGTCTGCCGAATAATTCTTCGCAGTATTCCCTTCCATGGCATTACTGCTCTTAAATGTTCCTGTTACCACCACATTGCTGATAGAATAGCTGTTGACAGCATCCGTATTCACCAAATCATTAAATAAGGCCGCCGTATGGATCCCTTTCGCATAATCATTCTCCATCCATGCTTTTACAGTGGCCCCATTTCCGTTGAAATTAGCCCTGAAATCGGAATAAATCCCATTTCTTGGCGTCAAATCTGCAGTCGCCGTATCTTCCTTGAATACCCGGTAGGTAGCCCCTAAACCACGGAATCCTCTTCCGTATACCGATAAATCATAATCAATTTCCTTTGCGCTGTCATCCGTCAACGTATAGGTCATGGACGCGCTGACCGCACTGGTTACCGCATTCAGCCTGCTTCTATAACCTGCCGGGGTATCGTCTAATGTCCGGTAAAAACCAGTTCCTGCACTGCTGCTGCCTGCGGTGTTCCCGTCAAAAATAAAATATTGATAAATATAGGGATACCAGTATACATTATCATCTTTTTTTGTTGCATTTTCATATTCAGTCAGATCCGTGACATTGCCGATCCCGTCATAGCGTGCTTTACGGCAGGAAGCTTTTTTATCATATCCTCCCCCGTCATAATATACCGAAAACGAATCCGAATTAATTGCCATGGATACAAGCTGCAGCTGCGCCCCATTTGCAATATTGCAAGTGTAATCTTTTCCATCAAAATTGATCGGTATGCTTCCTTTTTCCCCGGCCATACCGGCTGCCGTAATCACATCATAAGTATTGGAAAAAGGCAATACATCGTGTTTGTAAATATTGGGAATATCCGTGCTTCCATGAGGAAGCGCCACATCGCCCGACAGACTTCCTTCATAGATCACAAAACCATTTTCCACTTTCCCTACAGTCCCCGACACATAAGGATAATCCGACAAATCCAGCGTTCCGGATTCCATCTGCTCGTTACCGCCCTTTAAGAGTCCCCACCGGAACCCTGACAGATTATCTTCCGATAAGTTACGCAAGATCAGCGATCCTTGCTGCAAAGTCCCTACATAGCCTCCCACTGCGGCATCCTTTCCTGCTTCTGCCGTATCCACTGCGATCAGGCTTTTTACCGCCACATTGTCTATAATATTGTCGCCTCCAAGAATACATGCTATGGCGCTGCCCCCGCTATTGCTCACACGCGCCACGTTTGTCAGCAAATCATTATCATTCTCCGGCTCTTTCGGGCTATTGATTCTAAGATCTTTTATGACAGCCCCTTTTGCAAATTGGATCAGGCCGTAATAATTGCTCGTATTTCCTTTTCTTTTATGAGGCAGAGTAACCGTCGGGAATGTCCCGTTATATTCTTCCCCGGCAATAACCCCGGAAAAGGGGAATGTTTCCGTCCCCAGCCCTACAAAGCTTTGCACAAGAGCCGCATCCCCGGAACCCCTCAGCTCCGAAAAGTCAATGTCCTTCGTAATCACGTAATACGCTTTCCTAAGCTCTTCCTCTGTAGGAAAGCCGCCGTCCCCATAAGTCCTTAACGTACCCTTCGTATGTACTTTTGTGCAGATGTTGCCCCCGGTTACGTTCTCCTTATCCCCCGGTTTTCTGATCTGCCAGCCCTCCAGGTATTGCTGGTTTTTTCCGTTCGTCAGATAATAGGATAACGCCAGAAGCTGCTTCGCATTGTTAATCTGATACGGATCCTCGTAAGTGCCGCACCCTTCTGTAATGGATACATTTTTAGGGTTTACCTGGATACTTTTGGCTCCAGTATGACTGGTGCATACATAAGGCAGATACATATCCCAATCGGCAATCGCAGCCACCAGATCTGCTTCTCCTTCCGTATTCCAATATTCCACACCATTTTTCAGTTCATTTCCTACCGTTACATATCCGCCTACCGCTTTATAATTATTATCCCCATGGATCCCCCCTATAAAAGGATCTCTTGTGGAATTTCCGGTATCGGCCATATCCAGCCCTTTATAAGCCTCTTCTGTAAACAGATACCTGACCCGCCCTTTATTCTCCTGTGTATGATCGGTATACTGATGGATATCTATGAAAACAGCAAACCGGAAAATTCCTTCGCTTTTATCCGCCGGGTTTTTATCCGGGTTCTTACTTCCTACTTTTATATTAGTAAAATCCAGCCTCAGATTCTTCGCCCATGTATTTCCCACACTGCCAATCAAAGCAGAGGCCGCATATTTTTGCTGCCTTGAACTGCCGTTATAGCCTTTCGTCTGAATCCAACTGATATCTATATCGGAATTATCCTCTATCGCCCCGATCAGCAGGCCATACCCATGAGCCGCCCCTCCATAATTGTTCATATATAAATCTTCTAACTGGATCCGGTATATTTGATTTGTCCCTTTGACCGACATGCAGAATAAAGCCCCGGAATGAAACCCGAGACGGGTAATTTTTCCTGCCAGCGTCAGAAAATCCTTATCGCCTTCTACTCTCATCCCCCCATTGGGACTAAGCAGCAGGCCTCCCTGAAGCATATAGTTTTCCCTCCGCGGTCTGTTTTCCTCTTCTGCCGGCGTTATTTCAGAGGGAGTTATCTTATCCCCATGGAATACGATTTTTGCCCCTCCTTCGCCTTTTACCGTACAATTTTCCACCGGCGTAGGATAATAGCTTATCCTGTTTAAGTCTATTTCCCCGCTTATTGTGATGTCCCTGTTTTTTTCCGGTACGGCTTCATTTACAAAATAAGGCTTTAAGTATCGGCGGATCGAATCGTTCATATATTGGCTTAAATGCCAAACCATAATTTGATCCACATCCGTCAGCTTCACCGCCGCCCCGTCCAGCTCTTTGCCTGCCATAAAAGAATCCCCGTCCGCCAGCGAAGCGCCGAATAAATTATAATAATATCTCGTATTATCCGAACCGGCATTATCATTCAGCAAATGACTCCTATACACAACAAAGCCGGAGCTGAATGCCGGGCTGATAATATTGACAATCCCGCCCATGGTATAATTTCTGTTGTTTTTATCCCTCCCCATATTATTGCCTACGATCTCGCTGAACTGATCCGTTGCTCCCGTCACCCTTACTTTTGCATTATTGGCCGCATAATTAATATTTCTTGCACCTACATCCTGTCCTGCAATCTGATATCCTTCCAGCTCTATCAATGCTTTATGTCCATTATGGAACAGAAGCCCGTTATGGTTGCTTCCCCCCGGCGCCGCATGAAAAGAAGCATTCTGGATCTTCACATCCTTTAACTGAATCCTTCCCGTCACGGTATGCACCAGCCCCCCATAATTCCCTTCCGTAGAATAAGCAGGGCCGTCGTCAGCCGTGCCGCCATTTCCCATAGTCAGGCCATTGATGGAATAATTGCTTTTATCCGGAGCAACGCCGTACCACTTCCATCCAAGGAAACCACCCGTATCTTCCGAATCTTGTATTGTCATTTTAGCGCCGTTGGACACTGTAATATTTTTCAAAGCCAATCGCACTCTGTCGCCGTCTTTATCCAACTGTTCATTTTCTGTATTAATCTGCGTCACCATGCCGCTTACAAAACGGCTGCTGGAAACAATCTCCCCGGCCAGTTCCAGATCCTGTATTTTGATTGCAGGCACAGCCCCCGGGTCCGCTTCATATTTGGCAAGCAGACCGCCGCCATATTGTTTTTCCCCGGCTGTTCCCGTACTCTGGTTAATTTCCAGTCTTCCGCCAATCCGGCTCTGCGTCACGCTAAGTTCCACATCTCCCCCGGCGCTGTAGTGGGCAAACATACCTCCATATAAATACGGAGATGCCTCCCGGCTCCCGGTCAGGGAAAGCTGCATATCCACATTATGAACCTTTATATTTCCGGAGGCATACGCGCAAAGGCCTGCTGCCGCTTCCCTTGCGTAGCGGATTTCCCTGTTGATCGTCAGGTTCTGGAACTGCGCCCCCTCGCCCGCATAGGGGAACAAGGAAAGATAAGATTGGTAGGTGGTGCAGACGCCCATGTTCCATGTTGCCTTCCCTGCGCCAACCAGCTTGCCGGTAAAGCATTCCGCCACTGCCTTCCCCCTGTCATTACGGTTCAGGGAATAAATCCCTGATTCTTCCAAGTCAAAACTGCCGTCTGCCGGATTTTTCAGCGAATAATCAGCCCCAAGCAATGTCCCTTTATTTGCCCCCGGAAAACAATTCCCTGCAAATCTCCCTTCTGAATTCAGCATAATTGCCAGACGGATCACATCTGCTTCCGTATCTAAGACCCATTCATTCCCGGAACTTGTAACCGTTCCCTTTACTGCTTTTTCCGCATAAGAAATCAGAGGGGCGTTCTCCCCCCAATTGCCATTCTTATAAACTCCTCCATAAGAACCAATATTGTCTGTCCAATCTTTTCCTTCCGTACGCTGGTATTTACTGTTTTCTTCAAAGTAAACAAGCGCTTCCTCCTGCTTCCCTGCAATATAGCCTCTTTGCAGGCTGGAACCGGCAATCTCAAGCCCCCTTACATCTATGTTCCTGTCCAGGGCCGCCATGCTTCCCGCATGAATATTCCCATAGATACCGCCCTGAATCTTATTATCCCCTTCCGGGTTCAGCGAAGAGGTGACTGCCGCATTTGTCACCTTAACAACGGAACGTTTCGTTCCATCCCCAACGCTTCCTATCATTCCTCCCATTTCTGCTGCCCGTTTCACACCGCCTTTGAGCGAAGCATGATAAATTTCAATATACTCCCCTTTTGCTTCCCCAATCATTCCCCCGGCGGCTCCCGGAGCTGAAACCATGCCTTCCACTTGAATACATTGGAAATTATCCGCTTCCCCAGGCAACCCTATCCGGAAATTTGATCCCTCCAGGCGGCCTGCCACTCCGCCTGCGCATGTGCCTCCGCTCACATTGCCTGTTACCGTAATATGATGAAGAAGATGCCAGTCCGGGCCATTGGCATTCCCTATATCTTTTCCTTTTAAATATCCTATCACCCCGCCTGCATCTTTCGCGCTTGCAATAACATCTGCGGACACTTTTATGTTCTCCAGGCTTATTTCCGTATCTATACATTCCCCCACTAAGCCGCCTGCAGAGCTTCCTGTCACGTTTCCTGTCACTGAGAACGACTGTTTTTTCCCGGCATCCTGGATTACCTTTCCTTTTTCTATCCTGCCGGCAAGGCCTCCGCTTACTCCGCTTCCTCCTACATGAACCGTCTTCTCATCATCCGCGCCGTCCACATAGAGAATGCCTCCGTCTTCCATGCTCCCTGCCAACATACCTGCACACACAGTTCCTGTCATGGTCCCCATAGGGAAAACATCCGTTTTATAAACCTCCGCAGCGCCTTTTATTCTCCCGGCTAATCCGCCTGCATATGCCCCCTCCGCATCCGCCGGGGCATCCGCAGCCCCTCCTTTCCCGGGGATGCCAAGCTCTATTTTGCTGCTTTCCTCATAGCAAAGCTTCACCGGAGTCTTTCCTGTGTTTTCCACTTCTCCGAATAATACTCCGGCAGCTCCTCCCGGGTTTAATACCTTTCCCGATACCGATACTTCAAAAACCGTTACTTCATCCGCTCCGTCTGCTGCAATCACATGGGCTGCAATGGCTCCTGCCGGGCCAGTTCCATCCCCCGCAATATCAGCGCTGATCTGCAGTTTCGACACAGTTGCCCCTGTTGCTGCATAATCCAACAAGGGCATTGCCGTCCGGAAACGCAACGTGCCATAATCATAGCTGGAGGTTAATGTTCCTTTAAAGGGAGCTTCTTTGCTCCCAATGCCATGAAAAAATCCTTTCAGCGGAGTTAAATCCCATGTCCTCCCGCCATTTTCCCCCGGCTTCCCGTCTGCCTGTTCGCGGAAAATAAACTGGACGGAATATCCGTCAAAGTCAAATCCCCCGTCATTTTGACTCAGTTCCTGCAAAGCCATTAAATCCGCCAGGTTTTTCACTAAAAATGTCGTCCCTTTATATTTTTTCAGTTCAGCCTGATTTGTGGGCAGTTCCGATATCTCATCCCCAAACCGGTAAGTCTCGGCATATAAGGAAATATCCATAATCTTCCGGAATTCCTCTACCGTCAGATCCCATTCGTCCAAAACTTCTTTTTCTATCCCGCAGACCACGCAGCGGTATCTATCAGGCTGTCCTTCCTCTCCCACCAGTTCAAAAATATGTATTCCATAACCTTCTTCGCCTATACAGTCCAGGCGCTCTGCCCCGCAGGACTGGCAGACCGGTATGATTTCCCCTTCTGCCCTGTTCCATAGATGCTTGTGGTAAACTGCCTTTTCCCTCATAAATATTTCCGCATCTATTCTTCTTTGGCAAAATACACATTGATAAATGATTGTGCCGTCCTGCGCCAGAATTTCCTCATATTCATGCTCTTTGCCAGGAAGGCAGGTATCTGATCCCGGGACATTTCCGCTGACTGTACCCTTTTTATCCGCCCCGCTGTCTTCGCCGTCTTCCGGCAGTTCCCTGTCCTCTGGGGATTCCCTGTCTTCTTCGCTGTCCGGTGACATCCATTCCTGATATGCAGCCTCTTGCGGGATTATCCCTTCCTTTGAAGCATCATCCAATAAGCCTTCCTCTTTCATTTTATTTTTTGCAGCAGACACAGAATACATATTCTGGTTACTCAAAAATACCGCACCGGCAAGCAATATTGCTAATACTCTGCACATTCTCCTATACGATTTACCCATATCATCACCTATCCTATTATCATCCCGCTAATTATCTGCCTTTACTGCCTTTACTGTCCTCTTCAGTTCATCCAAGGATTTCATCTTGTCAATCTTGCTGTCAAATCCTTCGATATGGTGGATGTCGTCTCTATACTTTTTAAAAAAAATAAACTTAATGGAAGAATACGGGGCTGTCTCTATTACCATTACCCCTTTTTCCGCATCGTACTCCACTAGCCTTGTACCCTCTTCATGGTTTAAGTACCGGTCATTCTCATTTAACGAAAACATATCCGGATCCCACTCCACCCGTATCTTCTGCAGCATATTATCATTTCCGTTTACATAATAGTTTCCCGTCGTTTTTAACTGATAGACAAAAGCCGATTCTTCCTTCGCCCGCCTTTTCCAGTCTTCCGCCTCTTCCAATTCATTTTCTATAGTAAACTTCTGATCCGTAATTTCCATTTCCGCCAAATTGTACTCGGCCTTTATTATGCCCGCTATTTTTTTCGTATTCTCCAGGTACGTCGGTTCGGTAGGATAAGCCATCATCAATACGCGCGAAGGGACATATTCCTTTCCCTGGCTGTCATCGAGGGTCACACGCAGCACATAGCTTTCCCACGACAATTCCCCTCCTTCCAGAGTTCCTTGAAAACTCGCTTTTGGCAAATCCCCGTTTGCACTGTTTAATGCAACGTAGCGGTTTTCCTCCACTGACCCATTGACCGCTTTCCCAATACTATAGTCCGCCCCCTCGGGAGGATCCAGCAGGATAAATTCCACCGTATATGCAACATCCAAATCTTTATCGTTATACAAAAGCTGGTTTGTATGGTTCCTCACTTCTACATCAAACTGAAAGCTGCTGCTTGTCCATGGTTCATTGCTCACTGCAATCATCAGCCGGTTTACTAATTCCCTTTCTTTCTTCAGCTCTTCGATATCCTCTATACCGTTTAACCCCTCCTCTTCATACATATAATTGCTGCTAAAATAGAATCCGGAGGCAATCGCTATCCCTTTTTCATAACTGGTCTTATAATACTTGGAATATACAGTAATGGATATCGCTGCCAAAGCGGCGCAGCCTATCAATGCCACAACCGCCTTCTTCCATCTTTTTTTCATCATTTTAGTACCCACGCCCTTTCCGCCATGCCGCTGCCGTTATTTTTCCGTAGGCCTTGGCTGCTTTGCATTCACCATTACATAAACCAAGTCTGTCTCTTTCGTATAAGCGTTAAAATTCCTGATATCCTGCCATGTCATTTCAATCAGGTAAAAATCATATTCATAAGTGTTATCCCTATAAACCAGTTTCATTTTTTCATCATCAAAAAACAAATATTTTCCTACGTTCACAATATCTTCCGTATCTGCCGTCCCAAAAACTTCTTTTTTCATTTTTTCCGTATGATCCTTCCAGCTAAGGGAATATTTTTCTTTTGTCCAATAATACCGTTTATAAGCGGGGTCATCCCCCTCCATCAAGATAGCCCCCTCGGGAAGCATCCCATCAGCAGGTATTTCATGCCTTTGTAACGGATAAACATGATAATCCACCGCCAGATTCTCTGTATGCACTAGCTGAAGTTCATAGTTAAACTCGGATTCCTTTACCAGTTCCGGCATATTATCCTGCCCCGCATAGTTCTCTGGTATCCTGTTGGATACACAGATAACGGTATGCTTTTCTTCTCCCGGATGCAGATTCCCAATCGCAAATTTCAACGAATCCTTTGCATTAGGATCCATCAGATACAGATTATAGGGAGCCATCACGGCAACGGCATCCGTCTGTGCCTGCTTCCTGTCATCCCTGATATACCAAGCCGTTGTTATGCCAGCCGCTGACAGACACAGCGCTATAAGAATTACCATTACTATTATCTTCCTTTTTGCCGTCATTTCATCCCCGCCTTCCTGCATCTGCAATCCTTAAACCATATAGGGCCGCGTCATAAATCTGCCCCGCATATATCAGGGCTGATCATCCTCTGCAGTCTGCCCCGCAATATATACTTCAAACCATATATCATCTATGTAATTGCCAAGCAATGTATCTTCCTCATCATATTCCCTGATTTTTTCCTTCCGCTCCCCGTCCGGCAGATTTTCATTTCCTGGAATATCTGTATATTCATAATTCCATGCCCAATAAATTTCCGCTTTGGACTCTATGTTAAACTCCAGCGGCCCTGTAGCGGCAGTGCCGTCATCCGCCTCCACATCCGTATAGTATTCCAGCGGACCGGAAAATTTCCCCCATCTTCCCTGCCCGTTTCCGGAAGAAACCGTTTCCATATTTGTATACACACGGATATGCCTTTCCATCAATTGCCGGATCCTCTCCTGCTGCTCCGGCGTCAGCCGATTGGCAGACTCCGGCTCCTGCCTATAGCAAAGCTTTACCTTAATGGAATATCCTGTCACTGTTTCCCCTAGTGATGTTATATAAAACGTCATAGGGCCGTATGATCCTGGCGCAATCATCTGTTCTTTCACATTATTCAAATCCTTTAGCCTGACCGGAATGATAGGAATCCCTTCCTCCGTCATCCTGGAAAGTTCCATAAGATCAGGGCCGCCCGGCTCTATCGCAACCTTTAATCCGCCGATGCCACTTGCAGCCAGTTCCAGCCCATGGGCTGCCGCAGTATTATTCGCGGCATACCATGCCGTAGTCGCTGAAAAAAGCGCTACGAGAAGCAGTATACACATAACAAAAGAAAGTATTATTTTTTCTTTTAATATCTTTTTCATTTTCCCTACCCTGCCGTTTCCCCCTTTTATCACGTCCCTATATTTCTGTTTTACAGTAGCGTAAACCCAGGAGGAAGATTCTGTTTCCCCTATCGTATCTTTATTCTAGGATTTTAATCGTACGAACTCTTTCACTAAGTTGACCGCGCAGGATATAAAGCAAAGGATAACCGGCAATAAAACTACTGCAAAATAAAAATTCTGTTCCGCAAGCTTATCCAAAAAGCGGGATATTACATCCCCATATGGCAGCCTGCCTACATATTTCCCGACAATATCCTCTTTCAATACGGTATACTCATCCGCCCATGTATTATGATCGCCTTTTGTAAAGTAAACCGTTTCCCCTGTCACATAGTCCTTTGCAATGTCATAAATCCTGTGGGTATTATATGCCCCTCCCAAAGAGGGATCCCCTGAAATAAAGGTAATAATATCCCCCACAGCCGGCTCTTCTTTCCCCATTTCTTTAATAATGATGCAATCCCCCCCGGAAAATACCGGTTCCATGCTGTCCGTAACCACACGCAGCATACGGTAACCCAAAAACCCCGGGGTTTTATAATAAGCTGCAGACACAATGAAATAACAAAGATATAAAGTAATCCCTACAAATATGAAATTTCCTATTCCTGATATTATTTTCTTCATTATTTATTGCCGGCTTTACGCGCTGCCGCTTTCGCCTGCCGTTTCCGGCGCAGCAGCCTTCTTTTTCCTTTCGTCTTATCTGTCTTATCCTCTTCATTCCGCAAGATAATATCCGTTTCTTTGTCCACGTCCTCCAATGTCAATTCCTTGTCTCCCTGACGCGCCTGGTTTTTGCGGATTTCCTTCATCTTCTGCCTTTGTACCCTCTCAATCTCTGCCAGCTCCGCTTTCCGTTTTATCTGCAGGTCAGCCAGTTCCTTGATAACCAGCTTTTTCAGCGCCGAATCGCTCAGATTCGTCTTCAGCACTATTTCCTCCAGCATCTGCCTGATCTGCTTTACATCCATTTCCCGCTCTTTCCTTGGGCGGTCAATATTTATGTCATTGGAAAACTCCATATTATTATGGAGCATGGAATAGTCCCTGATAATTGTATTATAGATATCCCTTTCAAACTGTCTGGATATATTAGGCTCCTGCTTGACAATATTTACTTTATAACCCACCCGATTATATGAATGAATAAAATTCCATAACTTATGACATGCCTTGTAATCCTTGTTTTTCCCGATAACATTCGTTTTGACGATAGGATGGGAAACCGCGGGATAACGTTTCATCATACCGATAAATTCTGTTGCCGCCAGCATATTTACCTGCTGGTGGATCCTGATAATCCGGGCAAATATATTATTGTTTTCCTCTTCATTATTGACATCTGTCTGTTTTTCCTGGATTTTTACAGACAAATTATATTCTATGACCTCTGTATAATTATCCACACGGGATTCCACTTCAAAAAAAGTCCCTATTTCATCCTTGCTGGCATCAAATATAACATTAAAACGTTTATTTACAAAATATTGCAGCTCTGCCATCAGCGTACAGATAAAACGGTTTTCGTAAATATTGACACTTTCTTCTTTATATACATTCAATATCCTGCTGGGGATTACCGTCCCGTCCTCTTTATACTCATCAATTAAATCGCTATGCTGCAAAAGATGACGGATAGACTCTGTCGTAATATTCCGCGCCATCGCCACATTGACAACTTCCCGTTCCTCCTCAATAAATTTCCTTGGATGGACAATGACATAATGCAAAGACGGCATGGCTTCTTCTATTTCTTTTACCCATTCCTCATCAATGCTTTTCACTAGTTTTGCATTGGAGAATTTGCAGTAATTACTGGAATTTTCCAAAAGATTATAAAAATAATGATAGAATTTGTCGTCTTTCAGCCATTCCTGCATTTCCTCCCGGTTCATATTTTCATATGTTTCATGTACATAACCGGTGCTTTCCACATTCGCCATATTTTTACCCCATGCCATAGGCCGCTGCCCATTTTTCTTCTTCCCCTCTGTTTCTTTTCACTTTTTTCTTCCCGCCTGGCATTCTTGCCAATGCTTATCCATCATCCGGCGCTCATTCTCTTAAGCCTTGCCAGATAGGCTTTGCTGATTTTCATATTGCCGCTTCCGAACTGACGGTCAAGATATACCGTCAGGCCATCCAGTTCATCCCTGATAAAGCCCAAACCTAAAGATTCAAACTTCCGTAATATTTTTTTTGCAAACATAAAATCAATCCCGTCAATTTCCGTGCCGCCACATGCCACATAACAAGGAACAAATTCTTTCAACTGACGCATAATTCTGTTTCCAAAAGTCAGGCGGAAATGCTCGATCAGATATTTGTCCAATTTGTCCAAAAGAATAAGGTTTTCTTCTGAAATAGGATATTTTTGCTTTGCATCCTCATATAATTTTTCCAAATGTTTATAGCTTAAGCGCAGCGGTTCCGTATCCGGCGCTTCAAAAAATTCAGCACGGTCATCCAGGTCAATCGGAATCGCACGGTCATACACTTTGTCTGCCACGGCAAACGTAGAGTCATCGTTATTAATCGTCCCCACATACCATACATTGTTTGGAATCCATATTTTCCCTTCCTTCATAAGAGCCGGGTCGTTTGCCGCTGTATTGGATACTACCGTGACAAACCGCTCTTCTTCCCTGGGCAGTTCCAGGATGGAAAGCATTTCCGCAAAATAATATTCCACTCTTGCGATATTCATCTCGTCCAGGATTACAATCCTGGGGTCGTCATAATAATGTGCTTCATATAAGGTTTTTAAGAAATCTGTTTCCGTATATTTTTTTGTAAAATCATTGTAATAACCAAACAGCTCTGTCCTGTCCCTCCACGAAGGCTGCACGGAACAGATAACGCTGGGGTTTCCGATAAACTGGCCGAAGGCATACGGCAGGGATGTTTTACCCGTTCCAGATATCCCCTGCAGAATCAGCATTTTTGCCGCTCCAAAGGAGGCAAATACCTGTTTCATCACTTCCAGTTCATAATACAGCCCTAGTTTACTTGCCGCATAATTGCGGAAATTAATACAGATTTCTTCCAATGATATTGTATTGTTATAAACCGGCGCCTCATATTCCGGAGCAGAATAATACAGATCCACTGCTGACAGCCTTGGAAATCTTTTTTCTTTCGTCTCAATTACTTCAGTTACCGTCTCTTCCTCCTGCTGTCCGGCTTCTTCCTGCCCTATTTCCGGGATTTCTTCCGCCAGGCCCTTTTCCATAAGTTCATTGGGAGTATTCAACAGATCAGGGTTCACCTCCATGCCCAATTCCGATATTTTCATGGCAAGGATTTTATCTTTTTCATAATTGGCTTTCATGATTTCCCGTTTTAATGTCACAACTTCATCTTTCATTTTTTCATATTCCACCACCGGAACCTTAAAGCGGAAAATCACTTTCAGCCCTTTATAGACTAAAAATACGAACAAGGACAGCAGCAGAATCAACAGAATATGTACGATAGTAGCCGCCACCCAGCCGAAAGGGGATAAATCGCCCCTATAAGTATTAAACAGTTCCATATAATACCGGATATCGAAAATTCCTATAATAGCATCTTTGATGGCGGTAAGCACATTCCAGATATGGCCAAAGATACTCCTCATAAAATTATAAAAGTAATAAAAAAATGCGTTCATCTTACTCATCATGCCTTTCTTTCAGTCTGCCGTTTCCTGACACAAGTTCCTATTTTCTTCCGCCTTTTACTTCCGAGGAAATAAATTGTATATTTCCTACAATTTCGTCCAGTTCATTGGAATTGGTGCAGTCTTCATCCGTTCCCTCCATCCAGACACGCATTGTCACTTTTACGTCCTGCTCCTCTTCAATTACAAATAATTTCTCAGAATTCCCGTCTTCACCGCCTACAAAGCTCCCATCGTCCGTCTGCTGTAAAGTCTCATACTCCCCATAGGTTCCCTTCACATGATCCATGGCTTTTTCCGTATCGCCATTATGCCTGTCGCTGTTCGGCTCCCATATCACAATATCCTGCCCCTCTACTTCAAAAGAAACCCGGATAGAATTAGCCGCTGTATCCCCGGGGACCGTACCCGTCACCCCATCAGCCTGCCGTATGGAACAGCCGCTGAATTCTTCCCCGTCCTGTTTCGGGCCAAGCAGCATAATTTCATATTGCTTCATGGCCCCCTTCGCCGCTCTGTCCCCCTTGCTGTTTTTAATGCTCCCCGCCTTTAGATAAAAAGTCTTCTCATATACATATTGCTGGTTCAGTTCATCCAGATCCGTAATCTCTTTCACATCCGTTACTGCCTTTCCCGTATAGACAGGCGCATAAAACGTCTGTCCGTCAGCAGTGGTCACCGGATTGAGCAGCGTTTCATCCATTGGGAATTTCTGTGTTGCCGTCTTTAAGTCCAGTTCCTCATCATATTCCCCCGGGCCGCCCCCTAAGTCATCGGCTATCAGCAGATCGCCCGCCGCTGCCGCAGAAAGGGCAAGATTCAATACTTTTGGCTTATTGTTCATGGTAAACCACGCATAAGTCGCCGTGGATAACACCGCAAGGTACAGCAGGCACATCAAAAGCCTTGCTTTCAGCCCCTGTTTTTCTTTCCCTTCATCCGGCGCAATATTATCTGCTTTTTTCTTTTCTTTCTTTTTACCGATTTCCGGTTTTTCCTTTTTCTCCATTTGCCATCCCTCTTCCGGTTTTCCTATCCATCCCATTTTTGTTTCTCTTTTAGAGCCTTCTAAAAGCCCAGGCTTTTTCCCGGCAGTTCCTTAAGTTCCTTAATAAGTGAAACTCATTGCCAGTTCTATCTCGCCGCCTATAATCGCATCCACGCATTCCGGATCCTCTCCCTCCAGCCAGATCACCACGGTAAATTTATCCATACCATCATGCTCAAAATCCGGCCGCAGCCCTGTGCAGACTGTTTTCTCCGAAGCAAAGGGAACCGTTACCAACTGATAAATCCCGTCCAAGCTGTCAAATTCATGATAGTCGATCACCTCCTGCGTGATATATCCGGGATTCCTGTTGGAAATAACTGTCTGCTGCTCTTTTGGATGAAGCGCATACTCCTGAAACGGGAATTCAAACTCAGAATATTGGCACTCAGGATGCCCATCCTTATTCGCTTTGGCAAAGATTTCCTGTTTCCCGTTATGAAACAGCATAACCCATGCCGCTTCCTCTACTCCTTGCGTTTTGTTTCTTATAAATAAAGTATATCTGTAATCTTTCGTTTCCCCTGTCAGGTTTTTTACATAAAATGTATAGGCAAATACATCGTCGCTATGATGTTCCCCGTCAATGTCCATAACGTCCTCATCAATATTATAAATATTTACATTAGTAGCATCCACCAGCGCATCCGCACGCAGTGTAATCAGCCTTTCATCAAAAACCGGTATCTCGGACAGATAAAAGCCGTCCCTCGCCATTTTCCTGTCTACCTTTACTACGAATTCCCCGGCATTCGTATAAAATGCCGCCATAAGAAACGCCACGGATAAAATGAACAAAATAATAGCTATTGTCTGCTTTGCTGCATGAATACGGAAAAGGCTCCTGAATAAACTGAACCCTCCCATATACCAATGCCTGAACCGATTGAGCCAATCCACCCTGCTTACTAGGGAACGTTTGATTCCATCCTGTTTCTGTTTTCCATCAAGAAAACGTTTTCTATTTTTCATACATTCCCTCCTGCCCTCTCATAATGGCGGACTTCTTTTTTCTGCTAAAGCGTAACCCTAAAATCTGTCGATGCATTTTTTAAATATCCCCACTAGTTCCGGCTGAAACTGCCCTCCTGCTTCTCCTTCTATAATATGGACAGCCTCTTCTCTTGTTGTCTGTTTCTTCTTATATGGCTTCCAGCTTACAATCCCGTCATATGTATCTGCAATCGCGCAAATCCTGGCTCCCACGGGAATCTCTTCCCCCTTTTTCCCTTCTGGATAGCCCCCGCCGTCAAATCTTTCGTGATGGTATACCGCAATATTTTCCCACTGTTCCATAACCTTGTCAGGAAATGGCTGTATATAAATGCCTTTCATCGCTCTGCGTGCATTTACTGTATGGTCTTTGATGATCTGCTTTTCCTCTTCGCTCAGTCCCCCCACTTTATTGAGAATCTCAAACGGTATAAAGTGCCTGCCAATATCATGCAAGGAAAAGATCTCCTCACTATAGCGCCCAAAGTCTTCTCCCATCTGCTCCCTGAGATTTCCAATTCCATTCTCAGCCATATAGCGGAAAAGAATATCCGCATATTTTCCCACACGTTTCATATGTATCCGGACGTTCCTCGGCAAGGTGCTGCACAATGCATCCAACGTAGGAAAACATCCCGTTTCCGAGCTTTTTACCAGGCTTCTTTCAGTTGTTATCAAACAAACCCCCATCCTCGCCATATCATGCCGCATTTTCCCCAGCAGGAAAAGCCGAACGGTTAGTTTCGGCCCCGTAAGTCAGGCTGAGTCACATACAGCACAATTTTGAATTTTTATGTCGTACTCTATGAATAATAATATATTTTTCGTATATTGATGTCAATAGAATTCTTCTAATTATTGTACCCTCATGCGTATCTTTGTCAGTCTTTTCCAAAATTATTATGCAAATTCCACCACTGTTCTTAACTAAATAACATTATAAATAGTAATTTAAAAAGGAAAAATGCAATAGGCTACTATATTCTCCCAAACATACGCTTTTTATTTATATATTTATATGGTTCCATCTATTTTCCCACAATAAGGAAAGTATTTGAGTCCGGTACGCATTTGGTATGCAGCCCTCCGGAACTATCTGCCGGATCTTTTCCTCTGCCCGTAATTAAAATAGCTTTATCCTTTCTTTTTTTAATCCATTGCACATTCCTCATTCAACCTCCGCTTGGATAAAACGGGATTGCCTCCCTGATAAATGTATGTTACACTTACCAAGTTGGATATCTTGTACATTTCAGATATCCCCAATTTTCATAGCGGTGAGTTCGTAACCTTCCTCACCTAAAACAAAACTAAAGGAGAACAGAATATGAAAAACCAATCTTATGACAAGGCCGTTCCTGCAAAAACCGTCTGGCCTTATTCCGTGACAGCTATTGTCCAGGCAGCAATGATTGCTGCACTCTATGTTGTGCTTACTTTTATAGCCAACGCATTCGGGCTTGCCAATTATGCAGTCCAGATCCGCTTTTCCGAAGCTCTGACAATTCTTCCTTATTTTACTCCTGCCGCAATACCCGGCTTATTTGCCGGCTGTCTGTTAAGCAATATCCTGACAGGCTGTGCCATTCCCGATATTATTTTCGGCAGCGCCGCTACCCTGGCCGGGGCAATATTTACTTATAAAATGCGCAGGCATAAATGGATGGCCCCTATCCCGCCTATTATCGCCAATATGATAATTGTTCCTTTCGTTCTTTTATATGCTTACGGTATCCGCCCGCTATGGTTTTCTTTTCTCACCGTTACTGCCGGGGAAATCATTTCCTGCGGCATTCTTGGCATGATGTTGTTGTTTACGCTGGAAAAATATAAAAACCGTCTCTTTATTTAATATAGATTTTTAACCGTCAATTGCTTTTCCGGAGAAAATTTTATCAAAGGGGCCAGATGCATTTGCTAAAAGCTCTTGCCAGATGACAGCCCCTTTGGCCATTAATTTCCTCAGTAATGCTTGATTGTATAGGCTGTCAATGGTAATATCATATAATAGTCTTACAATTGGAGGAAAACAAAATGAAAAAAACACTGTCTGCAGGTCGTCCGCCCCACCCTGCAAAATCAAGAAGCACATTTTCAGGAAAAATGGGGTATGTCCTTGCTGTTGCCGGCTCTGCAGTCGGGCTGGGGAATATCTGGCGTTTCCCATATCTTGCCGCAAAATATGGCGGAGGTATTTTCCTGCTTGTTTACCTGGTATTAATGCTTACCTTTGGATATGCACTGATCATTTCTGAAACCGCTTTGGGCCGTATGACGAAAAAAAGCCCCGTAGGGGCATTCCATGCTTTTGGCAAAAGCTTTCCTTTCCAGTTCGGCGGCTGGGTAAACGCCGTAATCCCCATGCTGATCGTTCCCTATTATTGTGTCATTGGGGGTTGGGTAACAAAGTATCTCTTTGAATATATGACAGGAAGCGCTGCTGCTCTGGCTGATGACTCCTGCTTTACCAATTTTATCTCGTCTGGGGCCAGCGTAGAATTTTGGCTGGTTATTTTCAGCGCTTTTGTTATTTTTGTCATTCTGGCAGGAGTAAAGCAAGGAGTGGAACGGGTTTCAAAAATAATGATGCCTATATTAGTTGTGCTGGCTATTTTCGTAGCCGCATATTCCGTTACCCGCCCTGGCGCAATAGAAGGAGTAAAATATCTCCTGATCCCTAATTTCAGTAACTTTTCATGGATGACTGTTGTTGCCGCCATGGGGCAGATGTTTTATTCTTTATCCATTGCTATGGGTATACTGTATACGTATGGTTCTTACATTAAAAAGGATGTGGATATCGAACAATCTACCACCCAGGTTGAAATTTTCGATACAGCTATTGCCATGCTGGCAGGACTCATGATTATTCCTGCTGTCTTCGCTTTTTCCGGCGGTGACCCTAATACTTTAAATGCAGGGCCTTCCTTGATGTTTATTACTTTGCCAAAGGTATTTGCAAGCATGGGAATGGGGCGGGCCGTGGGTATCGTATTTTTTCTTCTGGTGCTTTTCGCAGCTTTGACCAGCGCCATCTCCCTTACAGAAACTGGCGTGTCCACTTTTGAAGATCAGCTTGGATGGAGCCGGAAAAAATGCAGCCTGCTTATGGGCGCCATCATTCTGGTTTTAGGCTCCGCTTCGGCTCTCGGCTTTAGTACCCTTGATTTTATTTCTATCCTCGGGATGTCTATTCTGGACTTTTTCGATTTTTTAACGAATTCCATTATGATGCCTTTGGCAGCTTTGGCAACTTGTTTCCTGATTACCCGCGTAGCCGGCCTGGATGCAATCACAAAAGAAGTAGAGCAGTCTTCCGCATTTAAACGGAAAGGAATATATAATTTCTTTATGAAATATCTTGCCCCTGTCTGCATCGGCATTATACTTATCAGCTCCGTTGCAAACGTGCTGGGCTGGATTACTTTATAAAACCCAGATATTATGACCTGCTGCCAAAATATCCTGCCGTAAATTATGCAAAAGAATTGAGCCATTCCCATTACGGTTATGGCTCTTTTCCTTTCATTTCCTAATGTATATTTCTGCCGGATACCTTTCCTGCATACCGGAATATGCTATCCTTGGGCAGTTCCAGGCTGATGATTTCCACGGCAATATTCCCCCCTCCCTTGCATAAACGGCTGCCCCAAAGCAAATCATAGCCGCGCCTCCTGTCCATACATCCGGTTTCGCAATCATCCTATCCATTTCTTAATGCTTCCGTCTTCTAAAGTATGGGTTCAAGGAGTAATAAACCGGAATGGTAAGATAAAGGATCCAGGCCGGATGCCACGCATCCAAAAAAAATCCGGCGCATAAAAACAGCAACGTCACTAATACCGGGTAAGCAAAATTATACCATAAAGGAATTAAAAGAAACAGCAGCCATGCTGGATGCCATGCATGAAAGAGAAAACCGATCAGCAAATATAAAATAGTGATGATAGGGGCAAACGGGAAATGTTCCCGAAATTTTTTTCTTTTTCTATGCTTTTCCTCATTCACATACATTTCATTTTTTTCAATATGGGGATCCCTCTCTTTTTTTTCGTTGTCTACGCGGATTCCTTCCCATCCGATATGTACTCCACTGCCATCCCTGTCTTTTACATGTATGCCTTCTGGCGTCACGTTCACACATTGTCCCTCTTCTTTATCCCCTTCTGTCCGGCGTTCTTCCTCACTTTCTCTTTCGTCCGCCCCGTCCCATGTATCCCTATCTGCATTTTTTACCGTCTCCTTACCGGATCCGTCCCCTGCCGGGTTCTTTTCATCTGCGCGCTTATCTTCCCCTGTCTCTTCCCAGACATTTTTGCCCTGTCCTATCTCCCCGCTCATCTTTGTGCCTGGCAGATCATCCCCGGCAGAATCCGAAGCCGGCAGATCCTCTTTCCGAATTTCCAGAAGTTCATCCAACGATATATGATAAAGCCGCGCTAGCTGGATCAGGTTATCCATATCCGGTGATGCCTCTGCCCTTTCCCATTTGCTCACAGCCTGACGGCTGATCCCAAGCTTTTCAGCCAATGCCTCCTGGGAAAGATGACTGCTTTTCCTTAAATTAATTAGCCGGTTTGCAACTTCAATATTCATGCCCTTTCTCCTTTCTTTTCTTGTTTCATTATAGAAATTACACTTCCAGCACGCCACCAACTTAGGTTTGAATTTCCGCAACTATTGGTTGCAAACCACGTAATTCAGGTTTTTTCGCGTCCTTTCCCCTGTCCGGCCTATCAATTCTTTTTCCTTTTTCGCAGCCTCGTTCCCTGTCATTATTTTTGCTCTTTCATATATGTGATAAACCGGTTCCCATTCTCTGCAAACATCTGTGTAGAATCATTCATCCCTTTTTTAAAAGGAACCCCTCCCGTCAACGGATCCATCAAAACAGTATTCAATTCGTTAAACCCAATAATCAGTACTGCATTCCCGTCATTCAGACAGGCCAGCACCGGAATGTCTTTATTAATATAATACAAAATAGCATCCAGGCTGCACCCGCTTAAATCCAGTATCCTTGCCCCCTCCAAATTCTCCTCCAGGATTTCCACAATTGTTTCCCCACGGTTCAGCATATATTCTGTATTACGCATAATCCCTTCGTATTGCAGCACTGTGTCAAGACAGACTGCAAGGCTGTTTTTTTCTTCTGTAATAGCTGCTCCTTTAATTGCCATAATCTGGTTCTTCACTGCCCTGTTTCCCCGTATCCATACATAATCCCCCTTTTCATTTACCACAGTCCCGGACATATGATAGGCTTTATTAACCGCGTTTCCTTCATCGGAAAAGATTCCCGCCACCCCATTTTTCCCGTACACGTAATATCGTGGTTCTTCCGCTTCACTCTCCTGCAATACGATTTCCCTTCCGCCTTCAAACAAAACTTCTTTGGGAGTCAGCCTTTTTACCGTATTTTTATCAATAACGCTTTTCACCGCTATCTGCATGACTTTCCCATAAGTGTCAATCGCCACTGTTTCCAGTGTATTGCTTCCCTCCGGTTCAATCTTTGCATTCACGATCTGGTCATTCTCAATTTCCGTATAAGTCCCCGTTTCCTCGTCCCTTTGCAAACGGAATAAACTAATCTGGTTATCCTGGATTTCACTTCCAGCCACATAAATCCCTGCCTCTGCATAGTTTTTCAGCACTTCGCCGTTCTCGTTCTGGATCCGGACACAATACATAGGAAAAATCATATTGCCGGTTTTATCCCGGACTACATCCCCCATGCGGGCAATGCCATAAATCAAGTCCTCATTCATAAACCCTAACGGGGCAATATATTCCCCTGCCCCGGCCTCAATCTCCTTTTTTTCCTTTGTATTTAAGTTCATTAATATCAGGCTTTTACAGTTATATATCGTTTCCCCTGTCTGCCATACAATCATCCGGTTGCTTTCCGATACTTTATAGCTTTCCTCACGTAATCCGGAAATCATTACCTCACAAGTACGGCTGGCCAAGTCTGCAGCATAAACAGCCCCATCATGCATAAAAAAGAAAACCTCCGCCCTATTAATATAGGCCAGCTCATCCAATTCCGCACGAAGCACTTCATAGGAACTATTCCCTGGTATATAAAGCAGCTCCTCCACCGTATTCATCAGCCCATTAAAATGGTATACCGAAATTCCAACCTCCCCTTCATGTTTCCCCCTATTCATATATCCATAAACAATAAACTGTACATTCCCTGCCTCATCCACATTCATTATTTTGATCCCATGCTTCTGCCAGCATGTGCGTTCGTCCCCATAATCCCCGTCATAAAAACTGAACAATGTGAAAAGCTTATTATCCGGCACATTATAAGAAAACAGCCTCTGCCCGTCGGTAAACGCAAGCACATTTCCCCCATCGCTTTCCATCAGCCGAAGATCCTCCTCCAAAGTAATCCCCAGTTCAATCTTATTATTGGCAAACACGTCCTCTTCTTCGTTAAAAATCTGCTTCATTATCCGTTCAAAATCCAAAAGATAAATCCTGTCCGGCGTATATCTTACACGGTAGAACTCCTTGACATTATACAAACTGTTTTTCCTGCCATCCTGCAAAGAAACAATGTAGCTTAGTTCCAGGGAGCCTGTCTGGGGCGCCATTTCTTTGATCGTCACATGCGGCTCCATCAGTTTTTTGACCTCAAGATCACCCCATGTTACCTGATGAAAGCTGCTATGAATCGTCACTTTCCCAAAAGTAGTATTATCCCCGTCGGCATTAGATTCCAAATATTTCGTCAGTTCCCGCGCCGCTTCCTTATTAAATGTCCTTTGATGGAAATCCAAAACATAATCCAGCTTCTCATCCACAAAATAATTTTCTGTCTGGATAATCCTTGTATAATAACGTATCGTCTGCCCCCATTTATTTTCTAAAAGTAAAACAAGCATATATTCCGTATCCGCATCAATCAAATCCTTTATGCTAAATTCCGCGCGGATGGTGTCTTCCGTTTCCTCATAAACAGAAATCTCCGTATTTTCCACCAGCCTTTCCCCGTCAATACTCCTGACTTCAAACAGCAGGCTTTCCACTTCCTGTCCATACTTATCCACTTCCAGACTTACTTTCCGCCCTTCTCCAAGCGGCGTAATACATTCCCTCTGGGAACTGCACTCCATAACGTTTTTATACCCATGAAGGCTGTTTACTTCTCTCCCCTCTACATACATATGAACCACCGGAAAAGAGGCCGGCCCCATCTCCATCGTCATATCCGTATTTCCCTGATTCACCACCGCACTGATGATAAACAGTGCAGCAACAAATACCGTTAATAGATAACAACACTTAATTATCGTTTTTCTCATATATGATTTCCTTTACTGTAATAGCCTCTGCAAAGCTGTTTCTATATGGAGAAAGTCTGTCATCCCCTTTGTCCGCCCTGCTGCTGTCTTGTCCTTGCTTTTTTTCTTTATCCCGCGGATTAGTATATTTTTCGGAGTATGTTCCATATCTATAAATTCCAGTATCTGCACCTGGTATCCATTTTCTTCCAATATATTTGCCCGCACTGCATCCGTAACCAACGCAGATATCCTTTCTTTCAGCAGCCCGTATTTCAACACTGGCTGTAATTGACTGCATTCAATCTGTTTATTCACCTCATGCTGACAGCAAGGCACTGATAGAATCACCTCTGCTCCCCATTTCACTGCCTTTGCCAAAGCATAATCTGTCGCTGTGTCACATGCATGAAGAGTAATCACCATATCAACTTTATTTTCATCCCTTGCCCTGTCTTCCTGCCCGGATTCTGCCGCCCCCTGTGGTTCCTCTTCCTCGGCCTCATAATCACTGATGTCTCCCTGCAAAAAACACAGCCCTTCATACCCATATTTTTCAGCCAGCCCGCTGCAATGCCGGATCACTTCTTTTTTTAGGTCAAGGCCCGTAATCCTTACATCCAGCCCCTGAAGTTTATTCAAATAATAATATACTGCAAATGTAAGATAAGATTTCCCGCATCCAAAATCAATAATATGCAATGTCCTTCCTTTAGGAAGTGTGGGCAAAATATCTTCAATAAATTCCAAAAAACGGTTTATCTGTTTAAATTTATCATATTTTGCCTTTATAATTTTACCCTCTTTTGTCTGCACCCCTAAATCAATTAAAAAAGGAACCGGCTTACCCTCTTCCAGAATATAGGATTTTGCCCTATTATGGGTCAAATCAATATCTTTTCCGCCCTCTGCTCTCTTCCTATTGATATTTATTTTACCTTTTTTGCTCACAAGAATAATGTCCCGTTCCTGTGTTGTCTCTATTTCACATTGTCTAAAATCCTCTGTCATATATCCTGCAATCCGTTCCGCCAAAGCTTCCTTCCCAAAGTTTCCATGAAATACCTGGTTTCCAATATAAGCTGTCTCCTGGAACAACAGGCTCCCTTTCAGCATCACCGGACGTATTTTCACCTTTGCAATTTTCTCCCTGTTTCTCGGATTACTGACCGTAATCTGATACAGCCTTTCATCTGCGGTATCCCGTATTAATTCTATAATATGCTGTCTGTCCTCTTCCATATCCCCGCAATTCCTTCCAGTCTTCCATCGCTCTATAACACAATTTCCCATCATGTAAAAAATAGCCATGGCAAAAATGCCATGACTATATTTTACTGACTTTATCATAAAACTACAACTAAAACTTTAAAATCCCGTTATGATTATTATGCCTTCTCTTATATACTTCATAAAACAGGATAATCTGTACCAAATCAGATGCCCATTCCCATTTTTCCTTCGGGATTTCTTTTTCCGGATTCTTACTTTCTTCTTCCCGCCTGATACGTTCCAAAATATCCTGCGCCAACTTATAGAGCTGCCAACGGTCAGGGTACTCGTCATATATCATACTGCCTTCATAATCCAGCTTATCCAATATTCCGGCAATCATTTTCTGGTATCTTTTCGCCTCGGCCGGATACATTTGCTGTAAGTACTCCAAATCCCTGGTTGCCGTGTCTTCCTCCTGGTAATAGAGCGGCAGGGGATAGGTCATATAAAAAGGTAAAATTTTTTGATTATACATATGGTAACATCCTCAAGAAGATTAATTGTTATGTTATCATATGCAAAAATAACCGCTTAGTGTCATATTACGACAGTACGTTAATACGGGCAATCGCCCTTTGAAGAGCTGTTTCCGCACGCAGTAAATCCGTTTCCGGCGTCTTGGTGCGCAGCCTTTCCTCCGCACGGGCTTTTGCAGCCTCGGCACGTTTTTTGTCAATCTCTGCCGGCCATTCGATAATCTCTGCAAGCACCGTCACCTTATCCTGTAAAATCTCTACAAACCCTGCGTGCAATGCCGCATTCTTCGTTTGAGAGTTTTCCGAAATAGTAAGGATTCCCGGACTTACAATCACCGTCATAGGAACGTGCCCTTTATAAATGCCGATTTCGCCTTCCGTCGTATTAAATTCCACCATATGCACGTCCCCTTCATAGAAGACGCGTTCCGGAGTAATCACTTTTAACCGGAAATTTCTATCATCTGCCATAATCCTGCCCCTTTCTCTGACTATTTCACGCGGGCAAGCACATCGTCAATACCTCCGGCATTCACGAAATAACTCTCCGGTACGCTGTCATGCTTACCTTCCAGAATCTCCTTAAATCCGCGGATAGTTTCATTAAGCGGCACATATTTTCCTTCCATTCCCGTAAACTGTTCCGCTACGAAGAACGGCTGGCCAAGAAATCTTTGTATCTTCCTCGCACGGGATACTACCAGCTTATCATCCTCGGAAAGTTCATCCATACCAAGGATTGCGATAATATCCTGCAGCTCTTTATATTTTTGCAGGACTTCCTGTACCCCACGCGCTACCTGGTAATGCTCTTCACCCAAAATACGGGGATCCAGAATACGCGAAGTGGATTCTAACGGGTCAACTGCCGGATAAATACCAAGCTCTACAATAGAACGGGACAATACCGTAGTTGCATCCAAATGGGCAAAGGTCGTTGCCGGCGCCGGGTCAGTCAAGTCATCGGCAGGCACATATACTGCCTGTACGGAAGTGATGGAGCCGTTTTTGGTAGAAGTAATACGCTCCTGCAAAGCGCCCATTTCCGTCTGCAGCGTAGGCTGATAACCTACGGCCGAAGGCATACGTCCAAGAAGTGCGGACACTTCGGAACCAGCCTGCGTAAAACGGAAGATATTATCAATAAATAAAAGTACGTCCTTACCGCCCTTATCCCTGAAATATTCAGCCATCGTAAGGCCTGTCAAACCAACCCTCATCCTTGCTCCGGGCGGCTCATTCATCTGGCCAAACACCATCGTTGTTTTGTCGATAACGCCGGATTCCGTCATTTCATGGTACAAATCGTTGCCTTCCCTCGTCCTCTCGCCAACGCCTGTAAAAACGGAATATCCACCATGCTCGGTAGCGATATTACGGATTAATTCCTGAATTAATACCGTCTTTCCTACACCGGCGCCTCCAAATAACCCGATTTTACCGCCCTTCTGATAGGGGCAAAGCAAATCAACGACTTTAATTCCCGTTTCCAAAAGCTCCGTTTCCGTAGACTGCTCCTCAAATGCCGGAGCTGCCCTGTGAATCGGTTCATATCCAACCCCTTCCGGAGCCGGTTTATTGTCTATCGGCTGCCCTAAAACATTGAATATACGTCCCAGCGTATTTTCCCCCACCGGAACCGTAATTGCTGCGCCTGTTGCAACCGCATCCATTCCCCTTACAAGGCCGTCGGTAGATCCCATAGCGATACACCTTACGGTATCATCGCCCAGATGCTGCGATACCTCCACAATCAGCTCCCCGCCGTCTGCGACAGGGATTTTGATAGCTTCATTAATTTCCGGTAACTCTCCCCCGGTAAATTTAATATCAAGTACAGCGCCGATAATCTGAGTAATCTTCCCGATATTACCTTTCTCTATACTCATATTAGTCCTCCAATCTTGCTGTATTACGTTCTCAAAAGTCAGCCTGGGCCAACTTGACGTTACATCGAAATAGCATTAGCGCCGGCAATGATTTCCGTCAATTCCTGTGTGATGGAACCTTGACGCGCCCTGTTGTACATCAAAGTCAAATGATTAATCATTTCCTCCGCATTGCTCGTCGCCGAATCCATTGCCTGCATCCTCGCCCCGTTTTCGCTTGCCACCGATTCCACAAGGCCGCCGAAAATAAGGCTGGTAACATACTTGGGAATAATCATATCCAAAGCGGCATCGTCTTCCGGCTCGAAATTCATCGGCGTACGGTTTTCTGTCGTATCTGCCGCAGCTTTGTCAGATTTCCCGCCGTTTTTCGCATCCATTTCCACCGGAAGCAGTTTCAGCAGGGTAGGTTCGTGGACTACTGTATTTTTAAAACCGGTATAGGCAAGATAAATTTCGCCAATCTCGCCGTTTACAAAATCATCCAGCACCTTTTTGCTCAATTCTACCGCATCGGAATACAAGGGTTCTTCCACAATATCGGAATAATCCTCCCTGACACTGTAGCCATATCTTAGCAACGCATCCCTTCCTTTTTTACCGACTGCATACACTTCCACTTCCTCTTTCTTAAAACCGCCCTGTGTAATCAGTTTCGTAATATTGGAATTGTAGCCGCCGGCAAGCCCTCTATTCGAGGTAATAACAATAATCCCTTTTTTTACGGAATCGCCGGGATGCAAGTACGGATGATTGATGTTCCCAGCTTTTGCAAGCATAGAAACCACCGTTTCATACATACAGTGGAAATAGTCCTTAGACTGCTCCGCACGCTGCTTTGCCTTCTGCAATTTGACAGTGGAAACGAGCTTCATAGCTTTGGTAATCTGCTGCGTACTTTGAATACTGCCTTTACGCCTTTTTATGTCTCTCATTGAGGCCATAATCGTTACCTATCCTCTCCAAAACATACATATTGTTAAAACAAACGTATCCCCGTTTGTTTTTATGATGCTTTAAACTGTCCTTTAAACTCTTCGATTGCTTTTTTCAATGCGGCATCCGTCTCATCCGTAATCTGCTTTTCTTCCGCAATCGAATTGGGAATCTCCGGATATTTCGTATCCAAAAATTCAAAAAATTCTTTTTCAAAACGGGTAATATCCGTTACCGGAACGTCCAGCAAATATTTATTCGTCGCCACATAAATGATAATTACCTGATACTGCACCGGCATAGGCTGATACTGGGGCTGCTTCAAAATCTCCTTAATACGCTCGCCCTGTGCCAGCTTCTCTTTCGTATCCGCGTCCAAATCGGAACCGAACTGGGAGAAAGCCGCTAATTCCCTATACTGTGCAAGCTCCGTACGAATCGGGGCCGCAATTTTCTTCATCGCCTTAATCTGTGCCGCACCGCCTACACGGGATACGGAAAGACCCGCATTAACAGCAGGACGGAAACCGGAATTAAACATTTCCGTTTCCAGATAAATCTGACCGTCTGTAATGGAAATTACGTTGGTCGGGATATATGCGGATACATCCCCTGCCTGTGTCTCTATAATTGGAAGCGCCGTCAAAGAACCGCCGCCATATTCGTCGCTCATACGAGCCGCCCTTTCCAGCAATCTGGAATGAAGATAGAAAACATCGCCGGGATAAGCCTCACGTCCGGGCGGCCTCTTAAGCAGCAAGGAAAGTGTACGGTATGCCGTCGCATGCTTGCTCAAGTCATCGTATATTACAAGCACATCTTCCCCATTTTCCATCCATTCCTCTCCGATTGCACAGCCCGAATAAGGGGCAATATACTGCAAAGGAGCAAGTTCGCTGGCAGTAGCCGCTACGATAGTCGTATAGGCCATAGCCCCGTGTTCCTCTAATGTCTTAACGATAGTCGCCACGGTAGATGCTTTCTGTCCTATAGCAACATAGATACATTTTACCCCCTGGCCTTTCTGGTTAATAATCGTATCGACTGCAATCGCTGTTTTACCGGTCTGCCTGTCACCGATAATAAGCTCCCTCTGCCCTCTTCCGATGGGAACCATAGCATCAATTGCCTTAATACCTGTCTGCAGCGGTGTATCCACCCCTTTTCTCGTGATAACGCCGGATGCAACTCTTTCTATCTTACGGTATTTCTCTGTCTGTATCGGTCCTTTCCCGTCAATCGGCTGACCAAGAGCATTTACAACGCGGCCCAGCATCACATCCCCTACCGGAACTTCGACTACACGACCCGTAGTTTTAACGGTATCGCCTTCATTGATATTCTTCTGGCTTCCCAGAAGAACCGCACCTACGTTGTCCTCTTCCAAGTTAAGTACCATGCCGTATACTTCGCCGGGGAACTCAAGCAGCTCTCCCTGCATGGCATTCTCAAGTCCATGTACACGGGCAATACCGTCCGCAACCTGAATAACCGTACCCACATCGGATACTTCCAGTTCAGAGGCATATCTCTTAATCTGATCCTTTATGACAGAACTAATTTCTTCTGGTCTTAAATTCATGGATCTGTACGCACCTTTCTTTTTTATTCAATACATTCTATATATAAAAACTTCATTCCTTATAGCTGAATCTTTATCAGTTGCCTGGTCAATCCATTCAGCTTTGTTTTTATACTGCTGTCCACCACCCGGTCTCCAATACGGATTACCATTCCGCCTATCAGGCTTTCGTCAATGGCATAATGCATTTCCATCTGCTGATAAGGTGTGGTTTCCAAAAGTTTCCGCTCTACTTCTTTCTGCTGCGCGTCGCTAAGCGCCGATGCCGTTGTCACATAGGCAATCCCTATCCCCTTATAGCTTTTTACTTCCGTCAGAAAATAGTCCAGGATTGCGTCTATTTCATGGTAACGGTCTTTCGTTACGATTAAGGTGAGAAAACCTGCCAGTTCATCGGCAATCCGCCCTTTAAATACGTTTTCCAGGACTTCCAGCTTCTCTTCCTTTAAAATCTTCGGATGGTTCATAAATTTTGCAAAATCCGTATTCTGCGCAAGCACCTTCCTGATTTCCGTAATTTCTTCCATGAAGACATCGACTTTTTCTTCTTCAACGGCCAGCTCAAATAAAGCTTCACCATATGTTTTTGAAATTAGCTTAGCCATGTGCTTTCACCTATTTCCTTCAATGTCTCATCAATCAAACTGTCGCGGACAGTAGCGTCGATGGAAGAATTTACTACTTTGCCTGCCATCATGGATGCAATCACAATCATTTCGCGTTTTACATCATCCGCTGCCTTCTTCTTCTCCAGCTCGGCTTCCGTTCCTGCACGCTCAATAATGCGCGCTGCCTCCTCTTTTGCTTCCGCAATAATCCTGTTTTCGTTGGCAAGGGCTTTTTTACGCGCTTCGCTTAAAATAGCTTCCGCTTCCTTTTCAATGTTCTTAATTTTAGACTCGTAATCTGCTTTCAGCTTTGCCGCATCTTCCATATCGCGGGCTGCACTGTCCAGTTCCCCTTTGATTTTGTCCTGTCTCTTCTGCATCATATCCCTTACCGGGTTAAACAGCATCTTGGACGCAATCAAAAAGAGTGCAAATACAGCGATAATCATCAGCGATGCATCCGCTATCAACTGCAAATCCAAATCAAACAATCTGGGTTCCATCTGCCCTGTCGCCAGAATAAATCCCGCGCCTACTAATGTATTCAAGACGTGAGCCTCCTTTCTTAAAGCATTTTATCTTTCCCCCGAGGCTCCTTAAGGTACCAAAGGTTTTACGAACAAAAGCAGCATGGCGATCAAAAGGCCGTACAGACCTGTCGTCTCGGCTACCGCCTGGCCTAAAAGCATCGTAGAAGTAACGTCAGACTTAGCGCCCGGATTCCTTCCTACTGCAGCCGCCGCATGGCCTGCAGCAATACCCTGGCCGACACCGGGGCCAATACCAGCGATAACCGCAAGGCCTGCTCCAATTGCTGAACATCCCAAAATAAAATTAGTGTTAAATTCCATGATTCGTTCCTCCTTGAATTTTCTTCTTTTTAAAAATTTTTCTTTTTAAAAGCTTTTTAATATCCCTTATTCAATTTTTACACATTTCACGGCAAATCATTAACCTTCGGAATAAAAGCGCATCCTCATTTCTGCCCTGCAGAAAGACTAAAGCGCCGTCCTGAATATAATGAAAATGTTACTCAGTAGTACATGCATCCGTGATATATGTCATCGTCAGCATACAGAATACATAGGTTTGAATTGCCCCTGAAAACAAGTCGAAATACACATGAAGCGCAGCCGGCCAGATAATCGCTATCTTTGCAAGCAGTCCATAAACCAGCGCCATCATAACTACCCCTGACAAAATATTCGCAAACAGACGCAACGACAGTGAAATCGGCACTGCAACATCGCCAATCACATTAATCGGCGCCCAAATCGGCCATGGGTCACACAGCCCCCGAATAACGCCCTTCACCTTCTGATGTTTAAACTTGTTGAAATGAATCGTTACAAATGTCATGATACCAAGCGCAAAGGTCACTCCATAATCCGCAGTCGGCGGCCGCAGGCCAAACAAGCCGGAAATATTGCTAAACAAAATAAAGATAAATATCGTACCGATATAATTGCGGAAACCTACTGCATATTTTCCCATAACTCCGCCTACCATGTTATCCAGCATTTCCACCACCAGTTCCACAATGTTCTGGAATGTGCCGGGGACTTCGGCCGCACGCTTTACTGCACGGTTTGCCGCAATGCAGAAACCGGTAATGACAAGCATAACGATCAGCACGCATACATGCGTGGTTGTTATCCAGACAGTCTGCCCAAACAGTTCATAGGAAAACACGCCATGAACCATAAAATCAATATCTGCCGCGGATAACAAGATCCCTTCTCCCATACTCTCACCTCCTTATGCATGATCTTTATAAAATTTAGTACATATTCTATGAGTAAACGGCTGCAGATAAGCCGCTACTTTCAAACCCATCAGCCCCAGAAATGCAGAAAGAGGGTTCGCAAACCCGCTTGCCATTACAAGACCCATTATGGCAACAATCGCCAAATAACGGATAATGTTATATTTCGTCATCATCTTTACCGCAATTCCGCCTGCAAAGTCGAGCGATCTGTCCAATGCCCACCACATATGGATCCCTGCTGCTACCGCCACAAATACCCCAATCCATAATCCTATGCTGTATCCTATTTTGTCACTGACCAGCCAGATACCCGCTGCCTGACAGACAATACCCCAAAAAAAGATACCGATAGACAGCTCCAATAAAGTTTTATCTATCTTTCCTGTTTTCTTCCCGTCTGTTATCCGGCCGTCCGGAAACATCTGTTTTTCTTCCATGTGCAGTATCCCTTTCGCTCTTCATGCTGTAAACCTTTCTGGCAAATACAAACACATTGCGGAAGCCGGCCAAAGCCCCCACAAAAAACAAAAAAACCATACAGAATGAAGAGCCAAGCTTCTTATCTAAATAAATCCCTGCAAAAGAACAAAGGAAAATAGGCACCAGCATATTAATTCCAAACTGGGTAATCATCGTCAGGGCATGATAAACATTCTTCCTATACTTCACTTCATCCTCCATCTGCTAAATGACCAAAAGCAAAATAGTTCACGGATATAATTATAACCATTTTTCAGGTTAATGTCTAGCAAATTGTTACAGAGGACGCCTTTTTGCCGCGCCGCCCTGTCTACACCTAAAAGTTATAGTTATAATTGACTTTTCTCTTCCCGGATAGTAATATTTAGGCATATAGTATTATTATTTGCCAACAGCAGCCGCTATAACCTGCGGCAATGAGGAAAAAATATGACATATCCTACTCTTTACAGAAAGCGAATCATACCTGATGAATGCGTTCATTTAAAAGACGACATCATTCTTCACTGCAGCGGAGAAATTATTCTTACGCAGTGGAATGCCATCCGCCCCAAAAAAGAGCTGCATCATGGATATTCCTGTTATTTCCTGAAAGAAGGGATCAAACTGAGCAAATTCTACCGTAAAGACAGCTCCCTCCTATATTGGTATTGCGATATTGTAGAATATGAATACCGCCAGGCAGATAATTCCCTGACTTCCCTTGATTTGCTGGCGGATGTGATCATCTATCCCGATGGCTTTGTCAAAGTCATAGATTTGGATGAACTCGCCATTTCCATGGATAAAGGCGCTTTATCGGAGGAACTCCTCAAAAAATGCCTTTTACGTCTCAATAAACTGCTTCAGATTATCTATAACGGCAATTTCCATACGCTTCAAACATACATCAATGAAATAGAAAATGGCAGAACCCCTGAACAGATTTCCCTTCTGTCCCCGGCCTGCCATATCAATCAGCATCAATAGAACACATGCCCTCCTATGCGTATACCGTTAAGCCCCTCGATAGGCGTGCGGAAGTAGACGCAGTTCCCCACATTGGTATTTCCTTTCATCGCCTCATCCGCTGCCTGATAGCAGCTTGCCGTAGCTGACCCCCCGGCCAAAGCCGCAGCCAGCCGCCCGCTCCCTACCGGCGAAAACTGCCCGCCTTGGTAAATCACGCCTACTACCGAATCCGGATATACGGAACTTAACACTCTGTTAATCACAACAGCCCCTACTGCTACTTGCCCTGCGTAACTTTCCCCTCCTGCCTCGCAATAGATCAGGTTTGCCAGCAGGTACCGGTCCCCCTCTGCAAAGCTCACTTCCGAAATGTCCCTCCATGAAGACTGGGCCGCCAACTGGGATAAACGGATTTCCTCTGCCAGCTTTTCCTGAAGTTCTTTGATATTTTCTTCCTGTTCTTTTAACTGCTGCTCATATGCATAAGCTTCCGATTCCGCCTGGGCAATTTCATGCTTTTTCCCCGCCATGTTAGTGGAAGTCTGGTTTACCAGGCCCGATACGCTGTTTTTTTCCGCTTCCACCTCTGCTTTATAATCATCCAGTTCCTTCTTCTCTTCCTCCAGTTTCTCTTCCGCCAATGCAATCAGCTCTTTTGTCTGCTGATATTCTTTCAATTTTTTACGGTCGTATTCGGAAAGCTGCTCAATATAATCGCTGCGGTTTATCAAGTCCGAAAAACTTGCTGATGAAAAAATCATTTCCAGCACAATATAGTCCTGTGTTTCATAAATAAACTGGACTCTTTTTTTCATACACTCATATTGCCATTCCTCAACAGCCTTCGCATCTGCCAGTTCTTCCTTTGTTGTCTCAATCTCTTCCTCTTTCTCCACGATCATCCGTTCCAGTTCTTCCAGCTTATCGCTCACCTTCTGGAGCTGGCTGTTTAACGAATTCAACTGTCCCTGCAGGGCATTCTTTGCCTCATTCAGGTTCTGCAGCTCTTCCTTTGTCTGCCCCAGTTCCGCTTCTGTTTTCTCTTTCTCGTTTTCCGCCTCTTGTAGCTTCTTTCTAGTAGCTTCCGTGGCATAAACCTTTTCCGCATTCCTCTCAGGGAAGACCCCTATTAACAGCGCCGCCGCCAGCATTGCTGCCATTATCCGTTTTCCCGTATGCTCCATTCGTCCTACCTGCCTTGTATTTACTCATCACTGTTCCAGTTTGGGCTTTGCCGCATATTTATCCTCTCATAGGTTCAATTCTATCTTACGTCCGGTTTTCTGATATTGATAATATCTTACCCCAGCCGCATCCAGCATCCTTTTGGATGCTTTTATGGCGGGCTTTTCCGCATATTTATCGCTATCATATACGATTGTTTTAATCCCGGCCTGAATAATCGCCTTTGCGCATTCATTGCAGGGGAACAGGGAAACATATATTTTTGCCCCTTCCAGGCTTCCGCCCCGGTAATTCAATATCGCGTTCAGCTCACTATGGGTCACATACGCATACTTGCTGTCGTATAGTTCCCCCTCTTTCCCCCACGGAAATTCGTCATCCGAACAGCCGGCCGGAAAACCATTGTAACCCATGGATAAAATTTTATTATCTTCGCTGACAATGCAAGCCCCCACTTGCGTATGAGGATCTTTGGAACGCAGGCCTGACAGCATGGATACCCCCATAAAATATTCATCCCAGGAAATATAGTCTTGCCTTTTCATATATCCTCCTATGAATTTTATTTTGTGCCGAATATCCTGTCTCCGGCATCCCCCAATCCCGGAACAATATATCCATGGTCATTCAGTTTTTCATCCAAAGCCCCAATATACATATCCACATCCGGATGTGTCCTCTTCATCCGTTCCACGCCTTCCGGGGCTGCTATAATGCACATAAAATGAATGTTTTTGCATCCTTTGTCTTTTAACATCTGTATCGCCGCGACAGAAGACCCGCCAGTGGCCAGCATCGGGTCAACTACGAACACTTCACGTTCCGCACAATCCGCCGGAAGTTTACAGTAGTATTCCACCGGCTCTAACGTTTCCGGATCCCTATAGAGACCGATATGGCCTATTTTAGCGGCCGGAATAAGCTGCAGAACCCCATCCACCATCCCCAGGCCTGCACGGAGGATCGGGACGATGGCCATTTTTTTCCCTTTCAGCGCCTTTACCGTAGTCTCACAGATCGGCGTCTCAATCTGAACATCCGAAAGCTGCAGATCCCTTGTAGCTTCATAACAAATCAGCATTGCTATCTCGCCAATTGTCTGCCTGAAATCTTTTGTCCCCGTCTGCTTTCTTCTGATATAGCCAATTTTATGCTGAATCAACGGATGATCCATAATCATTACTTTTGCCATTTCTCTTCCTCCTTTTCTTCTTCCCGTTTCTTATTTCATGCTTTCCTCTTCCAATGCAGCTATCTTTGCCACTCTTCTGCAGTGCTTTTCTTCACCAGGAAACTCCGTACCCAGAAATGTTTCCACAATCCCTAATGCCAGGTTTGTCCCCACAATTCCCGCCCCAAGGGCAAGCATATTGGCATCATTATGCTCTCTTGTCAATCTGGCGGAAACGGTGTCGGAACACAATGCGCAGCGGATCCCTTTTACCTTATTAGCCGCAATGGAAATACCGATTCCCGTTGTACAGACCACAATCCCTTTTTTACATTCACCGCTTGCCACCGCTTTGGCCGCAGCGGTCCCGAACTCCGGATAATCACAGGAAGAGTCGTCCATACAACCAAAGTCCTTATACTCTATCCCTTTCCTTTCCAATAATTTAATAATTTCCTGTTTCAGGCCGTATCCCCCATGATCGCATCCTAATGCAACGCTCATCCCCGTCTTCCTCCTTTTCCTTACGCATTTTATGCCTTCTCTATATGATAGCCTGCTGCTTTCAGCAGACGGTTCATAATTGCCTGCCCCATTCCTCCGGTCTTGGCCGTCTCTTCAAAAGACTCGGAATAAATGACGTTTACCCCTTCATCGTCAAATTCCCTCAGAATGCGGTATAAAGCCCTTGCTATTGTCGCTTCTTCTTCCCGGTTTCCTGCGCTTTTTATGACGTCCGCTTCATAAAAATCCACCGTGTCGTCCGTTCCGATGATCCCTGTCTTTTCTCCCCTTCTTCTCATTTCCCGGCTTCTTTTATTGATTTCCTCAATTACCTTGCCTCTGCTTCCGCTGATAATCGTAAGCTCGCCCTTGGGGGCATAATGCTTATATTTCATCCCCGGGGCTTTTGGGGCTTGTCCCGTCCCATTGTTCAGAATAGCCTTGTCCGTTTCCACATGCCCTATTACGTTTTCCAGCATTTCCTTTGTAATATAACCTGGCCGGAGGATCACCGGGGTCTTTTCCGTCAAATCAACAATCGTAGATTCCAGCCCGATTTCAATTTCGCCGCCGTCCAGGATCATATCTATTCTGCCGTCCATATCTTCCGCTACGTATTTTGCCAGCGTAGGACTTGGCTTTCCTGATGTATTGGCGCTAGGCGCCGCCACATACCCTCCTGCCGCTTCAATCAATGCAAGCGCCGTTTTATGCCCTGGCATTCTGACTGCTACCGTATCAAGCCCTCCCGTTGTCGCATAAGGGATTTTGTCCGATTTCCATAAAATCATAGTAAGAGGGCCGGGCCAAAATGCTTCCGCCAGCTTCATAGCCGGTTCCGGCGCTTCCCTTACAATTGCATAAATATCCTCCATTCTGCAAATATGCACAATGAGAGGATTGTCCGATGGCCGCCCTTTCGCATGGTATATCTTTTCCGAAGCCGATTCATCCAAGGCATTTCCGCCAAGCCCATAAACCGTTTCCGTAGGAAACGCCACTAACCCGCCTCTCTTTATAATTTCCCCCGCTTCCCTCATGGCAGCCTTATTTATATTTCCTTCCTCTACCGGAATGATCTTTGTCTCCATCCCCATCCACTCCATACATGATGGCGGCGCCCGCCGCCCGCCGGGTATGCGGGCATATCCTTCCCACCTAATGTCCGTTCAATATCCAAGCGCATTTTCCCATTCACATTCATTATATCATATGCCACAAGTTTCCAGGCAGAAAAAATGACGGCCTGTTTGCGCTTTGGCGCAACTTATTATATCATACCTTCCCTTTCTTGTCTCTATTTATCTATGTCACCGCCCGGAAGATAAAGATGTATTTAAATATTGCATAATCCCCATATATACTGCCCAAGCCGCTTTTTCCTGATAAACTTCCGAATTTAATTTCCCTTCCTCTTCCCGGTTGGAAAGGAACCCGCATTCGGATTCGGTTTCATATAGGCAAACTTACATTGACAATCGGAAAATCTATCAATAAAAATGCACTTGCTTCATGTATGTTACCTTGATTACATTTATATCGACACGCATGTAACCAGAAACCGAATCAGTGTTCTTCTGCTTTAACATTATATAACAGAGAACAAGCACGAAACAACAATTATTTATGCTTAATGCCCCGTAATTTTCCACGGGGCATTTTTTATTTAGGAGGTATCTCCTATCTGGTCGGTCCGGGCGAATGGATCTGCAAGACCTCGGAGAGAAGTTCCAGAATGCTTCTGAATTTTTTCTTCTTAAATATAAAAAAGACCTCCTTATAGATTATTTGGCGATACTGCATCTGCAATTCTCCAAAAAAGACTATCAGAAGATTTTTAGTGAAATCAAATATGTAATTGTGGGTACAAAATGTTGTGGTGGCTCTGAAGGTGAAAAATCAAAGACCCCGCTGCAAGCAACGGGGTATCAAACTTGCAGCGCTGCAGAGCAGCGGGGTATTTGACCCTCGCGGCAGTCGCCAAATGTCTGCAAGCAGCCACTTGGCTCGTTGCTCGCGGGAATAAAATTCAATTTGCTTTTAGCGGACAGATCCGGGAACAGGTATTATATGCCATTTTTATGAAAAACATCGAAACTCACATAAAGTAAGATCTAATCTTCCAGCTTCTGGAAAACATTTTCCCGAAGCTTATCCACGTCCAGCATCTTAAGCTCTCCCGCCAGTTCTGTCAGCTCCGCCTCTAAGCAGAACAGATCCACTGCAGTGGCAAAAAAATCCAGTATCACATTAATTGCCACGGCAACCGCAATAGCCTGTGCCGGAATTTCAAGCTGTAACAGCAAGATCGTATAACAGGCAAGCGCGCCCCCTGGGATGGGAGGCGTGGCCACAGCCAGCACCACCGCAAGAGCCAGCGCTGTAACCAGCCATATCGGAGAAATCTCCACACCGTAAATCTCCGCCATGCAGATTCCCATCACAAAATATAAAACGGAAAATCCCGGCATGAACACCACCTGTCCAAGGGGAACCCCGATATCTACAATTTTTTTATCAATGCCCAGCTTTTCCTCACATACTTTCCTGTTCTCTAAAAACGCGGCAGCGGAAGAAGCCGTTGTCAGCCCAATCAGAAAAACCGGCGCAAGCTTTCTGAAGAAAACTGTGGGGGAAACTTTTTTACGGATACAGACACTCCCTGCATAAACTGCCATCAGAAAAACATCCCCAAGCAGCATGACAGGCAGCACTTTATACGCTTTCAGCAGCACGGAAAAATGATTGCCAAGAATCATATTGAAAAGGCTGCCAAAGATAAAGACAGGAACAAAGGCGCTGATACCCTCCATGAGCAGTAATACAATGGCATTTGCCTGGTCTAAAAATACTGCAACAGTTCCAGTTCTTTCTCCCAGAATCAACATTGCCATCCCTACAGGGACTGCAAGAAAAATAATCTGCAAAGGATTTCCCTCTGTAAAAGGCGTAAAAAAATTGTCTGGTACAATTCCCAGAACCATCTCCAGAAGTTCTGAAAGCCGGAATGCGCTGCCGCCCCTATGGGCAAAGGGAAAGAAAGGCAGGATGGCCATTCCGAATACTGCCGTCAACGCCAGCGTCATCCACAAGAATCTTCCTGTCATCCGCTTTCCGATTTTTCCCAGCGTCGCAATGTCCCCAATATTGTAAATGCCCCCTGCAACCGACAGAAATATCATCGGCCCGGCAAGGGCAGTCAGCAATCCCATAAAAGTATCAAAGACAGGTGAAATAATCTCCTTTGAAAGAAAAGCTGCGTTTTCTTCCGGCAGAAGGCTTCCTATCATGCCGCTAAAAAGAGCCAGCGCCACTGACACTGCCAGGGAAACCGCCGGAGATGCCTTTTTCTTTTCTATAGGAAAAGTAATTTGGTTTATTCCGTTTTTATACTGCCATACCGGAATATTCCCCATGCCGGAAAGGATTCTTTTAAGAACAAGACTTTCCTCCCCTTTGTCCCTGTGAATCACATCCCTCCGTTCTCCCGGAACAGAAAATTTGACATAGATACGCCCCATCCGCTTCCTGCACTCATACTGAAAAGTTCCCGCAGCGCCAAAGGCTTCCTGATAGCCCAACAGAGCTTCCTCCACTGCAAGACAGGTGCGGAGAACGTTCCTCTTTTCCCCATGAAAGCGCTCAAAGAAAATCCCCATTTCTTGACATGTCATGGCTATATTGTGATTTGTAAGAGTATATTCCGTCATTTCAGACTCCTAAAAGATAAACCCATCAGCTTCTGTTCCCCTCTCTGAGCTTTCCTGCATCCAGCATGTCAAGACCAGCAGCCAATTCCACCAGCTCTGCCTGCAGACAGAACAGATTCCCTGCAGTGGTGGCAAATTCCAGTATCACATTGAGAGCAATGGTAACCGCCATGACCTCCATTGGTATTTTAAGCTGAACAAACAAAATAGTATAGCTGGTCAGTGCGCCGCCGGGAATGGGAGGCGCCGCCACTGCCAGCACAATGGAAATGAGAAAGGCCGTAGTCGGGGCAATCAAAAAGGAACTGACCGCCTCCATGATAAGCTGTATTTTTCCATAATTATCCTTTTTATATACTGATGGTCAAATGGTTACATCCTTCTGCGAATACATGTTCTATTTCTCTGGACATCCCTTTTATCATCCTGCCGGACAAATCTTCTTTCGTGCTAAAAGGATGAAAACCGGAGCCTCCGTAGGAGAAACGCATCTGTGCCAGATTCTCCCGCTCACTGTATTCCACATCCAAGGAAATATCCATACCGCCCGCTTCCCTGACTGCAGGCAGGAGTTTTTGCATCAGCACTTCCTCTGCCGTAAGCTGCATGGCGTAAATCTGTCTCTGGGAAAGCTGCTGCCTGCGTCCGAACTCCTCAAGCTGTGTCATAAAAGCCGGGAAGTCAAAATCGCGTGAAATCTTTTCCACATGGAGTACCTTAAGCTGTCGGATAAATATCCGGGTCCTCTCCCTTTTTGGATGTTCAAAGATCTGCTCCGGCGTTCCGTCCTCATAAATCTCTCCCTGATCCATATAAAAGATCCTCGTGGACACATCCCGGGCAAACTTCATTTCATGAGTCACAATCATCATGGTCATTCCCTGCCCTGCCAGCCTGCGGATAACGGAAAGCACTTCGCCCACCATAGTCGGGTCTAAAGCCGAGGTGGGCTCGTCAAAGAGAATGATCTCCGGCTCCATAGCCACCGTCCGGGCAATCGCCGCGCGCTGCTTCTGGCCCCCGGAGAGTTCATCCGGGTAGGCAAGGGCTTTGTCCCCAAGTCCTATGGTGCGCAAAAGTTCCATTCCCCTGTCATAAGCTTCCTGCCGGCTCCTGCCAAGGAGATCCACCTGACCCATCATGATATTTTCAATAATGGTTTTGTGGGCAAACAGGTTAAAGGACTGGAATACCATACCCATCTTCCGCCGCACCAGATTTACCTTGCATTTCTTATCCGTAGTCATCACGCCGTCCACCACAATTTCGCCTCCTGTGGGCGTCTCCAGAAGGTTGATACAGCGCAGCAGGGTTGATTTTCCGGTACCTGATGGGCCGATAATGGAAATCACTTCTCCCTTTTTAATCTCCACGCTCACATCCTGTAAAGGAGTTACATTGGGATATTCCTTGCGCAGATGCCTGATGGAAATAATGCTCCTGTCTTCCTGTTTCTCTGTCATCACATGGACACCCCCTTTACGCTCCGTTTATTACGTTTCGGCAAAACTTCCCTTTCTGCAAAGGAAAGGAATGTCGTCATCACATTGGCAACGGCAAAATAGATTACTGCCGTTACGATCAGCGGAAAAAACGCCTCCATAGTACGTGAACGGATAATATCAGACACTTTGGTCAGATCCTGTACGGCAATATACCCTGCCACGGAAGTCATTTTTACCATGGAAATAAATTCGCCTTTCAGCACAGGAATAAAATTTCCGGCTGCCTGGGGAAACACAACCTTAAAAAATGTCTGCCTTCTGGTATAGCCCATAGCAAGGGCTGCCTCATACTGTCCCTTATCTACGGTTTCTATGCCTGTACGCATCATCTCCGATGAGTAGGCCGCGAAGTTAATGGAAAATCCAATGACTGCAACCAGAATCTCGGAAATATCCACCGAACCGAAAATCCCATAATACAGAATCATAAGAAGGACCACAACAGGCATTCCCTGCACCACACGGACAAAAATCCCTCCAAGATACTGTACGGGCCTGCAATTCATCCGCCGCAGCATACATATCCCAAACCCAAGACTAAGACCGAAAATTCCTGAACAGACAGAAATCAGTATGGTAATCCCCAGCCCCTGTAAAATCAGCCGCCACCGTCCCTCTACCACAAAAGTACTCTTAAAGCTATCCTCCAGACCTGCCAGAAAACCTTTCTTCTGCACTGCGCCGCCTGCATCACGCACCAAAAGCACCATGGCTGAATCATAGTGGGTATCCGCAAAGTCCACCTTTTTCGCCCTCTCTTCCGTAATGGACATGCTTCCGCTGACCACATCTGCCTTTCCGCTTTCCAGAGAGGCAATCAGGGAGACAAATTCACAGTCTGTCATTTCCACCTTCCAATCCAGTTCCCGTGCAGCTAAAAGCATCAGATCTATTTCAAGCCCCAGCGGTTCTCCGCCGCTTCCAAGATAAGTCATAGGCTCATGGGCGCTGTCATGATAATACCGGATCGTTCCGTTCTCTCCCGGCCAGTCCTGCTTCGTCAGTATTTTTATGCTTTCATCCGCCCCAAGCCATTTTTCCTTTAGAGCCTCAATGGTTCCGTCCTCTTTAAATTTTGCAAGAACGCCGTTAAACTGCTCCCTAAGGGGGCTTCCCTTGGGAAAAGCATATCCGTACTGATCCAGAACCACTGGCTCCTCAAATATTTTCAGTCCTTCATTCTTCGCCACTGCAAGCTGCGCCAGCGGTTCGTCCAGCGCCCCCGCATCCACACGGCCTGCCTTTAAGGCTGCAACAATATCCGGTACAGAATTGTAGTAGGAAAAATCATCCGCGTCTTCAATCACTTCCTGCAAGAGCTTATCGTAAACCCCTCCGCTCAGGGCTGCAAACCTTGCCCCTTCAAAATCGGAAAGCGTCTCGTATTTTTCCCCTGACTGCGCGCCGCCGTCCTGTGACGCCCTTACCATAACGGCTGTCACCGATGGATAAACGCAGTCGGAAAACTCAATATGCTTCCGCCTCTCTTCGGTGGCGTTTAAATTCGCCATAATGCAGTCAATGTCCCCTGCCTGTGCCGCCGCAATGATTCCGTCATAATCATAAACCTTAATCTCCACTTCCGCATTTAACCATGCCCCAAAGCGGTAAATCAGCTCCACATCGTATCCTGTCAGAGTCGTTCCCTCATAGTAGCTGAAGGGCTGGACCATTCCTGTGGTCCCCACCCTAAGCTTACAGTCTGGTGTCTGGGGCATGGCTATTTCCGGCATGCTTCCTTCCGCCCGGCTGACCCACCGGTCATACATCTCATCCAGTGTTCCCTCTGCCTTTGCCTGGGCAAGAAACTGGTTCACCTTATCCTTTAAGTTTTCAATCTGGCTTTTGGGTGAAATTCCCACAGCCACATCCATGCTCTCCCCCAGATTTTCGTCTAAGATCTTCACATCCTCAAGCCCGCTTGCTATGGCAAACTCCATCATCACCCGGTCGTAAACAAATCCGTCCAGCTTTCCCTGGGAAATGGCAAGATACCCTGAAGCATTGCCGGAAAATGTTTTGTACTCCGCCTCCGGCAGATACTTTTCCGCCATATACATACCTGCCCCGCCTTCCGGCACACCAATGGTATACGCGGGATCGTTAAGCTGCTCTATGGAGGTGATTGTTTCGTTTTTCTTATCTTTACACCCACAAAGGCAAAGCGCTCCCAAAAGGATAACGATAAAAAAGGCTGTTTGTTTTTGTAATGGGCAGGGTCTTTTCTTGTCACAATTTGTCATAATGATCCTCCATGCTGTCAGCATCTGCAAATTTGCATACAGGCACAAATTTACGGTTTGCTATATATTTTTCCTTCCCGGTATTCATAAGAAGATTGCCGGCCGGCCATGCTAACCGAGAAGGTCAGGGCTGAATCCTGAACCGCTGTACTTCAAACTTTCCATCTGACGTTTCAGTTCTTCATACCTCGGAGATTCCAGGACTTCCCGCATCATCTCTTCTTGCTCTTTTGTAATGGGCTGGGCCGGCTGGGAATTCTCATCCACAATGAAGCGTCTGTCCAACTCCAGCCTGGTCATTCCTTCAAACGCCGCATCCACTCCGCCTGCTGCGCCTTCCAGCTCTGCATCATTTAACGCCAACGCTTCTCCTTTCAGCAAACTTTCCTTCATTTCCACTTTCTCTACTGCTTTTTTCTTCATTTTTCCTCCATTCCTGTTTTGTGTCCGTCCTTTCGGACACATCACATCCATTTTTTTGTTTCTATCTATTGATACAAAGAAGTTCATGGAAGGGCCTTGCCATCCAGTCTCTGCCTTGCAATCAATCCCGCAAAGTATCCGTTCTTTTCCATGAGTTCCTCATAATTACCATCCTCTATGATCTTCCCTTTCTCCAGCACAATGATCCGGTCACACTGGCGGATCGTGGACAGTCTGTGGGCGATCACAATGCGTGTGCAATTAAGTCCGTCCAGAGACTGTGACACCTTTTTCTGGGTCAAATTGTCCAAGGCGCTGGTGGCTTCGTCCAGCAGGAGGATCTTTGGTCTGGGCGCTATGGCTCTTGCAATCAGCAAACGCTGTCTCTGCCCCCCTGAGATTCCACCCTGCCCTTCAGAGATCACGGTATGCATTCCCATAGGCATACGCCGGATATCCTCCGCAATACCGGCAAGTTCCGCCGCTTCCCAGGCTTCCTCCATGGTAAGATTGGGAGCACAGATAGTGATATTGGAAAAAATATCCCCGGAAAACAGTCTGCCGCCCTGCATCACCACACCGATCCTGCTCCGCAGGGACTTTAGATCCATACCGGCAATGTCCCTGCCGTCATAGTAAATGGCGCCCTTCCCAGGCGTCTCAAACCCAAGCAGAAGCCTGAGCAGAGTAGACTTCCCACACCCACTGGCCCCAACCAATGCCACATACTGACCCGGCCTTATTTTCAGGGAAAGGTCATCCACCACAAGTGGCATGCTCTCCTGATAACGGAAGGATACATTGCTAAACTCTATGCCGCCCGAAAGGCGCGTCACCATCTGCTTGCCCTCCGCCACCTCCGGCGACGTTTCCAGAATGGGTTTCGCCATCTTAAGGATGGGACGAAGCTGTGCCACAGACAACACGATCCCTGCCAGAGAAGAAAAGGCGCCGGAAACCATCCCATAAGCGGTACTGAAAGCATAATAATCCGCCACGGAAATCCCGCTTTTTACCGCAGTATAATACATGATGACCGTTCCACATAAAGAAATCGCCGTCAACAGTACGCTGTTTATCTTTAAGAACACCGGTGGACTGTAAGCAAGCCTTGCCCCTTCTGCATAAATCCTGCCCCACCGGGCAAATGCGCGCTTCTCCGCGCCGGAAAGCTTGATTTTCTGGATGCCGCTGATCAGGGAATAGGTCATACCACTTTCCTTCCCGACAATTTCCATCTGCCTTTCGCTGACCCGTATCTGCATCAGCGCAGAAACCACCGAAAACACCGCCGTCACCAGTATAATCACAAAAGCCGGAACCACCAGCGCCGGGGCATAGGTAAAAATCTGGGTAATGTATACCAGGGAGAATACCGCCGTAAGGCCTGTGGAAAATACCAGAGATACCAGCATGGAACAAAGGGTATGGATGTTCCCCGCCCTGCCTGCCAGTTCTCCCGGGCTGTATTTCCGAAAAAAATCCGTGGGAAGGGATAAAATGCGCATCATCACTGCCGCCTGCACCTGAACCCCCATCTTGGTCCCGATGCGCTGCATCAGCATAGACCTGACCGCCTCTGCCAGCAGGGCGCTGACCCTTAAGCATACCAGAAAAAAGGTGATGGATAGAAACAGGCGCATATTGCCGCTTGCTGTCACCCGGGAAAAGATGATATGGTTCAGCTTCGGTGAAACCATTCCCAGTAACGTAAGCCCCAGCGCCGCCGCCAGAAACATCCCCACGTCAAAGGCCGACAATGTCCCGGCGATATAGCCCATCAACTCCGGTATCCCTATGGGCTTCACAGGAAGCGGCTTATAAAAGCACAGAGCCTCTTCCTCTATCTCTCTCTTTGTATTCCTGTCAAGCTTTACCCGTCTGCCGGAGGTCTCATCCAGATAGCGGTAGCCGCCTGTCCTGTCCGGGATCAGGGCAATTACCCTTCCGTCCTCTTTCCTGGTTCCCAGCATTGCCCCAAAGGCATCCTGGTACCACTCCCCCTCCAGTTTCACCCTGCGCCGCATAATGCCGCAGGGGCGCAGCAGATATTCCAATTGGTCATTGATGTCCTTTACATCCTCCGGTATCTCCGAAGCCTTCACATGATAAAATTTCAGTATTTCATCTATGGCGTTTTTTGTCCGTATCCTGTCATCCTTCATGGCGGTCAGAATCCGTGTTCCCAGCACAGCCCCCGCTATGCCCACCAGGGAGTCCTCCAGCATCTCGTCATCGCTGTACATCCGCTGCCGGATCTGTTCGTCAAACCATCCCATATCCATCTTCTCCTGTGTGAGAGCATGTTAAATCGTTTTTCTCAAGAAATCTTTTCAATCAGTTTTCAGTCATTGGAAACCAGTTCGGTATAAGCGCCGCCCTTTGCATACAGTTCTTCATGGGTTCCCCGTTCCACCACTTTTCCATGATCCATTACGATAATCTCGTCGCAGTCCCGGATGGTAGACAGACGATGGGCAACCACGATGCAGGTGATTCCCCTTTCCTTAATGGACCTGACTACCTCATACTCTGTCCTTGCGTCCAGCGCCGAGGTGGCTTCATCCATAATAATAATGGTTGGATCCTGGGCAAGCACTCTGGCAATTTCCATTCTCTGGCGCTGTCCCCCGGAAAAATCCCTGCCGTCCTGACTGATGCGATAGGAATAACCGCCCTCCCTCTGCATAATGTCCTCATGAAGCCTTGCGTCCCGGGCAGCCATGATGACCTCGAAATCCTCAATGGATTTGTCCCACATTCTGATATTACCGGCTATGGTATCTTCAAACAGAATAATATCCTGGTCAACCACTGCCAGCGAACCCGTAAACACATTTCTGTCAATCTCGCCCACCGGCTTCCCGTCAAAAAGGATTTCCCCCTTCCATGGCTGATACAGTCCGGAAAGCAGTTTGGAAATGGTGGATTTTCCGCAGCCGGAAGCTCCCACAAGAGCCACACGGCTTCCCGGTTTTAAAGTCAGGTTAAAATCTTCTATCAGTGGTTCCGAAAGCCTGGAATAACCGAACGTAACATTTTTCATCTCCACACTGCCGGAGAGCTTCCTGTATTCCCCGGCTTCTTCCTTTTCCTTTGCCTGCACATACTCCCTGTGCCCATAGCAGACATCGGAAGGATACTCCATCACATCTTCGATCCGCTCCATCTGGGTACGCATCTCCTGAATACTCTGACCAGCCGTAATTAATTTTGCGGCCGGAGACATAAAGGAAGAAAGGAACCCCTGAAATGCCATGATCATGCCCACTGTAAAACTTCCCTGCATGGTCAGATATACCCCCAGCATCAGCACTGCCACCCCCGTAAGGGAAGACACAAGGGAGGGAAGAAGTCCCAGATACTGGTTCAGTCTGGCATACTTTACCTGCTGGGTATTGACACTTGCCTGGTACCCTGCCCACTTTTCAAAATAGCCGTTTTCCGCGCCGTTGGCTTTGATCGTCTCTATCATTTCAATACCGGATACCGTTGCACCTGACAGCTTACCACTATCCCGCATCTGTACCCTTGTAATGTTGATGCGTTTTCTGGATATCAACTGGGACAGCCCAAGATTGCACAGGATAGACAGCACGCCCACAAAGGTAAGCAAGGGGCTGTAGCGCAGCATGACTGCCAGATAAAACACCATCATTGCGGTATCGATCAAAAGAGGGGCAAACAGGTTCACAAGACTGCCTGATGCCGAGGCGTTCATCCCCTGCCGCTGCTGGATATCCCCTGCCATACGCTGGGAAAAAAACTCCATAGGCAGGTGAAGTACTTTCCACAGGTAAGAAGAGGAACCTGTAACTGCAAATCTTCCGTATATTTTCAGGGAATAAATTGTTAACAGAAAAGAAACCAAAAGCCGCACTGCCGCGTATCCCATAAATATGCCCACAAAAGGCAGGAGCCAGTCAGGATTCTTCCCCGTCAGCAGTCTGTCCATAAAAATCCTTGGAAAAACCGAAGCCACAATTCCAAGAAGGGAACTGATAACGGTTGCAAGGATCACACAGGCCACCGCCTCCCCTGCCCCTGCCATCCGCTTTTTCACAAATCCTGCAACACTTTTGGGACTGCCGCCTGGAATGAATTCCTCCCCCGGCTCAAACAACAGACAAACCCCCGTAAAGGACTTGTCGAAAGTTTCCATGGAAACCGTATAATTCCCTCTTGCAGGATCATTTAAACAAGCCTTATTCCCTTTAAAGCCGTTCAGTACCACAAAATGATTAAAATTCCAGTGGATAATACAGGGAAAAATCCCACTCCGCCTTAAAACGTCCGGCTCAAACCGAAAACCTTTTGCCGTCAGTCCATAGCTGCGGGCTGCCAGCAACAGATTTTTGGCATTGGAACCGTCTCTCGACACCCCGCAGTCCGCCCTTACCTGCTCTAAAGGAATCCATTTGCCATAATACGCCAGTATCATGGCAAGGGACGCCGCGCCGCACTCCAAGGCTTCCATCTGCATGATTACCGGCACCTTTGCATACCCTCTGCTCACCGGACATTTCTGTGCATTTTTATGTAAAATCATTTGCCTTCTCCCCTGTATTCATGCCCTGTGTTCATGCACATAGGGGCATAAAAATCATTTGATCAGTTGAATAGAAAAGAGGCCGGCGCAATACGTTCCACAACCACTTCTGTCTCATAAACGCCGTCCGCAAGTTCCGTATCAGCCACAGCCGCATAAACCCATTCCCCCTCTGCAAAGCCGCCTATATGCATGGCGTAAGGCGTAAGCAGACCGGAAGCTTCCATAGACTCATCGGAAATCGATAAAATGGGATACCCTTTTCCCTTTATCTCCACCTCCATTCCGGCGGCAATCTGCTCCCTGTCGGCTTCTCTTATATAGCAGAAAATGGTTCCGTCCTTTACCACAGCAGGGGCTTTTATTACCGTGTCCAGCCGACCGAAAATCCCCCAGACACACACACCTGCCAGCAAAAGAACCACTGCCCCCATCACCATCCACATGCCCGGGCTTGTGACTCTGATATAATCATCTAACTGCTCGGTGGAAGACACCCGTTCCATGCTCTTCTCCCTGAAAATCTTTTCTTCCATCTTTATCCTTTCTGAGCTGCCTTTTGCAAAGTGAAAGATTTGACAACTCTATCTGATAAATTATCATACCATATAACACGCCTGTTTTTTTGTCTGGGAACACTTCGCATTTTTTTTAGTACCATTTACATCTTTTAAGTCTCTTGTATGTATTTACGACAAATGCAATTTATCTATCAGTGCAGCCAGTCAACGCGGCCGGGAAGGGCGCAGGAAACGGTGGGGGAAGGTATGTGTAAATTTAGAATAGGACAACTATTAGCAAGCATAGATTGTAT
>CAJTKK010000006.1:23245-161966 GCA_910576535.1 uncultured Lachnospiraceae bacterium | reverse complement strand
CGCCTGGACACAACACACAGCCTATACATGGCTTAGGAACTGTTCAGAAATAAATTAGTCCGTCGGCGCTGGATAAATGTTCATCTGCAAAGAAGAAAATCGCAGGCGTAGCGGGCTACGTCAAGATTTTCTGATGCAGCAGATGAGCATTTAAACAAGCCGAATGGCTAATTTATTTCGTGACAGTTCCTTACCTTTGCCTGCACAAATCTATTTGTCATGCTGCGGCCTTTGCCTGCAGCATATTGTATCCTCTTACCAGAATCTCTGTCACCAGGATCGAAAGCAATGCAAGAAGCCAGCATTGATAACTTTGAAAGCACTCATAACCATTGATTCCGAGAGCAACAAAATATACGATTATATGTAATGCATAATATTTTGATATATGTTCGCTATAATATAAAATCTGCCTTGCAACAGGATTCTTTGGCTCACGCAGTTTATCATCCTTTCTGCAGATTCTTTCCATAAAGAAAAATACTATGGCAAAAAGAAATATGTGCGCCATGCTTGCCACTACGTGCCAAAGGTTCGGCTGTGAATACGCATCAAGTAACGCAATATACATTTGGGATATATTCGAACCATATTCCCTGAATGCCAATACCCACCATACAATAATGACCACGGCGCTGGGAACAGCCAGCATGCCGTAAAATTTGGCTTTATCCTTCACATGCCGCAGGATCTTGCCAAAGGCAACTCCAAACATCGCATAGGACAGAAAATAGAGCGGCGTAAAGGAAACAAACTCTGCATCTCCAATCAATAGTTTCATAATATACCCAAGCACCGGCACATCTACAGGTTTTCCATAAAGGAATGGCGCAATGATACTCACAGCCGCACCCATTATCACGTACCCTGCAATGTTCATATTCAGCTTCTTTAGCAATGCCAATACTAAATAAATAATTCCGGTAATAAAAAAGATATTGATGTATTGAATGTATACCACTGTCAAATATTTGAAATTATCCCTCCCGGTTCCCGTCAGGTTTCCAGAAACGAAGGGGTAGGGAATTAGCAGAGCAATCACATAGGCAAGGTTATTCAGATACTGATAAACCACCATGCGGACACCGCTCTTTGCCATTCCCACTGGCGTTGCATTCCTGCTGTAAACAGTCCCGATTCCCATAACGAAAATAAAAATAGCTGCGCCAGACATCGTTGCAAACATAAAAATCCACTGGGTAACAGGATCTTCCGGGGACATCGTTGCCTGAAAGGCATGGACCAGGTAAATAAACAGCATAAAAATCCCTTTCAGGTAATCAAACTCCCTCTGTCTTTTGGTATTTGTCTCTTCATGTGAAAATATAGCGTTCATTTTTTATCCTCTCTAAGCATCATTTCGATTCACGCCCTCCGTCATCACCAACAAGTCCGTCAGGATGACCGTAAATCACGATTTGGAAAAAATTATATCAAATGCTCAGAGGACAGCAACCTATTTGGAATAAAAGGATACTTTTAGGGAATAGATTGCACTTTTTATGTGAAAACTGCCGAACCGAGGGTATATTTCAGTTTGCGGAATGATGTCTTCATTCCCCACTGGGAAAAGTATAGGATACGTCACTTTGCATATTAGTCTTGGAGCTTGCAGTATTGAGAGCATGAAACTGTCCGGGTATACCGGCTTATGAGAACTCATAAAGAGATAGTCAAAAACTAGATTTCGATTTGTATAAAATTTACCCATAATAATTATTTTATCCCACACCATACGCTATAAAACAAAGCGCTTATTTCCCCAAAACCTACTCTATTCTACCCCGGCAGATTCTCCCGCCTCAAGTCGGAAGACTTGAGGCTAAGCACAGCGCCCCATACCCCACCCTGGCATTCGGATAATTGATTTCCCCCCTAATTGGCCTGGCTCCCCTTCTCAAATATGCCTTCACCTTTTCCCCATATAAAAACGGGTCATTCCCACGTACAATCCCCCACTCCATCATCAATGCCGCCGATCCGGTTACAAAAGGCGCTGCAAAGGAAGTCCCTGTTACCGTCTGCCTCCCTCCCTGCCCGTCGCTTATGGCGATGTCCACACCCGGCGCTACCAAATCAGGCTTCACGCTCTCATTCGCAATCAACCCCTCCAGCCGGTTTTCCATCAGATACCCCCGTCCTGAAAAATCTGCATAAGAATCATACAATGCATGATATGCCCCCACCGTTATCACCTTTTTGGAAGTCGAAGGAATTGTAAATGTCACTTCCGGGGTAGGGGCGAAAAAACGGGTTCCTCTGTTTATCACAGCGCTGCTTGGAAGATAAAAATAATAATTTCCAGTCACTGTTTTTACCGGCTCCAGCAAAAATGTCCATACCCCGGGATCAATATAATTTTGTTCCGGGATGAAATCAAAATAAATCTCCTGGTTAATGGAATAAGGCGCCGGTTCCCCCACGTAAATAAGGAGCTGCGTCTGACCCATGGACAACCTCACCGTCCCGGCTTGCCTTGTTTCCACAATCTGCCTTTCCCCGCCAGGCGCGATTAAAGTAATACGGAAAATATCCACATATTCTTTCCAGAGCTGCACATTCAGGGAACGTTCATAAGACGCCACCGCCAGTTCTATCCGTGTCTCTTCCTTTAAAACCCCTGCCGTATGTCCCCCGGCAGCCCCTTCATTACCGCTCCCCACACAAATTACATTCCGTCCGATTTCCGAAATATTATCTATAAACCGTTCCAGCAACGATGTACCGTCATGGGAACCATAGGTATTTCCAAAGCTCAAATTAATAGCTGCCGGCTTCCCCATCTCCACAGCTTTTTTTACCACATAATCCAAAGCCCGCATCAATTCTGTTGTTCTTGGAAAAGAATCTTTTTTTGGTCTTCCAAGTTTTACCACAATCAAATCCGCTTCCGGCGCTACGCCAATATATCTGCCTTCGGAAGAAAGCCCGTTTCCAGCGGCAATTGCCGCTACCGCCGTTCCATGCCCTGTCACATCCAAGCTTGGAATGCCGTTCAGATCCCCTCCCTCGCCTGCCTGCAGCGCCTCATTTATCTGCGCCTGATTAAATTCCACTCCCATCCGGTATCCTTCCGGCGCCAGCAGCCCTCTATCTGCATCCGGATCCAAACTTTGATCCCACAGATACTGGATTCTGCTGCTTCCATCCATGTTCCTGAAATCCATCCTTGCATAATCAATGCCAGAATCAATGACTGCCACAAGAGTTCCCCTGCCGCTTAAATACGGTTCCCTTAACGTTACGCTCAGTATACAGGAAGCCTCTTTTCCCTGCTGCAAAGAAAAGTATATCCGTTTCGGCATTTCTACATACTCTACTTCTTCCAGCTCCACAAAAGACTTTATCAGGTTTTGCGGAACCGTGACAATTGCATATCCGGCAATGAGTTCCTCTATATCAATCACAGTGCCGTCCAGTCTTTTTAAATCGCCATTATATTTTACGATTAACTCCCATCTATCCGTTTCTTCATCGTAACCGGTATCCAAATTCAGCGATTTTCCTCTTTCCCTTGCCGAAGCATCCAAAGCCAAATTCAATAAGTTTTCTAATTTCTGAGAATTCATGACATCCTCCCGCTTTTCACTTTTTTGCATCATTCCATCTCTTTTATGTTACTGAGCCTTACAAAAAATGGATGACCTGCCTGCATTTCCGCGAAATTTAATATATCTTATGCACTCAGACTCTCCTATTTCACAGAAATCCACTTAAAAAATGCTGTCAAGTTCAACAATCAAATTTTGTGCAAATGACTTTTTCACGATAAAAATAATAATAAAAAAGCTTTTGATGCCGGCTGCCTATCCGCCATCAAAAGCCTTTCTTCCAGTTATGTTCTTTTTATCCAACTTGCTATAACGCCCTATTCATACTCGTCAACAATGCAGCGTACTGCCTGGATTATTTTTCACTCGTCTCTATATTTTTCTACAATTTCTTCAAAATCTCCTCTTACTTCTGTAAAAGCTTTTAGCAGTTTGGGTGAAAAAGCCCCGCTTTGGCCATTCATAATCATCTGATAAGCTTTATCTGTTTTGTACGCCGCTTTATAAACCCTCTTTGAAGTAAGCGCATCATACACATCCACCAAAGAAACAATCTGTGCAGCAATACTGATTTCTTCTCCTTTCAGGCCATCCGGGTAGCCATTCCCATCATATTTTTCATGATGGTGCCTTGCGATATCATAAGCATATTCGCAAAACTGCACATTATCAATGCGGATTAACCTATCTACCATTTCCGCGCCTTTTGTTGTATGGGATTTTATTACTTCATATTCGTCAACAGTTAATTTACCGGATTTCAATATTATGTTATCCGGAATTACTATTTTTCCAATGTCATGCAAAGCGGATGCTCTTTCAATAATTTCAAGATTCTCTGCTGTTAACTCGTATTCCGGGTACAGCTTCATGGCGCTCGTCCCCAGGCAGCGTACAAAGGCACGGATTCTTTTAATATGCTGTTCCGATTCCAAATTCCTGAATTCCACAACATTGCTTAAAGAATCAATCAGCACCTCGTTGGCGCGTTTTTGCCTTTCAGCCATCATCTTCAGCATGACATTCTGTTTTTTCAGTCTTTCCGTCTGCTTCTTTACCGTAAGTTCAAGCTGCATTTTATACTGAAACACTTCTACCACATTATCCACCAGTTGTCTTACGATGCCTGGGTTAAAGGGTTTTTTAATATAACTTACAATACCGTATTCATAGCCTTTTTTTTCATATTCTGCTGTCGTTTCGTCCGTAATCATAATAAAAGGGATCCGGTTCACAAACCTTTTTTCGCTCAGCCTCTTCAGGATCTGGAAATTATCCTTGGCCGGTATGATAAGATTCACCAAAACAGCAGCAAGCGTAGCCCCATGTATCCTAAGGATATCCACTCCGTCTTTTTCGCTTGAGACTTCAATAATTTTATATTTATCACGGAACATTTCAGCCAGTTTCTTCCGGCTGTCATCATCGTTTTCAAGAATTAAAACTGTATCACGTACCATTTTCTGTGCATACTTCCTTCTTCGCTTTATAGTTTAACCATTACAACATTTTTATTCCTAAGCTTAAAAACAACTCTGCTTACATTAGAGCGCAACGTATATTTTATTGTATTTATCTCAATCTGGCTTCCCTCATAGGCATTTCCCCTGACAATAACCGCTTTCATATCCTGATCCGTCAAATTGGCAAGTTTGGACACTTCCGCATCCAGATCGGCCAGTTCCCTGTCCTTAGCCACGATTGCCGCATTAAGTTTTGTAATCAGTTTCACCGCCTGCTCCTTATTCGGGGGAAGAACCTGCAAAATCTTATTCCATTGTTCTTCCAGCATAGTTAATTCATTTAAAATCATTTCCCTTTTCTCGGCAAACGCCGCCTGCTTCTTTGTATAAAGCATATTTTTCCCTATTTCCAAAAAAGTTTTTAAATGAGACTTATTCCCCAGATTATAAGTATCTACGCCTCTTACGGTACAGATTTTTCCGCCCAGCAGCATCCCTTTGCTGCCAGATACAATTACTTTCCCCATTGTGTTAATATTGCTGTTCATAATGTAATTTGCCTTGACATTCCCTTCGGCATTAATATTGGCTGCTTCAAAAAAACTTCCGGAGACTTCCCCTTTCGCATCAATAAAACAGTCATATTTAGAACAGCTCCCTTTTTTTATCATAACATTGCCTCCGGCAATCAGCCGGCCGGCCTCAACATTATGCTCAACGATAATATCCCCTGTCGCAGCAATATATCCTCCTGAATACACGCTGCCAATTACATAAACCGAACCGTCAACTTCCAATTTTCCAGTAACAGCCGTTACATCCTCACGCACAATGATCATGTTAGAAATAATAATCTTTCCATTCTGATATTCAAATTTTCCGTTTAACCTGGAAAGATAAGTCACCCCATCCGGCGCAATCAAGAACCCTTCCCCTTTCAATGGTTTCTTTTCCGTCCCGTTGCTGGCATGAAGCACTTCCCCAAAAACATTCTGGCCATCTATCCCCTTTTGAGCTGGGTGATAAACAGCAATTCTTTCCCCTTCTTCCACCATCTCGAAAGCTTCTATATTAACGTAATCAACACCTCCATCCGGAAGCGGCGCCGGAATACGCGGCAAATCCAGACGGACAAAAAACTCATACCAGCCATTTTCCCCGTCCTGTGCCGGTGTCCCTTCTGCAATCAGAATCTTTTCGTTCATTCTTTTTTTCTTAATCATTTCGGCAATGGCATCGTTTTTAATGCCGATTATAATTCCCCTCTTTTTCAGCGCATCATAAATATCCGCTTCCGTCACCATATTTCCAGGAATCCAGGTAATAAATGCGTATGCCTTATTCCCATTATCTTCTACAAATATGCTGAATTCTTTTTTCGTCAAAGATCCCAGGTCTATCCCCAGCTTATCTGCCGGCATATGTTTTTTTGTTTTTTCTTTTAAAAGCTTCTCCCGTTTTTCCTTCATATCTGTACCGGAAAAAATCAGTTTAGCATAAGATGAAATATCCAGCCCTGCTTCCAGCCCCAGCCGGATTTCCTTCATCTGCCAATGATTAAAAAGATAATTGGCATAAGAAGATACTTTCAGCTTTTTCTCCAGCCCCAGCCGGATTTCTTTCATCTGCATCCAGTTATATTGGGAATTCGCATAAACAGCAACATTAAGGCCTTCATACAAGCCAATCCTTATTTCGTATATCTGCTGTACATACATGTCGTCAGTCAGCCAGGAATCAATGGCAAGACCGTCTTCCAAAGCCAGTCTTATCTGCTCTAATTCATCATCCACAAACCCTCTTTCCAGGTAAGGCCTAAGATCGCATGATGAATAAATGGAAAGCCGGATTTGTTTCATTGTTTCATAACTGTAAGAGGGATCCGCATAGGCGGAAACATCCACCTTGTCCTTAATTCCCATCCGGATCTGCTCCATCTGGAGCCAGTTCAGTTCCGGGTTGGAATAAAGTGAAACATCAAGTCCTTCTTCTTTCCCAAGAAGAATTTCCTGATACTGTTCTTTCATATACTCAGAATTTTCCTTCATCGTAAATTCCGGGTTTAGGGGAGGGGTCCGATTCGCATACATATTATACACTCACCTTTCATATTATAGCGTAACCCATAATATTATACTATAATGAAATGAAAAAGTCCATCGTTTCTGATTTTATAATATCAATCCCAACGCCAAAAATTTCATCTTCCGCATAGAAAAAATCTCTTCCAAAAAAGGCTTTCTCCTCTGCCTCCCCCTATTTTCCATAAAAACATTCCATAGCTTTTCTCATATATGCCACATCCTTAACCCCCGCCGTCTCATATGCCGAATGCATAGCAAGCTGAGGCAGGCCAATATCTACCGTATTCACCGGAACTTGTGCAGCCGACAGATTCCCGAGGGTAGACCCTCCCGCAATATCGGAATGGTTCGCATATGCCTGCCAAGGCACATCCGCCTGCCTGCAGATATCTTTCATCACGGCTGCTGAAACACCATCTGTTGTATACTTCTGGCTTCCATGATATTTAATGACAACACCGCCGTTTAGGCAAGGACGGCTGGTCGGATCCGCCTTTTCCGGATGGTTCGGGTGCAACGCATGGGCATTGTCTGCTGAAATCATAAAACTTTCCGCCAGCAACTGATGGTAACTGCCCTCCGTTAATCCTAAAGCAGCGCATATTCTTTGCAAGGTATCCCTGAGAAAGGTAGATGCCGCCCCCTGCCTTGTGGCGCTCCCAACCTCTTCATTGTCGAAAACAATCATCACATTCCCGTATTGTTGGGGAACAGCATGACACATGGCCTGCAAAGACAAATAAACACACGCTAAATCATCCAGCCTGGGCGCACAGAAGAATTCCTCCCTGGCGCCAAACACCCTGCCCTTTTCCCTGTTATACAAAAACAAATCGCCCCCAAGAATATCCTCTGTCTTTACTCCCGCCGCTTCGGCAATCAATTTCTGAAAATCCCCGCTGCTCCCTGCGCTTCCATACAAAGGGAGCATATCCGTCTGCACATGATATTCCACCCCTTTATTCATATCACGGTTCATATGGATCGCCACATTGGGAATCACAAACAAATCCCTGTCCACCGCTACATTTTTTACGGCAAATGTCATTTTCCCATCTTCCATCTTCTGAGCCGCAACCACCCGCCCCGCTGCCGATAAAGGCCGGTCCAGCCATGTGGAAAGAATCATCCCCCCGTATTTTTCCACATTTAATTTTATATACATATTCTCCACTGCAATTTCCGGGTTTTCTTTTATTTTAAAACATGGGGAATCGCTATGGGAAGCAATCATATGAAACCCTTGCATCTTCTTGCCCGGGAGCGCAAATGCAATCAGGGAAGAACCATTCCTGTCTACATAATATTTCCCCCCAGGCACAATCTCCCAGTTCCGGTTTTCCATAAGGGGAGCATATCCGGCTGCCTCCAGCCTTCTTTTGGCATTCTCCACTGCCTGATAACAACAAGGGCTTTTTTCTATAAAATCCAGCATCTTATACACATTTTCCATCCTTCTTATCCTCCCGTCCTGCTCCCTCTCCTGCCGTTCAGCAGCCTGTTCATCCTTTCTGTACTTCCGTAACGAATCCCTTTTCCATTAAAAATGCAGGATCGTAGGAAAGTTTTGCCTTTCTAAGCCCTTCTTCCCCCGTATCCTCTTCCCGGTTGATATACCGGTAGTCTGCCGCTTCATGCTTTACGAACTGCTGGTTAATGATCGGGTAAGCCCCCTGGATATCGGCAAAAGCCTTTTCAATATGCACCACAAACATATCCCTGCCACAAGGTTCCCCTAAAGAAAAAGCAACCACTTTTCCTCCGGCCCTAATCAGCCCGCCCCGCAGCCCAAGCCTTTCCCGCTGCTTTAATGCATTAACCGTCACGCAGAATTCCTTATGCTTCTCTCCCTTCTCCAGGCATCCATTCTGCCTTTTCCACTCTTCTGCCATGGCGATGCATTCTTCTGCATTCCCATCCGAAATTTGTTCATAACCCCAGTCGGGGTAGTTTTCTTTAAAACGGTTGATATGATTTCTTTTTCCATGCAGTTTCTTGCCAGCAAGGGAAATCAGCCGCTCCGATTCATAAACATAATCTGCTGAATCCCTGTCATACTCCACCTGGAATCTTCCCGGATAAAGCATTTCCAGTTTTTCAAACTGGGACGGGGAAACCAGATGCATCCGGAAAGGATGCCTCATTTCATGGAAAAAGCCCGTAAGCGCATCCACTGTTTTACTTAAATCCCCTTTTCCTAATGGACAGCTCACGGAAAGCCCCTCTTCCTTTGACAAAAAGACAAGCATATCCTCCACTACCGCATAACTTATTTCATAAAAAGGTTCCCACAAATAATTGTTCGCAAAAGTAAATTCGCAGTTCCTTATAGGCTCCATATCATAATAATGTTGTATAATCCTTTCATCCTCTATTTCAAGTTTCTTCCATTTTATTTCCATTTTATATCCTCTTTCTGTATTTTCTGCCGGCCGCAGATTCTATCCTGCCTTTTTCTTATTCTTCCGTTTTTCTTAGACAGTATGCAAGGGAAGGGCTTTCTTCTTCCCGCCAAAATCCCTGGTGCATATTTTATAAATGCAGACAGTTTCTGCCTGCTTTTCCCCAAATACGATATCCCGGCCAGCCTGATGCTTCATCAGCAGAGAAAGGGCATGGCGCTTTTCCTCCGGGTCTTCTACAAATTCCACATCCCCTTTTCCCATTACGCTGGAAAAATAATAGCCGGAATTGCAAGGTATCTGTGTATGGATCAGTTCCCCCTCCACAGCCATCTCAAAACATACCCTGCTGTTTTTATGCAGAATATCCAGCTTTTTCCCTTCTTTTGCACTATGGAAATAAAGCGTCAATGTTTCGCCTTTCCTCTCATAGCCGAAACTCAGCGGCACGACATAAGGCTCCCCTTCCAATGCCATTGCCACATGGCAGGTTTTACAGCCTTTTATTATTTCTTCTATTTCTGCTGTATCCGTTACTTCCCTGTCTTTTCTCCTCATTTGCATCTTGCTCCTTTTTTGCATCCGCCAAGCCCGCAAGCCGATGGAGCCGCCGCACAGCCGCCCAGTGCGCTTTCCCTCAACTCAAAAGGCAGATTCCTCCCTACGTTCAGCATCACCTGCGCCATCTCATCAAAAGGAATTCTTTGCCGGATGCCTGCCAAAGCCTGCTGGGCATTAATCAAAGCATTGACTGCCCCTGCTGCATTCCGGTTCTGGCAGGGGTTCTCCACAAGCCCGCCAATGGGATCGCAGACAAGCCCCAGCAGATTGGACAAAGCTCCCACCGCTGCGCTTAACGCCTGCTCAGGCGTCCCTCCCATCATCTCCACTGCCGCTGCCGCCGCCATTGCCGATGCGGAACCCACCTCCGCCTGGCAGCCCGCCTGGGCGCCGGACACGGATGCATTGCGCATAAGCAGATAGCCTACCGCCCCTGCTGTATATAACCCGCGATGCAAAACCCCGTCTTCCCACCCGCGTTCCTCTTTCAGGGCAAACAAAACCCCTGGCAGGACACCGGAAGAACCGGCTGTGGGAGCCGCTACAATCACACCCATGGACGCATTGACTTCCAGCGCTGCCATCGCATAAGTGATTGCCTTTGTTATCACGCCACCGCAAAGGGACTTTCCTTCTTTGCTTCCCTCTTTCAGCTTCCGTGCCTCGCCCCCGATAAGGCCTCCCATAGAATTTATTTCTTTCTCTAACGGTTCATGGACAGACGCATCCATAACCGCCAATGCTTTTCTTATTCTGGCGTCTACATCGTCTTCTTCCATACCCGTCAACTCCATTTCACGCCGTTTCATCACTTCAGATATGGGCATCCGCATTCTTCCGCATAGATCCAGCAGTTCGCTGCCGCTTTTAAAATCCATCGTCTCCCTCCTTTAAAGCAATGTAAGATTGGCAATATACGGATTCTCCCGGATGCCGTCCATTACTGTTTCCGGTATTTTTTCATCCGATTCTACCACCGTGTAAGCCTTCGCTCCCTTGGCTTCCCGGAAAATACGCATAAACGCGATATTTACCCCGCAATCGCTTAGGCATTTTGTAATATGCGCCGCCACCCCCTGCTTATCCGTCTGACTCACAATCAACGTACTGTAATCCCCTGTAAAATCCACTTCTATCTGATTAAGCCGCGTAATTTTCACTTTTCCCCCGCCAAGGGAAACTCCCCTGACAAAAAGTTTTCTTCCATCCATCCCCGTCAGGTCTATATCTGCCGTATTGGGATGCATATCCTTATCTTCCGATAAGGAAAACGAGTATTCCAGCCCTTCTTTCTTTGCATGGAAAAACGCATCCCGGATCCTCAAATCATCCGTTGCGAAACCAAGTATCCCGCCAAGAAGCGCCCGGTCCGTCCCATGCCCGCGGTATGTTTTTGCAAAAGAGCCGTATAATGTAAAATCCGCTTTCCGGATAAGAAGCTCTTCTGTATTTTTTTCTTTATAAAATATTTTTCTTGCCAGCAGAGCCATAGATACTGCCCCCGCCGTATGGGAGCTGGACGGCCCTACCATATTCGGCCCAATCACATCAAACAGGCTGATTCCTGTCATGAAGATACCTCCTTCGTCATTGCTCTTGTATGCAGGCTAAAAACCTGTCCCCGTATTTTTCATATTTAAATTCCCCAACGCCGGAAACCGTCAGCATTTCATTCCTCGTTTCCGGCTTTAGAATGCACATATGCATTAATGTTTTATCGGAAAAAACAATATAGGGCGGCACTTTTTCCTCCCTTGCGATTTGCGTCCGTAAAGCCCGCAGTCTTTCAAACATTGTTTCCTCCTTTTCCGTAAACTCATAATCCGGAAAGCCGGCCGCCCCTTTCTTACTCCGCTTCTCCTTCTTTACTTTCGCCGGATGTTCCTCTTCCTTCGCCATCTTCATGACAATCCGTTCCTCCCCGGACAAAACAGCTTCCGATTTTTCCGTCAGCTTTACAATAGCATACCCGTCGTCCGTCACATCCAGATATCCGTACATCTGCAAATAGTTTATTACTTTCCGCAGTTTATAAGCAGGAATCTTTGCCAGCTTCCCATAATAAGGGTTGTCCTCCATCCGGTATTTCCTTATTTTGGCTGTATCCGCCCCATGCACCGTATCCAGGATCATAGATGTTCCAAACCGCTGTCTGCTGCTTTGTATGCATCCTAAAACTGCTTCCGCCATTTCCGTTACATCTATTGTTTCAAAATTGCTAAGGCAGTTTACGCAATTTCCGCAATAACTGTTCCCATATTCCCCAAAATACCGCAAAATATAATCCCTTAAACAGTCGTTGGTAAAACAGTAAAATGTCATTTTCCTAAGCCGTTCCCTGTCTCTTCCTGCAGCCAGCAGCTTTGTCGCTTCATCCAGATCCTGATTTTCTCTATTATGATCAATAAAAAACTGATTGGTAACCACATCCTGCCCGGCATACATAAGGACACATTCCGCCGCTTCCCCGTCCCTTCCTGCCCTTCCGGCTTCCTGGTAATAGCTTTCCATATTTTTCGGCATATTATAATGCAAGACAAAACGCACGTCGGATTTATCAATCCCCATTCCAAAAGCATTGGTGGCCACCATGATTTCCGCCCTGCCGTAAATAAAATCCTCCTGATTCGCCTTTCGTTCCTCATCAGCAAGCCCTGCATGATATTTGGTGACGGAAAACCCCTCTTCTTTCAACCGTTCGTAAATCTCTTCCACATACTTTCTGGTCAGGCAGTAAACGATCCCGCTCTGTGCTGGATGCATCTGCAGAAAATTCTTCATGGATGCATATTTATCCTTTGGCGACTGAACGGCAAAATACAAATTGGGACGGTCAAACCCAGTCGCCGTAACCGTAGGGTTTTGAAGAAGAAGAAGATCAATCATATCATCCCTGACCTCCTTTGTCGCCGTTGCCGTAAAAGCGCTGATTACCGGACGCTTTGGAAGCTTTCCGGTAAATTCCGCAATTTTTAAATAGCTCGGGCGGAAATCCTGGCCCCATTGGGAAACACAATGCGCTTCATCCACCGTCAGCATCGCAATATCCGCATCCAGGGCAAAATCCAGAAAGCTGTCCGTTACCAGGCGTTCCGGCGCCACATAAATAATCTTATATCTGCTTTGTTTTGCCAGCCCCAGAGCTTTCCGGTACTGTCCTGGAGTTAATGAACTGTTTAAATATGCTGCATGGACCCCTGCCTGGTTTAAACCTTCCACTTGATCTTTCATCAGGGAAATCAAAGGGGAAACAACAAGGGTGATTCCTTCCATAATAAGAGCCGGAACTTGAAAGCAAATGGATTTCCCCGCCCCTGTAGGCATGATCCCCAGTGTATCCTGCCCTCTTAATATGCTTTCTATCAGTTCTTCCTGCCCCTCCCGGAAAGAATCGTATCCGAAATATTGCTTTAATACCCTGTCTGCCTGGCTCATAAAACTCCCGCTTTTCCTCCTTCGTATTCTCTTTGCTGCAAATTCCCGGTATTCCCGTTTTTGCGCCCTTTTCCATCAGATCCTCTTCCCGCACCACTGCGCCAGCGCACAGTCCCTACACCTGGCCTTTCTCGCTGTGCATACGCTCCTTCCATGATAAATGAGCTGGAAATTAATGCGGTTCCAATGCTCCCTTGGCAATACTTCCATCAGTTCCTGTTCCACTTGCACCGGGTTCTTCCCATCCGCCCATCCTATCCTTTTAGCAATGCGGAACACATGGGTATCCACCGTCACTCCCGGAATTCCATAAGCATCGGCTAAGAACAAGGTTGCCGTTTTCCGTCCTACGCCGGGCAGCTTAATTAATTCTTCGATTGTCATTGGCGCTCTTTTACCGTATTCTTTCCATATTTTCTCACAGCACTTTTTCATATTCCTCGCTTTTACTTTATATAGACCGATACTTTTAATAGCGTCTTCCAGTTCCTCTGGCCTGGCCTGCGCCACGGTTTCTATATCCGGGAACCGTTCCCATAAACGGGGCAGCGTTTCATCCACTTGCTTATCCGTACTCTGGGCGCTTAACATGATTGCCAGCAAAAGCTGCCATTCCTCTTTATGAAAGAACCCCTCTTTCGTCACTCCATATTCTTTATCCAATATCCCTAAAATCATTTCTGTTTTTTCTTTTGTCATTGCCGCCGCATCCTGCCTGTCCTCTATAAAATCGTTTCCATCCCAACCTTTTGGGGTTTTAAGCCGCATTTTTCATAAAACCGCATCGCCGTCTCATTGCAGCTCCATACATTCAATGTGACATTATAACATCCCTGCTCCTTGGCAAATGCTACAACTTTCTCATAAAGAGCTTTCCCTATATGCTTTCCCCTAATCTTTTCATCCACGCATAAATCATCAATATATAAAGTCTTAATATCTGTCAGGATATTATCATTGGAATGCTGCTGGAAAATACAGAAGGCATACCCCATTACTTCATCCTTTTCATCTGCTGCCACAAAAACCGGCCGCCCCTCATCCTTTATAATCTCCCTTAGCTGGATATCCGTATACTTCCTGTTCTGGTTTCCCTGGAACAGATCAGGACGGCCCATATGATGCACCATACATACCTGCCTTAATAGTTCATTGATTCTATCCATATCCTTTTCTTTTGCACGTCTGATTTCCATTTTTATAACCATAATCCTTTCTGAATTGACGCGTTTTTAAACGCTGTCAAAGCGGGGGCCTTCTTGCTGCTGCCATTCTACAGTATAATTGATTTTATTTTTCTATGCAATGCGCTTATTCCACAATTTAAGGCGGTTCCCCCCGCTTTTCCGGGCAAGACCGCCTTTTCCTGTCCATATTCATCATTTAGCTATTACTGCGTCAAATACATGACATTGCATTTGCATAGCTTTCTGCTACTCATATTTCCCCCTAATTGTTTTTCCCGATGCCATATATATTCCTAAAGGCACAGTCAGCAATGCAATCGTTGCATCCCCTTCCAGAATTTTAACGACTGGTAAGGTGCCCGCTATTAATCCAATGCCTGCCAAACGCCATTTTATGTGTGCAAAACGCAAAGAACGCCTTCTTCCTGCCAGCTTTTTCTTCCTTTGCTTTTTCATGAACATATCCTGCCACGCATATTTGACATTTTCCAAAAAAGAAACAATATTGTCTATGACTCTTTCCATAATGCATCTCCTCTCCTATTATACTCTTCCGTTGCTGTAAAGTATATCAAAGAAAAGCTTTTTTTGAAGCATTTTGGAATGTATTGTATCTTTTCCGGCATCTTTTGCATACAAACACATTTTCCATAAACAATTTCGGATTATATCACGCTTGGAGAAGGTTTAATAATATCCTTGTTACAAATTCCCCGTTTTCCACTTTAAAATCCACCTCTCCGTCATAATGCCTCACACTGCGCTGTATGCTTTCTATGCCGATTCCTTTTTCTTTGCTGTTTTTACGTACCGGGATGCCATCTTTAAATACAATCCCGGAAGCACAAGTATTGGAAATCCGTATTGCCAGCTTCCCCCCCTTTTGCCTGATATGTACCTGAATTCTTTGTTCCTCTTTTTCCGACTGGCCGCATCCGTGGACTGCATTCTCCATGGCATTGCCCAATATAGCAATAAAATCGGTATCCCGGATCCCTGTTTCCTGCTGTACCATTACATTAAGATCCACATAGATGCCGTTCTCCCTTGCTTCCTTTGTATAGATTCCCAGAATATTATCTACCGTAATATTTTCACATATTTTCACAAAATCCGTTTTCGAATATTCCCTCTCCTGCTGCTCTAAAAATTCAAACAGCTTCCCTGTCTCCTCTCTTCTGACATATTCCGCAATCACCCTGTCATGATGCCTTAAATCATGCCGGAAACGTTTCGCATCTTCCACCTGTTTCTGCATCAGCGCAAGTTCCCTTTTCAGCATATTATTGCTTACTTCCGTCAACTCCATAAGCTGCAGCTTATATTGGTGGAATAGGCTGCGGAATAAAGTAATATACACAATTACCATAATCGCCGCAACGCCATACAAATATGCGACACTTTGCTTCGCCTCCATATAATGCACGGGATATGTTCCTATAAAAATAATAAGAAACATAAAACTGACCGGCACATAGGTCAGGCTTCTCCAGCTTTTATCCGGAAGATAATCTAACAGGACAAACTTCCCCCTTAGCAATTTCCACTCTATCGCAATACAGAGAGAAAAGCTGCTCACCCGGATGAAAAAATCCATGCTTTCCCCGCCGGCAAGCTCCGTCACAAGAACAGTCTGGCTCATGGCAACAATCAAAGCAATGCTGATCTGCATCGTATAATTGAATACAGCCTGCCACGGGGAATATTCCGACAGAAAATACAGCATCAAGATGCACGGCAGGGAAATGGTCGGAATGCAAAACCGCAGCAAAGTCAATACGTCATAAAACTCTATCATAAACAAAGACCAGCATCCTATCCATAAAAAATACAGCCCAAGCATCACCGCCATTTTTTTCCGCGAACATTTTATCCTTGTGCAGGAAGCCATCATCCCCATCGTTCCGCCAACAATGAGCAGGCATTTGATCATATAATAGGGGGCATTGTCCTCAAAAAGCATTCCTCCTATCCTCCACTCTTCCTTTTTTTCCTAATCCAGGCTCTTTTGCCAAACCGGTCCGTCACCGTTCCTCACAATAATACCTAAAGTATTGTTCCTTTAATGTTTTATAAGCGCCCCTTGGCAGATAAATTTTCCTGCCCGTATTCAGGCAGATGTCCTGCCCATTCATACTGTCCACAAATTCCAGATTGACAATATAGGCAATCCCCACCCTCACAAATTCCTGATAGCGGGAAAGCATCCCGTAAATCTCTGTCATCGTCATACGAAGCAATAACTGGGAATTATCCGAAAGATGCATACACTGCGCTTTGCCATGCGCCTCACAGCATACGATGTCATTGACGGCCACACGGCGGGTTCTGCCGTCTGCCCGCAGCAGAAGATACCTTTGCCGGTTTTCTTCAATATCTTTTAGGAACTGATCCAATACCGGAAATAATTCTTCCTTCAGTACCGGTTTTACCAGGTATTGCGCCGCCCCTACCCCAAAAGCTTCCAATGCATGGTTCTTTGACGTAGTAAGAAAAATAATTTTCCCCTCATTCCCTAGGCTGCGCAGTTCCCTTGCCGCCTCAATCCCCATTTTTTCCGGCATATAAATATCCATCAAGATCATATCCGGCATGTATTCTTTTTCCCTGACCATATAAAGCAGTTCATCTGCACTTTCAAAACAAGTCACCATAATGTCCAGTTTAGGATGTTCTTTCCGGTAGACACTCAGCATATTTTCTGCCTTTTTTAATTCTGATGCTTCGTCGTCACAGAGCACTATCAGATACATGATCTACCCCCCCCCATTTAAATTTTGCCGTTTCCGCTTGCAGACAGGCCGCTGCAGAAACTTTTTTGCTTTATCACTTTTTATCCGTACGATTTTGGCGCCAGGGCCTATTGAGGAATATTTATAATCAGTCGGAAAACAAACACCCCTGCATCGTTCTTGAAATCGTATTCCCCGTCAAACTTTTCCGCTGTTTTTATAATACTGGACACACCGATCCCTCCTGTAAATTCCGGCTTTGGTTCCCCTTTCCTTAGCTCTGTCTCCAGCTTGCATGTATTGCTGCAGTAAATAGCCAGTTTATTCTTTTTCTTTTTTATAGTAAGATGAATCAGGCATTCCCTCCCCGGCGTCTGTTTTTTCACTTCCATACACCCATAAATAGCATTTTCAAACGCATTGGATATAATTGTAATTAAGTCAATGCCCGGTATGGGCAGTTCCTTGTCCAGTTCGATGTCCATCCTGACCTCTATCTGCTCTTTCCCTGCTTTTCTGGCATATGCTGACAGAATATGGTTGACGGCGGCATTTTCGCATATGCTTTCTTCTTCCTCCATATCCTCCACATATCCTTCGTATTCCTTCAGGTACTGCACCAGCCCTTCCATCTGCCCCTCACGGGCAAACCCGGTAATGACAGCATGATGCTGCTTTATATTATGTCGGTTCCTTTTTCCGGATTCCGCCGCCTCTTCCAGCACTTCTAGCTGCCGTTCCAGCAGCCTATGATTCATTAACATGAGCTGGTTTTCCTTCTGGTATTCCTGTTCTTTTCCTATATGCAGATAAAGCCGGAACATGAGAAGCTGCAAAACCCCTATCAGGAAGAAAGTGACCGCCATCTGATAGAACCGGTACGGGCTTTGATCCATCCTTCCCGGATTTAAGATAAAACCAATCCCGCAAATCAAGCTGAAAATCATCAGCGTAACGCTGAACCAGTCCAGCTCTTTTTCCACATACGCCCCAAAAGCCTTTATCGAATTCCTTAAATATTTATTAATAAAAAAGGCAATCAACAAAATAAGCACAATACGGGCAGCGATATCTGCCCATACGTTTCCATTGCAGACAATAAGTGAAAACTCTATCCCTCCAATAAGAAATACCGCCAAAAGGTAATAAGTGAATGCCAGTTTGTACATCGAAAGATAAAAAGGACCTTTGCTCATAAAAACAACAAAGACCGCAAAACCAATATACATAAGAAATGCCACAGCTTTTACACAATTCTCCCAATCTGCTATATACCAGATACACGCCAGCACAAGCATAGCCCCATAAAAGCAGGCGCTATATATCACGGTCTTTTTTCTTCCATACCGTGCTTCACTCATCAGCGCATAAAATACATTGACCCCGGTAAGACTTATGATATACCTAATGAACGCAATATAAACTGAACCGCCTAACATTCTTCCGCCCGCCTTTCTTTCCCCTTTGTATCTAAAAATTATTTTATCACAAAATAAAGAAGAAATATAACAATGGTATCATTCGCACTTTTTTCGATATACTTTGCCACATGCCTCCCTTTTATATGAAACTGCCGCTCCAGCTCCCCTAAAATAGTATCTGCAATGGAAATATACGGTTTTTCTTATAAAAAGGCAAAAGAACAAACCGGTTCATCTGAAAATAGAAATGAACCGGTTTTCTTTTATGATGTGAAAACAAATTATGAATCAAACTTAAAAATCCCCCTGGTATCCGCCCAATCTCCGCTTCGTCTCCTGGCCCGTCTCCTATGGAAATCAGTTCTCACCCATTTTCAGAAGTTTTGCCGCCTGATCCGCCGCAATGCAAGCATCCAGGATTTCCTGGATATCCCCATTCATAATCTTATCCAGCTTATACAAGGTCAGGTTGATCCGGTGATCCGTTACTCTTCCCTGGGGGAAATTATATGTCCTTATCTTCTCTGAACGGTCACCTGTGCCTATCTGGCTGCGGCGCAGTTCCGCTTCCGCGTCATGGGCTTTTTGCTGCTCAATATCATAAAGTTTGGCGCGCAGCAGTGCAAATGCCTTTGCCTTGTTCTGAAGCTGGGATTTTTCCGTCTGGCTGTAAACGACAATACCGGTAGGATAATGAGTCAAACGCACGGCAGAGTCCGTTGTATTGACGCACTGTCCGCCATTCCCGGATGCCCTCATAACGTCAATCCTGATATCCTTGTCGTCAATCACCACATCCACTTCCTCCACTTCAGGCATAACCGCTACCGTAATGGTGGAAGTATGGATGCGGCCGCCGGATTCGGTTTCCGGCACACGCTGTACCCGGTGTACCCCGCTTTCATATTTCAATTTAGAATACGCGCCCTGGCCGGAAATCATAAAATTCACTTCTTTCATCCCGCCAATGCCGATTTCATCCACATTCATGGTTTCTACTTTCCAACGCTGGCTTTCTGCATAATGAACATACAGACGGTACATTTCTGCAGCAAAAAGAGCCGCCTCATCTCCGCCCGCCCCTGCCCTGATTTCTACAATAACGTCTTTGTCGTCATTTGGGTCTTTAGGGAGAAGAAGAACTTTCAGTTCCTGCTCCAGTTCTTCCACGCGCTTTTTGGAAACATTCAATTCCTCTTTTAACATATCCCGCATATCTTCATCATTTTCTTCTTCCAGCATAGAAACGCTGTCCTCAACATCCTGCCTGCATTTTTTATACTCTCTATAAGCTTCCACAATAGGAGTCAAATCGCTTTGCTCCTTCATCAGTGCGCGGAAGCGTTCCTGATTGTTCGTTACTGTCGGCTCGCCCAGCTCGCTTAATATTTCCTCAAAACGAATAAGTAAATCCTCTAATTTATCAAACATCCCTATTCCTTTCTACCGCTTTTGGCGGATTTCCATCCATACACAACCCGATCCAGCCCGGCATAGTCCTTAACGGCTGTAATACCCTGATATCCGGCCTCTTCCATAATCTTCCCTACCGCTTTTGCCTGGTCATATCCTATTTCAAAAAAAAGATAGCCCCCGCCCTTCAGAAATGCCAGCGCATGGGAAGCAATTTCCCGGTAAAAGAATAGCCCGTCCTCTTTCCCGTCCAAAGCTTCCACCGGTTCATAATCCCTTACTTCCTCCATTAAGCCGGAAATAACTTCCGTTGGAATATAAGGCGGGTTGGAAACAATCATATCGTACGTTCCTTCTACCTTTTCAAATAAATCGCTTTGTACAAAACGGCAGCGGAACTTCCCCTTTTCTTTTTCTTCCCGCCCTTTTAGCCTTTTTGCATTTTCTTCTGCCACCGCCAGGGCTTTTCCCGAGATATCCGCCCCTACCCCTATGCAGCCATTGGAATAATGCAGCAGGCTTAAAAGGATACACCCTGACCCGGTACACATATCCAGTATCTCCATCCCGTCATGAAGATGGCGCAGCGCCTCTTCCACCAAAATTTCCGTATCCTGCCTCGGGATCAATACATGCTCATTCACTTTAAAAACCAGTCCCATAAATTCCTGTCTGCCCATAATATATTGCAGCGGCCTATGGGTTTTTCTTTTTTCTATTAAATCAAAATATATGTTTTTCTCTTCTTCCGGCACTTCACGGTCCCCATGGGCAAGCAGGTCATTCCTGCCCGTATGACAGACATACTCTAACAGCAGCCTGGCATCCAGCTCATTTTCCCCGATGCCGGCTTCTGCAAGCTCATGAACGCCATAATGATATACTTCTTCATATTTCATAATGCATTCTCTTTATTCTGTTTTTTGCAAATCTGTTTTCTGTTTTTACAGCGGCTTTTTATTCCGGGATATTTTTAAAACTTTCCGCTCTTTTCCGGTTCTCCGGCATACGGTAACCTTATGCCTGTTTTATCAATGCCATCCCATTCTGCCCAGTCCATTCCCGGGCATTGCACAAGCTAAATGCCGTCCTCTTCGCCCTCCTCCGGCGCCTGATCCACCAGCCAGGAATCGTCGATCTCATATCCAAAAGTGTCTTTCAGATAGGCTTTCCAGTCAAAAACCGCCTCTACGGAAGCCATCGCCACCTGAATCATTTCCTCATCCGGTTCTTTCGTAGTCAGCCTTTGCAGCAGCATACCCGGAGCGGAAAGAATCCGCACCAGAATATGGTCGCTCCTGCCTGCCAGACGGATAATTTCATAAGAAATCCCTGCAATAACCGGAATCAGCGCAATCCTAAGGAGAATACGCAATGCCGGCTGCTGCGTCCGGATAAAGAAAAATACAATAATGCTGACAAATACTACGAAAAACATAAAACTGGTCCCGCATCTTTTATGAAGCCTTGAACTGCGCATCACATTATGAACTGTCAACGGCCGCCCTTTTTCAATGCAGTTGATGCATTTATGCTCTGCCCCATGGTATTGGTAAAGACGTTTAATATCTTTCATCATCGTAATTGCCACAATATACCCTACGAAGATAAGAATCCGCATCAGCCCCTCTATTACCGCCATTACGGATGCATTACGGATATACGCTTCAAATAAAGAAGCAATATAATACGGAAGCGCTATAAAAACAGCCACCGCAAGCACAACAGAAAAAACGGTTACAATGCCAAGCATAACATTTTCTGCTTTTTCCTTAAAAATTTTATGAAAAATTTTGTCTACCGCCGTTTCTTCCGCCCCTTCCTCTTCATAAAAAGAAACGGAATGATTCAGGGTTCTCATACCCAGTATCATGGAATCAAGGAAATTAAAAACGCCACGGATAAAAGGGGCTTTTTTCAGCCCGCTCCCGTCCATAATCCCTTTATATATATCCACTTCCACATCAATTTCACCATCCGGCTTACGCACGGCCACAGCATACTGTTCTTTATTTTTCATCATTACGCCTTCCAGCACCGCCTGTCCGCCGATGCCGGAATAACGCCCGCCTTTGTCCTTCTTCATCACATTCCAGTCCTCATTAACCGATTGCTATTATATATCGCCAATATTCTGTATTTAAATAAGGTTGAGATATGCACCTCAACCTTTTTCAGTAAGCTTTCCTCTTACATTCATAACCATCCTCACTGCACAAATCCTGACTTGTACAGCAAATTTATCCTTTGCAGATTTATTTCTGCCCAACGCCGTATTTCCTGTTGAACTTGTCAATACGTCCGTCAGCCCTTACCGTCTTCTGCTGCCCGGTATAGAACGAATGGCATTTAGAACAAACTTCAACATGAATCTCCGGTTTTGTAGAACCTGTTACAAATGTGTTACCGCAGTTGCAAGTTACTGTTGCCTGATAATACTTAGGATGGATTCCTTCTTTCATTTTTTTCACCTCTCTATAGTAAACATTTATCATGCGCTACCTTGGCCGCATAGTCATCCATGCCAATACTCCGCTGCAAGCTGCCTATATCTGACCCTGAAAGTCTTTTATAATAACCAAACAGCTTTTTTAGTATATCACAGCTTATCCGGCCATGCAAGTATTTTCTATATGAACTTTATAAGAACTTCATTTTTTTTACAATTTGAACAAATTCCATATTATTCCTTGTCTTTGAAAACATATCCAGTATCCTGTCTACGGCTTCCTCCGGCTTCAGCCCGTTCAATGCCTTCCGCATAATATTAATCGCTTCCTGTTCCTCCGCCGAAAGCAGTAAATCTTCCCTTCTTGTACTGGACTTGGGAATATCAATCGCCGGGAATACCCTCCGTTCCGAAAGCTTGCGGTCAAGAACCAGTTCCATATTTCCCGTCCCCTTAAATTCTTCGTAAACAACATCATCCATCTTGCTCCCTGTCTCCACCAAAGCGGTCGCCAGAATCGTAAGGCTTCCCCCGCCCCGCATATTTCTGGCTGCGCCAAAGAAACGCTTCGGCATATGTAAAGCCGCAGGGTCAAGACCGCCTGACAGTGTTCTTCCGCTGGGCGGGACAGTAAGGTTATATGCCCTTGTCAGACGGGTAATGCTGTCTAACAATATCATAACATCCTTTTTGTGTTCCACAAGACGCTTCGCCCGCTCAATCACCATCTCGGATACACGTTTATGATGTTCCGGCAGTTCATCAAAAGTAGAATAAATCACTTCCACATTGGGGCCTTCAATCGCTTCTTTAATATCCGTCACTTCTTCCGGACGTTCATCAATCAGTAAAATGATTAAGTGGACTTCCGGCGAATTTCTCTTAATTGATTTCGCCACTTCTTTTAACAATGTAGTCTTCCCTGCTTTGGGCTGGGATACAATCATCCCCCTCTGCCCTTTCCCTACCGGGCTTATCAGATCCATAATACGCATTGCTACTGATGCTCCCGGTGTTTCAAGGTTCAGCCGTTCATCCGGGAAAACCGGCGTCATATCTTCAAAATTACCTCTGCGCATTGCTGCTTCCGGCGCATATCCATTAACTGTTTTCACATACAATAACGCGCTGAATTTCTCGCTTTGTGTCTTAATCCTCGTATTCCCTTCCAGGATATCCCCCGTTTTCAGATTAAACCGCCGGATCTGGCTGGGCGCCACATATACATCATTTTCCCCGGGAAGATAATTTTCACACCGGATAAATCCATAACCATCCGGCATCACTTCCAGGATACCATGTGCAGTAATCCCGCTGTCTAAATCTGCCGGGTATTTTTCGTCTTCTTTTGGCATTTCCGCCCTGCTTTCCCTGCGGGGCTGCGGCTCTTGACGGTTTTCCCCATAAACACGCCCTTCGTTCTGGTTCTTTTTCCCCTCATTTGCCCCTCTGTTCTCATGGGTTCCTTTCGCTTCCCCGCGGCCTTCCGCCTGGCGTTTTCCTTCCTCCTGGCTGCGTTCCGCACCCGGTTCAGGCTGTTCCCCGGCTTTTGTGTTTTCCCGTGCCGCAGCCCCTCTCACTTTTCTGTTTTCCGCCCCGCCTTTGAATTCCTGGGCATTTTTCATCACAGGCCGCCTTCCCCTGCCTGTCTTTTCTGCTGCTGCCGGGTTTTCCGCAATACTTTTCCCCTTCTCATCCTCTGAAAGCATCGCTTCTATTATCTCTGCTTTTTTCATCCCGGACGTCCCTTTTATTCCTCTTGCCTTTGCTATCCCTTTTAAATCCACAAGCGCCAATGACTCGTATTTTTCTCTCATAAACTCCTCCGCTTTTTTCCGCCGGACAAGCAGCATGCCCTTATGACAGACAGGCTCCTTGCCTCGCCACAAATATTAAACTTATTTCTTTTGTTATTGGGGTTTTATAACTGATATGTAAATGGAATTGCTCATCAAATACCCTGTCCCGGATTGACACGGCGACAGACATATCACAAACATGCCGGTATCTGACCCTCGCAGCAGCAGCTATATATACATGCAAGCATGTCTCCTTGAACCGCTGCCCGCGGAAATAAACACGTTCTGTTGCCACCTATTATACAACAGGTTTTCCAAAATAGGAAGCCTTTTTTGTTTCTTTTTCCAACAGTAACAGATTGCAATTCTATTCCAAATATTATATGATATTTCAATATAAAGCCAGAAATCCCCCGCCCAGGCTTTTTCACGGCTTGACAGACGGCGCTTATGGATAAGGCTTTTCAAACCCCGGATCACAATAAGGCTACCATAAAGAAAAGCGAGGAGAAATTATGACCACAAACGAAAAAGCCCTGGAGCTTCATAAACAATGGAACGGTAAACTGGAAACGGTATCCAAAGCCCCCGTCAAATCCCGGGAGGATCTTTCTTATGCTTATACGCCCGGCGTCGCTGAGCCGTGCAAAGCCATTGCCGGAAACAGGGAAGAAGCCTATACTTATACAATGAAAGCCAATACCGTAGCCGTCGTTTCCGATGGCAGCGCAGTTCTCGGCTTAGGCAATATCGGCCCTTATGCCGCTATGCCGGTTATGGAAGGGAAAGCAGTGCTCTTTAAAGAGTTCGGAGGCGTAAACGCAGTGCCTATCTGTCTCGCCACCCAGGATACGGAAGAAATCATCCGGACAGTTACATACCTTGCCCCCGGTTTCGGCGGCATTAATTTAGAGGATATCAGCGCACCGCGCTGTTTTGAAATCGAAGAGCGTTTAAAAGAAATATTGGATATTCCGGTCTTCCACGATGACCAGCACGGCACTGCCATCGTCGTCTTAGCCGGAATCATCAATGCCTTAAAGGTAACCGGAAAAGACAAAAAAAACTGCAAGACCGTTGTAAACGGGGCAGGCAGCGCAGGCATAGCCATTACGAAGCTGCTTCTCACTTACGGCCTGTCCAATATCATTATGTGCGATAAAGCAGGAATCATTTCCAGGCAGACGGCAGGGCTAAACTGGATGCAGGAAAAAATGGCGCAGGTTACAAACCCCAATAACGAAACCGGTTCCTTGGCCGATGCTTTAAAAAATGCCGATATTTTTATAGGAGTGTCCGCACCAGGTATTGTTACCAAAGAAATGGTGGCTTCTATGAACCAGGATGCTATCCTTTTTGCCATGGCGAACCCGGTGCCGGAAATTATGCCGGATCTTGCCAAAGAGGCCGGAGCGAAAGTAGTAGGGACAGGGCGCAGCGATTTTCCTAACCAGATCAACAATGTAGTGGCTTTTCCAGGTATATTCAAAGGCGCTTTGGAAAGCCGCGCCGCACAGATTACGGAAGAAATGAAGCTTGCGGCTGCCTATGCCATCGCAGGGCTTGTCCCAGACGATGAACTGAATGAAAATAACATTATGCCGGAAGCCTTTCACCCTAAGGTTGCAGAGGCGGTAGCCCAGGCAGTCAAGTCCCATACATGATCCCATCCCGGTCCGTTGTATACGGGAACAACAGTCAAACGTCCACAGACAGGTAGCGCTAACATGGAAATAACCGGCAGACAGAATTCCTTTCAAAAAGATACAGCGCCAAACAATGCTGGAAAAAACTTGGAAAAATGGCATGGGAAACGTTACTATTCCTTGGATGCCTATTTAAAGAACACGTATGGAAAAAAATTAAAAAAAATAGCCATTGACGGCGGTTTCACCTGCCCTAACAGAGACGGCACGCTTGATACCCGCGGCTGTATCTTTTGCAGCGGAGCCGGCAGCGGCGATTTTTCCCTGCCTTTTTCTTCCATACAAAAAGAAGAGCCATATATCGCCTATTTTCAGGCATATACATGCACCTATGCCCCCCTGCCCTATTTAAACCGGTTATACCGGAAGGCTTTGGAATCGCCTTTCGTTGCGGGGATTTCCATTGCCACCCGGCCGGACTGCCTGCCGGAAGAAGTTCTCTTCCTTTTGGCAGAACTTAGGGAAAGCTATCCCAATAAATTTATCTGGGTTGAGCTAGGGCTTCAGACCATCCATGAGGACACGGCGCATTATATCCGGCGGGGCTATTCCCTGGACTGCTTTTCCCATGCCGTGAAGCAATTGTCCTTGCGCGGCATACCGGTAATCCCGCATGTCATTCTTGGGCTTCCCGGGGAAAGCGGGGCAATGATGCTGCAGACAGTCCAATATTTGAACACGCTCCCTATTTCCGGCATTAAACTCCATCTCCTTCATATATTAAAAGGCACTGATCTGGCTATAGATTACAAAAACGGGTTATTCTCAGCTTTATCCATGGACAGCTATCTGGAAATTCTCATCCTTTGTATCTGCCATCTTACGCCGGATACTGTAATCCACCGCGTAACCGGCGACGGACCAAAAAACCTGTTGATAGCCCCTTTATGGAGCGGTGATAAAAAGAAGGTTCTAAATGCTCTTCATCACCGTATGAAAACGGAAAATGCTTATCAGGGAAAATACTGGAAAGGAACAACCTCTTATGACCCAGGAACCTTTGACTCTTTATAAACTGATCGTCCTTTATATGCTGAACCGGGTGGATTTCCCCCTTACCAGCGCACAAATCGGGGATTTCATTTTAGAAAAAGAATATACGAATTTTCTCACTTTGCAGCAGGCCATTTTTGAACTTACCGGCGCAGGGCTGATGACTGCCCGTACCATCGGTAACCGGACCCATCTGCTGATTACTCCGGAGGGAAAAAACACCTTATCTTTTTTTGAAAACCGGATCAGCCTTACGATAAAAGAAGAAATATGCGCTTATCTGAAAGAAAATGAAATGCATCTGAAAGATGAGGTTTCTATTTCTTCAGAATATTATAAATCCACTGCAGGAGAATATAATGCCCATCTGATTGCCTGGGAAAAAGATGTAAAATTAGTGGAACTGACGCTTTCTGTACCCACAGAAGCATCCGCTGCCGCTATCTGTGATAACTGGCAGCGGAAAAATCAAGTTGTTTATCAATTTCTGACGGAACAATTGTTTTAACGTTTTTTGGAAATCTGGCTCCAGTCGGAAATGCCTATCACACGTTTGGCAAAATCAGTATAGGTTTCCCCCTGCTCGGTGTCCATATATTTGTATACATTATATGCATATTTAGGGGATCCGTCTGCATGGTTAATGCCAAGCGCAAGCCCTTGGGCAATTTCCTCTGCCGCATCCGTCTGCCTGGAAAATAAAACGGAATCAATATGCGGGTTTGCTTCCGCTTTTTTATATGCATATGCAATGGCAGCAGCCTGCACATCTTCTCCATTCGTGGATGTATATCCTAATTCGCTTAAGATAATGGAACGGACTTCCCCTTCTTCTGTCAGGAATTCTTCCTTTTCCATATAATCCGTTACTACCTCAATATTAGCCATAGTAATCATTGGAGTATCCGGGGAATCTTTCACATATCTGGACGGGTTCCATATATAAGGCGTTGTCAGCGGCACATTATACGGATGAATCGCAAGCCCCCAGTCAATATTCCCTTCTTCTTTTATCTGCCGGTTAAATTCATCCAAAATATCCCTTGCATCATAGTTCCCGGATGCCGGATTATTCCTGTCCCATTGCTGATCCAGGGAAATATATACGCTGCACGCACTGTTTATGCTTTTTATCGCATTATAAAAGACCCTAAATGCCCTGGCATATTCTTTTACATAAGTTTCCAGGCTCACATGCTCCATATAGTTCCATTCTTTTCTGGCATTGATCTCATTGCCGATTACCCAGTTCGCAACCATTCCCCTGCCATTTACCGTGCCGGAATATCTTTCCGCCAGAAAAGCCCCTACTGCCGCCAGATATTCCTCCCCGTCCGCATCGCTGGCATTGAATGCATAATAAGGTGCGCTCCCGATCCCCCGACGGGCCAGGGGATGTATCATTTGCGGGTAAGCAGAGGCAATATCATTTAAAATAATTGCTGTAATTTCAATCCCTTTAGAGGTAAGCGTACGGAATACCAAATCATATTCCGACATAACTTGTCCATTGAAAGCATAACTTTTCCCATTATAAGTATAATAAACCGTAGGATAAATATCACCGGTAGACTGCCCTAATATACGCGATACCGGAATATTGTACGCCGCATGTTTTACCCCTAAATCATCCAGCTCCGATGTCCGCAGCTTGTTGGGATCAATCAGAAGGCCTTTTTTCGTGACAGGTTTATCCCCGTTGGATTTGTATTTGGATACGTCATCCAGATTGGTAATATAATGCGGGCTGCTCACCGGCACATATTGGCCATCCTTTTTCACCGCCACCACAAATTTGCGGAATATCCCGCTTTCTGTGCCGGTAAAATGTCTTGCTATCTGGAACTGTATTTTTTCGTCCTTATAAATCTGCTGCATATACTGTTTGTCGTCCTTAATCCCTGTATCATAGGATCTTAGGGCAAACAGATAATAATATTTGTCATCGCTGACCGGAATTCCTTCTGCCGAGGCCTCCAGCAGGATCCGGCTCGTTTCCCCATCTATCTTGCAAGAATGGATGCTGACATAATCTGCCCGGTTTTCTTCCGTAAGTTCCACAAACGGAGGACGTTTTTTGAGCGACTCAAACACATTCTTCCCGGATTCCATGGGGTATCCAATGACCTCATCCCCCTGTTCTAAAGCCGCCCTTTCCTCTTCCTCTTTTTTGGTTTCCTCCTTCTGCTGCCTTTCCCTTTCCTTTTCTATCCTTGCAGCCTCTATCGCTGCATTTTTTTTATCCAAGGCGGACTTTGCCGCAAAAATTCCTCCCGATATGGCGCAGCAGCAGACAATTGCAATTACGGCTATTTTTTTTATGTTTTTCCCCTTCTCCTTTTCTCTTTTTTTATGTATGCCATTTCCTTTTTTCTTTAAGTCCATTTAATCTGCCTCTTTTTTTATTCTCGCCATATGTTCTTTTATTTTTCTTTCATACCCATTGCCGGAAGGCCTATAAAACTCTTTGCCGGATAACTCATAAGGAAGATATTGCTGCCGCACGTAATGATTGGGATAGTCGTGGGCATACTGGTACCCGGTTCCCCGGCCCAGCTTTGCAGCCCCTTTATAATGGGCGTCCTGCAGATGAACCGGGACCGGAAGATTTCCTGTCTCTTCCACCGTCTTCCATGCATCCCCAATAGCCATCACTGCCGCATTGCTCTTAGGCGCGCTGGCTACATAGGTAACCGCCTGCGCCAAAATAATCTGAGCTTCCGGCATCCCCACCCTTTCTGCCGCCAGGCTGGCGTTTACGGCTACCTGCAGCGCATCAGGATCCGCATTCCCCACATCTTCCGATGCGCAGATCATGATCCTTCTTGTAATGAAAGAAATCTGTTCCCCTGCATAAAGCATCCGCGCCAAATAATAAACCGCGGCATCCGGATCGGATCCCCTCATGCTTTTAATAAACGCGGACACCACATCGTAATGATTATCCCCTGCTTTATCATAGCGCAGAACTCTTTTCTGGATGCATTCCTGCGCTACCTCCACCGTAATATGTATTTTTCCGTCCCCGCCGCGCTGGGTTGTCATAACCCCCAGTTCTACAGCATTCAAGGCATGTCTGGCATCCCCTCCGGAAAGCTCGGCCAGGAATTCTAACGCATCTTCTTCTATTTCAGCCTCATATGCCCCCATACCTCTTTCCCTGTCATATACGGCCCGCAAAATCAGCGTCTTAATATCCTCAATGGACAATGATTTTAATTCAAAGATAATGGAACGGGAAATGAGCGCCCCGTTCACTTCAAAATACGGGTTTTCCGTTGTCGCCCCGATCATTATAACTGTTCCGTCTTCCACAAAAGGAAGCAGATAATCCTGCTGTCCTTTATTAAACCGGTGTATTTCATCAATGAACAATATTGTTTTCTTTCCATACATCCCCTGCCTGTTTTTTGCCTCTTTTATGACCTCTTCCATATCCTTTTTTCCTGCAGCGGTAGCATTGATCTGTGTAAATTCCGCACTGGTCGTATTGGCAATTACTTTTGCCAAGGTAGTCTTCCCCGTCCCCGGAGGGCCATACAAAATAATGGAATTCAGTTTATCCGCCTTTATTGCACGGTACAGCAATTTATCCTTCCCGATAATATGCTGCTGGCCCACCACTTCCTCCAATGTTTTTGGCCTTAACCTTGCTGCAAGCGGGGACTCTTTTTCCATATTCGTATTCCGCATATATTCAAATAAATCCATTTTCTTTTTCTCCCGCCCTTATCATACATGGCTGCGTCCCTAACGGTACGCGCTTATTAGATATTAACATAATTGGCGGGATGGAGACAACATTTTAAGGAAATTTAATATTTAATCAAACAATATCTCTTCCACGGTCACAAATTCATATCCTTCTTCCTGCAGCTCATCCACGACTTCCAAAGCAGCGGTAATTGTTGACGGGTAATAGTCATGCATCAGTATAATATCATTTTCCCCCACTTTGGATATGATCTTTTGGGTAATGCGGTCCACGTTGGTAGAACACCAGTCCAAAGGATCCACCGTCCAAAGCACCGGAAACATATTCAGTTCCGATTCAAAAGATTTATCCCAGCTCCCATAAGGAGGCCGCACATAAAGAACCTCCTCCCCGGTAATCCCTGTTATGATTTCATTTGTCTTAATCAGCTCTTCTTTAAAATCCTCCTTGTTGCCGGATCTAAGCTGCATATGACTGTAGGTATGGTTTCCGATGAGGTGTCCTTCCTCGCTCATCCTCTTAATCACCTCCGGATGAAGCTCCGCATGTTCCCCCGTTACAAAAAACGTGGCTTTTACCCCACGTTTTTTTAGCCCGTCCAACAACTGCTCCGTATAATAAGGATGAGGGCCGTCATCAAAGGTCAGTGCGATTTTCTTGGCCCCTTTTTCATCCAACGTCTTTCCAAAAACAGGAAATTCTTCCTGTTTCCAATATCCAATCACACAGACTGCTGCCAGCAAAAACAATAAAATAATACAAGATAAAACTTTCTTTTTCCAATTCATATCCAGGATTTTCTTTCCTTACGCCTTACCCTATATATATGCAAAACAGCTAGCTTCATGCACGGAAAGTAAACAACAGCCCTCTTATTCTAATTGTTCTTTATACAGCTTAAGATAAACTTCCCCCTCTCCCATCTTAATCTGCGCCTTGTCAATCATCATTCCGACCAACAGCAGCTGGCTTGTTTCCCCCGGCTCGCCGGAACCCGCAAGTTCCCAATAAACATCTTCCACCCCGTCGTTCTTCGGGCAATTCAGATATTCCCCCATCTGTTCTAATTTATAAGCATAATCCGGATGATAGTTTGCCTGAAATGTTATTGTCACATCCTTTCCGCTCTTTTCTATCCCTGACTGGATCTTATCCGCTCCTAAAGCGAAAAAAAACAAGGTAAGTTCCTCTATAATTTTCGCTGTTTTCTTCTCCTCGTGAATCATTTCCTTTCCCTCTTCCTCTCCTTAAAATGTTTCATAAAACTCTCGGTCACAGGAACCATTATAATTGCCACCCAGCCGGCGCTGAATCCGTTATTATATAAATTCAGACCCCCATACATCTGGCCCGTACACATCACCACGGCAGCATGTAAGAATCCTGCCACCATACCCGCTACAGCCCCAAACTGGCCTGCCACCGGCGCCAAGCCTGCCGCAAAAACCGCTGCCAGTTGGATACCGGGGGTATCCGGGGAAAATACGGTAAAAAAAGTGGATATGTATACGCCGGCGAGTACCGGGAAATAATTTTTGATATGTACACCAAAGGCAGCGAAACCAAACACCGCCAGGATAGCTCCTACGACAGGCCCCGAGAGATCCCCGCCCACAAGCAGAACATAGATTTCGCAGGCTATGCCAACGAATCCCATATTGATTAACGTTGGCCCTGCGCCGTCCATCAGGACAAAATCAGCTACTGCCCGCCCCGGACGGCTCATGATCTTTTTCAGCCCATCTATTTTCAGCCCGCTTATCAGAAATCCAAACACTATTGCAGCAAGGAAATATAAAAACAAGCCTGCCCCGATCCATGCATTTTGCCCTTCCTTCCAAATCAGCACGGAATCGCTCTCCATCCCAAAGGCACGTAGAATGCATACGATGATAAAAGCCAGTATCCCTCCGGAAAATCCTACATTGAACAAATTATAACCCATATGCATAGATGCCGTATGCATGGACAAAGGCGGCATAACAAAACCGATAAAAATACCCGCCGCAACAGCAAGGAAAAAATTCACCGGCTGCCCGAAGGGGAACAGATATGCCAGTTCGGTAAGCAGCGGCGCTAAGCACGTACCGAATAAGGCCGTATAAATATAACGGTTCAGTTTTGATTTATGTGTCCTCGCGTAAAGAGCCGTCCCCAAAATAATCGGAATAATATTGACAGGGTTTTTCCCCCATAGGGCATATCCTGCATTGATAAAAAGAGCCGCCATTGTCGGACCCGTAAAAGGTATCTTCTGGGTAATAATCAGAACAATGCTTATCCCCAGCACAAATGCCGCATTGCAGAATGCCGCCCCGTAACCTGCCAGTTCAAAATAATCCGTAATGAGCGCATCCCGGGATACAACAATCAGCCGCATCCCTTCTGCCATCCCCTCAAAGCCTCCTTCCGCAAAAGCCGCTGCGGCAGCGGCCGCCAAAAGTACAGCTACTGAAAAGAGGCTATACAGCCTCAGTTCTTTTCCGGCAATACGATTTAGCCATTTTTCCATTCACCATCCTCCATTTTCCGCTATTCCTTGACCTTTGCATCAAAACGGCATACCGTATCCCCCGTAGCCCAGCAGTCGATTTCCGTTACCACATATTCTTTGTGCGTATAAGCATTCAATATTCCTGCAATAAACCCTTCATCATAATTGCATACCGTCTCCCCGGAAGCCGGAAGGCCAGAACAATCCAAGTCCTCGCTCACCGCCAGCACCGCATGTCCCGTCTGCACATCGAATTTTTCCACCCTCAGCATGCCAAAATTGTATTCCAGCAGTTTCTGCTGTATCTGTGCCAAAAAATCATTCAGCATCAAATCTCCGTCTAAATTTTTTTTATAGAATTCCCTTCCGGCCATCTCGCCGGCCGCCCGGAATACCTTTATCATGCTCTCTTTTCCATACATCTGCGTCAATGTGTCCCGCAAAGAGTATTCAAACATACGGTAAAGAGCTACCGGCATCTGCTCCCCCAGCTTTTTTCTGCCTTCCTCAATGCGGAAAATCTCATCCCATGATAAAGAAACCGCTTCTTTTTCCTCATTTTTTACAACCTTCTCCATTTTTTCCTCCGTTATCATACTCATTATTTCCATTCTGCCTTTTCAATCATGCATTAGCTGTCCGCTTGCCCATTTCCCTGCCGCCGGCCTTCTCCCCTAGCGCCGGCCGCCCGCCCTTCTTTTCACTTCCAGGCAGCAATATGCTGTCCGGAAAAACTGCCCGCTCAGGAAAACATCCCTCTGTACAAGCCGGGTCAAACCGCTTTTCAATCCCCAAAATTCATATAATCTATATATATTTTTTCAAAGGATGCTTCCTCTGCCAGTTGAAAAGACTCTGCTTTCAGCGCCGCTTTCTCCAGACAGTTCATCACTTCCATACCGCTCCCCGCCCTATAATCCTCTTTGCACAGTTCTCTTGCCAGCAAACGCGCCCCGGCAAGGGCAGTGTTCCCCATTGTTTCTATTTTCTCCAACCATTCAGCCGGAATCAGCCCAATCCGGGATGCCGCCTTTTTATCCAAATAAAAACCAAGCCCTCCCGCTATATAAACTTTTTCCACTTCTTCCAGCCCTTTTATTCCTAAATGTTCCATTAAAAAGTATATCCCTGCCCGGATGGCCGCCTTTGCCATCTGGATATCCCGGATATCTTCCTCAAAAACCCATACTTTTTTTCCCGGTTTTTCTATTTCCGTTTCTATCCCCGTTTCAAAATACGGTTCTCTCAATAAGCCTGTTTTATCAATCAATCCCTGTTCCAGCAAATAGGCGATGGCCGAGATCCGTTCGGCTCCGGTTGCCCCATACCTTCCTTTGCCTTCAAAAGCCGGGCCTGCCGCTGCCGCTGTGCAAGCCAGCCGTCTCCCGTCCCCGATTACCATTTCCGCATTCGTCCCCAAGTCCAAAAAAAGCCATACGCGGTTTGTCTGCCGGCACAGCCCGCACGCATATAAGCCGGAAATAATATCACCGCCTACAAAAGCCGATATCCCGGGAATCAAAGCGGCCGGCGTCCCCAGAAAATCTGTCTGTACCGCTCCTATATTCACCGGCCGGAACGGACTTTTCCCCAAAGACTCCACCGGATAACCCATAAATAGATGCCCCATTGCTGTATTGGCGGCAATCACTATTTTTTCCAGCTTCCGCTGCTTGCCGTCCCCCGGGTTCTCTGCCATCCGGCGGATACCCGCTTCCAAGGCTTCCCTTACCAGCCGCCGGAGTTCCTCCCCATGCCCTTCTGTGCCTGCCTGGATTCTGGAAATCACATCCATCCCATAACTCCCCTGAGGGTTCAGGCACACGTAGGTGTCCAGAATATGCCCTGTCCATGCCTCGATCATCTGCACCGCTATTGTTGTCGTCCCTATATCCACAGCCGCCGCCAATCCTTTAGCCTTCTCCTTTTCCGGCAGCACATCCTGCTGCCCTTTCCCGCATCCCCCGTCTTTATCCCTATCCTCCTTCTCCCTGAGACTTCCTTCACGCAGTACATCCTCTGTACGGCTTTCTACAACGACATCTATTCCCCTTTCCTTTTCAAATGCTGTTTCTATCACACAGTCCTTCCCCGGGCACGCCGTGCAGGCAAGACGGTATCCTTCCCGTAATTTGTCCGGCGATATCACAGCCCTGTCCGTCTGTCCGGGAAATGGGGCATATCCGCAAAAACGCACCTGGCATTTGCCGCATTTCCCCATACTGCCGCAAAGAGAAGGCAGTATAATCCCGCCTTCCCTTAATGTATACAGCAGAGCCTGTTCTCTATCATGGAACAATTCTTTTTCTATATTATTTTCCCTATCTATGACTATGACCTTAATCCGCTCAGACAAACTGGTTTTTCTCCCCGTCGTAATGATAATCTATGGATGCCAATTTTTCCAATACCATCTCCTTGCTGATATCCATATCTCCGCACATATCCTCAAAGCTGTGATAATAATCCCTTAATTTCAGGTTTACATAGCTTAACAGCATCACAGGATCATTAGGAATCATTGCCTTCCCCTCCTTCCATTTCCAGATTATCTTTTTTTCAGTTTAATTCTTCCCCTCTGTTTCTGTCAATCCTATCCAATAAAATTTTGTATAAAATGCAGTTTTTCTCTAAAAGAATTCACCTGGCGGAAAAGTTTAAAAGGCTTTTATTCCACGGAGCCTTCCTTGCATTCAGCGGTGAGTTTCCCGTCTTTGAAAGAAATCACAATAATATCTTTTGCTTTTACCGCATCGGCAAGTATCAGTTTTGCCGATAAAGTCTCTACATGTTTCTGGATATACCGTTTCAAAGGCCTTGCCCCGTAAACCGGGTCATAAGCATTTTCTACAATAAACCGCTCCGCTTCCGGAGAAATCTCAATGCAAAGCTCTCTGTCAGCCAGTCTTCTGTTCAAGTCGTCCACGATCAGATGCACGATGCCTCCGATATCCTCTTTGGTCAACGGTTTAAAGAGAATCGTTTCATCCAGCCGGTTCAAAAATTCCGGCCGGAAATGGGCGCGGAGTTCTCCTAATACCATCTCTTCCGCCCCGCTGCTGATACTGCCGTCTTCCCCAATCCCCTCCAGCAAATATCCTGCGCCAATATTGGAAGTCATAATTAAAATCGTATTTTTAAAATCAACAGTACGCCCTTGAGAGTCCGTAATCCGTCCATCGTCCAATACCTGCAGCAGTACGTTGAACACATCCGGATGCGCCTTTTCTATTTCGTCAAAAAGCACGACGGAATATGGTTTCCTTCTGACTGCCTCTGTCAACTGTCCCCCTTCTTCATAGCCTACATATCCGGGAGGCGCCCCGATCAGACGGGATACGGAATATTTTTCCATGTACTCGCTCATGTCGATGCGCACCATATTGTTTTCATCATCAAAAAGCGATGCAGCCAACGCTTTGGCCAGTTCTGTCTTACCAACGCCGGTAGGACCTAAAAACAGGAAAGAGCCAATCGGCTTTGCCGGATCCTTGATACCTGCTTTTGAGCGGATAATTGCCTCTGTTACTTTTGTTACCCCTTCTTCCTGCCCGATCACACGCTTGTGCAGTTCCTCATCCAAATGCAGTGTCTTATTCCTTTCGCTCTCGGTCAGCTTCGCCACCGGTATACCCGTCCATCGGGAAATAATTTTGGCGATTTCTTCATCGCTGACGCTTTCATGGACTAGGGATAAATCCTCATTTTTCACTCTGCTTTCTTCGATTTCAAGCTGTTTTTTCAAGGCGGGAAGTTTTCCATAACTTAGTTCCGCCGCTTTTTCCAGATTTCCTTCCCTTTGGGCGATCTGGATCTCACCGCCTATCGCTTCGATCTGTTCCCGCAGCCTGGACAGTTTGTCTACCGTCGCTTTTTCATTATCCCATTGCGCCTTCCTGTTATTGAATTCCTCTTTCCACTCCGCCAGCTCTTTCTGCAAAGCCTCCAGTCTTTCTTTGCTTAACCGGTCGTCCTCTTTTTTCAAAGCCGCTTCCTCAATTTCCATCTGCATGATCCTGCGCTGCAGTTCATCCAGTTCCGTAGGCATGGAATCCAGCTCTGTTTTGATCAGCGCACAAGCTTCATCTACAAGATCAATAGCCTTATCCGGCAAAAAACGGTCCGAAATGTAACGGTGGGATAAGGCTGCCGCGCTTACCAGGGCATTATCCATAATTTTTACGCCATGATATACCTCATATCTTTCTTTCAATCCCCTTAAAATGGATATAGTGTCCTCCACCGTAGGCTCTTCTACCATAACCGGCTGGAACCGGCGTTCCAATGCCGCATCTTTTTCAATATATTTCCTATATTCATCCAATGTCGTTGCGCCGATACAGTGCAGTTCCCCTCTTGCGAGCATCGGTTTTAGCATATTGCCTGCATCCAGCGCGCCGTCTGTCTTGCCGGCTCCTACGATCGTATGCAGCTCGTCAATAAACAGAATAATCTGCCCATCACTGTCTTTTACATCTTCCAGCACCGCCTTTAAACGTTCCTCAAATTCCCCCCTATATTTTGCGCCAGCCACAAGGGCGCCCATATCCAGGGCAAAAATCTTTTTATCCTTCAGCCCCTGCGGCACATCCCCCCTCACAATACGCTGTGCCAGCCCTTCCACTACAGCCGTTTTCCCTACGCCGGGTTCGCCGATAAGGACTGGGTTATTTTTTGTCTTTCTGGAAAGAATACGGATCACATTCCTTATCTCACTGTCTCTTCCTATTACCGGATCCAGTTTCTGGTTTCTGGCTTTTTCCACCAGCTCCTGCCCATACTTTTCCAATGTGTCATAGGTCGCTTCCGGGTTATCGGAAGTAACTCTCTGGTTACCCCTGACCGTGGAAAGGGCTTGCAGGAATCTCTCCCTTGTAATACCGTATTCGCGGAATATTTCTTTTATTTCTTTGTTTGGATGCTTGAGCATGGCGAGAAATAAATGTTCCACGGACACATATTCATCCCCGAGCTGCCTGGCCTCATCTTCCGCATGAACCAGTGCCTGGTTCAAATCATTTCCTACATACACCCTGCCGCCTTGTACTTTCACCCGTTTTTGCAGCGCTGCCTCCGTGCGGTTTAAGAAATGTTCCTTTTGGATTTCCATTTTTTCAATCAGCTTTAAGATCAAGCTGTCTTCAATCGTCAGAAGACTATATAAAAGATGTTCCTGCTCGATTTCCTGGTTCCCATATTCATAGGCCAGCTTTTCGCACCGTTCCACGGCCTGCATGGATTTTTGTGTGAATTTTGATATATTCATAAGCGCTCCTCCCCGCCGGTTTATGTAATTGGGATATGGTTCCCGCTTTTTCCTGATCCCTTTACAGTATGCCCGGCCAAACCGTTACTTATTATTTTGTTTTGTTCTATATGGACTATAACACTTATTGTTAGCAGAGTCAAGAGGCGAGTGCTAACTGAATTATAAAATTTTCCTAAAGCGTCTCAAACCCTTACTTTTTTAGCGCATTCCAGCTATTATGAAAATTCAAAATCTTCTCAAATCTTTTCATAACGCCCCATATCTTTTGTGGAGTTGAAGAAGATTTGAAGTAGTAAATTAGAATAACAGCTTACCATGACTGGTTCATATCTCTTTTAATAGCATGTGTAACTTAAAAGCGAAAGCTAACCAATCAATCTTATTTTTTCCACCTTATCCATCTCCTTACGATTGCGCTCCGAAGACACATGATTATACACTTCCATCGTTACCGCTATCCGGGAATGCCCCATGATGTACTGCAATACTTTAGGGTCAACTCCTGCTTCGGACATTCTGGCACATCCGGTATGCCGAAGATTGTGTGCTGATATATGCGGCAGCGCTATTCTGTCACACCTAATACGGTTGTAACTATTCACAATATTCAGCAGCGCATTATTAACTACCCCTGGCATAACCGGATTTCCATACTTTGCGGAAAAGACAAAATCGCTGTATCCCTCAATTTCAACGGTCGTTCTCCAGCCTTTTGCCAGTTGCTTTTCACGCTGATCCGCCAACGCTTTATAAACCTCGTGAGTCATCGGAATAATTCTCACGCCTGAATCAGTCTTGGGACTGTCTGCATAGAACCCATATTTCCCGGCAGATTTCTTATAAATCAACTGATGGTTTATGCTAATTTCCCTATGTGTTCCTGGAGGAAAGTGATGCTTAACCGGCTTCCAATTGCTGCGTCTATTGTCAGGATCTATGCAGTATCTATCTCCATCATTCTAAAAACTATGGCATTTGCCCATGCCCATCACTTTCCTCCTTTTCTCCATCTGACCTGATTATCCACCCTCTTTTCCCCGTCTTTTGGAAAATTTTGAAAAAATTTTTTTGAAAAAGCCGGAACGCATATAATTTGTATTAAAATTGATATGCAAATTTTTCCAGATTACGCGGATGCCTTCCATATGTAATCCACTGCTAGAAAATATGGTTCAGTATCCCTTTAATTCCTCCTACAAAAGCCCCTACAACACCTCCAACTAACGCTCCCGGCGCTCCCAGAATACAAAAGCCTGTCACAGCTCCGCTGTTAATCCCTTCCGCTACATAATCGGCCATGCTGTCAACGCTTGCCTTTACGCCCTCATTATAATCCATGCCGTCATCATTATGCTCATACTGCCCTGCATCTGTATTGATCCCGCCAAAAACCGCCGCCCTTTTTTCCACCGGGAGGGCATTTAGGATATAATACAAGAGCTTTGAAAGATTATAAGGTCGGATCACGTCCCCTGACTCTTCCTCATATCCTGCACAGTAATAGACTGGCGTAATGTCAAGCCCGGTATCCTCTTTGATGCGCCTCCTTATCGATGACACCTTTTCCTCCAGAAATTGGGTCAGGATCTCATCCGGCTCATTTTTTTCATAATCCCAATGCCTGCCCGTTTTCATGGCAATATCCGCCTGATTCAGGGCAATTAAGATACGTCCCTTATTTTCCTCCCCAAGCTCCGGGATGATCACTTCATTCAGAAGCTGGTAAGACGTCCCCAGATCTTTTGTGGAGCCATCCAGTATCACCAGCACAAGATCGATCAGGGCATTTCCTTCCTCTTCTCCGTCGTCCTCCCGTAGAAGCTCCGTGATCACATCCCTGTGATGCCCGTCAATCTCTGTGCCGTCGCCAAGACCAGGCGTATCCCACAAGATCAGGTTGCCGATCCTATACCGCTCAATATCCTTCGTCTCCGGATCCGTCCTGCTTCCGACTTTGGCAACTTCCACGTATTCCTCCTGCTGGCTGCAGGAAAACAGGGCATTTATTGTGGAACTCTTGCCGCATCCGGTAGCCCCCACCAGCATGATGTTTGTCTCTGCGCTGCAGAGCTTCCTCAGCCTTGCCAGCATGGACTGTTTTTCCTCCTGCGCTGCATCGCTTTTCAGGATTTCCTCCTCTAATGCCTCACAGATGTCATCCATGCTTTCCTTCATAAAAATTTTTTCATTCTCTTCTTCTACTGCTTTTACTGCTTCAAAAATTTCTGTAATCATAGCGCTTCCTCCTTTTCGCCGTGGCTTTTCTTTCTTCTGTTCCGAAACCTTTGTCCTGTCTTCCCGTTTAATCAATCTTTTCATAAAATCCTTCATCCACGTTATCAGGATCTATTTCATCCGGCGTCCATACATAGATATATCCGCTTCCCAAAAATCCGACTTTGTAACCTGCTTCAGCATCTATCGAATATGCACCGGACATATCCTGATATAATCCAACATTTTCAAATTCAAATGCCCCGTTCTTCAATGACAGCGTTCCGTCTTCTCCTACGATTGCCATTGTAATACTGTTGCTTGTCGTATTCGCATATTCACCGGGGATTATCTCCAGCAGATCAGTTCCCTCCACCATTCCTGCCTGAGTATCAATGTATACCCCGTAAAACTCATCCGGGCACATCACCCCAAGAGGCAGTGACTTGTATCTTTCATCCCACTCCTTCTGTTCTTCCACACTTTCCAAATAGGCCTGCGTCTGCTCTTTGATCGCATCCGCTTTCTCATCTGCATACAGCCACTGTCCATTTTCCTTAAATAAAATAGAAGCTCCATATAGGGAAATCTCTACTTTAGCGGCCGTCTCACCGCCTGCCGGAAATAATGTAAAGTACACATATCTCCCCTTGCGTCCGGGGTCAATCGCCAGCGTTTCCCCTCGATATTCTACATTGTCAATCATAATAGGCACGCTGATATCAACAGGCTCCTGAAAATCATCAACAAATGCTGAAATGTCATCTGGGTTCAAATAAATTGTATCTTCACTGTTATTTGTGTATTCAACCGCTGCATAACCGATAGTAGAACGGTTGGTGAAATCATAGATAATACCTATATTTGTAATACTGAAACTACTGCCGTTTTGCAGTTCATAAGAATACCCTGCCTGCAAACAGGCGCTTTCTTTGCCCGTACTATTGGCATCATCTTCTCCGGATGCTGTTTCCTGCTGTCCCTCCCCGGAATTTTTCTCTTCCGCAGCCTCTCCGTCCTCATTTACCCTCTCCTGGCTGTTCACGCTGAACGCCGACCTGGTATCGTTTCCCCTGAAAATTTCAGCATTCCCGACCTCCTCCGCCTCATCGTCAAACGCCCCAAAAAAAGCCATGCCCAACAATAAAACAATAAGCAGTCCGCCAAGCCCCTTGATAATTTGCATAAAACCTTTTGCTCTTTCCTTCATTTTCAATCTTTCCTCCATTTTTTCTTTTGCCTCCTGTCCTTTATCCTGACTTTTAGCTTCCGGCCGCTACCGGATCGTCACAGATCATTTGAAGCTGTGTCCGGGCATAGCTGTACATGATGCCCTGGTCCTACATTGGCGCTCTCCTTTGCAAATTCTTCTTCCCCATAATGCTGCGTCAGATACTATAGTGCATCCAGCTTTTCTCCAACTGTTCTGTTAATGCTGTTTGCCACAATCAAAGCCCATTCTGCCGGAGTAAATTTTGTCTCCCTGTTATACTCTCTGATATCAGAAGAGTCTATAAATTCCACAAAATCTTTCATTCCATTTCCTCCTCTGCCTGTTTATCATAATATCTCTTTGTTCCAACACGTTCGCCATCGTTTTCATTTCCCTTGCCTCCTGATCTATTCATGAAAAAATCGGCTGGAACATATTCTGTCAATTCTTCTCCTAATTCCTCTGGCGGCTGTAGAACTGCCCTCTGCCTCCTTCCCTGCATAGGTACCCAATACAGATCCGGCCGCACATACAGCAATTCCGGCAAGGGCTGCCGTTGCAGCGACAACGGAACCTTTTCCCAAAGTACCAATCACTGTACATCTTTCCACTGGGTGTTCCAAAGAAAATGACAAAATATTCCTTACTAATACCAGTACCACCGCCGCAGCATATGTCCCGAAGGCAGCTGACGCTCCTGTTTTTATGCTCTGTAGTGCATTCTCCTTCAGCACAGGCAGCATAGGCTTCGGTCGAAAAATCATGTTTTTTCTTTCATCTTCTGTCAGAACATTTTTTAACAGTCCGTTGGCCCTTTCATTTACTTTCTTAGCTTCTTTCTGATCTATTGCTGCAAATACTGCATCCACGATTCCTCGTCTTCCTGCCATTCATCCAATTCCTATTAAGAATAATACCGGCATAATTCCACACCTCCTTTCATTTTTCTCTTGTTTTCATCTATAAATATAGGATTTTCACATGACAGATTTTGTCATTTTGGAAGCTTTTCCCTCTATTTTTATGCACGCTCTATCCAGTCAAGGGAGCTGTAGCCGCTTGTCAGGTTAATCTCTGCATTTGTCAGGGAAACTGACCCGCAGTCCACCCCGTCCACTTCATCAAAATATAGGAAATGATACCAGCATCCATTTCCATCCAGTTCGCTCTCCAAAGTCCCATAAACAGGCTCATCCATAAAAGGAAGCCGGAACTTCAGCCTGCATCCGTTTTCAAATGGCAGGGGGTGGTACTGCATGCCGCCTGTATAATTGAAGAACTCTATGGCATCATCACTGATTCCCTGCTGTTTCAAATCCTTTTCGTTTACATAGAAATTCCTGACCTCCCATTTCCCGTCTATCCAGAACAGATAAAACTTAAATACTTCTTTTACTTTCTCCTCCTGTGGTACATGCAGCACAGTCACGTACGCATAACATTTTTCTTTATCCTCGCAGTCTTCATATATCTTTTCCATATGTGCAGTCACCTCATCCAGCGATTCGTGTACACTGTCAAAGCCCACCTTGTCATCGATCCGCCCCTTGTCCCACCAAAGCTCACCGATCTCCATCACAAAAAGTGTCCTCACAAGCGGATGGTAAATCATATCAAGATACCATCTGTATATAAAACACATTTCTTCTGTCAGGCGGTTTTCTTCCACAGTCCCCGTCCCGGACAATTGCTTTAGCATAGCTGCTTTCTGCCGCACGGAAATAGAGGCATGCTGGATCAGGATTGTCTTTTTTTCCCAGTTATTGCAGACATTCTCCTTCCGGTAATAATGCCTGATCTCCGCCGACCTGATCAGGCTGTACACATCCGTCCCTGATTCACACTTCTTTCCTGACACATTACTGTATGTCATTTTCTTCTCCATCAACTTACCTCCTTCTTAGCTGATTTCCTTATCCAAGCTTTGATTATAAAAATCTACCACTTGCCTGTTTCGAGAGCGGCTAACTCTCCTGCTTTCACTCCCAGCATTGCTTGTCCTTTTAGCGCAGGCGCCGGCATGATTATTCTCCTCCTACTACTTTCATTTACTGCCATATTGCTTTTCTTTTTCATGGCCTATCCTAAATACAAATATAGGTCTTGCCGATGACAAATTTTGTCATTCTCAGAAATATTTTATCTTTACTGTAGAAATAGCCTGCCAAACAGAAAAGTGGTTAAAACCCCTGCTTCTGTTTATTGTAGTATGAGAATACTGAACATGCAGTTGAAAAACAAAGAATGTGGCTGTTGCACAGAGTCTTTCAATTCTCTGTGCAGTAGCCACATTCTTATCTTTCCTACTTTACTTTTATCTCGTCCTGTATTAATCTCTCCATTTATACATCTGTCTGAACAAGCTCACCCAGCTTTTCACTCAGTTTTGATGCCAGACTGTATAAGATTGAACTGTACAAATCCACTATGTCTCCTTCCAGTTCTTCGCATGCTGTTTCGAAAAGATCCCTGGTATCTCCATTGAGACTCTTTAATACTTCCTCCGCATCATAGCAATAAAATTCATCATCCTCACTATATTCACACTCTTCAAAATACTTTTTCACATTTATTTTTTCCGCAAAGGCACTGTCAAAAAGCTCTTCCATCAGAGAGTCCAGCGCTTGTCTGGCATCCAATCCATTGTATGCCTTTTCCACATCCACAATACTATTTTTCTGCTTTTGGGCAAAGCTCTCTGCCTCTTCTTCACAGTCAAGTGACACATAATCATCATAAGAACTGCTATATTTCTGAAGAAAACTCCGGATATCGCTATCCATTTCATCCAAAAACTGACTGCATAACTCCGCCACTCCTGCTTTTCCTTCTGCAAAATTTCGCCTTGCATCAGAAACAGCTTTTTTTACTGCCTCTTTACAAGCCACTTTTGCTTGGGAGAGTCTTTCATAATCATAACTATAACTGCCATAGTCATTAATATCTATATCCTGAATGTAATCATGTCCGTCAAGAATTTCCTTCCCATCATATTTTTCTACACTTTTTTCAATAAAATCCTTGATACACTCCCACATATCTTCTGCCAGACAGACTATTTGCTGATAAAACTCTTCCGGATAATTCCCCTCTTTTTCTTTTTCGTTCTCTATAATCCTGTTTATTTTTTCCTTAAATTCTTTCTCCAATTCTTTCATTTTACCGCTGAGACTTCGTTCTGCCATAGCCGACATGACTCCCTTTACTGAATTCAACGTTGCTTCCAACATTGCTCTGTGAGATTTCATAGGATCGTACTTCTTTTCTGAATCCAGATCTACTGCATTAAACATATCCATGATTCCCATGACCATACCTCTCTTTCCTCTTCATTTCATCTTTTACATACTTTCTGCGCATGACAGGTTCTGCTGATTTTAAGGTTATCTGTATACATATTTCTACAATAATTAATCCCAGAATATCAGCCTTTGTATGCTCCATACAACTACTATAACTTTTCAGGATAACAAATTCTGTCATATTCAGCATTTTCTAATTTACAAGAAAATATCCCCTGAAACTTTACTTCCTTCATAACTATAATATATAATTTCAAATTTTCAGATCTACTCTCAGTTATACAGATCTACTATCTCCTCCGCCCTCCTTTTCATCTCCTGCCGGAGGCTTTCCGGACGGATGACCTCAATCCTGCTTCCCTGGCTCAGCAACCACATGACAATCCCCTTCCCGTAAACTTCCGCGCTGATCGTATATTCGTGATCTTTCTGACTGATAATCTGTGCCGTAGGCAGCCTGTCAAGCACCGGCTCCGGATTTTCGCCGTAATATTTCAGCTGGATCTTCATCAGCTCTCCGGCATACATAAACTGGATCCGCTTGCGAAACTCCCCTTCCTCAAACCGGTCTGCATAGGATACTCTAAATTTTTCTCCTGTTTTCCGGAAAGTCTTGATCCTGTCAATACGGAAAACGGCCGGATAGTCGTATTTGTGCACGCTGCTTCTATCCGTTCCTCTTTCCACAATAAATGCGTTCAGATAGAAATAATACTCTGAAAAGAGAATCGCCACCGGCTCGATTAAACGTGTAACCGTCTCATCCGCATGTTCTCCTCTTACGTATGTAATCTCAATCAGGTTATGTTCCCGGATGCCCGTTCCCAATTCCCATAATTTATCCTGAATGACGCTTTTGTGGCGAAGCTCCACATAATGGAAACGTTCATTGGAAAGCAGTTCCCTGACCAGCTGCATGTTTTTCAGAGGAACACAGCCTCCTATCATCTTCCTTAAGATGCCTCCGATTTCCCTTTTGGTAAAAGCGCGGCTCGCCAGCAGGATCTTACTTACCGCAAGGATCTCGCTGTTTGACATCAGGGAACCCTCCTCTCCGGCCATGACGAATCCCTTTTTACTACGGTCATACTCTATCGTGCGGTTATCCGCAGAATCACCCGTTCTCTGCTCATCCAGAAAAGCCCGGATATCGTCGATATCACGCTGAATGGAACGCCCATCTACACCGAATCTTTTGGCTTCCTGTGATTTATTGATAACTTTCCCCTCACACAAACTAGTGTACAGATTGAGAATGCGATTATTTTTGGAAGACTTATATTTTGCCATAAAAAAACTCCTTATTTTTACTGCGCAATAATTTGCAACCTTCCATATTTCTTCTTTCATATTCCGATTTAGACATTATTGCCTTATAGGTTAATTCGTACATCTTCTCAACATTGCATATATCAGGTCTAATTGCATATATATCGCATAAATTATCATCCGACAAGTAGATACAAATTCCATCTCCTGTATGAAATTCAGCCAACTCTGGAATACTTCCAATATTCCTACAGCAAAATCCACACTTGATACATGTAAACATTATGCGATCACTCCATCAAGCTTTTTACGAGTCATTTCAACTATCTTATCAGATTCTAATGTCAAATTACCATCATCATCCAAAATTGGTGTATCCAAAATTGATTTTATTGCACCAGCCATTGCCATAGCTTCTGCTACTACCTTTTTTTCATCATCAGAAAAGGTCATAAAATATACTCCTCTATTTAAAATTATCTGACTCATCTCATAAATCAACGGCTCAAAAATTGCATTTAAAGAGATCAGAAATCTGTTAAACATAGCCGATCTTTTTCTAATCCCCACACACAAAGCAGATGCAGCGTCCATCTCTTCCTTATATTCCTTAGCTTTTGAAAGATTTGAATACGCCTTATCAAGATTAGCCGAAGCTCTGGCACCCACTACACCTCCCAATACTGCTAATGCGGGTCCTGCAACCAAACCACCCAAAACAGCCATTCCACCAGCCATTCCTAATCCACCGGCAGCTAAAGAACCACCACCAAAAAAAGCAAGTGTTGCATTCGTTGCCGCCGCACCACTTAAAGAAGCAATAGCCGTTCCGGTTGAGGCCGTTGCCAGAGTTCCTGCTGCACCATAGGCTCCAAAAGCGGTTAATGCACCAGCCATAGCGCCTGATGCCACCCCGCCAACCATCGATGTTGCCATTGATTGCAACTCTTTTAACTCAGAAAATTTCTTCTGATCTAATACCATTTTTTGTAATTCATTCAATCCCGCAGATCCAGATAGTTCTACATGATTTAACTTTTCAAACTCAGTAATAAATGGTTTTATACTCTCATCGAGAATTTGCAATTTAGTTTTCCCCAAATTATCGATTGCTGCACCACAATTCTTTCTACTCTTTTCAATTTTCCTTGATGCATTTTGGATTATATTATCGGCTCTTTCGTTTGTCTCATTAGCTTCTTTCTGATCAACACCCGCCTTAATTGATTTTCCAACGCCAAAGGCGCCTGCTGCGGCGCCAATGCCAATAAACAATAACGGTATAGGCATAATTTTAACCTCCTCTACTACATTGTAAGTTCTTCAATTGTCAAGTTAACATCTGACAATAGTTGTTCCATTTCTAATTCAATCTTTTTTTTCTTTTTGTCTCTTTCTCTTCCTTTAGTGAAAGTTGATAGAACCCATTCTTTTTGCTTAGCCAATGCCAACATGGTATCTGCAATATCAACAAATTCTTGATATACTTCTAAATTTACAGACCATTTATCAACCAAATATTTACTTATTTTTCGTTCTTCCTCTGAATACATATTATCTGCATATCCTAAATTAACCAAATTCCAGATAATACGAGCATCTTTTGACGAATCTCTTACGCCAAACCAATTCTGCCCAGATTGTTCATCTATTTTTTCACTCATTATTATATTAAGCATGTCTGAATTTTTGCCAGCGAGTTCCTTACATTTTTTAATTATTGTCTCTTTTGTACCATAATCAATATCTAATTCATTGCAAATTGCATCAAATATCTTTTCCTCACTATATGTAACTTCACCGTCCGCCATCATGTATAGATAATACAATAACGCTTCCGCACTTTCATTTTTTCCAAATGCCAATTCCTGATATATCTCCATCTTTAATGCTCCTTTGAATATTCATAACCACTTTTTACGCCAATCACATCCCGCTATTTTAAGATACTGTAAACCATTCCTCACCTCCCTATAACTTAAATGCGTTTCTGGCAATCATCATTGAATTAAATTCGTCCATACTGGAAAACGCTGCCTTTCCACCAAAGTTCTCTGTTATTGTATTTGTGCTTTCAATAAACCAGTCAACATCACCGATTGCCAATGCATTTTTAATTTCTACAAATGATTCTCTGAATATATCCATAGAATCAACCAGATACTTCTTGATAATACTTTCCATTTCTGCTCTATATTCTCGAATCAATTTAATGTGTTCATCACAAACTTTTTCTATTAAAATTCTCTGCTCATGTGCCAATTTCTCTTCCTTAAGAGACTGTGTTAATACACCATACGTAGCAGATGCTATAGCATATCCGGCCATTCCCCCTATCAATCCCCCCACAACAGGAATAGGAATAGCCATTTGCCCAACTACTGAAAACATTGCTGAAGCCACCATTCCTGTGCCTTGTTCTCCAAGTGTTTCCAAACATTCTACGCCACTAATTTCACCTTTAAAATAACGTGTCAATGTTTTAGTTGCCGCAACTGTAACAGAAACTAATGTTCCTGCAATATTAGTTTTTTCACCTATAACCCGTACATATCCTGACTTAGAATTTTGCATGGCTCCTTTAAGAGCTGCTCCAAAACCTCCCGTTCCATATCCAACAGCAGCAGTCGTTGCCGTTTCCTTTATCACATTCATAACTCCATCTTCAGGCTCTATCTCTCCTTTATATACGGACACCAGATTTTTAACAATCGAAACACTTCCTCCAATAGTCGCCGCCATTTCTGCGGTTTGAATTCCAGCACGATGAGATACCTTCGCAACATCTATAGCCGTTGATAAACCGGGATGTAAACGTGCAAAAACGGCTTCATCACTTGATACAGAACTTTTTCTCAGATTTTCTTTGATCTTTTCAAGCTTATTTATTTTATCTTGAAGCTTTTTTACTTGCTCCAAATTATCCGTTGCTTTTTGATTTTCTAACTGGCGTGAAAGTTCTTTTAGTTTGACATTAGCCTCTTCTATCATCTGGTCATACTGATCAGAAGGAACATCTATATGAGCATCCTGTTCCAAATACTTTTCAAATTTCCTCAATTGAAGTTTTTCAAGCGCTCTCACAGCATCGCCAGTTCCATTTGGATCTTTTTGTGATGCTCCCAAAAATTTCATTTGCGCTCCAGATCCATTAACAACATTTCCTTTTGCATCTATTATAACGGTATCATATAACGGATCATTAACTCGACCCAAATCGTCAGTTCGTATTTTTCTGGCAGGATCTCCATTGATAATCTTTTCTGCATTTGAACGTGCAACGTCTTTCACTTCTGCCGCAAATCCAGCTTGCTGATGTATATTTTGAAATTTATAATTAGGATTAATTTTTTCTTCTGCTATCTGCTTTAATCCTTTTACTAAATCTTTGCCATTTTCATAATCTACACCTGAATACGCAACATAATGTTCTTTTATGGCTGTCCCATATTTTTGAACTGTTTCATATGCCGCTCCAGCAATTCCCGCATTTAACAAATCTTCTTGCTGTTGACGCTTCTCTTTTTTCTCATCCATTTAATTGCCACCTTTCAAGATATTAAATATTAGACGTTTACCAAACGCCAGAATCCTCATAATTATAGAATTTTTTCTACAATTTATACCTCCTCACCGTACAATAGAATTGCTAAAGAAGCATGGCATCTTTACCCTCAAGTTCATTCATTCAAAAATCACACATCGCATAATTATTATAAAATTAATCACTATGAATATCTTTTAATCTCATTATCAAAACAGCCCTCCCCTGTCCAATTCACAGTATATTGATGATCTACTAAGCTGTGTACAGCACAAGCCACATTTATCGCATGCAAACATTTTTGCCCTACCCATAACTACAACCTATATCTATACTCCCGAATATAATTATATTATGTATACGCAAGTTATTCAAGAACAATTTAATGTATAAGTCTATACTTTGTACATAAATTATTTAAATGATACATATTTACTATAATCTCTAAGTAAGGGAGTGATCGCATGGTACAATTACGCATTTTGGCAATATTAGAAGAACAAGGTCATACAAAATACTGGCTTTATAAGCGCATGGATATGATGAGTTACCGGAATTTTCAAAAAATTGTCGAGAACGAAACTTCCAGTATAAGGTTTGAGACTCTGGATAAACTCAGCCGTATTCTAAATGTTCCAGTTGGAGAACTATTTGAACAGACAGAAGAAGATAATACCAATGAACAATTCTAACCTAAGATTTTGACCATTATGCTTCTTTCACATTCCAGAATATCAACGATAACCTGCTTCCACAGAACAATACTCCGTAAAGTGTATTGTTCTTTTTGTCTCTCTAAAGTTTCATCCTGTATATTTATAGACTTCTCTCTGCATATAAAATTTCTTCCAGACAGACATTTCCACATCCTATCCGCTTTGCTTATTCTATGTCTTTATATATTTTAAGCATTCTCAATGACATATTTTGTCATTTATTATATATTTTCCATATAAAAATTTTAATTTATTAATTATGTCATGTCAATATTCATAAAAATTTATGTTACGTTAAATCATCCGCCATTATCAATATGCGCACCTCATACTATATTTCACTTAAAAATATAAATCTGCTCTATTTATATTTTTAGATAAAACTCCCGTTCTTTTAGAAAAGAACGTTCTGTGTCATGGAGTACACACTGAATAACCATTGACATTCTTAAAACCATATTTTATACTTTTTTTATTACACACGTAAGACTTATGGAGGGATCAATTGTGAAATCTTTACCGCAAATTTCCGAAGCAGAATTTGAAGTAATGAAAATTGTATGGAAGCACGCGCCAATCAGCACGAATGAAATCACAGACCGTTTAATCAAAACTACAGCCTGGAGCCCTAAAACAATACAGACATTGATCAAACGCTTAGTCACCAAAGGCGCCCTCACCTACGAAAAACAAAGCCGGGTCTTCGTCTACACTCCTTTAGTCGATGAAAAGGAATACATCGGCCAGGAAAGCAGCTCTTTTCTTAACCGCTTTTATGGCGGCCACATTTCCGCCATGCTGTCCGCTTATATAGATAATGGCAAACTCTCCGAAGCCGAAATCAATACACTCCGCGCCCTTCTTTCAAAGGATTCCGGCAAAGGAGGTAACTGACGTGGCAGATTTTATGATCCGGTTTTCCATATGCAATCTTTTTATCAGTGTCCTCATCGGAATATTTCTGGCGGCAAAATACCTGTTGAAAAACCATCTGACCAGCCATATGCAGTACCGCCTCTGGTTCCTGCTGCTTGTCTTATTAGCCGTTCCTTTTATACCGGCCGGTTCCATCCCCTTTCCGCATATTTTCCCATGGTTTTGGGCTTGGAACAGCGGCCTGGGTTCTCACGCTGGAAACGCTATAGGAGAAGCGGCTGCTCTTACCCCGGCATATACCGCAAGCTGGATGAATGACTTTAGCATTTCGGTCAGCGAAAAGACCCCTTCGGCAGTTGGCTTTACCTTATGCACCATATGGATAGCCGGTATCTTCGTCATGATCCTCCTTGTTGCCAAATCGGTTTTACGTTTCCTTGCTTTCAAACGGGCCTCCCTGCCTTTGCAGAGCCAGGCTGTACATAGAATCTACAGACAATGCTTACAAGAAATGAATATAAGAAAAAACATCCCTGTTTACAGCACAGCATTTCTAAGATCCCCCGTCATTGCCGGCCTTTTTTGCCCATGTATCTATTTGCCGATTCATTTGATTTCCGGCTGCAGGGAAAAAGACATCCGTTATATGCTGCTGCATGAACTTCAGCACTATAAGCATAAAGACGCACTGGCAAATTATATCATGAATATTGCAGGCATAGTATACTGGTTCAATCCATTTGTATGGTATGCCTTAAGAGAAATGGGGAACGACAGGGAAATCGCCTGCGATGCTTCTGTTTTAGAAATGCTTCAGAAAGAAGCCTATCAGGACTATGGGAATACTTTGATCAATTTTGTGCAAAAAGTATCCCTTACGCCATTTCCTTTTACTTCCGGAATCCATGGCAGTATGGCGCAAATGAAAAAGAGGATTTTGAATATCGCCCATTATCATCCGGCATCCTTCCGGAAAAAACTATATAGCCTTCTTTCCTGCTCACTGATCGCCATCCTTCTGCTCGTATCCTCCCCGCTCCTGTCCATACAAGCGGCTGAACATAACCGCTATTTCTTTGATGAACAGGGCAAAGACATTACATATCTTGATTTAGATGCCTCCTTTGGCACGAATAACGGCAGCTTTGTATTATACGATGCAGCAGACGGCTCATGGCAGATTTATAATAAAGAGCAGGCCGCTACGCGTATTGCCCCAGCTTCCACCTATAAAATTTATAGCGCCTTGTTTGCCCTTGAATCCGGCATTATCTCCCCCAGGCAGTCAAAACTTTCCTGGAACGGGCAGCAATATGTTTACGATGTGTGGAATGAGGATCAGACCCTGGAATCTGCTATGCAAAATTCTGTTACCTGGTATTTCCAGGAGTTAGACCAAAGAGCCGGCCTGCCTTCGATCCGAAACTATGTCCACGGAATCGGATATGGCAACCAAACCGTTAAGGGGGACATTTCTTCTTACTGGATTCACTCTTCCTTAAAAATATCCCCTATTGAACAAGTGGAATTACTGGAAAGATTTTATAACAATCAGTTTGGATTTTCCCCGGAAAACATTGCCGCCGTAAAAGATTCCATATTCCTTTCTTCTTCCGGCCAAGGCTCCCTCTACGGAAAGACAGGTACGGCACAAATCAACGGGAGCAACGCTTCCGGCTGGTTCATTGGATATCTGGAAAAAGAAGAACATATTTACTTCTTTGCCGCCAATATCCAGAACGATAGCCTTGCCACCGGCAAAACTGCCGCAAACCTTACGCTTTCCATTCTTTCCGGCTTAAATCTCTGGGAAATGGACGGCTCCATCCAATGATATCATCGGGGATTTGTCATTCCCCGTAATGGCTGGAAAGAATCCGGATGGCAATCTCTTTTGCTGTCAGGCTGGATACTTCCATCCCTTCCGATTCGCCAAGATAAACACAAAAATAAATCATCCCCTCTTTTCCTTCCGCAAATCCCGTAAACCATGCATCAACCACAATCCCGTCCGCTTTTCCCATTCCGGTTTTCCCATAAATCAAAATATCTGTCTCATCCGTTTCCGGTACAAGCATTACTTTCTTTAATTCATTCCGTGTATGTTCTGAATAAACGGAACCATCCCCAAAAATACGTTCCATTACCTCCACCTGCTCTTTAGGGGAAATTGCCAAAGATGATTCGATCCAAAAACCGGTCAATGCCCTATTGCTGTTATTGGTATTAAGCTTCCCTTCCCAATCGGAAATATCACAGTTCCCATATGCAAGCCTCTCCAGTTCCTCCTGCATCCGTTCTTTCCCAATCTCATCTATCAATTCCCGGAAATACCAGACACATGAGGAAGTAAATGCCTCCCTGAAATCCAAATCTTTATTCCAGTCTTCGTTCCAGAATATCTCGCCGCTCCAAGTGCGGACAGAATCATCCGGGTCAACTGCCCCACATTCCAAAGCAGTCAGCGATGAGATAATTTTGAATGTAGAACAAGGCGGCCTTTGCACCGATGCGGTTTTGTCATTATAAACCGCATACTGCTTTTGAGCAGCATTGTATACTACCGCTGCCCCATTACGACCCTCAAAATATCCGGCCCAGTCTGCATCCGCCCATTCCGGTTCCTCCACCTCGTTTCCGGAAACGATCTGTTCTGTTGTTTCCGGTAAATTCTTATTTGCTTCCGCTTCTCTTTCCTCCTTTTTTTCACTTCTTGATTCCATCTGTTCCGCTTTTTTTCCGCCGCATCCTGTACAGCCTGCCAAAATCAACGTTACTGTCAGCATACCGCACATCATTTTTCCATTTATCTTTTTTACCACTGCCTCTTCCTCCTCCCGGCTCTTTCCTCTTGTCTCTGTTCTCTTCACTGTTCTAACCCCAATGACTCAGCCCCGTCAACTAACCGTCCTATGCGGAATCCCCATACCTCTGCCTTGACATAACCGATATCCGGTAATTGCCCCATAAACCTCCAAACCGCTTTCATTTCCTGAAGCATAGCTTCATACCGGATTTTCCCGTGATTGGCCAGAAAGGGGAAGATATAAAAACAAATTAAAAATGCCGCCTTCCGTTTTTAATTCCATCCCTCCCCCATATCTTTCTACGATTTCTTTTATACTTTTTAACCCAAGGCCATGATTGCCCTTATCTATTTTAGACGTTGGGGGCATATGCCCGGACTTCCGTTTTCCAGACAAGGAAAAAAGAGCCTCCGGATCTTCCCCCGCAGCCGGATTACGGACTTCTAAACAAAACAGCCCCTTACGGGCTTTGCTTATAAGCATCACCGTGCATTCCTCTTCAAGCTTCATGCAGGCTTCCATCGCATTATCCAAGGCATTGGCATATAAAGCGCAGATATCCGTCTTATCAAAAGGAAGTTCCTCCTGAATATCCACCGCCGCTTCCATGTGTATCCCATGATATTCCATCATATTTTTCTTTACAGACAGCACTGCATTGACAGTCGTATCTTTACAGTAGGGAAGGGGCTGGGCTACCGCAATGTTTTTTGCTAAATTTCTGATATACTCATCCCTTTGTTCCGGCAAAAGGACAGACAATACCTGTATGTGATTGGCAAAATCATGCCGGAACCGGCGCATTTCAAAATGCTGCTGTTCCAAAGATTCATAATATTTCCCATTGATTTCCGCAAGCATACTCTGATGTTCCAGTTTCTGCTGCTTTGCCAAAACCAATACACACCAGAATAGGCTGATAAATGATAAAAAAGCAAATATAAGAATGACCGCGTATTCATAAGTAGTTGTAATCCAATTATTTTCCATTTCATATCTATGAAATAAAATTACAATACTGAATACGATACTAAATGGCGTTGCCTCAAGCAGAATTAACAGTTTCCACATACTGTCCGAAAGCTCATAATCTTCATCCGGCGCGTATTTCCGTATGCATACATACAAGAAAACCGCAAACAAAAGGCTGATTGCCGCCGTTAAAGTCAGACATAACATTGGCTGCCTGTCAAGCAGACGTATATCGTATATTATGTAATTATCCCTGATCGCATTAAAAGCAAAAAAAACGCTGGTATACATTAACCCGATTGCCGCTTTTTTCCACAGCCCTCCCCCGCAGGATACCTTGACAGCAAACAGGAAAAAGGAAGTAGCGCATACAATATTGACTGGATCCCCCACAAAAATCACTGTTTTAGCCAGCGCAAAACAAGCGGCCAGCATAAGAAGCCGCATGGTACGCCTTTTAGAAACCTCTATTAAAAATTCCATCGTCTTCATAATCAGCCATGCATTCCAGACGCTGGCAATACACCAAAAACACAAAAAAAGAAAAACAGTCATTAAAGAACTCCCTCCATCATGGCTCTGGCAATTTTCCTCATAGCCGTTTCTTTATATTTTCTGCTGCATGGCAGCCTGACATCCCCCAGCGTAACGGACTCCCCATTCAAATAATCCACATTTTCAGGATTGACAAGATAACGTTGATGGATCCTCACAAAATAAGGTTCAAGCCGCTTCCCGATATCATCCAGCCTGGCATAAAAAGGATATTCCCCTTTCTTTGCAACAAGGAAAACCCTCCGCTTGTCCGAGTAAAAATACAAAATATCTGACAAGCGGAAACGCCATGTCCCGTCTATATTTTTCACGGTAAAACTCTGTGCCTCTTCCTGGGCAGCCTTCTTGCGCACCCGCCCAAGCAGCCCATACAGTTTTTCCGCGGAAACAGGCTTTAGCAAATAGTCCAAAGCGCCAACCCTATAGCCGTCAAAAACATAGTCATCATATCCGGTTATAAACACAATCAAAAGATTATCGTCCATTTCCCTGATCCTCTCTGCCGTTTCCATCCCGTTCAATCCCTTCATTTCCACATCCAAAAAAAGCAAATCTATTTCACCCGGATGCTTTTCAAACCATGATACGGCATTTACCCCTGAAGAAAATTCATAGACAATTTCTTCTGATTCCTCTATCAGCATTTTCTCCAATTGAAACCGCAATGCATCCCTGGCTTCCGCTTCATCGTCGCATAATGCAATACGCAGCATATTTCTTCCGCCTTTCTTTCCATACATTTTCGTTTTTTATCTTATTTTATTAGCATAGCATATATGCCGTCTATTTTCCTCCTATTTCCGCTGCTTCTATTCTTCCCTTATGCCAAACTTTACATCCGGACTGCCCGGTTTTTACATTTTTTGCAGCGCCCATGTAAACTTTACGCCAGAAGCGCCAGTCTTTACCTCCCCGCAGATGATCCTCCTTTTTTGTGATATTTTCATAATAGGCGGCAGAAACATTACTCTTAAAAAAGAAAGGAAAACATTATTATGCTATATGTAAAAAACCTTTACAAATCTTACTCGCAAAAGGGGCAAGAATCATGGAAATGCCAAGCGCTGAACGGTATTGATTTTCATGTGGCTCAAGGTGAATTTGTTGCTGTTATGGGGCCATCCGGATCCGGCAAAACAACTCTTTTAAACTGTATTTCCTGCTATATTCCTTTTGACAAAGGGAGTATCCTGCTGGACGGCGCCAGTCTTACGGATCTGAAAGAAGATGCATTGGCGCAAATCAGGAATATCAAAATAGGTTTTGTCTTCCAGGACTTTATGCTTTTAGACGGGCTGACAATCCGGGAAAACATACTAGTTCCCCGGATTGTGCAGGGCAAGGCCTTAGAAGAAGCCGGCCAGCTTGCCAACCAGCTTGCCGAAATGTTCGGCATAGGCCACATCATGGATAAATATCCGGCACAGATATCCGGCGGGGAAAAGCAAAGAGCCGCCGTAGCCCGCAGCATGATCAACCGGCCTCTTATCATCCTTGCAGACGAACCGACCGGCAATCTGGACTCCAAATCAGGCTGTAAAGTTATCGGAGCTTTTGTAAAAGCCAGGGAGCAAATGGGTGAAACCATTTTTATGGTCACCCATGACAGTTTTGCAGCCTCCTTCTGCGACCGCGTTATTCTGTTAAAAGACGGCTCGATATACCGCCAAATGGAAAAAAAGGCAAGCCGCAGCCAATTCCAGAATGAACTGCTGGCGGCAATCAAGCAAATGAGTATATAAAGCATATTTTTCATCTATAGGAGGTATTCTATGACACAAGTATATCATATGAGACAATTGGAAAAAAAACTGCGGCAAGCAGACAGAAAACATTCACGGCTATATTTATTCTGCAACTTTATTGCATTGATGATTATATCCGCCTACTCCGCGCTGATGTTTTCTGCCCCGGTACAGACTGTGTTTCCTATAGGGGGCGACAGCCGGAAACAGATGTATGCCATTTTCGTCATGACACTGTTAGGATGCGTAGTTTTTACCATCTATGCAGCAAACCTCTTCTTCCGGCGCAAATCCAAGCAATTAGGCATCCTGATGGCCCTGGGGGCATCCAAAAACCGCCTGCTTCCCGGGCTGTTTTGCGAAATTTTTCTTCTAAGCAGCCTGTCTGCGGCATCAGGCATCCTCGCCGGCTTTCCCTTTGTACGGGGAATCTGGAGCCTGTTCCGGCTTACCTTGATAGACAGCAGGGAAACGGATCTTGTTTTCGATTTCCGCTGCCTGTCCGTTTCCTTGTCATTTTTCCTGTTCACTGTTGGGTTTGCCTGTCTTAGCTCCTGGCGTTACCTAAGAAGAACCAATATGATGGAAACCATCTACGAAGAACATATCAACGAACCAGTAAAAGAATTAGGCAAGCGGTGCGGCCCTATAGGTTTCTTCATCATTCTGGCAAGCGCCGTTACCGGATATTTTTCCCCCAGAGTATGGGAGGCGCTCTTTCAAAGCTATGCCCCGTCTTGGCTAGGCCTGCTTTATTTGCCCATATTTGCAGGACTTTATATGACAATGCTTCATGCAGTAACTCATGGCTGGAAAAATTGCCGCAAAAATCCTTACAAAAATATGATTTTTAGGGGCATCATGAAATTCCAGGCAAAGCAGACCGTCAACAGCCTGATCATAATTGCCCTCCTGATTGCGGGGGCTGCCTTTGCCATCTTTTATCCTGCAGCAGGCATTCCGGCTTACCTTGAATATACCAAATATCCTTATGACTATTTCTACCAATACCGGGCAGACCAGAAAGGCCCGGAAGAAAAGACGGTCAGGGAACTGGCAGGACAATACGGCATTTCTTTAAAGGACTGGGAAGAATGTGAATACATTTCCCTGGGAATTGGACAATACACCTCTATTTTGGAAGACAATAATCATTACCGCACGGAATATGTGCCGGTTCAAGGGGAAGCGAAAATACTTTCTGAAGAATCCTATCTGGCATTAACCGGAGAGGCGGTTGACGTTACGCCCGGAACATATATGTTCATTACCAATGAAGAAGAAACGAACTTTTATGCCAACGAAAGCGCCAAAGATCTGACGAACATGATTACACGGAAACAGATCGCTACCAGATTCGCCGGGTATTTACATTATGACCTGCTCTCCGACAGCATCGGATATTATGTCATCGACTCTGCGGATTATCAAACAATGGAGGATGGATTGACCAGTCAATGGAAAGGCAACATTGTCCGCTTTAATGTGGAAGAAAATGACTCCTATGAATTCGCCAATGCCCTCTACCGCTTATTTGTTTCCTCATTTGATTCAAGCTGCGAACATGTTTCATTTTACAACAGAGTAAACAAAATTATGCTCAATGAAGCCGGTGAAACTTATTGGATGGATACTGAAATGGGGGAAGAGTTTAAAATCAGCTACGACAACCCGGATTCTTTATCTTTCCGGCAGTTATGGGCATACAGCCCCAGCTTCCGTATTTTATTAACCAACGATTATCTCCGCACCATGGGGGTTCTTTATCTGATGTTTCTTTTTATTTTTATGGTCTGCCTTATGGCAGCTCTTGTGATAAGCCATACCCGCTGCCAGACAATTGCGCTAAACAACCAGTATCTGTTTGACAGCCTGAAAAAGCTAGGGGCGCCCCCCTCTTTTCTCTCCCAAGAGGTGCAAAAGCAATGCAGCCATATATTTAAAACCCCCGCCGTCACCGGTATGGCCGGCATGTACTCTTTATTTCTGCTCATCCTATATGCAAATGACGGAAGAATAACTTCTTATGAAACCATTGTACTCCTTATATGTTTTGCCATTTTAATCATAATCGGGCTGATTGATTATGCCGTATACCGTATGACAATGAATACCGTGAAAAAGCTGCTCCATATCTGAACTTACCAGGATTACATTCCATATCATGCAAAAAAGCTGGGATATTTTTATCCCAGCTTTTCATTTATCCATTTTAATATTTGCCTAAATCAATATCCAAAACTTCCATTGGTTCCGGTGCGCTGCTGTAAACAGGCTGTATCACCGGCGCGCTGCCTGTCGCATACTCTGCACGGAGCTTAAACTTGGCAACAAGGCCTTTGAGGACTTCTGCCTGATTAGAAAGTTCTGCACTGGCTGCCGCACTCTGCTCTGAAGTCGCGGAATTGGTCTGTACAACACTGGAAATCTGATCCACGCCTACCGTAACCTGCTCTACAGCGCCCGCCTGTTCCTCAGCCGCATCTGCAATCTTATCTACCGTAGAAGCAGCGGTACGTACCTCATCCACCACCCTGGATAAAGAGCTGGCCGTCTCGCCTGCAATCTCTTTACCGCGCGAAACTGCTGCAATAGAGCTTTCAATCAATACCGCCGTATCATTAGAAGCTACGGTACTCTTATTTGCAAGGCTGCGCACTTCTTCCGCAACTACAGCAAACCCTTTGCCTGCTTCGCCTGCACGGGCTGCCTCTACTGCTGCGTTCAATGCCAGTATATTGGTCTGGAAGGAAATATCCTCAATTGTCTTGATAATCTTACCGATTTCATCTGACGTACGGGTAATCTCTTCCATTGCCGCCATCATATCGCGCATCTGCCTATTGCATTCTTCCACTTCATCGCCGGCCATATTCGACTGGTTCCTTGCATTTCTTGCATTCTCCGCTGTTTCTTTTACCTGTTTTGAAATGCCCGTAATGGTTGCTGCCAGCTCTTCTACAGCCGCCGCCTGTTCCGTTGCCCCCTGCGCAAGAGCCTGGGCGCCGCAGGATACCTGACCAGCCCCTGAAGCCACCTGGTCCGCGCTCCTGTTAATCTGGCCCATTGTAGAACTCAAATCACGGTTCAGCTCACGGATGGATGACAACAGGTTCTGGCATTTTCCTACGTAACTTTCTTCTGCCTGTGTACGTACATCGAAATTACCGTTTGCCATTTCTTCTAACAACCGGGAAGCATCCTCAATCACATCTCCCAGAATAACAGCCATCTCCCTGAATGCCTCTGCCAAACTGCCCAGTTCATCCTTGGATTTATAAGCAATATTAATATCAAAATCACCTTTTACAATCTTGCTGGCTGCTGTTTCCAGTTCACGGACCGGACGTACGATCCCCCTTGTCAGATATGTAGAAAGTATCAAAGTAATCAAAAGTGCGCCGCCTGCCATGCTAACCTGTGCCACCACCAGCATTTCCTGCATGGCAACTGTTTCTTCATAGTCTGTCTGTGCGCTGTCTGACGCAGAATTACTGATCTTTATAAGAGTATTCACCGCTTCTTCCACCATCGGCTGATACTCGTTCAGCAGCATCGTCTGAGCCGCCGGCATATCCGTATGAGACAATTCAACGACTGCTTCCTGCATTTCCACGGCTTCTGTCATGCTTATCTTGAATGCTTCCAGCAATGCCGTATCGCCTTCAAAATTCTGGAACAGCCAGGTTGCATTCTCTTCCATCAGAACCATCTCTTTATCCATATCTTCCAGGTAAGATTGTACCTTGCTGTCATCATGCTCAATCGTAACAAATGAAAGATCTTTCACGATAATCTGCAGTCCGCGGCGCATATCCATTACCCGGTTGGTTACCTGGTATCCCACATTGTAAAATTCCGAATATTTATCCGCATTCTCATTTAATCCCATAATTGCAATAGCAACCGTAGAGCAGAATAAAATAATAATCAACATAAATGTTATTAACAGTTTTTTACCAATTTTCAGATTTTTCATATTAATTCACATTCCTTTCGCCCGGCCAGACATATTTTCCGATAAAATACCCGTATGTTTTTATGCCCTGCCTGCCTTTTATTTTTCTTAATATCCTTTATACAGACACATTCATTAAGGCTGTACCCTGCCGGCGCCCTGGTTAAATTGCAGCCGTATTTCTCTCTTTCTTTCAACATACCCCTCCTCGTTCTATATTACCGGCGGCCATCCGCGGTTTGGTTCTGTATTCACATATTTCATTAAAAATATTTTTTAATTCAGATATATACGATTATAGTCGATTTTTTGCATTCTGTCTACACAATTCGCAAATCCTATATAGTAAATATGTAACAGTTTAACTATTATCGTAAAATTCCCTAAGATAATCAGCAAAAAAGCCTACATCCCTTAAAAGATTTTATTTCATGAACCCTATAAAGCCGCCTCCCGTAAAACGGACTGCTTGAAATGCAAGACCTATCCCCCAAACAGACGCATAGTGTATTTTTTTCCTCATAGGCCAAAAAAGAGAGACGTTTCATCTCTCCTTCTCTGTCACAATATAGAAACCGTTTCCAACACGTTTCTTCCAAATTATGCTTTCGGTAAACCAAGCAAATTCCCTCTGCAAATCAGTGTGAATCAAACGACCAACTGAAGCTGCGTGAGTAGGATGTGCGGCAGATATATAAATTTTCAATTTTTCTGTCTCCTTTATTCTATCATAGACCACTTATCCTTACAATAATCTTGCGCTACCAGATATAAACCCCGCCTCCCTGTTCTATTTTTACCCCTTTAATGTCAATGAACTTTTCCTCCTCGGATAGTAGGATGTCTCTTCCCTTTTCTTTCAGTATCCCTTTTTCATCCACTTCCCAAAGAACCCTTCCTTCTTCTTTCCTATTTCCGCAAAGCACATAGATATTCCCTTTCCGGTCTACGCCCAGGTTTTTTACCTCATATTGTTTTGGCAGGCAGGCGCGTTTTACCGTTTGTATCCCCTCTTTATCCGTAAACACCGCTGTCAGCCTGTGGTTTTTATAATAGCATCCATAGGTTTCGTCTTTCGTTACCGCAACTATGCTGTATTGTTTCCCCTCTTCCACATGCTTTTCATACCATAAAAACGGGCAGGATGCCTGTGCGCCCTCTTCCATGCCCCCGCATCCTGCCAGAAATAAGACGAAGCATAATACAGCCGCCGTCATGAACTTTTTTCCCAGCTTTCCCATAACAAAAACCACGTCCCTTCTGAAAACTACCCTTTGTAACTTAACATAAAAAACAAAATTGTGCCGTTTTATGCTAAAACTGGACTATAGTTCTGTCATAATTGGATCCTACATATATAAAATCAATTTCACATAAAAGAAACTTCCTTTTGTACACGCCTCCATAATCCCATTATACTTTTCCACCATTTTCTTTACATTCATCAGCCCGATCCCATGATGTTCCTTATCCTCTTTTGTTGTATAACAATGAGTGTCTCCCCTGTCTGTGATTTCAGGAAGAAAAAAACTGCCATTGCTTTCTGCAGGCAATTTTTTGCAAAAGCTGTTCTCTATTTCTATTCTAAGAACCCCCTGCTTTAATTTTATTTTCACATTCAACCGCTTTTCCTGGGTCCTTTTCGCAGCCTCTATGGCATTTTCCAGCAAATTCCCAAGGATCACATTAATGTCAAAGGAATGGCTGACATCCGACGGGAGCCGTACATCCACCTCCACATCCTTCAACTCTTCTTTGGCTCTCTGCAACATATAGTTGAGTACGCTGTCAATTTCTGTGTTCCCGGAAGAAACAATTTCTTTCGGATTTTTGATAAACCCCTCCATACTGTCTATATATTCCTGTATGAAAGTATCCCCGTTCCTGATTGCTAAAAGTTTCAATTCATTCATATGATGCTTCATATCATGCCTTAACCTTTTCACCCTATCTTCATTCTGCAGGATAATATCCAGTTGGTTGGCATAAATCCGCACCTTTTGCTTCAGTATTTCATTTTCGTACTTCTGGGAAAAAGCTTTCAGCAGCAAATGATAAAGATACAGTACAAGAAAATTCACAATCAGCAGGCTGACACTCACCGTAACAATAAACATCCTCCTATTTCCGGTACCCATCACAGAAACAAGACACCAAACAATAACCATACTGCAAATGGGAACAAAAATCAGCGGAACATCTCTTCCTTCCTTCTTTTTTTTCCTCCCATTTACTATTCTTTCCGTCAGCAGTTCACAGATAAAAATCAGAATGGCTGTCGTTACTGCGGAAATAAGGTTGATCTCCCATTTCTCCATGCTTCCCAGCAAAAAATAAGATATCACATCGCACCCCATATGGATCATATAAATAGAACAGGTAAGAAAGAAGATTGTTTTTATTGATTTTGTATAGAGAAATACGATTAGTCCTATTCCTATTATATTAATGAATATATTCAGCCACATTAAATGAAAGGCAAGGCTTGACCCAGTATTTACGAGAAAAAAGACCCCATAAACAAAAATCTCTTTTACTGTCACTTTTTCTTCCATCTCTTCTTCCAGAAATATCTGTATATATTTTCTCAGAAGATAGATGCGGAAAAGATTGCTTAATGAATAAATCACTATTTTTATCATACCAACGCTACATCCCTTCCTGCAGGATTCTTTCCCTTACCTGCTTCCGGTTGGCCTTGCTGATCGTCAACGCAGTTCCGTCAGTCAGCTCCACCGATTCATAAGTATAACGGACAATATGGTTTCTGTTTACTACATAGGATTTATGAATCACAATAAATTCCTGCGGGAGATGATCCGCTACATCTTTCAGCTTTCCATAGAATTCTTTTTCGTCATGAAGGGTAATTACGCGTATTTTTCTTCCATCACTGACAAAATACATAATTTCACAAAAAGAAAGATAATAATATTCCCTGCCGCACTGGAACTCAAATTTCCCCATATCCTTCCCCAGTATTTTTATGGCCAGTTCCAGTGCGCCTTCTATTTGAGGCTGTGCAAGCGGTTTTACTAAAAAGTCCATGGGCTGGGTTTTAAATAACCGCGGGGCATAAGAAGTCCTTCCGGATACATATATAATCTGCATCTTCCTATCCTCCAGCCTGTTCCTGATATAATCCCCAACCTCTATCCCGCTTAACCGGAAGAGTTCAATATCCAGAAATAAGATATCTACATGCCCGTCCTTTTTCAGGTAATCCAAAAGCCCTTCCCCGGTATACCAGATTTTTATTTCCGCAGGAATTTCCTTCTCTTTCATGTAATGCAATATCATTTCCTCTATGGAAGCGCAAAAATTTTTTCCGTCATCGCATATCCCGATATGGTACACTTCCACCCCTCCCTTCCAATGCCAACAGCATTTGCCAATAGCATTTGCTCACAGCATTTGCGTACAGCATTTACAGCAGAAAAAAGTGTACACTTTCTCATTGTGTACACTTTTCTCTATACATGACTGGAATCATAGCCCAACGCATTTTTCCATTATGTTTCCTAATATTTCCCAAACTCATCCCCTAATGAAATGATCTGTTCGTTATCATTAACCGGATATCCTGAACTCTTGACAGGAGACACTGACGATCCGGCGCCAAGATTATAGCTGGAAAGAAGTTCATGCATTCTTGCAGCAAGATTGGAAAGTTCTTCGCTGGCTGCCGCACATTCTTCGCTGGTAGCTGAAGTCGTCTGTACCACTTGAGATACCTGGGCAATCGCCTGATTGATCTGGCTCACTGCTGTAGCCTGATAATTCGACGAATCTGCAATGCCGTTGATGATTACCTCGCTCTTTTGCACAACGCCTGTTATTGTTTCCAACGCTCTTGCCGTATCGCCGGCCAGTTTAGAGCCAGTCTCCACTTTGCTGATGGAATCTTCAATCAGCTCTGCCGTTTCAGAAGCTGCCGCCGCACTTTTTGCCGCCAGGCTTCTTACTTCTTCCGCAACTACAGCAAACCCTTTTCCTGCCTCGCCTGCCCTAGCCGCTTCTACCGCTGCATTTAAAGCAAGGATGTTTGTCTGGAATGCAATATCATCAATTACTTTGATAATCTTGGAAATACTTTCGGAAGAACGGTTGATGTCTTCCATAGCATCCATCATGTCGCGCATCTGGGAGTTTCCATATTTTACATCTTTAATAGCCTGCACCACAAGCTCTGCCGCAGAGTTCGCTTCTTCTGCATTCTGCCTTGTTTTTTCTGCAATTTCATCAATTGATGCCGTAATCTGCTGGATAGCGCTTGCCTGCTCCGTAGAACCCTGAGCCAGAGACTGGCTTGCCCCTGCTACCTGTGATGAGTTGGTTGTCACCTGGTTACCGACTTCTTTTATGTTGCTGAGTATATGAAAATTATCTTCCACCAATTGCTTCAAAGAATTCCCCAGTAAATCTTCCGGGGACTTAGGGTTTACCGTAATGGTCAAATTACCATGGGATACCTCTTCTGCAATTTTCGCCTGATACTTGATATTTTCGATTACTTGCTTATATTCATCCACTAAGTCGCCGAATTCATCATTATTATATTTTACCAGTTCAATATTCACACGGCCCATCGCGATATCTCTCGCTGCATCGGACAACTGCTTCACGGACTTTTCGATCACTTTAATAAGAAGCGATGCAATCCAAATAGTAATGAATGCCGAAAGCAATGCAAAAGCAATTGTCAAAAATCCAGAAATTTGTATAAACCGCTCTTTTGCGCTTTCTTCCACAATAGCGGCAGCCCATTTTGTCGAAACATTACTAATAACAATATTGAGTACCGTAATTGCGATAGGAATAAAAAAACCAAGTATCAGTTTCGTCTTCATCTTCATATTCTTCATCATTTTTTACCCTCACTCTCCACCAGCCATCAGTTCATTTGCCTGTTCAACCGCCAACTGCTCTTCATCATTTAAAAGCCTTTCCGGATCTAAAAGCAGTTTTACAGAATCCCCCACTTTTCCAATTCCATATACATACTTATTATGTGAACGGTCAACACGGCCGATAGAAGGAGGCGGAAGAATATTTTCATCCTGAATCTCCACTACCTCTGCAATTTTTTCCACGATGAGCCCTACTAATGTTGATTTTACGTCCACAACAATAATACAAGTCCTGTCATTATATTCAAAAGGATCTCTGTTAAAACGTCTATGAACATCAATAACCGGGATGATTTTTCCCCTCAGATTAATCAATCCCATAATATAATCCTCGGTTTCAGGAACCGGGGTAATATCCTGAAATCCGATAATTTCATTCACATATTGAATTTTCAGCCCATAACATTCGCTTCCCGACAAGAAAGTCATATACATCCCTTTTTGTGCATCATGCTCCTCCTCAGGGGATGTTACGGATGCTGTTTTACTTTTACTTATCTCATCCATAGAATACTCCTTTCCAATGCTCTATTCCAAAAATCCGCTAGGATCCAAAATAAGGGCTATACTGCCATCCCCTAGCTGAGTGCATCCTGACAAACCTTTAATTTTCTTGATATATGAAGGAATCGGTTTAACAACAATCTCCTGCTTTCCTACCAGTTTATCCACAAACATACAGATCGTCTTCCCGTCCAGCTCAAGAACTACCATCATCCCGTCTTCCACAGACTGCTTATAATCTTTCAGCCCATACCAGTCGCCAAGCCTCAGTACCGGGAAGCATTCGCCCCTTAACATTACGAATTCATCCCCGCTGGGTTCATGAATCATCATATCTTCCCTTACGCTGACAAATTCTTTTACTAACCCGGTTTCCACAACAAAGGAAGAAGTCCCTGTCTCCAGAACAACACCGTCAACAATAGCCAAAGTAAGCGGTATCTTTAAATTCATGGTGCTTCCTTCGCCCGGCGTGCTTTCTATCTCTAACAGCCCGCCAATAGCCTGGATATTCTGTACCACTACATCCATTCCGACGCCGCGCCCGGAATACTCCGTTACCTGTTCATTTGTAGAGAATCCTGGCAGCGTAATAAACTGGTAAACTTCCTTATCCGTATAAGCCGAATCCGGTTTTCCTTCCTCCAGAAGCCCCTGTTTCCTTGCCTTTGCCAGTATTTTCTCCCTTTCCAAACCTTTTCCGTTATCAGTAACGCTGATCCAGACTTTTCCGGCTTCCGTTTTCGCGGAAAGCGTAACCTTTCCTTTTTCCGTTTTGCCGCTGGCCATCCGCTCTTCATCCGTTTCGATGCCATGATCCACCGCATTGCGGACAAGATGCATTAACGGGTCGGAAATATGCTCAATAATATTTTTATCTACTTCCGTATTCTCCCCTACCATCTCAAAGTTGATATCTTTCCCCAATTTCCTTGAGACATCGAATACGATACGGTTCATCTTCTGGAACGTATTCGTCAACGGAACCATCCTCATGGACATAATTACATTCTGCAGATCGGTAGATATCTTTGCCATCTGGGAAGCCGCTTTGTTAAAGTTTGTCAAATCCAGCCCAGGTACTTTCAAATCCGGGTTCTGCATTACCACTGACTCCGAAATGACAAGTTCCCCGATCAAATCCATCAGCATATCCATTTTGCTTACATTGACGCTGATAAAGGTCGCCTTATCCGATTTTACTTTATCCTTAGCCAATTTCTTCGGCTTGCCCGGCTCTTTGGGTTTGATGACAAAATCACCAGGGGCAATCTTCTCTTCCTTTTTCTCTTCCGAAGCAGCCGTTGTCTTTGCTTCAATCTCTTCCACACTGGAATTCAAATCAATCACAGTATGCTCTTCCCCGAAGTCAAACCCTTGCAGGAATTCTTCCGCCTGGCATTCATAAACATCCACTCTGTCAATGTCATACCCCACGCCAATAATATTCCTTACTTCTTCCTCAGAAGCCTGAGCCTGCAGCAGAATCCGGAATCCCTTTTCGATAATCGTCTGGGCGCTGCTTTCATCCGCAATGATATCTTCCGGGGAATAAAGGATATCCTCTGCAATTTCCTTTAACGCATATACTACCTTGTAAGCATGGACATTCGCCATCTCCGTTTCCGGGAAAAAGATAACATTAATCTTGTAAAACCGGCTGGCGCTGCTTGCCACTGGCGCAATATAGAACTGCTTTGGCTCTTCATGCACATTCCCCGGCAGCCCTTTTGCCGCGCTTTCAGACCCGTTCCCCTGGATTTTATCCAAAAACTGGTTCAGCCCCTCAATAAGCCCGCTAGGGTCACCATCTGTCCCTTGCCCGCTTTTAATCTTTTCCATTTCCCCGCTGATGAAATCCTCTACTTCCAATACATGCTCTACCAGTTCCAGATGAGGAACATTATCGGGATGAGATTCCCTTAAAAAGTAAAACACGTCCTCCAGCTTATGGGAAATCGCCGTTATATTATCAAACATCATAATGCCTGATGAACCCTTGATGGTATGCATCGTCCGGAATATTTCATTGATGCTGTCTTCATCAAAGCAATCCGCATCCTTCTGTTCCAGCACCATCTCCTGTAGCTGCTCAAGCAGCTGCTCATTCTCAAACAAATACATGTCCAACATGCCTTCCGTGTTAAATTCGTCAGCCATATGTTTCTCCTTCCTTGCTTAATAGCTTTTTTATTTAAACCAGGCCCAGCTTTTTTAGCGCCTGCTCAAACCGGCCTTGGTCAATAGGCTTTCCGGAATATATGGTACAGCCCAGTTCAAAAGCCATCTTTACATTCCTTTCTTCATTCAAAGCTGTCGTCATAATCACTTTCACGGCCTCTTCTTCCGGGATATTCTTTTGTTTTTCCAGATTACGTATCCCCTTCAGCGCCTGATAGCCGTCCATGACGGGCATCATAATATCGAGGCATACTAAATCATATGGCTCATCATCCTCCAGTGCAAGCATAAATGCATCCACAGCTTCCATCCCGTCCACTGTTACATCGCACTCTCCATATTTGGATAAAAAATTTGCCATGAATTTTCTGGTTACAAAATCATCTTCTGCCAATAAAATTTTCATCCCATCTCTCCTCTACATTTTACTTAAAAGCGTGTACGCTTTTTTTGCAATCTCATCCAGTCTTACCTGGTGTTTTACGGCTCCGATATCATAGGCCACTTTCGGCATCCCATATACAACGCAAGTGGATGCATCCTGCCCAATAGTCTGCGCCCCGGCTTTCCGCATGGCTAAAAGCCCTTTTGCGCCATCTCCTCCCATTCCTGTCAGGATAATGCCAAGGGCATGGGATCCTGCCACATTTGCTACGGAATAAAACAGTTCATCCACCGACGGGCAATGCCCGTTTACTTTCGGCCCCTGCCTGCATTCCACCTGATAAACCCCATTTACTTTTACCAGCCGCATATGTTTGTCGCCTCCAGGGGCAATCAATACCTGCCCCTTCATCACCCTGTCGCCGGTGCATGCCTCTTTTACCCTGACCCGGCATTGCCCATCCAGCCTTTTGGCATACATCTCCGTAAAGCCCGGAGGCATATGCTGTACAATCACAACTCCTGGAATATCCGGGCCGAAATCCTTGACTACAGAGAAAATTGCCTCTGTGCCGCCTGTGGATGCACCGATCGCCACTATAAGGTTATTATCTTTTAGCTGCATAGGCTGCTGGGCAGTCTGCAGCATTGCCGTCTTTTTGATATTGCTCACTTGTACATGAGAAGCTATTTTAACTTTTTCGCTCAGTTCATTATGGATAAAATCTTCTATCTGCGCTCTGCCCGTGCTAACCGGCTTCGCCACAAAATCCACCGCCCCTGCATTCAGCGCTTCAAAAACTTTATCGCTTAATGCGCTGATTACAACGACCGGAATTGGATACTGCGGCATTAATTTCCGTAAAAACTCAATGCCGCTCATCCTTGGAAGTTCCACATCCAAAGTCATCACATCCGGGCGGTACGCCAGGATCGCATCTCTTGCTTCAAAAGGATCTTTTGCTACCGCCACTACTTCAATAGCAGGATCCTTGTTCAAATTTTGTACCAGTAATTCCCGGAAAACCAAGGAATCCTCCACTACCAAAACTTTGATTGGACGCATACCATTACTTCCTTCCTATTTTCTGAAAATTGAAGGGCGGATTATCTGAAAATCGCTGCTGCCCCTGTCCAACGTTTCTGTCGTACCAATAAACAGGTATCCTCCTGGTTCCAGGCAATCATACACTTTCCGGACCAATTCCTGTTTTGTCGGGCCATCAAAATATATCATTACATTGCGTAAAAAAACAACATGCATTTTTTTCTTAAAAGGGAATGGATTCATCAAATTGAACTGGCGGAAAATCACCTCTTTTTTCAGTTCATCCGTCACTGCATATTGATCCTGGCCGGGAACCTTCTTAAAAAACTGGCGTTTCCACCGGTCCGGCACAGACTCGATGCTTTCGCTTCTGTAAACCCCTGCAATAGCCTGCTGCAATACCTTTGTGGAAATATCGGTTGCCAACACCTTTGTATCCCATGACTTATGGTCCATCCCAAAAAACTCCTTGAGAACCATAGCAATCATATATGGCTCTTCCCCTGTAGAGGATGCGCCGCACCAGATACGCAGATCCTTACGTTTGCTTTCTTTATCCCTGAGATAAGGAAGCACTGTGTCTTTAAAGAATTCAAAATGTTCAAATTCGCGCATAAAAAAGGTATGGTTCGTTGTCAAATGATCGATCAATGCCTTTTCCAGCTTCCCGGAAGAATCTTTCTGAAGAGCATCCATATACTCATTAAAACTCTTCCATCCTTCCTTCTTCATATAATTTTCGAGCCTACCATTCATTATAACCTTTTTTTGGCCCATATCAATACCGTAACGGCTTTTTAAATAATTTGCAATCCTTAAAAACTCCTCATTTGAAATCAAACGTCTCAACCTCCCCAGCCTGCCGTATATTTTCCTTTCCCGGCAGAAATCAAATGAATCAAGCAATTTGTCCCCATTCTCCTGTCTGCCGCAACGCTGCCCGGCAGAGCCAATCAGCAAAGCTGACGGTATATTTTGCAGTAAATCTGAAACATATCCGGATCGTATTTCTTTCCCGCGTCTTCCTTCATCATTGCCAGAGCTTCATCCTTGCTATGCGCCTTACGGTAAGAACGTTCCTCCGTCAAAGCGCAGAATACGCTGACTAACGAGATAATTCTGGCCGAAAGCGGGATATCTTCCCCTATCCGCCCTTCCGGATAGCCGCTTCCGTCCCAATTCTCATGATGATAATGGGCAATATCAATTGCATGTTCCATAAAGTCATTGTAATCGCTGCCCGTGCATATATCACTAAGCAGCTTTGCGCCATTCGTCGTATGCTGCCTTGCAATCTTTAATTCCTCATCCGTAAGTTTATCTTTTTTCTGGAGAATCCCCATGGGAATAGCAATATTCCCCACATCGCATAAAGGAGCCGCTATTTCCACGGCATCTATAAAACTGTCTGAAATTCTGTCTTCAAATAGTGGGGAAAGCTGCAGCCCCTGTGCCAGGGTACGGCAGTTTTTACAAATTCTCTCCGTATGCCCCTCCCCGAAATACGCGTTTTGAGCCGCTACATTTGCCAAGGCATAAAGCACATTTTTCTTTCCCTGCTGAATCTGGGAAAGCTGTGAATTAACGGAAATCTGCAGACGTCTGTTCGTTTCCCTAAGCTGCCGCCCGCTTTCATATAAACGCAAATGCACCCCGACCCTTGCCTTTACCACTTCAGGGATAAACGGTTTGGTAATATAATCATCCCCGCCCATTGAAAAACCGCGGACAACATCTTCCGCTTCCGTGAAAGCCGATATAAAAATAATAGGGATATCTCTTGTTTCTGCATGGTCTTTTAATATTCTGCATAATTCATAACCGTTCATTCCCGGCATAGATATATCCGACATTACAAGATGCGGCGTAAACCCCTGCAATAACTCAATCGCCTGTTCACCGCTATCTGCCAAAACAGGCTCATAACCCATATCCTCAATAATCTGTTCCAGAATCGCCCGGTTGGTTTCCATATCGTCCACAATTAAAATCCGAATGGCATTCATTTCTATCCTTCTCCAGTCCGCATTCTTTTTTACTCCATAAAAGCATTCAACGTTTCAAAGGCCGCTGCCGTTTTATCGTAATTTTCCTTTTGAATTGCCATCTTTAAACGGAGAGCTGCGCTCTTTACTTCTTTTGGCGCGTCTGCAGTAAGCTGTTTTACTGTATCAGCAAACCCTTCTGCCTTTTCCCAGTTCTCCATTTCCACGCAAAGGATCAGTTTAGATAAAATCTTGCTTAGCTGCTCTTTGTTAGCCGTACTCCCATATTGGCGCACATCATCTTCCTCTTCATCGGCCAGCATCTTATGCTGTCCCAGCAAAGGCATAGACGCTGTATATCCGGAAAGGGGTTCTATGTTCTCCCCTTCCGGGACAGTAACCCATATGGAAAAGGAAAAGTTAGAACCTTTTCCTCTTTCGCTTTCCACTGCAATCGTACCGCCCATCAGCTCCACGAGCTGTTTGCATATGTTCAGTCCAAGCCCTGTCCCTCCATACTGCCTGGAAATAGAGGCATCCACCTGGGAAAAACTTTGGAACAGCTTATCTTCGTCTTTTTTATCAATGCCTATCCCTGTATCCATGACAAAGAAAAATAATTCTATCCTGTCGTTGATCTGAGCCGTCCTGACAACCTCCACGCTGATTTTTCCCATTGATGTGAATTTCACGGCATTGCTGATCAAATTATTTAATATCTGGACAATACGCAGCTCATCCCCTATCACATATTCAGGGATATCATCGGATATGGAAAGAACAAAATCCAACCCCTTCTCCGTTATTTTCCTGATATGGCTGTCTTTTATATAATCCAGCATATTTTTAAAATGGAATTTCTGCGGATCCAACGTAAACTTTCCCGCCTCCAGCTTGGAAAAATCAAGGATATTATTAATAATCATCCCCATATTTTCGCAGCACCGCTCCATCAAATGCAGATTTTTCAGCTTAGAAGCGTCCGTTTCCGTTTCAAGCAGTTCCCTTACATTGCCAAGTATGCCATTAACAGGCGTCCTCAGCTCATGGGTTACATTAGCCACAAACTCGGATTTCACCTTCATCGCCTGTTCTGCCTCATGTCTGACCTGTATGACTTCCTTGCTTAAAAACTCTCTTTCCAATATATCATTGGACATGCATACAAATCTTTCGCTGCCATATGACATAATCCGGGTCTCGGTGGGGAAGCACGTCTGGTTTTTCCGGTATGCCGCCATATTCTGCGCTTCCCCGCCAAATACATATTCCGTGGCAAACCCGTCTTCCGTCTTTTCAAAGACTGCCGGGAAAATCTCTCCGATATGTATACCGTTTATTTCTTCCCCATAGCCTAGCTTTTCCCTTGCGCCGGCATTCGCATAAGTAATAGCCCCTTTTTGGTCGAATGCAAGGACCATTTCCAGCGCATATTCAACAAGAGATGAAAGAAACTCCTTTTTTTCCATCTTCCCATCGCCTCCGGATTCCCACAAATCTTTTATACAAACGTAAACATCTTAATCACTTCTACAATATTAAAGAAATCTTCTTTCGCCAGTGCAAAACACTCCAGTACATCCGGCGCAAATTCGCCGCATTCCCCGTTCATAATCATATCATAAGCCACATTATTTGCATAAGCGCCTTTATATACTCTATTGCTTACCAACGCGTCATATACATCGGCAATAGCCACTACCTGGGCGCAAAGAGGGATTTCTTCCCCAACCAGATGATCCGGGTAGCCTTTGCCGTCCCATCTTTCATGATGATGGCGGCAGATATCATAACAATACTGGAAGAACTCATCGTCCTCATTCTCATTTTGCTGGAAATTCTTAAGAATCTCGCATCCAATGGTTGTATGTTCTTTCATTGTCTCAAATTCTTCTTCCGTCAGACGCCCCGGCTTCAGCAATATAGCGTCCGGAATACCGATTTTACCGATATCATGCATAGCTGCCGCTTTTGCCATAGCATCAATCTGCTCCGGTGTCAAGCCGTACTGAGGGAAATATTTTGCCATATATTTAAGCAGGATTCTTGTAAAATATTTGATTCTTTTAATATGATCCCCTGTTTCTAAGCTCCTGAATTCCACTACCGCACTAAGTGCGTCAATCATAAATTCATTATTTTTCCTATTTTTGCTTTCCTGGGCAAGGATCTTCTCTTCCTGCTCTTTTAACTTCTGCTCCATATTCAGCTTATTCTGATAAAGCTGGATAATATTGCTGCTTCTTCTCATAACGATATGAGGGTAAAACGGCTTGTGCATAACATCCGCAACCCCATAGCCATACGCCTTCCCCTCGCTGGAAGCCACTGATTCCCCTGTGATCAGTATAACCGGAATCTTGTTCAGCAAGTCGTTCTTTTCCATATAATCCAGTACTCCGAAACCATCTACCAGAGGCATAACTACATCAAGGCATACCAATACAATATTATGTCCTTCCCCAAGCCTGTCGATCGCTTCCTGCCCGTTCGGCGCTTCTATAATGTCATAATCGTCACGAAAAATCTCGCTAAGTATAGCTCTGTTCACTTCTTCATCATCAACAATCAATATCTGCTGCCTGCTCATATTTTTCCCTCTTTCCAATATATTTTCCGGCACTATGCACCAATCATAATAAGCCTACCATTTTTCAACATAAATGTCAAAGATTTTTGAAATATATAAAAGGAGGCAGGACGAATTTCCTAGATTTCCGTTTTTGAAAAAAAAGGAAAAGGATGAAAATCCCCCAAGAAAAAGCATGAAAAAATGCAGCCTGGCCGTCCATCCCCTGCCTTTGGCATCATTCATATATATTGCATTATACACATAAAAATGATACAATTATGCAGCCGGAAAGTCAAACGGCTTTTGACATAATAAGGGGCTGCCAGTTGATGAACAGCCGCTGCCTGCACTCCCTGAGTACGGATTACAGCTATAAAGGCAGCGCTGTTTGCGTCCGTCATGCCCTTGGAAGAACATACGAAAGGCTGAAAAGTTATGGGAAAAAGATTTGGTATATTTTTTGTGACTGCCGCATTGTCTGCCGCACTGTCAGGTTGCGCCAAGGCAGACAGCAATATTCAAACAGAAAAAACGAAAGACGCCGAAACAGAAACCGCACTGGAAAACGAAGATGTGGAGCTGACCGTCTGGGGGGCGGAGGAGGATGAAGCCCTTTTAAAACAGATTTTTGAAAGCTTCCAAAAAGAGTACCAGGGCCAGGCAAATTTCCACATTACCTACGCCGCGCAAAGCGAATCCGGCTGCAAAGACGCTTTAATGGCAGATTTAGAACATGGCGCCGATGTCTTTACCTTTGCCGATGACCAGTTAAATACCCTGGTGGCTGCCGGCGCCTTGGAACCAGTGGAAAATGCGGACCGTATCAAAGCGGAAAACCTGCCTGGAGCGACAGAAGCAGCCTCAGTCGGGGATACTCTATATGCTTATCCTCTGACAGCGGATAATGGTTATTTTCTTTATTACAACAAACAATATTTTACCCCGGATGACGTCAGGACTTTTGACCGCATATTAGAAGTTGCCGGGCAAAACGGGAAAAAAGTTACCATGGACTGGTCTTCCGCATGGTATGTATATGCCTTTTTCGGCAATACCGGGCTGGAAGTCGGGTTAAATGACAACGGGATTACCAATTTCTGCACTTGGAACGGAACAGACGGGCCCATCAAAGGCGTGGATGTTGCCAACGCTATGCTTTCCATTGCCCAAAGCCCCGCCTTTTTCAATACTCAGGAATCCGGCTTTCTTTCAGGAGTAAAAGACGGTTCCGTCATCGCCGGGGTCAGCGGCGTATGGAATGCTGTGGCCATGGAAGAAGCCTGGGGAGAAAACTATGGCGCAGCCAAGCTCCCCACCTACACCTGTTCTAACCGCCAAATACAGATGGCTTCCTTTTCCGGTTACAAACTAATCGGCGTAAATGCCTATTCTGAGCAGTATGCCTGGGCAGCCCGGCTGGCAGAATGGATTTCCAATGGCGAAAACCAGCAGCTCCGTTTCGAAATGCGCGGCCAAGGCCCCGCCAACACCAAAGCGGCAGCCTCTGCCAGCGTGCAGAATTCCCCTGCCATTGCTGCCTTAATTGCCCAGTCGGAATTCTCCCGCCTGCAGCGCATCGGCGGCAATTTCTGGGATCCGGTAACCGTATTCGCCACAGACATGGCCGCCGGAAACCCGGAAGGAATCAGGCTTCAGGAGCAGCTCGATATCATGGTGGAAGGAATTACCGCACCTTAAAAAACAGAAAATATGGTTTGGAGGATATAGGGATTATGAAGAAGAAATGGAACATCAAATACCGGTTAATATTGCCCGTTGCCCTGCTTGGAGCTATTGCGCTTATCTCCAATCTTCTGGCAGTTTCCAATATCAGGAACGTCAATGCCAATGCCGCCAATATTGCGGACAATTATATGGAAGGGAAAACCCAACTGGCCAAAATCCATCAGTCTGTCATGAATATACATAAAATGGCTTTATCCCATATTGTGGCTACCGACTATCATACAATGATTACCCTTGTCAACAACATAAAAGAAGAAGAAAAAAAACTGGACGGTATGCTGGCGGATTATGAGATCTACCTTACTGGCGCAGACAGGGAAACTTATGACTTATTGCTTTCCAGCTATGATTCATTCAAACATTCCCTCGTTTTCCTCGTATGCGCCAGCGCAGCCAGCAAAACGCAGGACGCCTATGCCTTTGCCAATGGAGACGTAGCTTCTTTTAATGCCGCCGTTGAAAACAATATTAATATTTTGGACGATTCCATCAGTAGCCGGACATCACAGGCCCGGATGCAGCTTTCCTCCGTTTATCTTAGTTCTATGATCACAAACGGCGCATCCACCCTTGCTTGTATTATACTTGTCCTGATTTCCGTCTCTCTTATTTTAAAATCGGTAGCCCGGCCAATCAAGAACATCTTAAGCACGCTTCAAAGCTGCTCTGGCCGCATTACCGGCGTAGTAGGCGATGTATTGCTTAGAACCCGCACTTCCAGCGAAAGCGCCATGGATTTATCCGCGCTTGCCGAAGAACTATCGGCTACCACTCAGGAAATGGCAGGCAATGCTTCCTACATCAGCCAAAATGCTAAAAATGTACAGCAGGATGCCAGAAATATCGCAGAAGAATGCGGGAAAATCACCTCCTATTGTAATGCTATGAACACACGTGCTAAAGAAATGGGGCAAACCGCACAGGAAAGCATGGAACATACCAATACCAAGGTAAAAGAAATCCTGGATGTCCTCAACGAGTCCATTGAAGAGAGCCGCAGCGTTGATCAGGTCAACAGCCTTACCCACGACATATTGGCCATCTCTTCCCAGACCAACCTGATCGCCTTAAATGCTTCCATCGAGGCAGCCAGGGCCGGGGAAGCCGGCAGGGGGTTCGCCGTAGTAGCGGATGAAATCCGGCAGCTCGCGGCTTCCAGCAGTGAAACTGCCAGCCGGATCCAGGAAATCAATGCTGCCGTGACCCATGCCGTTTACAATCTTTCCGGAAACGCCCAGAACCTGGTAAACTACATCGAAGAATCCATTTTAAAGGAATTCCTTTCTTTCGTTGCCTCCGGCCGTCAGTATCAGGACGATGCCGCCTATATCCGCCAGGCCATGGACGAATTCAATTCCAATGCCGGTCATTTGAATACTTCCATGACAGAAATCGCAGAGTCCATAGAAGCGATTACCAAAGCCATTGACGACGGCGCTTCAGGCATTGCGGGCATCGCGGGCAGCGCCCAGCATCTGGTTGCCGATATGACAGAAATTACCAAGCGCATGGATGTCAATCACAAAGTTGCCGCCGAGCTGGAAAAAGAAACGATTACATTTGCCAATTTATAAAATAAGGGAAAAACTATGAAACGTTTTTTATATTTTTTACCTTCCGGGCAATTGTCCAAAAAGAAACGGGGAAGAGATGCCCTCATCACTTTGCTCCTGCTGCTTTTTGCCACTGCCCTGTCATCCCTCTATTTTGATATATCGCAGAATTCCGCCAATGTGGCTCTTTTATATATCCTCGCCCTTGTTTTGATTGCCCGGATTACCGACGGCTACTTTTGGGGGATATTCGCTTCCCTGACCGGCGTAGTCTGTGTAAATTTCCTGTTTACCTACCCTTATCTGGCCTTAAACTTTACTTTGGCAGGTTACCCGGTTACTTTTATCGGTATGCTGGCTATCTCTTTCATTACCAGCGCCGCCACCACCCATATGAAGCAGCAGATGCAGATGCTGGCCGAAAGGGAACGTTTATTAGTGGAAGCGGAAAAAGAAAAAATGCGCGCCAACCTCTTGCGGGCGATTTCCCATGATTTGCGCACCCCCCTTACAAGCATTATCGGCGCAGGCGCTTCCTATCTGGAAACAGGGGATTTTTTGGATGAAAAAGAAAAAAAAGAACTGGTGAGACAGATATACGAAGATTCCAACTGGCTCCTGAACATGGTGGAAAATCTGTTATCGGTTACCCGGATCCAGGGCGGGGAAGCCAATGTAAACAAATCTTTGGAATCCGTGGAGGAAGTAGTCTCAGAGGCGGTCATACGGCTGAAAAAACGGCTGCCGGATGCAAAGATCCATGTCCAGGTGCCGCACGAGCTGATCCTGATTCCCATGGATGCCATTTTAATCGAACAGGTTCTTATTAATTTATTGGAGAACGCTATCCTGCACTCCAAAAGCAGCCAGCCGGTCTCCTGCTATGTGGAAGACAACGGCCATTCCGTTACTTTCCATGTGCGGGATTATGGCATCGGCATACCCCAGGAGCGGATACGGACTATTTTTGACGGAACGCCATACACCGGCAATTCCTCCCCGGACAGTTCAAAAGGCATGGGCATAGGGCTTTCCATCTGTAAAACTATCGTCACTGCCCATAAAGGAATGATCTGCGCCCGTCCCTGCACGCAAGGCACAGACTTCTTTTTTTCCCTGCCCCAGACCGCAATATCAGGAGATCCCGTTCATGAATACTAAAATATCCATTGTCCTAATCGAAGACGAAAAAAACATATGCAGCTTTATGGCTGCGACACTGACATCGCAAGGCTATAAAATTTCTGCCGCTCATACTGCAAAGGCCGGTATTTCCCTTATTACCTCCAGTTGCCCGGATCTCATCCTCCTGGACCTGGGGCTTCCTGACATGGACGGGATAGAAGTGATCCGTGAAATACGCACTTGGGCAAGCATCCCTATTATCGTCATTTCCGCCCGGACTCAGGAACAGGAAAAAGTCCTTGCCCTGGACAATGGGGCGGACGATTATATCACCAAACCCTTTGGCCCGTCCGAACTGATGGCCCGCATCCGCACCGCACTGCGGCACAGTAACCGCCTGCAGACGGATTCCCTTTTAAGCCAGCGCCCCTACCGGGCAAAAGATCTGACGGTAGACTTTGAAAAACGCCTTGTTACACTGGCCGGTTCAGAAATCCATCTGACCCAGATCGAATACAAAATTGTCTCCCTTCTGGCAAAAAATTCCGGGCGGGTCATTACTTACGATACGGTCATTTCTAATGTATGGGGACCCTATGCGGACGACAACAACCGGATTTTAAGGGTGAATATGGCAAACATCAGACGGAAAATAGAGAAAAACCCGGCCGAACCCTGTTATATCTTTACGGAAATAGGCATCGGGTACCGGATGCTGGAAGACAAAGAAAGCTGAACTGCCCCAAACCTGGCAGCCAGCTTTCTTTATTTACTGTCTGGGTATCAAAACCCCTATCCCTTCCTATCAAAAACGGCAAATGACCCCGTCCGCATTCCTGCCTTTTTACCTGATTTCCGTCACCTCATAATCCGCCTTTTCCACAGCCTCCTTTAGAACCTCATCCGGCACTTCCTTATCCAAGGTTACTGCCGCGCTCTTTTCCTCCAGGCTCATCGTCACTGCCGATACGCCGTCTACTGCTTCCAACGCTTTCTGTACCCTTGCCGTACAATGTCCGCATGACATTCCTTCTACAATCATTGTTTTTGTCATCTCTTTTTCCTCCTTAAAATTATTGTCCAAGGCTTCTGCCCGTCTTGCTTCCGCCTCTTCTTTCCTATCGGGTCTTGCTTCTATCTTCCCTGTTTTTTCTGCTCCCCCTTTTTTTCCATTCTTCTCCGTCTCCTTAAAGTTCCGCAGCCGGAGGGCATTGGTTACGACACATACACTGCTTAAGCTCATCGCCGCCGCCCCGAACATCGGGTTCAGCTTCAAACCCAAAAACGGGTATAAAACCCCTGCCGCCAAAGGAATTCCTACACTGTTATAAAAAAACGCCCAAAACAGATTTTCCTTAATATTCCTGATCACTGCTTTGCTTAACCGGATTGCCGTCACTGCATCACGCAGATCGCTTTTCATAAGAATGATGTCCGCGCTCTCCATTGCCACATCAGTTCCCGCGCCAATCGCTATCCCTACATCCGCACTGGCCAGCGCCGGGGCATCGTTTATGCCGTCACCGATCATCGCCACCTTCCTGCCCTGTTCCTTCAATGCCCGGATTTTTGCTTCCTTTTCCCCAGGCAGGACTTCTGCAATCACTTCTTCCATCCCCAGCTTTTGCTTTACCGCCTCCGCTGTTTTTCTATTATCCCCGGTCAGCATAATCGTCCGGATATGCATCTGTTCCAACTGGCGGATTGCCTCCAGCGAAGAATCTTTCACAGTATCTGCTACGGCAATGACAGCAATCAGACGGCATGGCTCCTCCTGCCTGCCAAACAGCAATGGCGTTTTCCCTTCTTCTGCCAGCCGTTCCACCGTTTCCGATTGCTCGCCGGAAAGCATGACTGCATTTTCCTCCATAAATCTCCGGTTACCCGCAAAATAAAGAACGCCGTTTATCCTTCCTTGTATCCCTTTTCCGAAAATCGCCCGAAACCCCGTCACTTCAGGCAGGCTGCACCCCAGTTCCCCGGCCGCTTCCACCACCGCTTCGGCCAAAGGATGTTCGCTTGGCTTCTCCAGCGCGGCCGCAAGGGCAAGAATCTCCTTTTTACCTAATTTCCCGTCAAACCCAATCACATCGGTAACTTTAGGTTTTCCTTCCGTCACCGTACCCGTCTTATCCAATACTACCGTATCCACATTTTTCGCTTCCTGCAATGCTTCCCCGGACTTAATCAGTACCCCATATTTCGCGCCTACGCCCGTTCCTGCCATAATCGCCACAGGCGTAGCCAGCCCCAGGGCGCAGGGACAGGAAATAACCAATACCGCAATGCCTACCGACATGGCGAATTCAAATCCTGCACCGCTTATCATCCATACGGCCGCTGCCAAAAGAGCAATCCCAATCACCACCGGCACAAAAACCCCGGCAATCTTATCTGCCAGCCTGGCAATGGGCGCTTTCGATGCCCCTGCTTCTTCCACCAGGCGGATAATCTGGGATAATGTGGTGTCTTCCCCAACCTTCTGCGCACGGCATTTCAATGCCCCGGCCTTATTCACCGTAGCGGACACTACTTTATCGCCCGCTTTCTTTTCCACCGGAATGCTCTCTCCGGTAATTGCCGACTCGTCTATGCTGGAATTGCCCTCCAGCACAATACCGTCCACCGGGACAAGGCTTCCTGGTTTGACCAGGAACACATCATCTTTCTGTACATCCTCTGTAGGAATCTGCTCTTCTCTTCCGTCTTCCCTAAGTATAATAGCTGTTTTCGGTGACAAATCCATCAGTTTCGTAATCGCTGCACTGGTCTTTCCCTTCGATTTTGTCTCCAGATATTTCCCCACCGTAATCAAAGTCAATATTGTGCCTGCTGATTCAAAATAAATGTCCATGGCATATTGTCCTACCAAGGCAGTATCCCCATGCCCCAGCCCATAGCCAATCCTGAAAATGGCAAAACATCCGTAAGCCACCGCCGCCGATGCCCCAATGGCAATCAGGCTGTCCATATTCGGGCTGCCCCGGAACAACATCCGAAAACCCGTCCCAAAGTATTTCCTGTTCACATATAAAATGGGCAAAAGAAGCAGAAACTGGGAAAAAGCAAATGTTACCGCATTTTCATTCCCATGGAACACTGCCCTTACAAATGCCGGAACGGGCAGCCCAAACCATTCATAAAACATATGATGCATGGAAATATACATAAGCGGCGCCAAAAAACCAATGGAAACTGCCAGCCGCCGTTTCATCGCCCCTTCCGCATCCTTTGCCCTTTTGCGCAAAGCCTCTTCCCCTGCTTTTACCCCTACGCGTTCCCCGTCCCTTTTCCCGCTTTCTTTCCGGTCCGCCCCATACCCGGCTTTTTCCACCGCTGCTATGATTTCTTCTTCCGGTGCAGAACCCTCCACCCTCATGGAATTGGTCAGCAGGCTCACCGAGCAGGATGTGACGCCCGGCACCTTTGACACTGCCTTTTCCACATGGGAACTGCAGGCCGCGCAGCTCATACCTGTTACGATATATTGATCCATATCTGCCTCCTTGCTTGCGTTTTTCTTTTACTGCCGGCTTCATCTGCCTGATTTTCTACAATATACAGGCCATATGACACCGCTTTACCAGTTTTCCAATTCTTTCTTTGATGCCGTTTTCTTACTTCATCAATTTCTGCAAGGTTCCTACCAGCTCCTCAATCGTTTCCTCCCTGCCTTCCCTAATGTCGTTTACCACGCAGCTACGTATATGATTCGCCAGCAGCTCCTTATTAAAACTGTTTAAAGCCGCATTCACTGCCGCAACCTGGACAAGAATATCCGTACAATACCTCTCTTCTTCCACCATGCCCCTAATCCCCCTTATCTGGCCTTCAATACGGTTCAGACGATGAATTAAACCTTTATACTCTTTTTCATCCCGTTCCTTCATCTTATGGCAGCAATCCTCTTCCTGCCATTTTTCTGTCTTCCGGCTTTTTCTTCCACCTCTATCTTCCCCGTTTTCCTTTCTCTCCATTCTATATCCTCCCGTGTAGTCATTTTATACCCCCATAGGGTATATTGTCAATAGCGTCAGCCCGTTTTTTGTAACTCATGAAATTTGCCCAGCGGCAACGCCGTCTGGCTTGCAATTGCTACGCAAAGGCCTGTGGAAAAGCAAAGGCCGCCTGCGGCAAAAATTATGCCCAGACGGCCTAAGCCCTCATCCATATCTCCTATTTCATAGCCCGCATAGCATTCAAAATAGCAATTACCGCCACTCCTACATCCGCAAACACCGCAGCCCACATAGATGCAGCGCCAATGGCCGCAAGCAGCAATACCAGCGCTTTCACCCCAATGGCAAATATAATATTCTGCTTGACAATCCCCAACGTTTTTTTGGAAATCTCCATCGCTTTAACGATCTTGGAGGGTTCATCTGTCATGATGACCACATCCGCCGCTTCTATCGCCGCGTCCGAGCCAAGCCCGCCCATGGCCACTCCGATATCAGCTCTTGCCAGCACAGGGGCGTCATTGATTCCGTCGCCTACAAAAACCAGTCTGCCCTTTTCCGTCTTTGCCGCAAGCAGCTTCTCAACCTGTTCCACCTTACCGCCGGGAAGCAGTTCCGCATACACTTCGGTAATCCCCAGTTCCCCTGCTACAAAGGCAGCCGTTTCTCCCCGGTCCCCGGTCAACATCACAATGTGCTTCATGCCTGCTTTCTTGAAGCCGTCCACGGCGGCTTTTGCATCATCTTTCACCTCATCTGCAATGACAATATAACCAAGATATTCTTCCTCTCTTGCTACATGAACCACCGTGCCGTTTTCCTCTACAGCGTCCGCATACACGCCCCGGCTCTCCATCAGTTTACTGTTCCCTGCCAGAATACGCTTCCCATCCAGAACGGCGCTTATTCCATGCCCCGCCACTTCCTCCACTTCTTTCAGTCGGGTATCGTCAATTGCTTTCCCATAAGCCTGCACCAAAGACCTGGAAATCGGATGATTAGAAAAATTCTCCGCATAAGCTGCCGTTTCCAGCAGTTCCTTTTCGTCAATCCCTTGGGAAGGCGCTATCTTCCTTACCGCAAAAACCCCTTTTGTAAGAGTTCCCGTTTTATCCATAACGATGATCTCTGCGTCCGCAAGAGCTTCCAGATAATTACTTCCTTTCACTAAAATACCAGCTCTGCCGGCTCCCCCCAGCCCTCCAAAAAAACTTAACGGAATGCTGATGACCAATGCGCAGGGGCAGGAAATAACAAGAAAACTCAAAGCCCTGTATATCCACTCTGCCCATCCGCCGCCTGCCGCCAAAGGCGGAACCACTGCCAGAAGCGCTGCAAGCCCTACTACCGCCGGCGTATAATATCTGGCGAATTTGGTAATAAAATGTTCCGCTTCCGACTTTTTGCCGCTGGCATTCTCCACCAGGTCAAGGATTTTTGCCACCGTTGATTCCCCATAATTTTTCAATACCCGGATTTCCAGCACACCGGAAAGATTCACGCAGCCGCTTATCACCTCTTCCCCTTCCATGACATCCCTAGGCAGGCTTTCCCCGGTAAGCGCCATGGTATCCAGGGAAGAGTTCCCCTTCAAAACCATCCCGTCCAAAGGGATCCGTTCCCCCGGCTTTACTAAAATGGTTTCCCCAATTGCCACTTCCTCCGGATTTACTTGCTCCAGGCCGCCGTTTCTCATCACATTGGCATAATCCGGGCGGATATCCATCAAATCAGCAATAGATTTCCTGGATTTATTTACCGCATAAGACTGGAAGCATTCCCCCACCTGATAAAAAAGCATCACGGCTACCGCTTCCGCATATTCGCCTACAAAAAAAGCCCCTGCCGTCGCAACCGTCATAAGAAAATTCTCATCAAAAATCTGCTTCTGTCCAATGTTCCTTAATGCATTTTTCACCACATCCCCGCCAATGATAAAATAAGCGGCAAGAAACACAAACAATGCTGTGCTGATCTCTAACTTACCTATATGAAAACAAGGGGCAAAACGGGAAAAAATAACTGCCGCCAAATAAATGGCCGCCCCAATCCCCACCCTTTTTATTCTCTTTTTCAATTTTTTGCTCATTAGTTCGCACCTGCCCTCTATCTTTTTTCAAGGGCCGCCTTTTCCTGTCCCGGCAGCCCTTTCCCTGTCCGGCGCTTTGCCCCGCCGTCTATTTTTCCACAACTTCCACGTCAGGCTCATACTTCTTCACTGTTTTCTTTATCTCTTTCGTGATTTTTCCTGCCTTTGCATCCTCCACTTCCACCACAAGCTTTTGTGTCAGGAAAGTAACGCAGCTACTTGTCACCCCATCCAGCTTCCCTACGGCCGCTTCAATTTCCGCTGCGCAATGCGCACAGTCCAAATCCTCCAAGATATAAGTCTTTCTCATTCTCTTCTCCTCCTTATTCTTATTATTTTCCTATTCATCTTCTTCAATGTGATCCAGCCCCTGGCTTAAAATAGTCTTAATATGCCCGTCCGCCAAAGAATAGAACACCGTCTTCCCCTCTCTCCGGTTACGTACCAGATCCATCTGTTTTAAAGTACGCAACTGATGGGAAATCGCAGACTGGGTCATATTTAAAATCTGCGCCAGGTCGCATACGCACATTTCCCCGCACATCAGCACATATAAGATCTTAATTCTGGTAGAATCGGCAAATACCTTAAAAAAATCCGCCAGGTCATAAAGCTTATCCTCTTCCGGCATCTGCTCATTGACTTTCTCTACGATATCCTTATGCACATGGATATATTCGCATTTTTCCACCTGTTCTTCTTTCCGCCTCATGAACAGCCCCCTTCCTGCTTTTCCTTTCCAGCTATTCCTGTCCCCGTCTGTTTTTCATATGAATAACTGTTCATATGTTCATTATATCACTCTTTTTCCCCATGTCAACATCTATACAGGAAAAATAATAAAAAAAATTTTAGAATGTCATATACCCATATTTTTTCCTATACCGGAAGAACATGAACGCAGACAAGGCAAGCGCCATCAGCTCTGCCGCAGGCGTTGCAAGCCAGATCCCGTTCACGCCAAGGATCACCGGAAGCGCAATCATGGTAATCAGCATAAATACAAAAGACCTTGAAAATGCAAGAACCGCCGAAACTATCCCATTAGATAACGCCGTAAACATCCCGCTGGCAAAAATATTGAAGCCAATAAACAGCAATGCTATCGTACAAATCCTATTCCCGGCTACCGCCAGATCATGCACCGGATTATCCGGGCGGGCAAAAACAGACACCAGCGGCTTTGTCAGCATAAAGGAAGCCGCTGCCGTAGCCAAAGAAATCCCTGCAATCACCTTTAAGCTGGCCGCAACAAGTTTTTTCAGCTTATCCCGGTTCTGTTCCCCATAATAATAACTGATCATAGGCGCAACCCCATAGGAATAGCCCGTGTATAGAGAACTTGCGAACATCAGCACATACATAATAACCGTAACGGCCGCAACTCCGTCTTCCCCGGCATAATGCAGCATCGTCCAATTAAACATCATTGTTATTATCCCGGTAACAAGCGCAGCCGCCATCTCTGAACATCCGTTAACAGCCGCAGCCGCAAGCGCTTTAAAGCGGAATGCCGGTTTCTTAAAATGCAGAAGGCTCTTTTTCCGGCTAAAAACAAACAGGCCTGCAACCGCCGTCACGGAATAGCCAAGCCCTGTCGCGGCCGCAGCGCCGCCAATCCCCATACCGGCCCTGGCGATAAATACATAGTCAAGAACCATATTCAGGATACCGCCTGTTACAGAACAGGCCAGGGAAAGATTGGCCCTCCCGCTGGCAATCATATAAAGAGTAAAGTTATTCATGAGAAGAACCGGCACGGTAAATATCAGATAACGACTCAAATACTCCACGCAGTACCCTTCTACATCCGCAGAAAGATTCATACCGGCAAAAATATGATCCATGGACAGGTACCCCGCCGCACACATAATGCCCCCTGCAATAACATTTACTATAATGAAAAATGTAAAATCCTCTTTTGCCTCCTCTATCTTCTGTTCCCCCATTTTCTTCATAATGACTGCGCTTCCGCCTGTGGCAAGCATGGTAGAAATTGCCGTGACAAGCTGGATGACCGGAGCCGTCAGATTGACCGCCGAAAGCGCATCCGTACCGATCAGGTTAGATACGAACAGACCGTCAACCATTGTATAAAAAGACATAAAGACTGTCATTGCAATGGTCGGCACAGCAAATTTTAAGATATTCCTATGCGTTACCGGTTTTTCATACACATTTGAGTTTTCCATAAGTTTTCCTCCCTTTATCTTGTTTTTTCGCTTTGTATATGGTATCATAAACCGTACAGTAACTGTATAGTCAAGCATTGTTTTGAAATTTTTAGAGGTAATGATGAATCACAAGGACAAACTTCTCACCATCGGCCAGTTTGCAGCCATGCACGGCATTCATAAAAAAACTCTGATGTGGTATCATGAAATCGGACTATTCGAGCCTATCTTCATTCACCCGGAAAACGGGTACCGGTATTACAGCTATCATCAAAGCTCTGTCCTGGAAACCATCCTGCTGCTGAGAGAACTGGACGTTTCCATTCATGAAATACAGACTTTTATGCAAAACCGCTCTGCCCACAGCCTGAAATACCTTCTGGAAGAAAAAATTGCGGATCTCGATACGCAGATCACTCATCTGCATGCAGTCCGCACGCTCCTATGTACGCACCGTCAGAATATGGATACCTTGCTGACTATGGACTTATCCGAAATCAGCATTGTTGAAAAAGAAGAACGCTGTTTGGTCACCGTAGACATAGACCGGGATACCACCTTTGAGAAAGCAGTGGAACTCATTACTTCCAAGACAGAAAAATACCGGCTTGGCCATCTCCATAAGGCTTCCTATGGTTCGATGATCCCCGCTGCCAGCCTGTTAAACGGCAGCTTTGACGGTTACTCCAATCTCTTTATCGAAATCCCTTTTCTCGCATACCAGTCCGGCCTGCATATAACCCCCGGCGGAAAATACCTGAAAGCCTTCCATAAAGGAGACTGGGATATGCTGCCAAAACGGTATCAGGAAATTCTTGACTATACCAAAAAGCATCATCTGAGGATTCATGGATTTTCATATGAAATGGGCATTAATGAAAATGTCATTGATCGGATTGAGGATTATATTGTCCAGATTGAAATCCCCATTTTAGAATAGCGCCTGCCGTCCCCCGCGCCGGCGGCTCAAACATGCCATCAGGCGTTGATACAAAAATTCTGCAGATAGCCCCAGGAACCCGGCCAACGCCGGACAGCAGACCGCTTGACGAAGGACTTTCCTATAAAGCAAAAAACCGCAGAGAGGATTCCTGGCGAATCCATCCCTGCAGTTTCTAATGAACCTTCCCGCAACATGCGGCTATAATAATTTCCTTATTCCGAAAATGTAAACTGTGTCAGCATAGCCTGCAAAGTCTGGGCATGAGCCGCCAGTTCTTCGCTGGTAGCCGAGCTTTCCTGCGCAGCGGCGGAATTGCTTTCCACTACCCCGGAAATCACTTCTATCCCTTCATTAATTTCATTAACTTCCTGTGCCTGGTTTTCACAGTCTTCTTTGACTATCCCGTTCAGCTCTACGACTTTCCTGATTCCTTCGTTCACAGCATAGAATGCCTCCGCTGTTTCTTTGGCAATGCCGTTCCCGCTTTCCACTTCACCCATGGATTTTTGGATCAGTTCCCTTGTATTCGTTGCCGCCTCCGCAGACTGTCCCGCCAATTTCCCGATTTCCCCGGCTACCACGGCAAATCCCCGGCCGGCTTCCCCGGCTCTTGCCGCCTCAATAGAAGCATTTAACGCAAGCAGGTTCGTCTGTTCCGCAATTTCTTCAATCGTATCAATAATTGTTTCGATTTCTTTGGATGTCTGGGAAATGATATCCATTTCCTTCATCATCCTTTCCATCTGTACATTCCCTTTTTCTGCCTGCTGTTTTACCTCCACAGCATAGTTGCTGGCTTCTTCCGCACGTTTCGCGCCATTGGATGCTTTTTCCCCCATATCGCTTACCATCGCGGCAATTTCCTGCACGCTTTCCGCCTGCTCCGTAGAACCTTCCGCCAAAGACTGGGCGGAAGCCGCCATTTGCTCCGAAGCCGCGCTTACCTGATTCGAAGATTTATAAATATTGGAAATGGTAGAGCCTAATTTATATTTAATTTCCGCCATGGAATCCAGGATCGGTTTAAAATCACCCAGATATTTTTCTTTCTCATGGGAATCCACATCAAAATTCCCTTCCGCCATTTTAGCCAGAATCACGCTCTCATCACGGATAATCGCCACCAGATTCTGGATAAATTCCCGGATATTATCGGAAAGCAGCCCAAGTTCATCCTGTGATTCATATGTTAAATGGGTATCCAATTCCCCTTTCTGGATCCCTTTGATCGCCTTTGCTATTTCCCTAAGCGGCCTTACCACAATCGTCCTTACTGCCACAGAAACCGTACCGCCTATCATAATCGCCGCCACTGCGCTGGCAATCATCAAAATCATGGAAAACCAATATGTACTGTCTACTTTCCTGATTGCGGCATCGCTCCCCGCCGCATTATATTTCGCCAGCTCCCCCATCTTTTTATTGAAGCTTTCAAAAGAATCTTCTGCCTCTGCCGCCATCCATTCCCCGGCCTGGGCAGTTTCCCCGGCCTGGCTTGCTTCCATAATCCGGTTGCTTACTCCAAGATAAGTTTCCCATTGTTTCTTTGCTTCTTCAAGCAAAGCCCTGTCCTCATCCTTACGGGCGTATCCTTCATACATCTTTGTCCGCTCATTAATTTCAGTTAAAACCTGTTCCATCTCTGTCTCATATTGCGCCCGGGCCTCTTCTGACTCGGAAACAATATGCCCATACTGGAGAATCCTGTATTCCGCTGTCAATGCCTTCAAATCCTCTGCCAGAACAGCGCAAGGCATCCAGTTTTTCGTAATCGTTCCTGCCTGCGCCTTTACCATCCATAGCCCTACTGCCGCAACTGCCGCAATAAACAACATCCCGGAAATCAAAACCTTTGACAGTGCGGACAGCTTCCTTTTCACTGAAACGTCCTTCAGTTTTTTTACTGCCGGATGATCTGCAGCAAATTCCCTTGCAATTTCATTTATCTTTTCCCTCTTCACGCTGTTTTTCCCTCCCGTTTTATCTCTTCTGCTACACCAAACCCTGCTTACCGGGTTCCTTTTGTACAAATAGAAAAATTTCCCGGAAAAGCTTTTTTCTCTCCCAATAAGAAACGATTTTCAGGATTTTGTTATTCTTCCCATAAATTCTGCGGATATAGCCCTTCTTTTTTCATCTTTTCAATCGCATCCGCAACTGTCTGTTTATCCTCTTTATAAGTCACCCCATACCAGCGGTCATAAGATTTCAGCACGGCAACCTCTGCCTTTCCCGCCTCTAAAAGCCCATTCACCACGCTGGGAAGGAAATACTCACACTTCAACGGGTTTTCCTTTAACCCCTTTTCCAGAAACGGCGCGAACCCTGCCTCCAGCTCTTTCATAAAGCTCCCGGTAAAACCCCACAGATTCATAGATACAATGCTTCCTTCCGGGATCACATGCCAAGTCGCCCCTTCATCTTCCGTATATACAGTCTCACTGCCCCTTTTCTCTATCCGCGTCCTCTCGGTAATCCCTGACAGGCGGCTGTTTTCATCGGTAGTACATACCCCTCTTGCCACATGCCCATTCTCCGTCAAAGTATTTTCCAGCACATAGCCTACCATGGCATATGCATACTTTTCCCCGTCTTCATGGGATACCAGGTAATCATAAATCTGGGAGAAAGCGCTTCTTCCATAATAATCATCTGCATTGATTACCACAAAAGGCCCATCCACCAGGTTTCTGCTGCTCATTACCGCATGGCCGGTCCCCCATGGTTTCGTTCTTCCAGCCGGCGCTTCAAAGCCTTCCGGGATGTCCTGCAAATCCTGGTATGCATATTCCACTTCCACGATTTTTTCAATCCTGTCCCCGATTACCTCCTTAAAATCTTTTTCATTTTCTTTCTTTATAACAAAAATTACTTTCTCAAAACCCGCTTTCACTGCATCATATAAGGAAAAATCCATAATAATATGCCCTTGCCCGTCTACTGGATCAATCTGTTTAAGCCCCCCGTAACGACTGCCCATTCCCGCAGCCATAATTACTAAAACCGGTTTTTTCATTTTTATAACCATGCTCCTTTCTCCGTGTACGCATTTGTGCCATCAGGCGCAGACTTGCGTTTCAAAATCTTAATTTCCAATCTTTTTTTCCTTGTTTGTTCAATATCTCAAATATATACTTTCTTTTCCCGCGCATATCATATATACTTTTATCAGGTATACTGCCCGTGGGTTGAATATATGCTAATATCCATTATAATTCGTATTTTAAAAAAAGCTTTGTATAATTGTTCATCTTATTTGATAAATATAGCTGGCCAGAGGAGAAAATTATGCCTTACGAAAGCATTACTTTGAAAAAAGAACTGATTATCGACGAAATCGTTTCCATCCACTGCTTCCAATCCATCAGCGATTTTGTTTTTCAAGAAAAATCCCACGATTTCTGGGAATTCCTTTGCGTAGAAAAAGGCGCTGTCCATGCCTCTGCCGGTTCCGCAACCTATACGCTGAATAAGGACTCCATCCTTTTCTGTCAGCCCCGGGAACCCCATAGCGTCCGCTCCAAAGGAGACGTTGCATCCAGTCTGATTTCCATAGGCTTTATATGCGCCTCTCCCGCCATGGATTTTTTCCGGGGAAAAATATTGGAAATCGGCCCCTCGGAACGGCTGCTCCTTAGAAAAATCATCCAGGAAGCATCCCTTACCTATTCCTGCCCGTTAGACGGACCCTGCTGCCAGAAGCTGAGCCGCCGTGACAGCCCTGACGTCCCTTTTGGCTCCGAACAGCTCATTCTGATTTATCTTCACCAGCTCTTCATACAGCTTATCCGCAATCACAGGGAGGACAGCGCCTTTGCCGCCATCCCAAAATCAGTCCGCAAACGGGGGGAAGACGAACTGTTTTACAAAATCATTTCTTACATGGAAGAACATATTGACGAACACCTGACCATCCAGCAGATATGCCGTGACAATCTAATCGGCCGTTCCCTTTTGCAGCAGATTTTCCGGGATAATACCGGTTACGGGATTATTGATTATTTTTCCCTTATGAAAATCACTGCTGCAAAGCAGCTAATCCGCAGCCGCCAGATGAATTTCTCCCAGATTGCGGAGCATCTCGGTTATAATTCTATCCATTACTTTTCCAGGCAGTTTAAAAAGTTATCCGGGATAACGCCTTCCGAATACGCCGCCTCCATTAAGCTTGGCATAAGATTGCAGGAATCCTCACCTGAACCTCCGTTCCATGCCCATAATCGCTCTCAAAATGCAGGCCATACTTCTCCCCATACAGATATTTAAGACGCATATGAGTATTATAAATTCCAATGTTGCTCCCATGCTCGCCTTTTATGAACCTCCATGCCCTCCCCGGCGGGCTATAAAACCATAACCAGAGTCCCCGCGCCAATCAGCACACAGCCAATCAATGACTTTGCAGTAAACTCTTCATGAAGAAGCACAAATGCCAGAATAAGAGTTATGACAACACTCATCTTGTCCACCGGCGCCACCTTGGATACTTCCCCCATCTGCAACGCCCGGTAATAACAAAGCCATGAAGCGCCGGTTGCCAGCCCGGACAGAATCAGGAAAATCCAGCTCCTTTTTCCAATCTGCGTTATCCCGTCCTGGACGCCTGTTAAAAAAACCATCCCCCATGACATGATAACGACCACTACTGTCCGTATCGCTGTAGCCAGATTGGAATCAACACCCTTTATGCCGATTTTAGCCAGTATAGAAGTAAACGCTGCAAAAACCGCAGAAAGTACCGCAAATAAAAACCACATCAACTGCCGCCTCCTTTTTATAGGTTCTATCCTCATTATCCAGCCTATTATAATGCATCCCCCGCTAAAAGGAAACGGCAAAAATATTATTCACCCAGCGTTACCGCCTCCACTCCCAGCAGATCCGCTATCTTCCCAAACAGCTTCCCGTTATGGCCGACGCTCATAGCGAAATGGTGGGTAGGCTCCTGTGCAAACCATTCGTCCATATAGGAATCCGGGTCTTTGCGGAAACGCACATGGGTCTGGGCATTTCCTATTGTCATAATCTGTCCATCCGTTGCTTCCGCTTCCGTGATAATGAATTTCAGCCGCCCATCCACGGTCTGGGTACATCCCAGATTAGTAATTTCCCCTGCGCGCACTTTCGCTTCTACGGAAATGCCTGTCCCCTGCTTTCCATGGTACACCCCTAAACCGCGTAAAAGCGGTTTGCCTTGTGCAATCGCCAAATGGAACGGTCCATCATGCCCAAGCAATATTGTGCCTTGCTCATAGTCCGTCACCACTATTTCGCAGAACGAACCGCCTTTCCCTACAATATCACAGATTTTCATAGCAAGGCATGTCTTCAGATCCCCCTCCCCGGCACAGGGAATGCCCTTTGCCGTCAGCAGGGAACGCCCTACGATAAAACCTGACTGGAGTTTTTCGTATGCACCGTCCGCAGACCCATGATAGTAATAAGCCAGCCCGTCCAAGCGGTACTCTTTCACCAGCCGCTCCTGCGCCGCCGCCACCTTTGCCGACCAGTCCAACTGCTCCTGCGTAGGCCTTTTTGCCAGGGGATCCGCTGATATGTCATCGCTGATTACAAAGAATTCCCCGATCTCCTTTTTCTTTTCTTCTATTCTTCAAACAGCTTTTACAGACAAAAAGGCTGAACCAGGCGGCTTTCCTGCTGTCAACAACCGCCCTTCCCCAATAAAAAGAACGCCGCAGCAGCATTTCTGCAGCCTTGGCGTTTCTTTTTATGTTCTTTTTATGTTCTTCTTATGTTCTTATTCCGATCGTTTTTTCAGATAATAAAATCCATATGCCGGTATATTAACCCCTATCGGCTTCATCTCTTCGCCCGATATCAAGTCAATATAATCACCGTCCGTTTCATTGATCCATGCTGTTTTATCGTATTCGCTGAAATTAAACAGGCCGATTATTTTTTCTCCTTCATAATATCTTCCCATACACAATACCGAAGGCTCCCATGTTTCAACCGTCCATGTATCCGCATTGGACATAAATACCTTTTCCTTTTTCCTAAGCTGCTCTAATTGTTCCAGACGGTGAAAAATCTTTGCTTCCACTGTATCTTTTTGGGAGATATTCTTTGCCAGTTCCCAGTTCATCGCCCCACGGTGGATATATCGGGAATCGGCAGCCTTATCCGGATCCTCCTTATAAGTATAATCATTGACCTGGCCGATTTCATCCCCGCTGTACAGCACCGGGATCCCGGACTGCATAAACATATAGGCATGAAGCATCACATCTTTTTGAACCGCCTTCTCCATGGCAGCCTCATCCTGCTCAAAACCGGCTTTCTCCACACCGCACATAGAAGCTGTCGTCCCGCAGAATCTGGCATCCCCTGTCACCGGGTCTGCATTATACAGCTCACCCCGGCTGTTGCTGTCTCCGGCATAGCCCTGGAAATAATCATTCAGATATTTCTTATGGGAGCGTTCCCCGATCCCTTCCGTCATCAGCGTTCCGTAGTCCAGCCCCCAGCCAATATCATCGTGGCAGCGCAGATAATTTAAAAAGACATAATCCTTCGGCAGGGAATTCACGATATCCAACTGTTTTTTCAAAAGCCGCACATCCCTGGTAGCTACCGTATGCCATGTGGTTGCCATTGTCGTTACATTATAAAGCATATGACATTCCGGCTTTTCCACCGTGCCAAAATAAGGGACTACCTTTTCCGGTTCCATCACCACCTCACCCAGCAAAAGAATGCCCGGACAGACAATTTCACCAATCATACGCATCATGCGCACTATCGTATGTACCTGGGGAAGGTTCCGGCAGGATGTATTCAGTTCCTTCCATATATAAGGCACCGCGTCAATCCTTATAATGTCAATCCCTTTATTCGCCAGGTAAAGAAAATGATACATCATCTCATTAAAAACCCTTGGGTTCCTATAATTTAAATCCCACTGATAAGGGTAAAAAGTGGTCATAACGAAACGGTTTTCTTCCGGAAGATAAGTAAAGTTCCCAGGAGCCGTTGTAGGAAATACCTGCGGCACTGTCCGCTCATACAAAGAAGGAATATAAGAATTCTCAAAGAAAAAATAGCGGCTCATATATTCCCCGTCGCCCTGTCTGGCCTTTTTTGCCCATTCATGGTCTTCCGAAGTATGGTTCATAACAAAGTCCATGCAGACATTAATCCCCTTCTTATGGCAGGCGTCCGTCAGTTTTTCCAGATCCTCCATCGTACCCAAGTTCTCCTGCACTTTCCTAAAATCGGAAACAGCATAACCGCCATCGGAACGCCCTTTCGGCGTTTCAAGGAATGGCATCAGATGAATATAATTTACATTACACTGTTCAATATAATCCAGCCTGGATTTTACGCCCTTCATATCGCCTGCAAAATTGTCAATATAAAACATCATGCCAAGCATATCGTTTTGTTTATACCAGTCCTGATGCTTTTCCCGTTTTACATCCAAAGCCTTCAGGTCCTTGCCCCGTTCCAGATAAAACTCTTTCATTTTATCGCATAACTCCGCAAACATGGAACTGTTATCATACAATTCCATATAGAGCCAGCGCAGCTCGTCAAAATGTCTTTTCAGCCGTTCCTTATAATCTTTTTTTGCAGTGTCCGCCTTCACGTTTTTTTCCTCCTTCCCAAATACCCAAACCTCCGTATGCAATACAGGCACAAAACTTTATTCCGCAATTCTCTTATCTGTCTCCAGAATATGTTCCACCAGCCAGTCTGTTACAAATTTTAAGAGATCCTGGATCGCCTGATCCTGGTTCTCATCCATGCTTTCCAGATCCATAGATTCTAATTTACGTTTGAAATTGTCATGCTGGACCTTCTGGGTAAACATCCTCTTGTACTGGATGCTCTCCATATAAGCCTCCTCATGGTCAAAATGCATCTCCGTATAATCCTTCAGCCTTTGGATGAGTCCCGCGATATTATCATACTTATCCGGCACAAATTCATTAATGCATAACTGATAGATTTCGTCCGCTATTTCAAACAACACCCTATGTTCATTGTCGATAGATTCAATCCCTACCAAATATTCGTCCTTTAATTCGTACATATCCCTCCGCCTTTCTTCTCTTCGCTTGCAGCCGGCCGGATATGCAATATACCGGCATACCCTCCGCTAACGCTCATTATATCACAAGATAAGCGAAAAAAGAATGGGGTTTATAGCATATTCTTATCATTCGCCAAGTTATCCCAAAGCTACATCCATTGCCATCATAATTACAAATCCGATGGCAAAGCCCACGGTTCCCATATTGGAATGCTCCCCTTCTGCCGATTCCGGTATCAGTTCTTCCACCACCACATACAGCATAGCCCCTGCCGCAAAAGCGAGGGTATAAGGGATATACGGGGTAATCTGCTCTGCTAAAAGCAGCGTAAGAATTGCCGCCACCGGTTCCACAGCCCCGGACAATACCCCTAACGCAAAAGCTTTTCCCTTCCCTGCCTCTTCCTTTAACGGAAGGGATATAATTGCCCCTTCCGGGAAATTCTGTATTGCAATGCCTGCCGACAGGGCAATCGCCCCGGCCATGGTAATCGGGCTGCCTCCCGCCATTGCCCCGGCCAATACAATCCCCACCGACGCCCCTTCCGGTATATTATGGATGGTAACCGCCAGCATCAACATCGTAGATTTTTTCCATCCGCTTTTTATCCCTTCCTGTTCTCCCCCATCCAGGTGCAGATGAGGCACTACCCTGTCAAGCAGAAGCAGAAACCCGATTCCCAGCAAAAACCCTGCGGCGGCCGGAAGAAATGCCAGGTTCCCCATAGGCTTTGACAAATCCATAGCCGGAATCAGCAGCGACCATACTGAAGCCGCCACCATCACTCCGGCAGCAAAACCAAGCATTGTTTTTTGCACTGTGGCATTCAATTCCTTCCGCAGCAGAAAGACGCACATTGCCCCCAGCGCTGTCCCTAAAAAGGGGATTCCTACCCCGATCCAAACACTTCCGTTCATTTTGATACCTCACTTTTCAATTCATACCCTAATTCCATCTGTTCTAAAAAAAACCGGCGCCCCGGCAGATATTTCGCCAAGGACTGCAGGCCATTTTCCAAATCCCTTTTCCAGCTTTCATTATAGTATAGCCGGATTTCCCCTTCTTCCGTCTTAGCCTTCCTTTTATAAAATACCGGAAAGCTCATGACCAACATCTGTTTTTTTCTGTCCCGCACAAAACTGCCGTCCTTTTTTACATAAACCTCCAGCAGGCAAAGATAATCCTCCGGCAGCCCTCCCCTGCTTTCCCCAATCCTGGCTTCATCCGCCTGCATCTGCGCTTCCAAGTCTATCCGGCTGCCGTAATATTCCGCAAACCCATAATGCAGTTTGGCTCCCAGCTTCCTGTTTTTCTCCATCCAGCCTTCCATAAGGATCTTTGCCTGCCCGTAAGCCTTCCGGGAAAAATGAGGCAATTTTGCTTCCTCAATTGCCGTCTGAAGAACAAGATCCTTGACATCCTGCCGTGTATTCTTCTCCATCGCAACCTTTATCCCATTATCGTGAAGGCAGCGGATAAGCTTATCCGCATTCTGCATACTGCACTCCAGGCGGCAGATCGTTTTTCCTTCCTTACTGCATATTTTCAGCTCGTCCCTGCCCCCCGGCGGATTAAATGCCGCTTTTGCCGAACCGATATCTTCTAATATAAAATGTTTGACTTTGCCGAAAAGATTGCTGTAATACAGATGGTTTTTACAGACAGCAAGCTGCCTGTTTTTTGTTTCCAGGCAGACCATGGCTCCCAGCAGGAATATAGCCAGTATCACGGCATAAACCCACAGAGGTATTGCCGATAAATGAAATATAATCTCCAATACAAGAAAAAATATGCCCGCCCCTATAATCCCCAGGCCTATTGCATATGCCATTTTATGCTGTCTGACTGTAAAATCCCTTTCCTTTTCTTCCGGCAAATTCATTTCCTTTTTCAAAAATACTTTCTCCTGCCTTTCCCCGCTGTGTCCCTTCTATATGTTTCCCCAATGATTCAAAAATCTCCCCATTTACGGAGAGATTTTATATAACAAAATACTAAGCAGAACGGTAAGCCGGGTTATGTCGTGAATGATCATCTATCTAGAATTGCCGTTGCCGGCAATTTCAAGCAGCCTACCTGAAAGCAGGCCGGGCAAGCCTGTCGCTTTCTATTTGGCCTTGCTTCGGATGGGGTTTACAGAGCTTTGTCTGTTACCAGGCAAACGGTAGTCTCTTACACTGCCTTTCCACCCTTACCAAAAGCCCGGCATAGCCGGACCCTAAGAATCCGTTGGCGGATCCTTTCCACGGAATGTTTCCGCATTCCATGGGGCGGTTTATTTCTGTTGCACTATCCTTGGAGTCGCCTCCACCGGACGTTATCCGGCATCCTGCCCTATGAAGCCCGGACTTTCCTCGCCTGCATCCTATGAAGGATGCAGCCGCGATCATTTATTCTACTTAGTATCTGTTTCCTGCAATTTTATCTGCCGTTTCCCGGCAGGCTTCGTATCTTTCTTCTTTCTATCTATTTATACCTGGAAACAGCTTCCCCCGATAAATTCCCTGCAAATAGAATTTTTGGGGATACTGTCCCCGCTGACTCCAATAAAATATTCCAAGAACTTTAACAGTCTTTTCGCCTCGTAATATTCCGGCTCCCCTTTTCCGATCCCAAACAGCAGCGGTTCCGCATACTGCTTTAACACGGATAATTCATAGATCAGCACTGAATTGAACATGGCGTCTGCGCTTTCCTGGAAAGGGAAAATATATTCCTCTTCCCCTTTTCTTACGGATCCCCACATTCCGATCGTGCGCCTGGCCGGCGTCCCTCTCGTCCTGGCATCCCTCACCATGCGCCGCAGCAGGCGTCCGTCCGTAGTAGGGATGCGGTTATGGTCGTCAATATTGATGCTGGTAAGCGCGCTGATATAGATTTTATACTTGCTTTCATTGGGCAGCGCATAGGACATGGCGTCATTCAATCCATGAATCCCTTCCAGCACCAGCACATCCTCCGGCCCCAGTGTCTTAAAATTCCCCCGGTATTCCCGCTGTCCTGTCTTGAAATTAAAACTGGGCAGTTCCACTGTCTTTCCAGCCAGCAGGTCAAGCATATCCCTATTAAACTGCTCCACATCAATCGCTTCCAAGCATTCAAAATTATAATTGCCGTTTTCATCCTTTGGCGTCTGTTCCCGGTCCACAAAATAATCGTCCAGGGCAATCGGGTGAGGAGTCAGCCCATAGGTACGCAACTGAACCGACAACCGGTGGGAAAAAGTCGTTTTCCCGGAAGAAGACGGGCCTGCAATCATCACAAACTTTACCCCGCCCCTGTTTACAATATCCTCCGCGATTTCCCCGATACGCCGCTCTTGAAGAGCCTCTTGTACCAGGATAATGTCGTTAATATTCCCTTGGCAGATCCGGTCGTTCAAATCCCCTACCGTGCCAATATGCATCATATTACCCCATTCATCGGATTGTTTCAAGGTTTTGAACAAATTTTCCCTTAAAAGAATCTGCGGAAGCTTATCCGGCGCCTGGGGTTCCGGCAAAAGGAGCATCAGGCCGTCTTCATAGGGAAGAACCTGGAAATGCTTTACATATCCCGTCCTCGGAAGCATATATCCGTAATAATAATCATAATACCCATCCAGGCAATATACATTCACATACGAGCTTCTCCGGTAACGGAACAGCTTTTCTTTTTCTTTCATCTTCTGCTGCCGGAAGATTTCCACGGCATCGCTGATCGGATAAGACTTCTTGATATATGGCAGATCTGCATCTACCAGCTCTTTCATGCGCGCATTCAGCTTTCCGGTCAGTTCCCCGTCCAGTTTCACGTCCCCTTTTATGCTGCAGTAATACCCGGGTCCAATGGCGAATTCCACCTTCACCCTCTCTAAGCTGCCCGCCCCCGCCACATCCTGCAGCGCCTTAATCATCAGCATCACTGCCGTCCTGACATAAGCTTTGTGTCCTACCGGGTCGCTGACGGTAAAAAAAGAAAGTTCACAGTCCTTTTTCACCTTTTTAAACAGCTCCCTGATTTTCCCGTTCGCTGACACTAAGGCAATCTGGCTGCCATACTGTCCTTGGTAGTCTTTTACAATTGTCTCATAGGAAATCCCCTCTTCATACTCCCTTGCTTCCCCATTGACCGTAACCGTAACCATAAGCCTCCTCCTTTTTCCATCTCCTTCTTTTTTCATACCGCCCTATGCCATCACCCAGAACGGATTTTTCTCCCGCGCCGCAAAAACACTGATCTGGGGGAACTCTCTTTGAATATACTCTATCATATAAGGCACAAAAATCTTCTCCAGCCCATAATGCCCTGCATCAATGACAGCCAGCCCCTGAGCCATCGCGTCCAGCCCTTCATGGTGTTCTATATCGCCCGTAATTAATACTTCCGCACCGGCCTCCACTGCAGGCCGTATCATGGATTTACCGGATCCTGGGGATATAGCGGCGCATTCTATCGCGGTATCCTTTTCCCCATAAATTTTCACGCTTTCCAAATGAAAAACTTCTTTTATGTAGCAAGCGCATTCTTCCAGCGTCATAATCTGAGGAAGCCTGCCGTACCGGCCGATCCCTTCTTTTGCTATTTCATCTTCATAAGTAATGTTCAGCACTTGCCTGTCCTTTAAGCGTATTTCATCCGCAGCCGCATCCGCCATCCCCATTACGTCAAAGTTGGTATGCATCGCATAATAGCTAATGTCGTTCTTAAAAAGCTGCACCAGGCGCCTTCCGATAAAATCATCCGTATTGATCTTTTTCATAGGGGAAAAGATCAGCGGATGATGGGTCAGGAGCATATCCGCGCCGTTTCTTACCGCCTCTTCTATTACGGCATCCACAGCATCGAGGGCAATACAGATTTTCTTCACTTCTTTGTCTCTTCTGCCTGCAAGAAGCCCTACATTATCCCAGTTTTCCGCAAAAACGGGAGAACAAAGCTGTTCCAGGCTTTCTATTACTGTGCTGCACGTTACGCTTTTTTCCATTCCCATACGCATCCTCATTTCCCCGCTGCCTTGCTTATCAACGGCCCATCCCATTCACTGGCATCAATGCTATAGCATTGATATCTATAGCATTGCTGTCAATGCCAATCACAGGCATTCTCAATCAATATCGTTGATATAAGAAATTGCGGTCTCTATATCTTTTATTCTGTTCTTTATCTCTTCCTGCCGTTTTTCCTTTCCATTCCCATTGACCCGCAGATTCTCAAGAATCTCTGCGCAAAGGCTATGTTCCCTGTATAGGAATGTTTTCAATACCGGATTTTTCTTTCTTAGCAAGACAGGCCCGTATTTATCCTCTATGCGTAACCTGTCTGCCGCGTCTTGATCCGTTTCCTCTCTTCTGTCAGCAGCCGGCAGCGCCTTCATTACCGGATAGAACTTCCCCTCTTCCAAAATCATATTCTCATCAGCAATCAGATATCCTTCTTTCCGCAGATATTCCCGCAGCAGGTGTACCTCTGACTGGGGCTGGAGAATCAGTTCCTTCATCCCCAGGGCTTTTTGCTTCCCTTCTTCCATGATCCGTATCATCAGCCGGCCTCCCATGCCGGCGCAGATAAGGGTATCCGCCTCCCCTTCCCTGAGGGCTTCCATCCCGTCAGACAGCCTGGTTTCTATGTAATCTTCCAAACCGCATTCCTTCACATGTCCCCCGGCTGCCTGCAAAGGGCCTTCATTTACGTCCATGGCAATCGCTTTGGGGCTGATCCCTTCACGGATAAGGTAAATAGACACAAAACCATGATCGCATCCCACATCGCATACACGGTTCCCTGCCGTCACCATATCCGCCACAGCCTGCATCCGCCCGGACAGCCTGGGATTTATGCTGTTTTTATATAATAGAGGATTTTTCATTAATCCAGGTAATCCTTCAGCTTCCGGCTTCTGCTGGGATGACGCAGCTTGCGCAGCGCCTTTGCTTCGATCTGGCGGATACGTTCACGGGTTACATTGAATTCCTTGCCTACTTCCTCCAGTGTCCTGGCGCGCCCGTCGTCCAGGCCAAAACGGAGCCTAAGCACTTTTTGTTCCCTTTCCGTCAAGGTGCCAAGCACCTCTACCAACTGTTCTTTTAACAAAGTAAAAGCTGCCGCATCTGCAGGGACCGGAACGTTGTCATCTTGTATGAAATCTCCCAGATGGCTGTCCTCTTCCTCCCCGATCGGGGTTTCCAAAGATACCGGTTCCTGGGAAATCTTCAGGATCTCCCTGACCCTGTCTACCGGCATATTCATCTCTTCCGCGATCTCTTCCGGGGTAGGTTCCCTCCCTAATTCCTGAAGCAGTTGTCTGCTGACACGGATCAGTTTATTAATCGTCTCTACCATATGCACCGGAATACGGATCGTTCTCGCCTGGTCTGCAATTGCCCGGGTAATCGCCTGACGTATCCACCAGGTAGCGTACGTAGAGAATTTATACCCTTTCCGGTAATCAAATTTTTCCACTGCCTTAATAAGGCCCAGGTTCCCTTCCTGGATCAAATCAAGGAAAAGCATCCCTCTGCCCACATATCTCTTTGCAATGCTGACAACAAGGCGCAGATTTGCCTCCGCCAGACGCTTCTTCGCATCTTCATCGCCCATTTCCATCTTTTTGGCCAGCTCTATTTCTTCCTCCGCGCTAAGAAGAGGCACTTTGCCGATTTCTTTCAGGTACATTCTGACCGGGTCTTCTATACTAATGCCATCCGGCACCGACAAGTCAATGTTCTCCACATCCACTTCGTCTTCTTCCGTCAGGATGATTTCCTCATCATCTACATCGTCCTCCTCCGTAATACGGAGTACATCCACGCTATTCTGTTCCAATGTTTCCAATATCTTGTCAAACTGTTCTTCTTCCAGCGGCATATCGTTGAAAAAATCGCTGATCTCCTGATATTCCAAAACATTTTTTTTCTTTTTCGCAGCGTTCAGAAGCTCCTTTAAACGCTCCTCAAACTTTGCTTGTGTGTTTTCATCCATTTTTTGGTTCCATCCTTCCTCATGTAGTCATAGTATGATCATTCATCCAAAGAAATATGCGTTTTGCTAAGTTCTTCCAATGCTTTTTTTCCCGCAATTACCTGATTTAATGCATCTACGTCCGCCCCCATCCTTCCGGAATAGTATTCATAGCTGTCTCTTTTTACTGTATAAACAATATCATGAAGGGCTTTTTCCCTCTCCTGCTTTGTCGTCAGCTCTTCTAATTTCGTATTAAAAAGCTCCGCCACTTTGCGCTGTTCCTCTTCATCCGCAAAAAGGCTGACGAGCGATGCCGGTTCAAACCCTCCCTTTGGCAGCCCCAAAAAAAGCTTGTCCGCCACTTTCCTATACAATTCATCCGTAAAATCTTCCGCCCCGATATATTTCGCTATTTTAGGATAAACCTCCGGTTCATCGGCAATCCATGTAATCAGAAGCCTCTGCGCTTTTTTCCTATTTTCTTCTGGCGTATTCTTCTTTTCCGCCAGCCCGGATTTCGGGCGCGCAACCGGTCTGGCAAGCCCTGTCTGCGCCGCATAAGAAGCGGTTAATTTTCTCAGGTTTTCAAAACCTATATGGTATTTCCCTGCCACCGCTTCCAGATAATTTTCCCTCTCCACTTCCTCGGAAAAACCACAGAGTTTTTTGGCAATTTCCCTGTGGAACCGGGTTTTGGATTCCGGGTCTTTCAAATTATATTCCCGCTCCATCATCCGCAATTCAAAGAAAAAACTGTTTTCCGCCCCTTCGGCCCGTCTGCGGAATTCCTCCGCCCCTAAGTTCCTGATAAACTCGTCCGGGTCCTTATAAGGTTCCATATTAATCACTTTTCCGCTTAATCCCGCTTCCTTCAGGATGCCAATGGCGCGCAGCGCCGCATTGGTTCCTGCCCCGTCGCTGTCATAGGCTAACAGGACTTCTTTTACATACCGTTTGAGCAAATTGGCCTGCCCTATGGTAAATGCCGTCCCCAGGGATGCCGATGCCTGGTTAAAACCAGCCTGATGCATGGCAATCACATCCATGTATCCTTCACAGAGAATGATATGATCCTGTCTCGATGTCCTTGCAAAGTTTAAACCGTATAGATTCCTGCTTTTATCAAAAATCACCGTTTCCGGGGAATTCAAATATTTTGGCTTGGCCTCTCCCATCACCCGTCCACCAAAACCGATCACCCGATGATTGATGTCCTGGATAGGAAACATGACACGGTTCCAAAATTTATCATGCAGCCCCCGCTTTTCGTCAAAGACGGCCACCCCGGCCTCCCGGATCAAATCATCCCCATAGCCTTTGGAACGCAGATATTGCACCAGGTCGCCGCCCGACATACTGGCAAAGCCGAGGCCAAATCTCTTCATCGTCTCCTCACTGAGATTCCTTTCCTGTAAATAGCGGTATCCCCGCTCCCCCCTGCCGGAACGGAGCTGGTAATAAAAATATCTGGCGGCTTCCTTATTCACCTCTAAAAGTTTACTCTTCCTGCTTTCCTTTCGTTTCACCTCTTCGGAATACTCAATTTCAGGCAGATTCACCCCTGCCCTGTCCGCCAGCAGCTTCACCGCCTCCGGGAAACTGTAATTTTCGTATTCCATAAGAAACGTAAATACATTTCCGCCTGCCCCGCACCCAAAACAGTAATACATTTGTTTGCTGCCGGAAACGGAGAAAGAAGGCGACTTTTCATTATGGAAAGGGCATAAGCCGAAATGGTTCGCCCCCTTCTTCTGCAGCCGTACATAACCGGATATCACATCCACGATATCATTTTTCATCCGTACTTCTTCCACTAACTCGTCTGGATAGTACATCTCCTATATGCGCCCCCTTACCCGGACCTGCATCCGCCGCTGCGCGGATATCCCTGCCATCCCCGGTCCTCCTAATAATGCCATGACTTCGGGATAAACAGTTCTTCGTATTGCGCAATGGCAAACCGGTCCGTCATTGCACCCACATAATCACATACAATAACCTCCGGCGCCTCCCCATATACTTCCATCCGTGCCAATAGATGCGCCGGCAGCTTTTTCAAATGCTTCAGATAATATTCGTAAAGAGACACCATCAGCATTTCCGCTTTCTCTTCCTGGCCCTTTGCCTCTTTATTCTGATAGACGCGCTCAAACATGAATGCCCTCAGCTTTTTCATAGCCTCTTCCACCGCAGGGGACAAATGGATATCATCCTTCTCGTAACTGTAAGTCACCAGGTCATGGATAAAATGATCCAGCCTCTTGCCTGTCGTATCGCCTATCACTTCGCTGATCTCCCCCGGCACATCGGATTCTTTGAGAACCCCGCCCCTGATAGCATCGTCCATATCATGATGTATGTATGCGATCTTATCCGAATAACGTACAATCTTTCCTTCCAATGTATAAGGCATCCCTTTCGTCTGATGGTTCCGTATCCCGTCCTTCACCTCATCCGTCAGGTTCAGCCCCTGTCCGTTCTTCTCCAGAATATCTACTGTCCGTACGCTTTGCTCACTATGGCAGAACCCGTAAGGGCATATGGCATTCAAAGCCCTCTCCCCGGCATGTCCAAAAGGAGTATGCCCCAAATCGTGCCCCAGCGCGATCGCTTCCACCAGATCCTCATTGAGCCTGAGAGCCTTTGCAATCGTCCTGGCATTCTGGGAAACTTCCAAAGTATGCGTCAGCCTTGTCCTGTAATGATCCCCTTCCGGAGTCAGGAATACCTGGGTCTTATCCTTGAGCCTGCGGAAGGATTTGCTGTGCAATATCCTGTCCCGGTCCCTTTGGTAAACCGGCCGGATATCGCATTGCTCTTCTTCCCTGGACCGTCCTTTGGAACACATGCTCAAAGAAGCATAAGGGCTTAAATATTCCTTTTCCCACTGTTCCAGCTTTTCGCGGATCAACATTCCCATGGCAGAACCACCATCCTCTCACACAGAACATTAGTTGTTCATTTAAAATATTCGGCATCCAAACAAAAAATCCTTTTTTTTCTTTAAAGAATTTATTAACGGCATATATTATAAATAAACTCCGCATTTTTATCCATCGCTTCATATGCCGTTTTAAACGGGGACATCTGGAACACATGCCACATGCCTTCAAAAAGATCCATTCTCACCGGCACATTTGCCTTTATCATTTTTTCATGCAGCATCACGGAATCTTCCAGCAACACTTCATTATCCCCCACCTGGATATAGGTGGACGGGAACTCCGCAAAATCCCCAAACAACGGGGAAATCAACGGATTGGTCAAATCCTGCCCTTCCGCATAATTATGGACCATCTGCCCAATATAGTCTACGTCCAATACCGGATCCACATCCTTCCTTGTCTGGTAAGAATGCCCGGATGCTGTCAAATCCGTCCACGGCGACATCAGCGCCAGCCCCCTGGGCAGCAGCCTGTTTTCGCTTTTCAGCTTATGAACCAGCGCCAGCGCCAGATTCCCGCCGGCCGAATCCCCCGCAATCATCACGTCCCTTGCCCCATATCCTAACAGCATCAGATAATCCCACGCTTTCATAGCGTCCTCCAAAGCCGCCGGATATGGATGCTCCGGCGCAAGGCGGTAATCAAAACAAAGCACATCCATAGATGTGGACATCGCCAGCTTTGTCGTCAATGTCCTGGCATACAGACTGCTCCCCGTAGAATACCCGCCCCCGTGGCAATATAAAATCACATACTTTTTCATATGGGCGCGGTTGACCGATATCCACTCCGCATACATATCTTCTATCACGATTTCCCGGATTACGGTATCTTTACTGTTTCCAAGGATCGCCCCAAAATGATCCTGTGACTGCCTATGCTTTTCAATATCCACATTCTCCACTACACTGTGTACCTTTTTTATCAGGTTCATCAAATTCATATTTTTTTTATCCGTCAATGCCATGCCTACCTCAATCTTTTGCCGCCCTTTCACATAGCCGGCAGCAAACTCTCCTAATTTTCCTTTACGTGAATTAGTTTCCATATTTTGCTTTACTTCTGCACTGATTTTGTGCATACCGGGTTTATGGCAAGCAACGCGCAGGCACAAACCCAGAGGCCAAAATTTTTAATTTTCACTCTTTCTTCCCCAATTCTATCACATAATCTGCAAATTGTGGTATACTCTAAGAAAAGAAATTATAAAATGAGGATTCCCTATGGCTATGAACAAAAAAAGCGACAGAAAAATATGGTATGAGCTGGATCTATCCGCCATTGTTTACCCCACCTTGCAGCGCAGGGATTTTTCCTCTGTATATAGACTGTCTGTCGTACTCAAAGAAACGGTCAGCCCGGACATTCTCCAGCAGGCCGTGGACATCGCCTTGCAGCGCTTCCCCACGTATAAAGTAGCCATCCGCAAAGGGCTTTTCTGGCGGTACCTGGAAACCAACCACCGCCCCGGCCCTTTTGTGCAGCCGGATATTAAAAACCCATGTATGCCCATGCCTTTTAAAGCGAACAACCGCTACCTCATCCGCATTTATTACCATGAATGCAGGATTGCGCTGGAAGCCCACCATAGCCTGGGGGACGGGACAGGCGGCATGTGTGTGCTTCAGACTATTACCGCCGTATATCTAAGGCTCTTAGGGCATCCCGTTTCCAATGGCGGTTTTGTGCTGGATGTGGAAAGCTCCCCGGATCCGGAAGAGCTGGAAGACGCTTATATGCGCTATGCCAATGCCCAGGTACGCCCGCCCCGCCCCGGGGAAAAAGCTTACCGGGTAAGAGGGACCAAGGAACCCTTTTATACTTTGAACATTATCGACGGCATTATGTCCGTCCGGCAGGTGATGGCAGTAGCGGCAAAATACAATGCCACAATTACGGAATATCTGAATTCCGTCCTTCTTTATGCCCTGCTTCAAAAACAGTCCCATGACTGGCACCGGAAGCTGCGGCCCGTAAAAATCGCCATGCCGGTAAACCTAAGGCGTTTTTTCCCTTCCAAAACATTGCGGAACTTCATTACTATGGTATATCCCTCGATTGACCCAAGGCTGGGGGAATACACTTTTGACGAAATTGTAATTCATGTGCGGAATTATATGCGTTATTATATCAATGAAAAATTTCTCCGCGGCGATATCACCACCAATGCCGCAACCCAGAAAAATCCGCTGATACGGATCGTCCCGCTTTTTATCAAGGATTTTACCGTCCGGCTTTTTTATACAAAAGTCCAGGACAGGAATTCCTCCGCAGGATTAACGAACATGGGGGCCTTAAAAGTGCCTGAAGATATGAAACCTTATATCGAACGGTTTGATATTTATATGGGTCAGCCTTTCTCTTCCCGTACCAACTGCGCCATTGCCAGTTTTGAAGATACGCTTACCATCAATTTCGCCAGCAGTATCAAAGAAGCGGACGTAGAACGCTATTTTTTCCGCAAACTGGTACAAGACGGCATCCATATTAAAATAGAAAGCAACCGGTAACGGCTGCAAGAAAGGAACGGTGATCCAAATGTCATATTGCGTAAACTGCGGAGTGGAACTGGATTCTTCTTTAAAATCCTGCCCTCTTTGCCATACTCCCGTCATACATCCCGGCGAACTGCAAAAAGCAGGTTTCACATCCCCTTATCCTGAAGAAAAGGGACAGGTGGAAACCGTAAAAAGAAAAGATTTAGGCATCCTCATAACGATTGTGCTGTCCGCTGCAGCAGTCGGCTGTGCGCTATTAAATCTGTTTGTTTTTACCGGCAGCCTATGGTCGCTGCTTATTATCGGCATATGCATCATACTCTTTGTGCTGTCCATCCCCGCCGTGATCTACACCAAGCAGCCCATTTACCTTTCCCTCCTTCTGGACGGGATCGCCATCGGCGTTTATCTGTATATGATAACCTTTTTGACCGCTTCCGCCAGATGGTTCTGGGAACTGGCCGTGCCTATTGTAGCCTTAGCAACCCTCTTAGCGGAACTTCTTACCCTATGCGTCCGCAAGCTGCCTGTCTCCATCATCGCTACGGCGCTCTATCTTTTTGCGGAAGCCGCCATCCTTTGTGTGGGGATCGAATTGTTCATAGACCGTTATTTTGGCAAGCCTCTCTCCTTATCCTGGTCCGCTATCGTCCTTACGGTCTGCGGAATCATCGTAATTGCCCTGATTACGCTGCTTTCCACGCGAAGACTCCGGGAAGCGGTCCGCCGCAGGCTTCATTTTTAAAAGGAAGGGATGCGGGATTGCCCGTGCCAGGCATGTCTTTTCACATTGCCCCATGCTTTCTTTCCGCATCTTCTATGCTTTGATACCCATAAAATTTTGTTTCGTTCTCAATTATCTGCTTCTCTAAGTTGATGCCGTTCCTATAAGCCTCCTTTACTTGCTTCAAAATCATCTCAACGGTATGGTCGGAATAAGTCAGCAGCTCCCCTCTAAGGTAACTTTCTGTGGAAGAACCGTCCCTTACGGAATCTTCCTCTGTCGTCATTACCCTTCCCTGCGCCCGCAGGTTCGGGTAATGTTCGGCCATGTACCGGTCCCATTCCATATGAATGCTGACAATTTCCTCCGTCATTTTTCTTTTTTCCGGGCTTACCTCTGGCAGATGTTCTTTTACTTTTTCATATTCTTCCGGATAAGTCACTTCCATCATCCTGGCATATTTCTCAAACAGGAGATTCCTCCCCTCTGCATATGCCTGACGGATATCCTCTACATAGCTTTCCAGGATTTCATCCTCATAAACCATCCACTGGCTCATCCGCATCCTGAAAAAAGTATCCGGGTCTTCCTGGCAGGAAGCCCTCCCCCCGGTGTTATAGACATGCTGGAACATATCCCATTCCGCCTGTGCAATATCAAAAATCATTTGCTCTTTTGCTGTTATTTCTCCCATTCTTCCGCCTCCGTCCTTAAAGTCTTATTTGTTTTATTTTCCTCGATTTTCCATGCCATGTCAAGTTGCCTTGAAGAAATAACCCGCAGGATGATTTCATAAATACTGAACAAATCTGAATAAATTCAAAAAATCCATTGACTTTTTCCTTTCAAAGTGATAATATGCTATTTGCAGCACAGAAAGTTAAGTGCATTACATTATGCGGAAGTGTCGGAATTGGCAGACGAGCAAGACTAAGGATCTTGTGATGGTTACATCGTGAGGGTTCAAGTCCCTTCTTCCGCAGCAAATCCCCGGAGTTCCAGGTTATTCCTGAATTTCTGGGGATTTTCATATGCCGGAATCATGATCCGTCCCCGGGGGGCTGTTTCCCTTAGAGCAGCGTAATACGGCCGCATCCGGCATTCCAGTCAAAAAGATGATTGATGCAAAGGTTATCCTCCATGCGAACCCCCCAACACGCTTTGCACGGCACGGCGTGCTTTTTCATATTTTTCAAACTCTGCTTTCATATGCAGGAAATTCTTTTTCTGGTCTGCAAAATATGTGTTATGCCCCGAGGCATATTGTGTAAGCCAATCCTTCAGATCAACATTATTTTCAAATGAATAAACAAACATGGCAAGCAATGACGCATGGTTTTCTTTTTGAAGGAGCCTTGAACCATCCCTGATGGATTGATCTGTTAAATCAGTCAGGCACTCTTCATAAAAATCTATATTATCCCTCACCAGCCCAATATCCAGTCCAAGATTTCCGGCAACAAAGGATTCTATGCTAACATCCTCCGGTTCCTCTTCCCTGCGGAGGAATCCCGCCATGAGATTCTCAAGCATATTTAATTTATCCGTAATAACCTGTTTGTCCTTTGTGCTTAAATCCTTATCAATTTCATCAAACAGCAGACCTTTCTCATTTCTGCTGGTAAATCTGGTTTCTGTCTTAAAAACCCTGAGAAACTCTGCAAATTTTTTATCTTCAGCCCCCAACTTTGTAAATCTGTCAAATAATGTAAGAAATACAAAGGAATCTTTTTTATTGAATATCTCCTTGATATCATCTGTTACAATCCTTTCCAGCCTATGCAGATTATCCGCAAAAACATCAAACTCTTCTTGCGTTGCATGATGATTAAGATATTTGCAGGCTGCTTTCGCCTGTGTTTTCCAATTGTCAAAATGATTCATGCACATCATCGTTTCTACAACAATTCTTTCCACAACGCCTTTTGTTTTATCCTTTTCCGAATAATTATTGCATTCCACAAAAAATCTGCTGTCTAAAATCTTGCGGATACAGCCTGCAAATTTGTCAATATATGTAAAAGCCTTCTGGTCAGTATTCATAGCAACATGATTATTATAACGCTTGATGTACTTTGATATCCTGGAACTGTCACTGCATTCATGTATCACTGTTTCAATCTGATACTCATCAAATTTTTCCTTTAATTCCTCCGGAAGTTTTTCATAGGTCTTATTTTTTATATCAAAGACTGCATCTTCGTATATCACCCTCCCGTCTTCATCCACTACCTTTTTCTTGTATGGAATCAAGGAATTTTCTATGGAAGATGTTATCTTATGATTTCCATATTTATACATAATTAACGCAGACGTCCTGCATCCTCCGTCTACAATATGTAACTTTGAGTCTTCTTCCTCCCCAAGAATAATAGGGGGGATATAATCGTCTGTAAGTACAGTAACCACCAGCTCATTGATCTGCTCCTTATTCCATACGAAATTTCTCTGTACCTCTGCATTATTATCAATATCACCTTTTTTATTCTTCTTCAGATACATATCTAATGTATATGTCTGCTTACGTGGCCTTGCCATATTAGATCCCTCCCTATGATCTGTTTTGCCCCTATCAGTTATAGTAATACCGAAACATTTCTATATGAACGAATAGCAGAAAAACAGTCCGTATATTGTTTCTCGCTAATATGCAGCTCTTCTTTAATCTCATTCGGGAGATAACCGGCTGTACTCAGCTTCAGCGCTTTTTTCTGAAGGCTTGACAGCCTGCTGAGATATAACAGCATTTTCCGGCTGTACCCCTCTTCATCCCTTTCCAGCAATTCCTTTTCAACCGTAAATTTGTCAGCGATCATATCCCCAATTGTAATATCTTCATCATCGCCAATAGGCATATCAATTGAAACAGACATTCTATCAGCCTTACGCTTTTCCCGGTATATTCTTTTTATTTCCGAAGCAATCTTGTTACATAAGCAGGAATACAAAAAAACATCAAAATCTTTGGAATGGTCATAACGTCTCAGTACGTCTGCAAAGACCTCATTCGCCAAAGAATAAAAGTCATCCTTATCTTTATCGGGAATTTCATAAAATTTCCGCAATATTTTATCAACCATTTTATGAAGCTTTTTTGCATTATTTTCATAGTATGTCATCAGTATCTGTTCCATATCCATACACCATCCTATTTCCTATTCTTTCAGTTCCTGCCTGTCCCAATTCCTTAGCAAGGAATATAAAAAGCGGCTTTGTCCCTTTATTCCCTTCCGGCAATGGATCTTCCTGCAAGGTAAAAATCCGCTTTTCTTTTCATAAGGATCTTCCTAATAAGGTAAAAAAATACAGTGTGCTTAAACACTGATTTCATGTATCTATTGAGATCCGTATCCAGGAACTTTTTGGTTATGCCGATATTATAACCCGAACATACATTCTTGTCAATAGATAATTAGAACGTTTGTTCGTTCATTCCTATTGTTTCAAATTAAGAATGTCTTATTCCTCTTTTCTCTTCTATCGGACTCATCTGATAACCAAATGTTAACTCATAAGCTGTCCTATTTTCTGTACTCCTAAAATTTCTGATATAAATCCGGAAAGTAAAATTTTACCAAAAATCCAAATTCAAATGTAGAAATATATATCAGGACCATTGCTTACGCTCCAATCATCCAAAAAGGAGCAATATCCTAACAGACACACGGACAAACAATCCATGAAAAGGAGGAAGAATATAAACTAATGAAAAAAACATGGAACAAAACGGAACTCTTCAAAGCAGATCACACGAAATTCGGGGGATACGTTTTCCCCTCCGATTTCCATACCGGCGACCGGAAACAGGACAACGCCAACGGGTCGCCAATCGCTAACCGTATAGCAAAAGATCAAAGGTTTGATATGCAATGCAAAAGGAACAAAGAAAATGTGCCTTATTTACATGAGAAAACCGCAATGATTTGGAACTTCTAAAATATTTTGCAAAACAAAGGAGAAAAAATGGCCGGCATTAGCGTACCCCAATATGAGATTTTTAAAATAGGAACCAATAAGCTGAAATATTATAACTGGGATTTAAAGATTACGAAAAAAGAGGCATTTGCCTTCCAGGAATTAGTGTCCTTATTTGAGGCGCAGGAATTCCGTATCATGGCAAATAAAATCCTGAAAAAAGACATAACGGAAATTGATTTTTCAGAGATTTTCCTGCAAGTGGTCATAGATAAAAAATCAGACTTCGGACGGGCCGCTTCCCGCAAAGGCATCACGGTAAACGGGATCAATTACCGGAGATTTGTAGGGACAACCGGCGGGCTGAAAAACAATACGCTTCTGTTTTGCAACTCGGAATACATAGACCGTTTAAACAGACTTTGCGAATGCAAAAGAAATAAAAACATACCGCTTGTCCCTGCAAAATACGAAGCATATAAAGCATTAACCTGTTCCGCCTCCCAGCCAATTTGTATCCCTGACGGTATCTTAGTTGTCAAAGACTGCCTGACGCAATATTGTGCCGATGTCATATCTTTAGACGACGGGAAAAACTTTGACGAGCCTGTTATGGAAACTGTGTTAAACAAACCGTTGGAAAATAACGTATCCGATGGTTTTAACCTTTGCACCATTGACTACATGAAACGGGTGGCAGAATTTTTAAAGTTAGACTATGTGCCAAACGGCGTCTGCCTGAGAAATGCATGGCTAAAAGGAATGCTCTATCCATTTCCCATTATCGAGTTCGTCGAAGAATTTCATGACGGCAATTATTTTATAGAAGATATATGGGGAAATATCCAGGATATCCGTAAATGTGAAATGATTATAACAGAATCATCCCTTAAGCTATGGTCAGCTTATGACAATATCCAAAGTTATGAAAATGCTTATAAGGAATGCGGATATAGTTTTTCCGTTACAAAAATATCTCCTCCCATATTAGAAGACCAGAGGGAACTGAACTATCAGTATCTGCAGTCCTATGAGTTTACAGAGGAAGACATAGAAGAACTTTGCGCGCCAACCATCCAATATCTGAAAGACGCCATGTGCGGCGATTACTCTTCCACTGTAAAATTCCTGGGAATTACGGAAAATACAAAGGTAAATTCATGGCAGCGCGCATTATATGCCAGCAGATATATGCTCGGCGATCCTTATGTGATTGATTCCGTGCATAAATTTATTAGAAAAAAGATCAATAACGCAAAAATCGGCAAACTATTTGTACAAGGCAATTATCAGATCGCCAGCGGGGACCCTTTTGCTTTCATGCAATCTGTCTGCGGGCTGAAAGTGACCGGGTTGCTGGAAGCAGGCGAATGCTATTCCAAATATTGGATAGATAAGAAAGAGAATGATGTGGTTATCTTCAGAAGCCCAATGACAAGCCATAACAACATCCGTAAATATCATGTCAGTCATTCCAAAGAATGTCAGCGCTGGTATCAATATATGGACACAGTCATGATTATAAACGCCTGGGATTCCTTTTGCATCGCCGAAAACGGCTGTGACTGGGACGGCGACATTCTCTTCTCCACCAATAACCCTATATTAAAAAAACGTTACCGGAACCTTCCGGCTATCGAATGTGTCCAGCGCCATGCGCCTAAGAAAACCATTACAGAAAGCGAGGTGAAAAAAACAAACAAAAACGGGATGAGCAACCAAGTCGGGACAATCACTAACTATGTGACCTCCATGATAGAAGTGCAATCACATTTTGCAAAGGATTCAAAAGAATATAAAGAACTGGAATACAGGATTGGATGTGGCCAGCTCTACCAGCAGGCGGAATTGGACAAAATCAAAGGGATTGTCGCCACCCCCATGCCCAGCCGCTGGTACAATGTACGTGCCTGTGCCGATGATAAGTATCTGCAATCCATCTGCGCATACCGCAAACCATATTTTATGATTTATATATATGAAGAAACCAGACGCAGCTACAAAAAATATATAAAAGAAAGCAACGATAAGTGCTATGCATTATATAACTGCTCCATTCAGGATTTATATCATAATAGGAAAGAACTGTCTGATGAGCAAAAAGATTTTTTATCTTGGTACGAATTGAAAATGCCGGTCGGCACGGGGAATTGTTCCATGAATCAAATTTGCAGATACGTTGAAAGCCAGTTGGACGGATACCGGTTACAATTACATAAGAACTCCTGCTTTGATTATCATGTCCTGAAAACCAAAAGGCGCTGCACAAAAGAACACAGGCAGGCGCTTGAGGAATTAGAACAATACTATTGTGAATGTATCAGGGAATACAAAACCTCAACGCATCTTACGAAAGACGATTCCAACCGGAACAGATATTTTTTATATAAGAAATTCAGCCTGGAAGCCAAAAAAATATGCCCGAATAAGGAAGAACGCCTGAATATTATTTTGGATATTACGTATCTGCATAACGGGAATAGACAGTTCCTCTGGGACACAGCCGGGGAAGACATGATAAAAAGATTGGAGGAAATAGAACTTGTACATACTAAATGAAAAAGATTATATACGCAATATTTTAGCCTCAAAAACAAAGCCTGCCGATTTGCCTATGGGGTATTTTATTACCCTTATTGCAAAATATTACTATTCTGATGCATCAGACGCTGAAACATTATCCAATATCGTTAAAGAAAAGATCCTGGAATTCCAATTGGATCATTACCAGGAATATAAATATCATCATAAAACCGTAAGCGTCTGCCAAGCATTATTTGAAAGGACAATCCCCATCCGTCTGAAAGAGAGGAATTACATACCTATATATGAAAACGAATTGAATTTTATCCATTCACTGCCAAATGACAAAAGCAAAAAAATCATGTTTACCCTTTTTGCAGTTGCCAGATACATGGAATGCGATGGGTGGGTCAATAAAAAGGATTCCAAAGGCATAGCGGAAATTTTTAAGCTTGCAAATGTCACTGCCACTTCCAGGGAGCGGAATAAGTTACTGCATAGCTTCTACCTGAACGGATATATTTCTTTTAGCAAAATGGTGGATAACCTAAATATCAAAATCAGCCTGGACAGTTCCGGGGAAATCATTTACAAGATTAAGGAATTCCGCAATATCGGAAACCAGTATATCGGAAACTTTAAAAAAGGGTACAGGCAATGCGTAATATGCGGGAAAAGCATAAAAGTTACCGGGACAAACAACCAATACTGCAAAAAATGCGTCAAAGAAAAACAATTGGAATGGCAGCGGGAAAGCATGAAGAAATTAAGGGAAACGAAAAGATGTGAAGTTTCTTAACATGACGCCTTATCCCATATTTCCTGCGTTTCAGCCACTGTTTTCAAAAAAAACAGGTTTTCTTTTAATGATATACCATGGCAAAAAATAGGAAGGGGGCGCTGCTTTGAAATTAAGTTACTTTGAACTGTTATCGCCTGATCCTGTCTATGTGCAGGGCATAGGCGGGATCCTGTCGCCAACGCTGAGGGATATATCCCGGCTCGGCTATAATAAATACCAGTACTACCTTACCATGCTGCTGATGGATCCCAAAACTTACCTGTCACTGATTGATTACCCTGAAAAAGAAAAGCTGTTATCCGGTGACGAAAACCCGGGAATAAATATTTTTCAGTTGCTGTCCGGGAATCAGCAATCCTGCCTGCTGCTGCAGGACATCCTCAATTTTTTTATAAAAGAAGATATCCTGTATTCCCCTGACTGCAACGGGTTTATAGCCAAAAGCAGCAATCAGGCAGCCGGGATCATTACAGAAAAAAACTACCCTTATGTATGTGACTTGATTTTCCAGCGCAACTGTATCAAACCGGCCCGGGAAGAAGATTTATCGGCAGTCAAAAACAAAAAAACGCTGGAGATCATGAAAAAACTCCGGAAAGGGCGGGCGGAAAAAAACAGGCAGCCGGAAACGGACAAAAATATGGAGCTGGGGAACATCATGTCCGCCGTCGCGAACAGAAGCCAGTCCCTTAATATACTCAATGTCCCGGACTTGACTATCTTCCAGCTCTGGGACTGTTTTTCAAGGCTGCTGCACAACAATATCTATGATATCCAATCCATGAGCGTGGCTGCGTGGGGTAACAAAGAAAACAGCTTTGACGCAGCCGCATGGTTTAAAAGAACAAATGATAATAATTAAGGCCGTTTTGATACGGCCTTTTTATTATATCAAAAAACAAGGAGGAACTATATTATGATGAACCAAAACATGGCCAACAGAGAAGTCTGCGATTTGATCTTCGTGGACTACGCAACCAAAAAACCCTTTTTAAACCTGGACTTTGCCAACGTGTCCACTACGGAGCTTACCGGGGAATCCGTATTCGCCCATGGGGGCAAAGGACATCCGAAACGTGTCCAGTTCGCCGGGGAAAGAGGCGGCACGCTTACCATTGAGACCCAGATCCAGACCGTCAAGCTATGGCAGCTCATTACTGGCGGCGAAATCAGCAAGTCCGCAAAATTCGTTACACGCATGGAAGCTGTCCTGGACAACGCCGGGACGGAAATCACCCTGCCTGACGAACCCGTAGCCGGGAGCATAGCTGTCTATGCCGCAGGCGATGACTGCGGGACAGAGCTGCCATGCACAGCAGCCGGCAAAACAGTTACGCTCGCCACTGCCCTTACAGGAGGGGACAAAGTGATTGTTTATTATATGAAGGAAGTGACTGACAAAGTCCAGAGGATCAATATTAAGTCCACCAGCTTCCCGAAAAACTTTACCGTCTATGGCGATACTGTCATGAAAACTGAAAATGACGAACTCCTGCCTTACCGCCTGGTTGCTTACAAAGCAGCGCCGCAGGGCAGCATGTCACTCAGCTTTTCCAATAACGGTGACCCCGGGACAGTCACTATCACCTGTGACCTGATGGCAGACGGCGACGACAATATCCTTGACCTGGTTCTGATCGAGGAATAGCCATTTTCAGGGAGGGCAGCCAATGCCCTCCCGCTATCCATAAACAAAAAAGCGTTGGGAAAGGAGAAAAATATGGAATTCAGAGAACTACTCCATTATATTCTGTATGTTCTTTTGACGGTGATTGTACCCGTAGCCGCTAAATATGCGGTTGAAGTTATGAAAGCAAAAATCAAAGAAAGCAATATGATTGCCAGCGCTGTCAGAAACGAAGACTTAAGCGGCATCATTGAAGGAGCATTATCCGATGTCATGGACGCAGTCCTTTACGTCAATCAGGTGTATGTCGATTCTTTGAAATCAAGCGGCCGGTTCGATCAAGCGGCACAGGAAGAAGCATTTAACAAGGCCTATGCAAAAGCGATGGGTATGATTTCCAGTGAAGCGAAGAAAGCAATCGGACAATTATACGGTTCCTTTGACAAATGGCTGAAACTTAAAATTGAATCCTCCGTAAATGCAGCCAAAAAGCAGTAAGGAGGCGGTTTTATGGGTCTATCAGTCAGCAATCAGGGACTCTCCCTGATTAAAAAATTTGAAGGATGCAGATTAACAGCCTACCAGGACAGCATCGGCATATGGACCATCGGGTATGGGCATACGTCAGGCGTTGCCAAAGGGCAGACAATCACCCAAAGCCAGGCTGACGCATATCTGAAATCAGACTGCGCAGCCGCTGAGAAAGCGGTGAACCGTTATTTTCCGAAGTACCAATGGAACCAGAACCAGTTCGATGCCCTTGTCAGCTTTACCTTCAACTGCGGAGCCGGCAATCTGGACATGCTTTTGAATAACGGCATCCGCACCGTACCGGAAATCAGCTCAAAAATCACCGCATATAACAAGGCCGGCGGAAAAACGCTGAACGGGCTTATCAGAAGGCGTACGGCGGAAAAGGAATTATTTGACAAATGCCCCTCCCCTGCTCCCCCATCTTCCACCTCTGCCCCCGTCAGCAGGCCAGTCAGCTATTTGCAGACAGACCCCCGATGGAAAAACCATAATTACTCTGCCAAGGGGGAAAAGAAAACCATCGGGAGTTCCGGGTGCGGCGTTACCGTTGCCGCAATGGTAATTGCCGCCTTAAAAGATAAAAATGTAACCCCAGTTACAACAGCGCAATGGTCTATGGATCATGGGTACAAGGCTCTGAACCAAGGTACCTATTACTCCTATTTCCTCCCCCAATTCTCCGTTTACGGCATTCCATGCAGAATGTTAAACCAATCTAATTTATACGGCAGTTCTTCTTCCCCTGCCCATGCAGAAGCCCTCAGCGCCCTGAAAAAAGGGAACTGGGTCATAGCCTGCATGGGGAAAGGAAACTGGACAAATTCCGGACACTTCATCCTGCTGTACCAATATGAAAACGGGTATGTATCTATCAACGACCCTGCTTCCACTCAAGCAGACAGGACGAAAAACACATGGACCCTCTTCTCCAGGCAGGTAAAATATATGTGGGAAATCCATGTGGCAGGAAACCACAGCGGCATTGTAAACGGGAATATCCAGGAAGAATATGCCGGCAAGGGAAAAGTATGCAACTGCGCAAAGTTGAATATGCGCAAAGCCCCCAAAGTGGAAACGGGAAATATTGTTTCCGTACTGAATGCCGGCGACGAAGTCTGCCTCCTGGGGCCTGTCAGCCATGGATGGCATCAGGTGAAAACAAAAGACAATGCCGTTGGATATGTATCCGGCAAATATATACAGATTCTATAAGGAAAGGCGGGGCTATGAATGGATGCAGTAAAGGAACTGCTTAATATTGATTTCCCATATGCCTTCCTATCCGTCTTCGCCGCCCTTGCCGGCGCCAGAGCCATTGTTTCTTTACTTGAATGGACCGCCGGCAAATTCGGGCTTGAAACAAAGTGGATGAGGCGGCGGCGGGAAGAACACGATCTGCTTGTCCGGACCTCACAGAACCTTGCCGCACTGCAGGAAAACCATATCCGCGATATGGAAGAGTCCATCAAAGCCCTGATGCGGGGGAACAAAGAACTGCTCGGGGCGGAAATCGACAAAAGATACAGGGAATATATTTCCCTTAACGGGATCCCGGAACCCGAAGTGGATGAATTTGACGACATCTTTTCCGCATATAAGCATCTGAACGGAAACCACAGGAGGGATATAAAATACAGTTATATCAAAGACCATCTCCGCGTCATCCCGGTTGAAACAAAACTTGTCACCAGGGAATCATGACACGCCGGAATTTATGAACGATAAGGTTTTGGGGGCGGAAAGGCCTGCCCGGCAGATTGCCGGGCGGGGTTCCTGACCCCGGGCCTTTATAGAAAGGGAATGGAATATGATCACATACTTAAAAATGAAGAAAAATGAATGGAAAGTTAAAGCAATGGTTTATGGAGCCATCGCAGCCTTCGCCGGCAGCCGGAAAGACATAGCAAGGCTGCTGCAAGAAATGTACGCTGCTTTCAAGGATGTCCCCGCAGACCAGCTCCGCAAAGAATTTATCGCCCAATTAGCAGAGACGATCCACAAAGAAAACGCAGCGGAAAACCGTTAAGCGTTTCTGTACACGGATGACAAGAACAGGAGGTATCTCAATATGGATGATTCTTTCAAACTGCCGCAGGCAGAAGAGGGCATGAGCAAGCTCGCCGCCCTTTTCAAGACCCAGATAGATGGAGCCTCGCAGGCCTTCACAAAGTGGTTCTCCTTAAGCTCCGCCGTTACCTTTGGCATATCGGAAGCAAAGGAAGCCATATCGGAACTGATAGAAATTGACAGCGCCCTTACGGAGATCGGCAGAACCTCCGCCCTTACCGGTCAGCAACTGGAAGACCTGGGAGACCATGCCTTTGACATGGCGTCCAAATACGGCATGTCCGCCGCCAGTTACCTGGCCAGCGTGCAGGAGATGCTCCGGGCCGGCTTTGACAATGCGGAAGGGATGGCCGAACTGTCCCTGCTGGCTCAGGCTGCCGGCGGCATGGCTCCCAACGCCGCCGAAGACTACCTGACGGCTGCGGACAGAGCTTACCGCCTGGGGGGCAGCGTGGGGGAACTCACCCGGATGCTGGACTCCCAGAGCTATGTCGCAGGCCGCGCCTCCGTGAGCCTGCAGGATATGGCCGCCGCCACGTCAGAAGCTGCCTTCACCGCCGCCCGGTGCGGGATCAGCATCGACGAGTTGTCAGCGCTAATCGCCGTTGCCTCATCCAACACAAAGAAATCCGGTCATGAGGTCGGGGCTGCCTTAAACGGCATTTTCACCGTCCTGCAGGATGCGGGGGACGGAGCCGCCGCTGACGCGCTGGGATCCCTTGGCATTTCGATGACGGAAACCATAGCCAGCTCCGAAAAGCTGAAAACGCCCATCGGGCTGCTGAAGGAGCTGTCCTCCGCTTTCCGTGAACTCCCGGAAGGAGGCGCAGGGCGCACGGGCATCCTTGACGGCATCGGCGCGGGTGATAATGCGGATGCCCTGTCCGCAATACTGTCCAACTGGGAGTCCTACGAATCCATGCTCGGCTTATATTCCCAGGGGGCGGGGAACGCCGCCAGAGAGGCCAGAGAAAATGCCGGGGACATGGAAGGCAGCCTGAACCGGCTGGCAAACACGTGGACGGACACGATCGGCAATGTGGCCACCCCCAGCGCCATTCTCACGGCAGTCAATGCGTTAAACGACCTGCTCTCCATAATTAATAAAATCACCGGTGTGTTAGGCCCATTAGGGACAGCCGGCCTTGGGGCAGGCTTATTTGCCGGGATCCAGAACATCGGTAAAGCCGTATAAGTGTACGGGTTTCAAATCAATTGTTCCTTTGTTTTGAATATGCCCTCCATGCCTAAGCTATCCCCAAATGCCACACGGATATCAAAGGCAGGGATGTGTGAACCTGGTCAGTTCACGGTGTTCTATAAAATAAACCGTAATTGAAGGCTGCCACCCTTCAGTGCTGGGAAGCTTTTTTACAGTGAATACATAGTGCCGCATGGCTACAACGTGGCTGGAAACGGCGGGCGTGACATGCACTCCGAAAGGATACCAGTAATGGTAAGAAAATATGCGGCAGGCCACATGCGGAAACGCTAAACGGCGGGCCTTGTGGAAGAGGCTAAACCACCGATCAGCAACGGAAACCCTACGTCCGGTTACCCGGATATGGAAGTGTTCAGAGAGTATAAACGGTTTTGAGCCGGGAGGCTTGTAAGAGGTACTCCAAACCAAGAAGGAAAACTTGCCCGTGACTGGGTATAAACCAAAAGAGTGATGCTGCTCCCCTGTTTGCTGATGGCAGCCATGTTTCATGGCGGCAAACAGGGCAATGCAGGGATTTCCCCTGGCCTTAGTGGAAGAAACGGGGAAAACAGCAAAGAAGCCTCCGGAAAGCAATGGGGGAATGCCTCTCTGAAAAAGCGGATAAAAGCAGCATAAACATACTGCTTTACCAGCTTTTAACCATTCAGCAAAGAGAAATTCAACATTTAATGCCCAAAACTTTGGCTTGTCAACAGGCTCTTTATATCCAGTAGATGATTTTACCTAAGGGTAATTGATTCGTAATATTTTTTATATGTAACAAACCAATTTAAGACTCTACCTACGGGTAGGGTCTTTTGCTATACATTTTACATAGAAAAAGCAATCTCACTTTAGAGGTTGCTTTTTGTGTGTAAAAATATTACATACAATAACTATTAACTTATTTTTATATAGAGAAAGGATGTGATTTATATGATTTAAATTATTTATCGTATTCCAATTTGTCTACTTTGAATACTCCATAATCTAACATTTCAACGTATATAGTTGCGAGATCAACATCATCCTCCCTAGTCACATAACATTTATACATATTGTTTGTAATAAATAGTTTTGTTATTAGAATCAGCTTCAGCATTTATTTCATATGTTCCAATAATATCTGTTTCATATGATTCATCCTTTTGATAATTAGACTTGGAGCATCCAGTTATAGAAATAGCCATTAATATCAAAATTGTTACTTTTATTATTTTTCTTTTCATAAATAAACATCTCCTATTATAAATTTCCCTCTCCACAAGGGAACCAATATCCTCTCTCCACAAGAGGACGTTATGCTCTCCACAAGTATAGCACAAATTAGTATGATATTCAAAACAATTAGACAGAGTTTGGAAGATGTTTATATTGCTGGAAGAAAAATAAACGAATTCAACAATTTGAAATTAAATGCTACAAATATAACCGCATATGCAACAGCTTTAAAAGGATTAAATGCAAAACAAGCAGAATTGGTATTATCAACACAAGGGCTTACTCTTGCACAGAAACAGGCAATTTTATCACAGGCAGAATTATTCGGTTCTACTGGCAAATTAACTACTGCTGAACTTAATGCAATACTCGTAACAAAAAAGAGAAATAAAGACCAAGCGGAAGCATTATTAATTAATACTGGGCTTATTACTTCTGAAACGGCAGAAGCCACAGCTACCAATGTTGTAACAGCCGCAAAGTTAAAAGAACTTGTCACTACTGGCAAATTAACACAGGCAGAAGCTAATTTAATTGCTGCTAAAGCTGGTGTTACCCTGGCAAACCAAAAAGAATCTGCTTCTTTATTAGCTGGTATAGGTGCTAAAATTAAAGGGGCTGGTACTGCGCTAAAAGGACTTGGTACTGGTATTTTAACTATTGCACAGGCTCATCCTGTTATTGCTGGTATTACAGCGGCATTGGCATTATGTGGTGGTGCGGCGTTAGTAAACAAGGTTAAACAGGAAAAAGCGGCTAAGGCAATAAAAGAAGCTTATGAAGAAGCCAAAAATGCAATTGATAAAATAAACAATACATTTAGTGAAAATTCATCAAAAACTAAAGAAATTGCCAAAGAATATGCCGAACTTGCCCAAGGAGTTAATTTACTAACTAATGAAAATAAAAATCTTTCTACTGAAAAATATGAGAGATTTTTAGAGTTAAGCAATCAGTTATCTACGCTTTATCCTACATTAACAAAAAATTTCGATGAAAATGGTGTTGCTATTCTTGATTTGTCAGGTGATGTAGATACTATTGTTGGTTCATTAGATGACTTAATCGAAAGACAACGTGTATTGGCAAATCAAGAAATTATGAAACAGATGCCAGATTTATTTGCTGGTTATTCTAATAATGTTGCTGATTTAGAGAAACAAAAAGAAGATGCTAAAAAGACAAGAGATGAAATTCAAAGAGCATATGAAATATTAAATTCTTGGGACGGTAGCACCGTATGGTTGAGTAATGGCAGACAAGTAGCAAAGGGTGCTGACAATGCCATAAGAAGTTTATCTGATTATACAAATGCGTTAGACGCACTTGGAATTAAATACAAGAAAGTTGCTGTTGATTTAGATAATGACCTATATCATAATAATGACGGATTTAGTATTGAAGCAGATTATAAACAATATGGCAGTGAATTAAGCGATATTTATTATACGTCATCCACCCAGTCAAGTGCTTTGGGATTATTTACAGTCTGTGTAACATATGTTTGACAAACCTACAACTCCACAACTACTTTTATGTGTATCTCCACAATACACAGTAAAATAGGTATCCACAACCTATAATAATTTATAGTACGATATTCAAAACATTTGACAGTAAAATTGATAAATGGACTTCAAAAATTGGCATATTCGGAAAATCATTTAATGAACTTGGAACTGCTGTAAATGAAGCTTTTAAATCAGTTATTGACAATCTTGATAACTTTGATGAAAATGTTGGATTTTGGGAGAGTTTAAAAAATAATCTGTTCTCTAAACAAACAGATAAGGATTGGATTAAAAATTCTTTTGGAGATATTATTTCAAAAGAAAATATTGATAGTTATATTGCTGAATTAGACTTGGATTCTGCAAAGGAAAAATTACATGGAATATTTGATTGGCAAGAAGATGTTAAAAATAATGACAAATCTTGGCAAGATTACTTTGATACTTGCAAAGGTGGAAACGAATACCTTATTGACCTCATCAAAAACACCGATGGCCTTTCCAAACTCACAGGTGAAGATCTTGTTGATGCTTGTGACAAAGCCCGTAAAGCAACTATAGCACATAATGAACAAATAAAAAATATGTCTTTCTCCGCCAAAGCAGGCCAAGCAGCACTCAAAGGGCTCTCAATTGCTGGAAATATATTGGCTATGTGGGTTATCAGCAGGGGAATTGAAATAGCCGTTGCGGCATTGACTTTACACAGAGGGCGCCTGATCATTCGACATTCAGCCAAAATAGACGACGACGCTTTCAGGATGCCAGCATATTTCGGGAAATTTTTAATAAGATTGTGCTCAAATGCATACAGCTTGGGGTTGTATCTGGGGAAACAGGCGTTGCAGATGGCTCTTTTCTCCCCTCCAATGTATCATGGGACAGTCGTTATGAGGCGGCCGAGGCTGTGAACCGTCCCACAGTAAAATATATGGCGGAACATAAATTAAATAAGATACAGAAAAGAGGCCTTCAGAAAGCAACGGAAGAATGCCTCTTGTCCGCAATGGCATTAAATCTTAAAAGGCTGGCAAAGGCGGTTTAAACAGCCGGATTTGCCAGTTTTTCTGCTCCATTCCAGAAGAAAATACGCAAAGCAGACTTAAAAAAGTATGTTTGTCAACAGGCCCAACTTGAAACGCTCTCCACACAAAGACAGCCTTAAAAGTTTAAGGCTGTCTTTGTGTGTATGATTATATACATAATATTTTTTGAGAGGATGTGATAAAAAATATTTAAAACCTACTCCCACAATTTCCACACTTATAAGTTTTACCAGCATCATCAACAGCACCTAACACACCGAAAACAGCAGTCTTCGCTGCCCTACTTCCAATTGTAATTTTATTTACATTGGTTGAACCACAGATAGGACACTTAGGTATACAGTTTTGTTTGTCCTTCTCTTTTTGTATTCGTGCGAGATTTTTGGCTTGTTGTTCAAGCATTTTTCGCTTTTCATATTCATTTAATCTTTGATTAAGTTGGATTTGTTTTTGTACCTGTTTTTGATAATATTCCATTGAAAATAGTGGATCGTTTTTCAATTCGCCCATCACAAAATTTTCTTCGCGTAAAAGTTTTTCTTCATCAGAAGTTTGTGACCAATCTTCTACAAAAATATGATATTTGTATTTTAATTCTTCTGGCAGCAATTTCATTTTAGTTCCACAAAAATCACACTTTTTGCTAAATGCAATATGATATACCTGACCACATCTTTCACAATACATTACTTTTCCCATAATATCACCTCATGTTTTCTAAATTATAGCACAACCAAAATAAAAATACCACTCCACATGGTAGATAATTTGCGTTCTCCACAAACGCACAGTATGTATCCACAACATACATTTTAATAGTACGATATTCACAACAAAAAACAAAGAACTTGGTATATTCGGAAATACGATAGATGATATTAAGGATAAAATTGACAAGTTTAATAAAGTTCGTAAAGAGGACGGTTGGTTTGGTGAAAACGGTGCTTTAGCATCCTTATTTAGTGGCAAAAACTCAAACATCCTAACACCAGAAGCATTAAAGAAATTTGATGAGTTCAAAGAAAAATTCAACAGTTCCTCCCTCAGTGCAGAAGCATTGGCTGAACAGATGGAGAATGTTGACCAGAGAATCATTGATTATGCTAAAACCTGTAAAAATGGAGAAATGACAACAGAGGGATTTAAAGCATCAATAGATACTATGTCCTTATCCGCTAAAGCAGGTAAAGTAGCACTAGGGGTACTTGCAACAGCCGGGAATATGTTGGCTATGTGGGCTATCAGCAAGGGGATTGAATTAGCAGTTAACTGGATTGACAAACTTGTGCATTCTGCTGAGTATGCCGATAAAGCAATAAAAGCCGCTACGGACAACGCAAAATCATCTTCCGGCTCCATAAAAGATATCCAAAAAGAAACAGTGGACATGGAAAAAAGTATAGACTCTATCATTGACCGATATGCAAAGCTTTCACAGGGGGTTAATGCTTTTACAAATGAAAACATGTCTCTGCCTACAGATCAATATGAAGAATTCTTAGATCTAAATGAACAGCTTGCCGGCTTATTCCCTTCCCTTGCCAGAAACTATGACGAGAACGGCAATGCCATTTTAGGATTATCCGGTCCAGTTGACAGTGTTACAGGATCCATAAGGTCTTTAATTGAGCAGGAAAAAGAATTAGCGCGGACACAAATCCGGGAGAATCTCGAGAAATATTTTAACGGAACTGATGAAGCTGAGGGCGCTTGGAAAGCATTGGAAGAGAAAAAGCAGAATCTGGAAGAAGCTAATGAAGAACTTGCTAAGCTAAAAAATACATATGAAGGCTTGATAAATGCGGATTCTTCAACAGTCATAGGCCGATACCATAAGAATTTTGCCGGCAAGGAACAGGCAAAATATATCGAATATATAAAGAATAATTTCGGCGAAGATACTGCACAGGCTATGGAGGATGCTGTTTCTGTCCATTTAGGGAAAGGGCTCAACGGACAATTTGCCGATCTTGTTGTTGACTTTTCAAGTTTAGAATTAAATGAAAAACAGAAAAAACAGATAGCAGGGTCATACGGCACATTCTACAGCAAATTACTGGCGAAGCAGAAAACAGCCATGTCAGAGTTTGAATCCCAGAATTCCGAATTTTCTAATAATGCCGTGCTTTGGCTTGAAGACTTATCATTTTACAAGAATAGTAATAAATATGTTCAAACAGTAATACAAAATTTAGTCCGCAATACCGACTGGAGTAATTATGATTTTGAAGAATTAGATTATGATGGCGTAAAGAGGATATTACAAGATTCCGTATTAACACCATTCCAAATTGCCTATGAAGATCCTGCCACAAAGAAATCATTGGATGATGCATTAAAAGGATTATTCACAATGGACACAGCAGACATGCCTGTTGATGATATAGCAACACAAACTAATGAATACATTAATTCTATTGCTGCTGCTATTCATAAAGATCCCGAAGAACTAAAAATTAAGTTAGGATTCGATTATGTAAATGACCTCGAAGAACAGTACCAAAATGCAATAGATTTTGCAAAAGATAAGTTTGACGGCTACGACCCCACCGCTTTCTTCAAAGAACATTCCATCAACACCCAGGAAGAAATTGACGCATGGCAGAAAATTGCACAGGGGGCCGGGAATGCTGCAGAAACTGTAAAGAAATACATTCAAGATTCAAAAAACCCCATTCCATTATCCGACCAGCTCACCACTTCCCAGGAATCCCTAGGCAAGTTCCAGTCCACAATAAAATCAGCCTACGATGCCTACAGCGCCCTCCTATCAGGAAATTGCTCTTCCACCGAACTTTTGGACTCCATACAAGCAATCAACCAGGCAGCATCTGACATGGGAAGCAAAATGAATTGGGAGCTTATAGGAGATACCAACACAAGCGCCCAGGAATTAGGCGATGTTATTGACTATATTTCAGGGAAGTACGCCAAAAGCGTGCTGTCAGGCGCAGGAATTGATGCAGACAGTAAATTCGGTCAAATGCTTGCAAACATGGTGAAGGAATCCTATAAAGCGGAAGCTGAATTTAAGTCCATGAACGCCCAGATTGACCGCCTCCAGTCCTCCTACCAGACGCTGTCGGGGATATTAGGGTCTTACAATGCGACAGGGCATATCAGCCTCGACAGCCTCCAGTCATTACTAAATGCGGACGAAAACATGATTGCCATGCTGGAAGTGGAAAATGGCCGGCTTGCCATCAACCAGGAAGCATATGAAAACCTTGCGGCAGCGCAGATGATGGAGTTAAAGGCAAAGCTAAACGCTGCGGCAGCCGCTGAAATCGAGTCCCTTGCAAAAGGCAAGGCAAAAGAAGCCACAAACAAAAACGCGGACGCATCAAACAATGCCGTGGAAAAACTGGACAGGGAAACATCCGCCCTCAGGCGCAACACAATAGCCGTCTGTTCCTACACGCTGGCAAAGGCAAAAGAAGGCGGCGTAACGGAAGAAGAAATACAAGGCGTACTAGACAAATACAATGAAATCTGGAACACTGCAGTGGACAGCTTTGACGGGGATTTTCACAGTTTTGTAAGCGGGGCAGGCTCCGCAAAGAACGCAGCGTCCGAAGCAAAGGACGCAGCAGAGGAACTCGGCAGCGGGCTTGATTCCCTCCAGTCGGCATACGGCACGCTGAAGGACGCAACGGACGAATACAACAAGAACGGCCATATCTCCATGGAAACTGCCCGGAAGCTGTGCGAAGTGGACTTCCGCTACGCCGCGATGCTGGACGGGGAAAACGGCCGGCTCTCCGTAAACGCACAAAAATTCAGGGAAGTCACGGCGGCAAAGCTCGGGGAGATGAAAACGTCCCTTGCCAGGAAAGCCCTTGACGTCATAAAATCCCTTGCCACGGAGGCGGAAGCCACGGAATACCTTGCCTCCGCAAACAGGGACCTTGCCGGCTCCCTGGGCGGGGTCACGGAAGCGGAGCTGGAGGCCGCCTACCAGTCCGCCCTCGCAAAAGGGGGGCGCATCGCCGAAGCGGCGGAAGCCGCCATGGCGGGCTACCGGAACATGGCCTCCATTGACCAGCTCATCCGCTTCTCTGTCAAACAGGACATTGAGGGTTTCTTCCACACTGGAGCGGGCAAGGTTTTTCAGACCGCACTCAATTAAGCCCCCGTTTAGTTGTATAATGTTATCAGACATAGCCCCATGCCCCCTTTAGCAGGTTTTGTTGTGGTGACTTAATTCTGCCAGGCGGCTATATGCCATGTCTATTTTTATGAAATTAATTTGCGAAACTTATTATACGTCATCACCTCATCCACTCAGCGGAACATTGCAAGGAACGTGTTGGTGAGTTAATTAGCAAGTTCAAAGATAAAAAACACTGAATAGATAATATAATTATATTGTACTATCTATTCAGTGGTTTTGCTCAAATATAAAAGTGAAAGGAAGTGATTAAATTGTACTAATTATTCTTTTACATATTCAATACAAAAAACTTTACCTTCTGCACCAATAAAGGTTGTTACTACACCATCTTCACTTGTACAAACAACTTCTTTACCATTTATTGTGTATGTTCCATATTCAGTATGAACAATTTCGTTATTGTAGGTCGCTGTGTACTCATAGGACTTGTCTTCTTTGAAATAAAACTCAAATTCATAACCATTTAATAAACAAAAAATAGATGTTTCGATATCATTTGTTGGAAGTTCTCCATTTAACCATTTGCCTATTTTACCATCATATAACCAACCAAAATCATAGTTTTGAAGTTCATCTTGCCATTCATATTCTGTTGTATCAATTATAGTAATAAATCCATTATCATCAATTTGATAAACATAACAATCTGAAATGCTTGTATTTCCTTTACTTGTATCAGTTAAAAAATTATCAATAAATGAGCCATCTTCATTAAAGTTTAAGTAATGTGTTTCATTATATATGTCAATATACTTACCTGAAAGTTCTTGTTTTTGTGACGAACAAGCAGATAAGCCCAATGCAATTAAAAGCAACATAATAAAAGTAAAGGTGTGCTTCTGTTTCATATGATTTTCAATCTCCTTTGAAATTTCTTTTCTTATTATACTGTAAAACAAAATAAAAATCTATATCTAACTCTCCACAAGTTAGAAAATACTGTCTCCACAACAGTATCGGTGTCTCCACAGCACCAACCTCTGCTCTCCACAAGCAGAAAAATAATAGTATGATATTTAAAACATTAAACGGTGATTTAACAGTATTTAATAAGACACTGATTTCTACAAAGGATCATTTAAAGTCATTACAAACAGTAAACGCTACTGTTTATAATAAAAATGGCGCATTTAATCTACAGGGATTATTAATAAATTCTTCACAGTCAGTAAGTACATTCACAAAATTAAACAATGCATTTAAAGCATACAATGGAAACTTATCAAAATCTACACAATTACAAAATGCATATGTTCAGGCAGTTGGAAAACAGAATGTTACATTAGGCAATTATTTAGCAGGATTAAATGGCGCAAAAGCTTCGGTGGGTGGACATGTAAAGTCTCTTGTAGCTGCCAAAGCGGCAAGCATTGGATTACAAGCTGCATCAATTGCTCTCAATACTGCAATATCTATGGGAATTACACTTGCAATAAGTGCATTAATATCTCAAATTTCTAAATGGGTTCATGCACAAGAAAAAGCAAGACAAAAGGCTATAGAACTTACAAACTCTTATAAAGAGCAAAAGGATTCTCTTGATTCCCAAATTGAAAAATATAAGGCATTAAAAGAGACTTTAGACAATGGTAATCTTTCTACTGATGAAACACGTTCTATTAAAGAACAATTATTAGAAATTCAAAAATCTTTAATTGAATCGTATGGTGATGAAGCATCTAATATTGATTTGGTTAATGGTAAATATAGAGAGCAATTAGGACTATTAAGCGAGTTATCTAAAGAAAAAGCTGACGAGTATGTTAAAGAAAATCGTTCTGCATATGAAGATGCAAAAAGAGAATTAGAAAAAATACATAGGTATGAAATTGGCCCAATCTTTAGTTATGACGGTCGAGATGGAATATCTGATGCTCAAAAACAATTATATGATTATATAAAATCATATAGTGAACTATTTGAAATTAGAAGTATGTATGATACATCTACTTTTAATAACTCAGATTATGCCCCAACTCTATTTGTTAATGCTAATGCTGATGAAGCAAAACTTTTAATTGACCAGTTCTATGACGATATCGAAAAATATATTAAAGAGAATAACTTAGAATTAGATTATGATTCTATACAAATTGATTTATCTAAAGTATCTTCTAATATAGAAACAGACGATTCGCTAAAAGAATATAGAGAAATTTATGATGAATTCATGAAAGCGGAAATTGTTCGTAACGACACTCTCCGTCCATTATATCAGCAATCTATCCAGGCTGTTGAAGATTATAACAATGCTCTTTCATCTGGTAAAGGGATTGATGAAGCAAAAGCAAATTTAGATGCTGTACAGCAATCTGTACAAAATTCGACTGGTGAATTAGAAGGCTCACAGGAAGTATTTGATGACATTTATGATAGTATTAATAAGAGTGCCGAATCTGCTTATAGCTTAGGACAAGCATTTGAAAATGATGAATCTGTAAAAGGGTATGCAGAGAAATTAAAAGGACTTACTGATATTGATTTACAGGCAATTAATTTTGAGGATAATGTGCAAAGCCCTGGGGAAGAAGCATTTAAAGCATTGATTGAAATTCTTGGATTGTCAAAAGATGAAGTACAAAGCCTTATAGATAAACTTGTAGAACTCGGATATGTACAAGGTGATATTCAAAGTTCAACATCGAACATTGAAAACCCCATTTCATTATCCATCTCCGACACAATAGACCAGCTCAACACCAGGCTCAAACCGGCATTCGACGCGATGAAATCCGCATATCAGGGCATTTTCACGGATGGCGGCGGGTTTTCCCCTGGAAACGTGGATTTTTCCGCGCTCGGCGCCATCAGATCCGCACTGGATGAGATGTCTGACCCGGAAGGCCTTAACCTTGATGTGGACTACTCTGCTTTTGAGAACCTTGCAAGGGCGCTTGCCGACTCTTCCTCAGAACCATATGAAGTACAGGAGGCATTTGACTCCCTTGCCGCCTCCGTGCTGAATGCCGCAAATATTACGGGGGGCATGGACGAAAGCGCCGTGCAGCTTACCGCATCCTTCCTGGAGTCCATGGGCATTGCCAATGCCCAGGAGGCAGCAATGCAGGCCCTGTCAGAGGCAAAAGCAAATGCATTCCTGGCTTCTTATGATCTTGCAAACGCAACCCGGGACGAAACCAATGCCATGCTGGCCGAAGCCGGGGCTGCCGGCATATCGGCCGGCATGATCTTTAAGCTGGCCGCCGAAGAGCGGGTATTTGGCAACCAGGGGTTATCGACAGAAGGCAAAGTCCAGGAACTGAAGAAACTTGCGGGGGAATACGGGAAGACCGCCATTGCCGCCCGCATAGCCAGAATGGAAAAAGCGGCGGGGGAAGGGCATGTGCCGGTTGACTACGGCAAAGAGCTTGCCGCCCTGCAGGATGAGATCAACAGCTCCTTGAACAGCTTCCATGTCAATTTTGACGGCATGGAAAAGTCCGCAGGCTCCGCAAAGAACGCCGCGTCCGAAGCAAAGGACGCAGCAGATGAGCTCGGCAGCGGGCTTGATTCCCTCCAGTCGGCGTACGGCACGCTGAAGGACGCAACGGACGAATACAACAGGGACGGCCATATCTCCATGGAAACTGCCCGGAAGCTGTGCGAAGTGGACTTCCGCTACGCCGCGATGCTGGACGGGGAAAACGGCCGGCTCTCCGTAAACGCGCAAAAATTCAGGGAAGTCACGGCGGCAAAGCTCGGGGAGATGAAAACGTCCCTTGCCAGGAAAGCCCTTGACGTCATAAAATCCCTTGCCACGGAGGCGGAAGCCACGGAATACCTTGCCTCCGCAAACAGGGACCTTGCCGGCTCCCTGGGCGGGGTCACGGAAGCGGGGCTGGAGGCCGCCTACCAGTCCGCCCTCGCAAAAGGGGGGCGCATCGCCGAAGCGGCGGAAGCCGCCATGGCGGGCTACCGGAACATGGCCTCCATGCTGGGGAATGCAGACCCAGGGTCCATCATGGGCGGCGATACACAGGAAGAGGCCAGGACGGCAGCGGAAAAAGCAGCCTCCGCCATCGAAAGGACGCTGGAAAAGCTGGAACGCGCCTTTACAAGGATAAAGAGGGCCATAGACAACACCTTCATCTCATGGGCAAAACGGAACGGGAACTTCGACGCAGCCATCGCCATGACAAAGAAACAGATCGACGCAAACATGGCCGCACACGAAAAGTACAGCGCGCTTGCCGCCTCCGCAGCGGACGAGGACGACGCACACAGCTATGCCCAGAAAGCGGAGGAATGCGCGGACGCCGTGGAAGACCTGAAGATACAGCTCGGGGAACTTGCCAGGCTCCGCTTTGACCATATCCGGACAGAATTCGAGGGGCTGCTGGAGACCACGGACAAGTCCATAGAATCACTTGACATCCGCCTGGGCGACCAGTCCAGGGTAAAGCGGATCGGGGACTACACCTCCAAGATCATGGAAACGAGGAACATCATCCATTACCTTGAGCAGGAATACAAAAAACTGGGGGCGGCCCTGGACGACGCAGTGGCCAGCGGCTACATCGAGCAGGGTTCCGAGGCATGGAGGGAGATGTACAACCAGGTCCTCGGCGTAAGGAACGCCATACAGGAAAACGAAGCCGCAGTGCGCCGGCTCATCAAGGAAGAGTTCGACTTCATCAGCGAGCCCTACGACAACGCCATGAAGCTGATGGAGCATGAACGCGCCGTCATAGACAGCCAGATGAAAAAACTGGAGGCATCCGGGTACGTGGCAAGCGAGGGGATGTACCGGCGGCTGATGGAAACCAGCGGAAAAGAGCTGGAATCCCTCCAGAAGCAGAAACGCTCCATGGAAGAGTCACTTGACGCGGCGGTAAAGGACGGCACAATCGAAAAATACTCCGGCTACTGGCATGAGATGAAAGAAGCCATCAACAGCGTGGCATCCTCCATCATGGACTTAAACACCCGGATGCTGGAATTCAGGAAAAACATCATGGAGCTCCGGTGGGAAAAATTCGACCGCCTGCAGGAAGACATCTCCCAGATGGCCGGGGAGGCCGACTTCATGGGAAGCCTCCTGGGCACGGACAGCCTCCACGGGGAAAAAGGGGAATACACGGACAAGGGGCTGGCATCCCTCGGGCTGCACGCGGCAAGCTACAACATCTACATGGCGCAGGCCGACGCTTATGCGGACAAAATAAAGGAAATCGACAAAGAACTGGCGGAAGACCCCTACAACACGGAACTGATACGGAGGAAACGGGAACTCATCTCCGCCCAGCGGGACATGATAAAGTCCGCAGAGGACGAGAAAAAGGCAATGACAGACCTTGCCTCCACGGGCTACCAGAAAATGGCAGACGCACTGAAGGAGCTTATCGATAAGAAAAAGGAAGCCCTCAGCGCGGAGAAATCGCTCTATGAATACCAGAAATCCGTCGCGGAAAAAACCAGGGATATCGCCATGCTGCAGAAACGGATCGCCGCCCTTTCCGGGGACAGCTCGGAGGAAAGGAAAGCGGAAACACAGAAGCTGAAGGCGGAACTGGAAGAAGCCGAAAAGGACTTAAAGGACACGGAATACGACAAATGGGTGAACGGCCAGCAGGAAATGCTGGACAGCCTTTATGAAGAATACCGGAAACTCCTGGAAGAAAAATCCGCGGACACGGACGCGCTCCTCTCGGAACTGATCAAAACCACGAACGACAACGCGGACAAAATCGGGGAAACCCTGGCAGACGCGGCATCCAAAGTCGGGTATGACCTGACGGAAGAACTGCGCAGCATCTGGGACACGTCGGCGGGCGAAACCGGCGCCGCCGTGGAGGAATACACAAAAGAGTTCCGCACAAAAACCACCTCCATCCTGGACATACTGGAAGGCCTCTATAAGATCAACGAGGCGATGTACAAAGCATCCAGCAACCTTGCCGACGCCGGGATCGCGGCGGACGGCCTGGACACAAGGATATCCAACGAAGACACCGCCTCCGGGTTCGTGGAGCAGATGTACCGCAATTTCCTGGGACGCGACGCGGACGGCGCCGGCCTGAAATACTGGGTCAGGAAGCTGATGAACGGGGCGACCGTCGCCGACGTGGTGGAAGGCTTCCTCGGCTCCGACGAATACAAAGCGATGGGCAAAGACCCGGAACAGGCCATCGCAGACCTCTACAAAGGGATCTACGGGGGCAACGGCGCCGACCAGGGCTACTACCGCTGGGTGGCGCAGCTTGACAGCGGGGTGGGCCTGGAAGCGGTCATCAACGACTTCCTCAGCTCCGATGAATATACCGCCGGGAACCACAGCCAGGAAGAGACAGTAAAACGGCTCTTTGAGGCCATACTCGGCAGGGAGGCCGACAAAGAAGGCCTCAAAAAATTCATGGACGCGCTGGGGGACGGAGCTTCCATGGGCTACGTCATCCAGTCCATGCTGAGGTCGAACGAGTTCATAGGGAACGGATTCACCAGCGGGGAGCTTGTGAAGAACCTCTATAAGGGGCTGTTACGCCGGGGCGTGGAGGACGCGGACGGGTTCCTGTCCTATATGAAGGACTTTGACAGCGGGAACCCGGAGGAAAGCATGAGGAAGATCGTGCAGCGGATGCTGACCAGCGAGAAATTCCTCGCCATGCTGGCCAAAGGTATGCCTGCAGGGGCAGGCACAGGCGGGCAGCCGGCCACGGAAGGCGCACCCCTGGCCAGGGCGGACGCTGCCCCGGGGGGCATCGGAGCCATGGATCTCTCGCAGGCGCTGGACCCGGAGGCCGCCATGGCAAGGCTTGGCCACCCCGCGCCGCTCACAGCGCCGCCGGCCGCCTACGCGCCCGGAGGACGGCGCCTGCCGGAAAACGCGGGTGGCTTCCCTGTAGGGATAACCCAGAACAATGACATCCAGATCATATGCCCGGAAGTAAAGGACGCCGGCTCCCTGATCCGGGAGGTGCAGACAAACACCAGGCTCCAGAAGGCTCTGCAGGCAGTCACCGTGGACCCGCTTGCCGGGCGCGGCGGGCTGGCCAGGTTCAGCCTATAAACGGGCGCATGAAAACGGCGCATAAGCCGCAGGGGTTTTAACCCCTGCGGCATTTTTTTATAAAGGAGGAAAAAGAATGGGCATACATAAAATATTCTTACCTACGGGTCTTTAGATTGTTATATTATTTATTGCAACAAACCAATTTAAGACTCTACCTACGGGTAGGGTCTTTTACTGTACACTTTACATAGAAAAAGCAATCTCATATTAAGAATTGTATGTGAAGTCTTAAATCAAAGAGATTCCAAGTTATTTGATTCTTTTGTAAGAGATGAAAACATGCAAGGGAGTACAAGAACATATTTTGCTTATACAGATGATCGTATGAATAATGGAAAAAGAATTTCTGGCAATAGTGTTTATATAGAAACAAATCATAATGCTAATGGCATATGTTCCATTATTGCAAATATGTTAGAAAAATATAATATTCCTATCACTTCTTTGCAAATATATTTACTACTTAATTTATAAAACACACTATTACATATTGGACAATTATTTTTCAACTCATTTGTATCCATAAATCCACAATTTGAACAAGCATTAATAAATTTCATTTCACATCGCCAGTGACGTTTTGTAAAGGACTTTTTAATCATATTCACAAAAAATTCACATTTCAAGGCAAAAAAATAGAGCCAGGAACCTATTTTTTAGATTCCCAGCTCTATAACTCTGCCTATGCGCTTCTATCAGCTTTCAGTTGTTTGACTTCCCCAAGAGAAAGTCCTGAAATATTAACGATTTCCTCTAAAGCATATTTGCCAGCCGCCAACATACGGAGCGCAACTTCTTTCATTCCTTCTTTCAATGTCTGATTCCTCATATCTTCCATAGCCCGGCACATAATCTCGATTCCCTCCGGCAGTGCGCCCCAAGGCTGCTGAAAGGTTGCTGAGGGTGA
>CAJTKK010000006.1:0-23219 GCA_910576535.1 uncultured Lachnospiraceae bacterium | reverse complement strand
CTTCCCGATTGGCGTATCTCCACGGTAAGCGCCATTTACATACAGTATGTGCGAACCGTCCTCAAATCTTTCTCCGTTTCCTAAAAAGCGCCGCTCAATCGGATAGAGCGGCAGTCCTTTTCCCATTACGTCATTCTCTGTGATAAAGATTACCCACGTTTCTGGTCTATCTGTTCCGTCACTGTCAATCTTCCCATCTGCTTTCCCTTCTGTTTTCGTATCTCCATACTACCATAAACCCCCCGATTTTATAAGCACATGGCTATTTGTGTAGTGTATCCATTACTTTCCGGTCAAGCAATTCACAATTCACATATGATATATCGAAAATTTTTTAATTTTCTTGCAACTGGCTGATATTAACTGTCGAGTAGTATAAAATAATAATTCATCAACCAATAATGAGTGCATTTCCCAAATGGAGATGGAAAAACATCTCAAGGAAGCCGGCAAACAAGAACAATTTTATTCTATTTTTTAAAAAAATTTAGACCTTTTATCTAATTTCATAAGTCACTCTATTAGCTCATCATAATAAAAAAATTGACCACAAACGTAACAACAGCCAATATTGCGAAGAAAACCATAATTTCCGCACTCTATAATATTTTTTGTCTAAACTCCATCATCACATCAATAATTTCTGTTGAATGTGTGACGTTGTATATAGCAAGAGCATCCTCTTTACTGATTGATGGGTGAATATTCCTCTTTTCTGTCATCTAATTAATTTCACAATCAGACATTTTAACATATTCATCTTTTCTTACATGAAAAGCTATTATATCTCCACCACAAAAACATTTATCTGTTCCTCTAAACGCTAATCCCTTTTAACCGCATTCAGAACATACATTTGCTTCTAATGCCATAGCAATTATACTTTCCTATTTATTTTATATTACTGCATTTAGTTAATAATTGGAAATGATTGATTCAATGAACTATTACACCACTTCTGATGTGCTTGCACAAGTCACACGGCGCATAAGCTGCGGGGGCTAAAACCCCTGCAGCATTTTTTATAAAGGAGGAAAAAGAATGGACATACTGTCAAAAATAAGGAACCAAAAGATGAGGAAACAGATCGAGGACAAAGACCGGGAGGCGGCCGCGCTGAAAAACGAATTAAAACGCCTCCTGGAAGAAAACACTCTGCTGTCCTTACAGGAAGAACCCTATAAGGAAGCAGCGGAGAAATTGGGGGAAGTCATGGAAGGCCTGCTCGAGGCGAAAAGAGCCTATGAAAGGATGAACGCTGAAATGTATGCGCTGAAGGCCCGGCTCATGGATGAGATAAGCCGCGCAGGCGGATCAAAGCTCCCCTTCCGAAAAGTAAAAAGGAGGAAATAAGTATGTTTATCGACTTTCAGTTCTGTAACGATTACGCAAGCTCAAAAGGATACTTCGTATGCAGGATAGACCAAGGCTCCGGGATGGAATCCGTGCAGAACGGGGCTGACATAGAATTTTCCACAGTGCATTCCACCGGTTCCCATACGGATAAGCATATTGCATCCAAATATAAGGAACCCCTTACCTTCACCTTCCACATATGCAAAAAAAGCCACAGTTCAGACCCGCGCGGGTCATATATATCCGTGCTGGAACAAAGGGACCTGAACAGATGGCTGAACCGGAATGACGGCTACCATACTTTCAAACTTGTTGACAGCAATTATTCCAACATAAGCTTCCATGCATATATCAATACAAAGAAAATTGAATTTGCAGGCAACTGCATAGGGTATGAACTGACAGTCATAACGGACAAGCCCTTCGGCTATCTTGACGAAGTCTCCAATGCATTCCCCCGGATGACAAAAAACAGGATATATGCAGTCCCTAACCTGTCTGATGAAATATGCGACATATACCCTTACGTGGAAATCATATGCCTGGAGGACGGCGACTTAAGGATCAGCAACCGGACAGTACACAAAACGGCGGAAATAAAAGGGTGCCTGAAAGACGAAAAAATTATCATGGACTGCGCCAGCCGCATCATCTCGTCTTCCGTCCGGGGGGATGAGGTCATAAATTATTTTAACTTTGGATGGCTGAGGATCGGCGGCACATACGAAAATAAAATCAACAGGCTGGAAACAAGCCTGGACATTAATTTTAAAATGAAATATTCGCCGGTTGCAAAAGTCGGCGTATGAAAGGGGATATCATGCCTAATATTTTTAACATAACCAAAAAAACGGAAAACCCCCAGGTCATCCTATGCTCCAGGGACCAGAAAAGGATCGGCGAGATTTACCCCGTCTATGATTTCCGGGGTTCCTTCCAGATGACGAACCCGGGGGAAATCTCCTTCACGGTCTATAAGCCGGAGGACGGGGCTTTGAACAGGATCTATGACAGCATAGCGGGCTTAAAGCTCGTCTATGTGCCGGATTACGGGGAATATTATGAGATAGAAGTCTCTGAAACAGACGGGGAAGCCATATACAAAAACGTTACGGGGCAGACCTTATGCGAATCGGAGCTCAGCCAGTTAAACCTGTACGGCATGGAAATCAATTCGGAAGCCGACATCGCACGGGACGATTACACCCCAACAGTAATATATGACACAGAAAACCCCGGCGCATCCCTGCTCCACCGCATTTTAAAGGATAAAGCGCCCCATTACACAATCGCCCACGTGGACGGCAGCATCGCGGGCCTGCAAAGGACATTTTCCATCGACGGGGAAAACATTGACGATTTCCTGCGGTCTACCCTATCAGGGGAAATAGGGTGCCTTGTAAAATACGACTCCGCGCACCGCTCCATTTCATTGTACGATTTAAACAGCACATGCAGCGGCTGCGGCTACCGGGGGGATTTTGAGGGGGGATGCCCCAAATGCGGCAGCCAAAGCATAACAAAGGGGTACGGGGAAGACACAAACGTTTACATCTGCTCCGGGAACCTTTCCGACGAAATCAAACTGGACTCCAGGAAGGATGCGGTCAAAAACTGCTTTAAAGTATGCGGCGGGGACGACACCATAACGGACATGGTGTCCGCCGTAAACCCCAACGGCACGCCCTACCTGTACATGTTCTCCAGCGGGCAGTACGGCGACATGCCGGCAGGCCTTAAGGACAGGATCCTGTCCTACCACGCGCTTTACGATTCCAAAAAGGAACAATACAGGCAGAATATGTTAAGCCTGTACCATGCCATAGATAAAATACAGTATTTCACTTCCGGCATGATGCCTTCCCCTGAAACAGGCGGCACCGATGCAAAAAAGGAACTTGCCAGGCTCACCGCAGCCCAATTGGGCAGCATCGGGGTCGCCAGGCTGTCCTCCGCCACAAAAAACACGGTAGACAATGCCATAAGGTCCTATATCAGGGTTTTTATGTCGCCGGGCTACGAAGCGGACATCAAGGAATCCTCCTACAATGCACAGAGACATGTATGGAGCGGCAAATTCACGGTAAAATCCGTGGACAGCGATTCCGACGCTGCGGAAAACAGCAGCAGCATCTTACTGACCGTCACGGAAGACCTCCTGGCATACATACAGCAGAAAATTGAAAAAGCATTAAGCAAAGAAAACATTTTTGACAAAGACTACGACTACACCCTTTACGGGCTGAACCCGCTGCTTCATTTCCGTTCAGCCTACGAATCATGCCTTGACGTCCTTGTGCAGGCCGGATGCTCCGGCAGCCCTTCCCCCGCCTACCCGCTGTATACGAAATATTACGGGCTGCTGAAAACAGTCGAATCCGAAATAGGATTAAGGCAGTCCGCCATCAATGAATGGGAACGTCTGCGCGGCCAGTATGAAAAAAACAAGGCAGAAATGCAGAAATCGCTGAATTTCGCGGATTATCTGGGCAACGATTTATGGAAGGCATTCTGCGCATACCGGAGGGAGGACAAATATGTAAACCAGAATTATATTTCGGACGGGCTGTCGGATTCCGCGCTTCTCTCCCATGCCGGCACGCTGGTGGAAAACGCGGAAAAAGAACTGCGCAAAGCCTGCCGGGGCCAGCATACCATAACAGCCACGCTGCATAACCTGTTCCTCATGGACGAATTCCAGCCCCTGCACGGCAAAGTAAAGCTCGGCAACTGGATCCGCGCGGAAATCAACGGGGAAGTCTATAAGCTGAGGATACTGAAACTGGAAATCTCCTATTCGGCGGATGAAACCGGAAAGATTTCCGTTGAATTTTCCACGGCATGCAAAAGCAGCAATGCGTCCAGCGACATAAAGGACATACTGGACAAAGCGCAGAGCATCGCTTCCTCATACCCTTCCATCTCCAACCAGGTATCCAGGAACGATAAAATTACCGCGGCCGTAAACGGCTGGTACGAGAACGGGCTTGACGCAACCACCCTGATGATCAAAAACTCCAAGGAGCAGAATATCATTATCGACTCGCACGGCATACTCTGCCAGGAATACGACGATATCCTGGACAGGTTTTCAGACAAAAAGCTGAAAATCATCAATAACACCATCGCCATCACATCCGATGATTTCCGGACTGTCAAAACGGCCGTCGGCAATTACATATACCAGGATCCCGTGACAGGAGGGTACGCGGAAACTTACGGGATAATCGGGAACGCCATCGTCGGGGAACTCCTGCTCGGGAAACAGCTCGGGATATACAACCATGACCAGACGCTTAAGTTTGACGGGGACGGGCTTACGGTCACAAACGGGGTAAACACGGTAAAGATCAACCCCCGCAGCAGGCAGCTATTTGCCATATCGAACAAAAGCTCCGATGTCCTTTCCTTCGATTCAGACGGCAACGGGCATTTCAAAGGTTCGTTAAGCGTAAGCAACGGCGGCTGTTCCGTCAATATTTCCCCGCAAAGCAATTACGTCCTCTCCGTCGAAAAAGGGGCATCCCCCGTCCTGTCCATCGACAAAAACGGGGACGGCTATTTCTCCGGCCGGGTCAACTGCAGCGGGTTAACCGTCAGCGGCGATGCCAAAAAAGCCTTAGTGCAGATAACAAAAGACACGGTAACTGCGGCATACATCAACGCAATGGGCATCAAAGCCGGCTCCGTTGACTGCGAAAACCTGACCGGTGACAGAATAAACGGGAAAGAAATGCGCCTGTCCAATGAACACGAAAGCGACAATTTCAAGGAAACACTGGAAAGTTTCATAGGTTTCGGAAGGACTCCGTTTGAATTGGAAGACTGCAAAGATACCTGGATTAAATTGACAGAAACTTCCTTGTTCAGACAAAAACACACCCAGTATAGGAAAACGGACGGCACGTTATACTCCAGCAGATGCCTGGATATAACCAACTGCGGCATTTATTTTTATTCAGAAAGTTCCGGATATCCAGGGAACCCTGATTCGGCAGACAGCCTCACTGTCACTGCGGAAGCTAAAACAAGCATAACGCAGGACTACATACATACCGCTGTCATAGACGCCTCTATTCTGAAAGAAGCCGGCGTTAAACTGTCAGATAAATACATGGAGAAAAACAAAGAACTCCCCCTCCCCTACGGCGTCCCCTTATCCTGGGGCGGCCCGGCAGGCGCCTTCATCAAGGGGAACCCCCAGGGAATCACCTTCGGGGGGAGCAGCGAAGGTTTCCAGGCGACGCTCGGCGTTTTGGAGGAAAGATGGAGGCTGTACCCCGAAGCCCCCGGAACCCATCTGGTGGAACTCGGCTCCCCGACCCATCCATGGGGGCAGATATACAGCTCCAGCCCCATCGCTGTCACATCCGACAGGAAGGAAAAGAATTCCATACGCCCGCTTGACAGCAGCCTATCCGTCGATTTCACAATGTCGCTCCATCCAGTGTCGTACAAGCTGAATTCCGGGGACTCCGGGCGCACCCATTACGGGCTGGTTGCCCAGGACGTTGAAGAATGCATGGAAAGGCTCGGGATAAACCCGGAAGACTTCGGGGGGCTGGTAAAATCAAAAAAAGACGGGGGATCTATCTATGGCCTGCGGTATGAGGAATTTATTGCACCCCTGATCCGAACCGTCCAGGCCCAGATGGACATGATCCGCGGACTGGGCAAAGAAATAAATATCTTAAAAGAAAGGATGGGCTAAATGGAAAAAAGCATAGAAATCATCATTTACGAACTGAAACAGGATTTGATAAAAGCAATCAATGAATCAGGGCTTCCCCCTGTCGTCTCTTCTTACGTGTGCAGGGAGGTTTTTGACGGGCTGAACGCGGTTGCGGCAAATGAAACGAACCGGAAGCTCCAGGAGCAGGCGGCACATGCACAGGGCGGGGACGTTTCAGGAACCGTAAAAGATGAAAATAATTAGGAAAGGCGGGATTTGAAATGTCCGACATCAATATTATGACAACTCTTTTTTTAGATTTCTCACATAAAGATTACCAGACAATCCAGTTAAAGCAATACGACAAAGGTTCCCGTGCCATACAAGTCTATTTTGCAGACTGCGGCGAGCCTTTTGCGGTAAACCCTTCGGATATGACCGTGCGCCTGAAATACCTGAAGCCGGACGGCAGATACATATATGAAGACAGCATTGCCGTAAATGAAGACGGTTCCGTACTCGTTGCCATAAGCGAAAACATGACTGCAAGGCCGGGCAATGCAAAAGCGGAATTTTTAATCTATAACATAAACCAGTCCCAGCTCATATCCACCATGCCCCTGTACTTCCAGATCACGGAAAGCTGCATCCCTGACGATGCAATTGAAAGCACGGACGAATTCAGCGCGCTGACGAACATGACCATCCGGTGCGAATCTGCAACAGACAGGTGCATCCATGCCACGGAAGACCTGCAGGGCAAGCTTGATTCCCATCATTTTGTCCTGGCGGAAGACAAGGGCATTGCCGGGGGCGTCCCAAGCCTGGACAGCAATGCGAAAATCCCTGTCTCCGAACTCTACGAAGCAGACACAGACAGCAAAGGCATTACCCGGCTCACTGACAGCGTGACCAGCGAATCCGTTGCAACCGCCGCTACCCCCAGGAGCGTAAAGACAGTCAACGACAGGCTGTCGGATGAAATCGCCCGGGCCACAGGCAGGGAAACCGCCATGGAAAACAGCATCGCGTCCGAAAGCGGGCGGGCCATGCGTTCCGAAGAGGAAATCATGGACGCGCTGGATGCGGAAATAGAAAGGGCATCCAGCGCCGAAAAGCGGAAAGCCGACCTTGCAAACCCGTCCCTGAAAGGATGCCCCAAAGCCCCGACCGCCCCGGCAGGCACAAATACAGACCAGATTGCCACCACTTCCTTTGTCCAATCCTCCGTGAGCGCCGCCGTTGCCGCCAGTGACGCCATGATCATAAAAGGCACGATCGGGTCAGGCGGGACTGTTTCCGCGCTGCCGTCCACATACCGGACAGGATGGACTTACCGGGCTGTGTCCAGCGGCACATATGCCGGGCAGGTATGCGAAACCGGCGACCTGATTATTGCCCTTGCTGACAGGGACGGTTCCGGCAATTCCGACTCTGACTGGTGCGTGGCGCAGACTAATATCAACGGCGCCATTACCGGGGCCATGGGTGACAGCGGGCATATCCTGTGCAGCCAGTCAGGAAGTTCCATATCCATAACCCATAGGGACATACCCAGGCTGGATGCAAGCCTTGCCATATCGCCAGGGCACGGCAGGTCGTTTGCATCCGTAAAATCCGTAACCAGCGATGCGAAAGGGCATATAACAGGGGTGGAGACTTATGAAGTGACGCTCCCGGACGCCTATGTCCACCCGTCTTCGGACGGGAACAGGCATATACCGGCAAACGGGACAGCAAACAATGGGAAGTACCTGAAGGCCACCGCCGAAGCCGGGGTCTATGCATGGGGCGGCATCACAGAAAACGATATCATACAGGCCCTTGGGTTCACGCCCGGCAGCTCCCGGCAGGTCACTTACCGGCTGTCAAAAACCGGGGACGCTATCAAACTGACAGGCAGCGACGGATCGGAGACAAGCGTCCCCGACTCCAACACCACATACCCCGTCGCAACCGTGGACAAAGACGGCATCATGAGCAAATCCTATGTAAGCAAGCTTGCCGGGATAAGCCCGGGGGCGCAGGTAAACACGAATTCCCTTACCGGGGTGAAAGGGGGCGCGGAATCATCCTACCATACCAGCGGGAACGTCAACCTTACCCCTGCAAGCATCGGCGCTCTGGCTTCCGGCGGCAAAGCCGCCGATTCCTCCAAACTGAACGGCTATGTGCCTGACTTCGGGACAAAAAACAACAGCGGCGCCTGCCTGGTTGTCCTAAATGACAAGAAAATGCAGTGCCGGGATGTCTCTTCCCTGCCGTTCCTCCCCTCCAAGGGGGGAAGCCTCACCGGGAACCTCAATGTCGGGTTTATAGCGGCCAATGCGATCGGCGGGATGAATTACCCGGGGCATTCCATAAGCCTGGAAACAGGCGGCGTTGCCATTAAAAGCCAGAGTTCCAATATAAACATGCAGTCCAACGCCCTGCAGTCCAGGAACTATGCAAACACGGCATGGGCGCCTATGTATGCGTCCGCATTCACCCAGCAGTCGTCAAGGAGGTACAAGAAAAACATCCTGCCCCTCCCCGATGAAATGGCCATGCAGGTTATGCAGTACCGCCCGGTCATGTATGACTACATCAATGAAGAGGACGGGACATGCTGCATGGGCCTGATTGCCGAGGAAGTCGCCGGGGTCAACCAGTACCCGGTGCAGTTTGACGCGGAAGGGAAGTGCGAAGGGCTGGATTATTCAAAATTCGTCCCCCAGCTCATACGGATGGTTCAGATCCAGCAGGCGGAGATTGAAAAATTAAAAGAAAAGATAACGGGAACTGCCCCATAATAGAAACCGCTTCACAAAATGATATGGAATCACACCGGAAATCCCGGGACTTCCCTATCGGAATCCATGACCCCGAAAACCTTTCCAGATTGTAAAAGGAAAAAAATAGGGATCGTTGAGCGGAATGCTCTCCTATCCCTATTTTTTCCTTATAAACTAAGAAGCCGGTTCATTTCCTCAATCATATGGTTCATCTTGTCTACCAGCCCGGTCATCTGCATAATATCCGCGGTATTGCCCTCCACCATTTCCGAAATATAAGTAAACTCTTCGTTTTCAGCCTGAATGCTCTCCGCAATGCCTTCGCTGATCAAAACTGTCTTACGGATCACATCCTCCTGCATCTTATGCACCTCATTCATGGAAGAAACGTCCTCCATAGAACGTTTGAGCAATGCAATCATCTGCTGCATACTTTCAAAGGTCTTCAAAAACATTTCATTCTGGCCAGAAAGTTTCTGCGCATTATCATCAATAAACAATGACATTTCTTTTACATTATCCTGTATCCTGCCAACCACGCCTTGTACATCCACAAGGGATTCCTGTGTATTGCTGGCAAGCTTTCTTACCTCCTGCGCAACGACTGCAAACCCTTTTCCCGCCTCACCGGCTCTTGCCGCTTCAATAGATGCATTTAAGGCAAGCAAGTTCGTCGATTCCGAAATATCGCTAATTACATGCAATGTAATATCAATTTCCTGCACTGCTTCATTCAGTTTTGCCGCTACCTTCAAAGTATCGTCCGTTGATGAAATCACTTGCCCGCTGATAACCCTTAGCTGATTCAAAAGCTGTTCGTTTTCCTGGGATTTATCCAATAAATCCTGAGACGTCTGCCCTACTTTTTCCACATTATCATTCATCAGGCTGCCGGATTCCTTTAATTCATTCAGATTCGACATGCTTTCCTGCGCTTTTAATATCAGCCCGTTGCTGTTTGATAAAAGCGAAGAACTGGTGGCATTTAATTTTTCTGCCGCCGTACTTTCATTTTTCGATATATCCGAAAGGGAAACGCTGGCATTCACCAACTCTGCCGTCAAATCAGCCGCTTTCGTAATGACATTCTGAACCCTTGCATTATTGGTTTCCAATTCGTCCTCTTTTACATTGACGAGAAAATGGCTTGTTAAAAAAGTCATAAGTATAATGCAGGATAAGGACAAAGCAATGCAAATCACACGGATAACCAGCTCAGGAATAAAGTCCGGCCCTGACACAGGTAAGACAGTTTCCGCTTTCATCAGGCTGGATAGGATAACGGATACCACAATGCCGGCCGCCGCAGCAGATACGATTTTTACATCCAGGAAAAGAGCTGTCAATATCACAAAGAAAAATGCATATGCCCAGAACTCCTTGGACGGAATCAAATAAGAAATAAAATTAAACTGAACCAGCAGGATAATTAGCACAAAAATTTTTCCTGTTTTTAGCATCCGGGGCTTTATCATCTTCTTCCCCGTTATTTCATTTATTACATAGGCTTTCTTAATTAAAATCAAACCCGACACAAAGTACAAAAGGCAAGTCAAAATAAAAATCCCCAATGCCGCCCAAGATACTGCCGGGTAAAATCCCAGTCCTTTCAATAGGCCAAATGTAATCCCTGCACACATACACGCGCCCGTAATAACTAAAATGACTACAGCATACACCATCCCCATATACTCTTCAATTACAGAATTCATTTTTCCCATACCTGTTTTCTCTTTCGCATTCTTTTTATTTTTGATTTTATCATATCACATCCCGTCCTGTTTCTCAATCATCTTATTTTCTTATTTTCCAAAGAAAAAAATAGGCGTAATTATATCTTTTACTATTCTGTTTTACGATTATATCTCTGACATAAAAAGAGCTTTTCCGCTTCATATGACGTCCTTCCGGCAAAGAACTTCCCGGCGCCGGAACGCGGGTACGCAAAAATAAAAAAAATTCCATTTTTCTATTGTACTTCCAACATCTGCCTGCTATAATATAATTAATTATAGGATATTGTATATAGGCACGGATGCCGCCCCCATTTTATCAAAGGAGTGAGTTCACATGAGTTATAACATTAATATGCACATGAAAAACGACTATTCTTTTTTGTTTTCAAGTCTAGGTTCCAACTCAGGTTCCGGCGGCCTTGGCAACCTGAATTTCCTTTCTGATTACAAAAGTATCAAAAACGGAAGTTATGGAAAGCTTTTAAAGGCTTATTATAACAAAATAGACAATGAAAACTCTTCTGTTTCTTCGACAGATAAAGAAAGCAAGTCATCCAAGCTTTCCACTTCGCTTTCAAAAGATTCTGCCAAGACATTGACTGAGATCAATAAGGCCGCAGGCAAAGTAAAGGATTCCGCAGACGCTTTGACAAGCACTGGCAAGGATTCTGTATTTAATGGAAAAGAAGTCATCACCGAGAATGAAGATGGCACTACTTCCACTTCTACAAAATATGATATGGATGCTATTTACAAAGCAGTGTCCGGTTTTGTGTCAGATTATAATTCCCTGATAGATACTGTCAGCAAATCGGGTTCGGAGAGCGTCAAGAAAGCCGGCTATAATATGACCAATATCACCAGCTTATATTCCAAATCTTTGGAAAAGGTCGGCATAACGATTGGCCTTGACAATAAGCTTTCTATTGATGAGGATAAATTTAAAGATGCTGACGTATCCAAAATTAAATCCCTCTTCAATGATTCCCCTTCTTTTGCGAAGAGCATGTCCTCACAGGCTTCCTTTGTTGATTATGCCGCAAGCCGCGAATCGTTGAAAGCAAACACTTATTCTAACACAGGTTCCTATAACAATAATTATGCCATGGGAGATATTTTCAACAGCTTCTTTTAATTTAAGACATTGATCCGTTGGAACCGGCAGCAATCTGCCGGTTCTTTTTTTCATACAAGAAAGTCCTTCTCCACTTTTTAAATTTTTGAAATTTTTTTAATAAACAGTTGACAGAATGGAAAAAAACATATACAATAATCATTGCGTGCAGGAATGGCGGAATTGGCAGACGCGCACGGTTCAGGTCCGTGTGATAGCAATATCATGAGGGTTCAAGTCCCTTTTCCTGCAGTAAGCAAAAACCCCAAAATACTGGAAGAACCGGTATTTTGGGGTTTTTCTTTTTTGTTTTCCTCCTATCCCGGTTTCCTTTGGTTTACACCATAAAAATTATCTCCCAGACGGAGGAACAAATGGCTTGACGCCGGCGCTTTTTAAGACATCCTCATAAAGCAACCGGCTCACATTATGCTCTGTATTTACTTAAACATGCCCTTTAACGCATCAGCCGCTTTCGATACGCCATCTACAGTCAGCTTTGCCTTTACACCATCAATGACTTTATTTACAACATCATCCGGCAAGTCAATACCAATTATTTTTTCTATGACTTTTACCGGCTCCTTTTCAAACTGTTCTTTAATGTCCGGGTTCTTGGAAACCTCCTCCACAATCTTGCTAATCTGTCCTTTCATATCCATTGCTTGTTCCTCCATAATATATAAATCTGTATGATGATCTTATTGTATAATATATTTTTGTAAAATTCAAGAAATTAGCTTTCATCACGGGAAAGCCATGCCTGACGTCCCCGCCGCAGATTTCATAAACTTTTTGGCGCTAAATAAAACATTATCCCTTATTGACGCAATATCTTATCCATTGCTTTTCCTTTCGCCAGCTCGTCTACCAGTTTATCCAACCGGCGTATTTCCTGCATCAAAGGCTCTTCTATATCCTCTACCCTTACGCCGCAGACTACGCCTTTCACCAAATTCCTGTTTGGATTAAGATGCGGGGCCTGTTGGAAAAACTCCCCATATGGGAGCGGGTTTTCCAGCAGTTTTTCCAGTTCTTCCTGACGGTATCCTGTCAGCCACTGTATCACTTCGTCCACCTCTTCTTTTTTCCTCCCCTTCTTTACCGCCTTATTCACAAGCAGCCAGTAAACCTTTGCAAAATCCATCTGATATACTTTATCATTGCCCATAAACGTAATCCCTCCCAATCCCTGTCTTGCATATCTCTTCTTCCCCGCCGCATAGCGGATCTATGTCTTTTCATTCTTCATGGGCATGATCATACAAAAGCTGGATTTCCTCCGGCAGACGGCTAGGCAGCATTGCCTGAATGTTATCTTCACTCCCGTCTTTTTCCGCCTGTTCATAATACCAGCATTTATAACGGATCATATCCAGCGTTTTTTGCATCTGCTCCATCTTCTCTTCCACTGCTTTTTGCTGGCGGAGAAAAAATTCATGCCTCAAATGGTAAGTCGAACTTCCTTGCGCACACCACTCCATAAACTGCTTAATATCTTTTATTTCAAGACCGGACTTTTTCAGGCATTCAATCACACGCAGCTTTTCCAGCTCGTTATCGCCAAATCTCCTTATCCCGGAAATACGCTCTAATTCCGGGAATAACCCTTCCTTATCATAATACCGTAACGTGGAAACAGGCAAATGGAACATTTCGGCAACCTGTCCTATTGTATACATTATATCCTCCTTAGTTACCCCCGCCGGACAAGGGGACACACGGTTCTGCGGCCGGCAGCGTACATCTCCTTTTCCACTGGATTATTTTAAAAATATATATTGACTTAAAGTTAAGTTTAGGTGTTATGATAAGGCTATCACAATGTTATGAGGAAGTCAACAAAAGGAATCCATAATGGAAAAGGAGGAAAATCATATGAATCATTCCAAACAGACGCCGGGCAGTAACGGGGAGTTCTATGTGCCATATGACAAAAGGACAGGAAATGAATCCATAGTCTATTTCACAAGGGATCTGACCCCGCAAGGGCTAAGAAAGATATATCAAAGAGTAGGGGCAGACTTAACTGGGCGCATAGGGATCAAACTGCATACAGGCGAAAAAAACGGCCCCAACATTATTCCCAGGGATTGGGTGGAATATCTGATCCGCAAAGAACTGCCGGAAGCGGCGGTAATTGAAACCAACACCTATTACGAAGGCGACCGTTATACCACCAGGCTCCACAGGGAAACATTAAAAGTAAACGGATGGACATTCTGCCCGGTGGATATTATGGATGCGGACGGGACAGTGATGCTTCCGGTAAAGAACGGAAAATGGTTTTCAGAAATGTCCATGGGAAAAAACTTGACGGAATATGATTCCATGCTTACCCTGACTCACTTTAAAGGACATACAAAAGGCGGTTTCGGCGGTTCCAATAAAAATATCGGCATCGGATGCGCCGATGGCCGCACCGGGAAAGCAATGATCCATACTACCCCCGGCTCTGACGACATGTGGGATATTGGCATGGAAGAATTTATGGAAAGAATGACAGAATCCGCCAAAGCAGTAACCGATCACTTCGGCAGGCAGATTTCCTATATCAATGTACTCCGCAATATGTCCGTATCCTGCGACTGTGAAGGCTGCGCCGCCCTTCCGGTGGTAACCCCGGATATCGGTATTGCCGCATCCACGGATATTCTGGCAGTTGATCAGGCTTCCATTGATTTAGTCTATGCTTTGGATGAAAAAGACCGCAAAGATCTGGTAGAACGTTTTGAAACCCGCCATGGCCTGCGGCAGCTCAGTTATATGAAAGAATTAAAGATGGGCAATGACAAATATCTTCTTGTGGACATTGACAACAACGATACCCTTATTTGTGCCAAAGACGCTGTGAAAGATGTAAAACCCTTTGCCCGCTAACGCTGCATTATAAAAGTATAAAATATTTTATAAAAAAACTAATACGACACCTTTATGTCACATTCGATGTGTTATTATTTTCCTATAGCAGAACAAAAGTGCGTAACACGCATCTCCGCGCCCAAAGACTTCCGGCCAGTTTGCGTTTACGTCTAGTACAAATCATGTGGTTTCATTGGAGGTAAAAACATGGAAAAATGGTTATATGTCATGACAATCAAAAAAGGAAAATCGTATAACAAAATTACGAAAGCCGTAATTACAAGACATGTGGAAAATCTGAGAAAATTAGATGCCGACGGGAAAATAGAACTTTGCGGCCCGTTCAAAGGTTATCCGGGCGTCGCCGGCATGGTCATTTTTAAAACCCAAAGCTATGAAGAAGCCGAAGCTCTCTGCAAACTGGAGCCCCTCGTTGCGGAAGGTTACGCGACATATGCGCTTGCCGCCTTGCAAGTAGCGGACAAGGATAATAATTATTTATTGTAACAGCCCTCCTTTTCTTTCGCAGGATATATTTCCCTATGAAAGAAGCAAAAGCCCTTACTCTCTGTAAAATAAACAGGTGTCTTTTGCCAGGGGCAGTTCTCTGCCCATAAACCGGAAAACTCCAGATTATGGGCGGAGAACTGAGCAATTGTCTTCCGATGCAGCCTAAGGGCAAGCCGTTGTCCCTGACGTATCTTCTTTTGCTATAACAACAAGCGTTGTGTCTAACTATTTTTACAATAAATCTTAATAGCCCGGAAAACAAATTCCGCCGTGCCTTTACCGCCGGCCTTATCAATATTTTCTGTAAAATCCCCGCCGCCGGCATACATCTTGCCAAGGCTGTACAAAATCTCATCGGAACAGTGATAGAAATTCCCGGTAATAAAGTCCTGCAATTTTTTTACCTGAGCCTGAGCCTTCCCTGAATCCGGGGCAAGGCCAAGCATTGCCCCAAACTCAGTAAAGATAGACATCATCTGTGTGCTGACGGCCTGGGTTTCCTGTGCTGTCCGGTTCCTGTTCTTTTCTTCAAATTCAAGATATTCAGGAGTCTTCCCCCACATTGCTTTTGCCTGTGCAGCATATTCATCAATTTTTCTTGTATCAAATGCCGTAAAATCCATTTTATTCACTCCCATCGCTTTTATTCCACGGGCAAGGACGATCAGATTTTCCAAATGTTCTTTTTTCAACGTAAGCAAAACGATCTGTTGTTCCAATGCTTTTCCCCGGTCAAAGTTTGGATTATCCATAATTGCTTTTATATCCTTTAACGGAAATTCAAGCTCACGGAACAATAAAATCTGCTGAAGCTTTTCCAATGCTGCATCATCATACAGCCTATAGCCTGTTTCCGTATATTGTGCGGGATGCAAAAGACCAATTTTATCGTAGTATTGCAGGGTGCGTGCACTCACGCCTGTCAATTTGCTTACTTCATTTACTGTCATCACCCTTTTTCCTCCTCGTGTTAGTCCCATTATAAACTATGACGTAACGTAAGAGTCAACAACTATATGCAAAGAAACTGTAAAAGCAAAGTCCGGAAATATCTCGGGCAGAAATAATTCCAGCCCACGTCAAACAACGGTAAACCTTTCACATGGATTTACCGCTATTTTTACACGAATTTCGGGATGCCCCAGTTATTGCTTTTTCTCCATTATCGCCCTTCTTTTTCCGCAAGCGGATCCGTTTTTTGAATGATGCTTTCCACCATCTGTGCCAATTGGCTTATGTCCTTTTTATTATGCTTAACCGTTCTCGTCATCATCCATTTCATATCGAGCAGAACGCCTTGCACTCTTTCATAGGAAGCGCCGGAATCTTTCCAGTCCCCCCGTGCCTCGCCGATATGCAGCATATTTTCCTTTGAAGGGAATACTGGTCCGTTTTTATTGAATGGCATTAAGAAAACATTATATACCGGAGGCGCCTGACCGTTTTCATCTTTGAATTTAGGGTCAGTAGCCACATATTCCCCATAGGTAATCTGCTTGTTAATGGATGTAGAACGAGGCAACTCTGCCGGATCCTTACTATCACCGTAACGATAGTATTTAGCATCCAGGATAAACACCTTGTCATCCGCTTTCATTACTGTATCCGGTTCCAGCAAGGACTTTGCGTGTTTTCCTTCCGTCCCCAAATACCACCATGTTCTCGGGAAATAGAAGTTTTTGTTATCCTCGCCAAAATTGAAATCAATGAGTCTTTCCCACACATACTCAAAGTCGTTTGTGCCGAAGAAAAATCCCGCATTCCGGCCTTTTTGGCCAGCATACTGAATCATATCAATCATCCCTGAAAACAAGGCTTTATTTTTATCGTTATTCTCTCTGCGAAGCTTTTCCTTCAGCGCCATGACAAAGCGTTTTTCATCAAAAGGGATTAATGGTTTCCTTACTCTATCTGCCGAAAACAGAAAACCTATCTTTTTATATGCTTCGTCTACACAAAACTCATTGATTTTGGTGATGTAATTTGCTGTGTCAACTCTTGATTCCTGTGCCACTGCCGTAAGATAAAGAAAGGAACCGTCCTGCGGATATGCCCTTTGCGTTTTTATGGTACGTGGCCAGTTCTTGGGGCCATTGCCGTTGGCCGTATAAATACGTTCATTCTCCGTGTAATAACCTCTATGATAATATTCGTTAAGAACGGTCATGTACGCTTGAACCGGGAAGTTAACCGTCTCAGGTTTATTTATCAGCAGCCGCGGAAGCAGTTTCTCTTTCATGCCGGAAAAACGGGCCAGCACTCTAATCAGCAACTGTATATCTTTTTTCTGCGCGGCATCGGTCTTCCCAAGATGATAACCAACCGGAAAGCAAACCTCAATTGGCCCGCCATCCGAACGGATGCCTACAAAAGTATCCGTCCCTTCGTTTGTATTGACATGGCACTCATAGAAAGGCACTGACTCTTTTTCCATACCGCTGCTCCTTTACCTGTCCTGATTCCATCCAAAAATATCATCCGCAAAGATGTCAAAACGTTTATCTCCTTCTGCCTCTTCAAATGCCTTAATCAGTTTTTCAAGACTGTCATAATTGCTCTTGAAGACTTCGTCCCGCGTGAACTTAAAAGCATCATCCCACAGATACTTCAAAACCTTTTCCGGGAAATTGTGATTTCTGTCGTCAGCATCTTCCTGTGTCATTCCATCCGCTGTTGTAAAGAAATACAAATCCTTTTCTGTCACAAAATATGCGCCAAGCCTTTTGTCTTCAGAGGAAGTCATGCCGGCATTTTTTGCAATAATCAGTCCATTCATGATATCCGCGAACTTTGCCCATTTCATATTGGTATCCAGAATCAGCTTTTGCGCAATTTCAGATTGATACACATCGTTTTCCACCATACGCATATTCCATCTTCTTTGGAAGGCAGTATCCAAAGTAAAAACATTCTGGTCAGAAGTATTCATCGTGGCGAAAATAAACAAATTCGACGGCAATCTAACTTTCTTCGATGTCCGGCCACCCATGTAAACTTGAGCCGCAATATCTGCATTTGTAATTTCATAGGCGCCGTTTCCATCCCCGTCCCTGTCAAGCGCCTGGAAGATATCACCAAAAATTGCCGGCGCATTACCCCGGTTGATTTCCTCAATAATCAAGCAATATTTTTTTTCAGGATGATTATAGGCATCCGATAAAATACGCGTAAAAGGCCCAGCCGAAAATTCATACCTGATTTTTCCAGTCTCCGCATCCGTAAACGGCAATATTTGTCCGACAAAATCACCACAAGTATAATCCGGATGAAATACAACTCTTTCGATTGCATCTGCATCCTTGCAATACTTATTCATGACCGTATGACTTTTCCCGCATCCCGGAACACCATACAGCAAAACATTGACGCCGCCTTTTAGCCGTTTCTCTTCATCCACTGTATGAGGTTCCTGTTCCTGTGCCTGCGCACCGGGGCTTCGTTTGGCATATTTCTCTGTACATTTAAGCATCATACACGCAACAATTTTCTGATACTGTTCTTCCGTGACCGAAATGAAAGACTCTGTCTGTTCGTGAGACAACACTATATTTTTTACATCGTCATCCATGGAATCCCGCGCCGGGCCTGCAGCGCTTTCAAATACTTTTACCATTACACATTCGTTACCTTCTGCGGACTCTTGAACTTCAAACAAATAAGCAAACCTTTTTATGTTGCCTGAAAGATAACCCACAATCTTGTCGTCCGCACATAAACCGGCCAATGGCGCGGTCTGTCCCTTCACTGCAAATGAAATCTTACAATCGTTCCCATGCCCAATGAGGGAAAAAATCTTTATGCCTTCCTCTATAACCATTATGTAAGATTTACTCATCATCTTTTCCCTCCATCGTTTCTATCAATGAATAGTAATATGTTTTCATTCTTCCTAAACGTTTTCCGTCGTCTATTACTTCAATATATTCCTGATACGAATAATTGCCAAGAATGCTTTTTCCTTGTATCCGTAAATCATAAAAATCGGTTTCTCTTGGTGATGTCTTTTTCTTCTTACGTTTTTCCACAAATTTAACCAGCAGGGTTTCTGGTTTTCCGTCAATCACAACCTCCAAACAGTAATCGTTTTCTTCCGCATAAGGCTGTATTTTTTCCGGGGTAAGCGCTTCCACATAATCTCTATTTTTTTGGAATACAATGGCATTCCGATGATAGAAATCTATGGCATATTTTATGCCCGTTCCATCCTCCATTCTTTCAATCAGTATTTCGTCGCCAACCTTTGCATCCATCATTTCAAAATACCGGCCGAAACCGGATATCCGTTCCTGGTTATTCTGTCCTGTCTGCACATACATGATATTGGAATTTTCCGGCGTAAATACCGTTCCGGTCTTTCTGTCGAAAATTTCAAGCGCTTGCCTGTTGATAAACATGTCTGACAGGTTGACTTCGTTCGGGATTGCAATATAGGTGTCATTCGTAACACCTAATCCCAATTCCGTAGCATTTAATCTTTTCATAAAACTATGAATCTTCATTTGAATCACCTGCCTGTTCTAAAATATGACGGATGGCTTGTGCTATCCCCCTAGCCATTACAACAGGCACGGCATTTCCAATTTGAATATATGTCTTAAGGTATGGACCCAAAAACAAATAATCATCCGGGAACGATTGCGTTCTTGCTGCCTCTCTAGGAGTAAGGGCTCTTGCCTGCGTAGGATGAATATGGGAATGGCAATCCGAACGTAAATGTGCAGTGATCGTCCGGCAAGGTCTATCCTCATATAAGCGGAAATATTTGTCCTTAAATTTATCATTCCTGTGTGCATAAGGCATAATATCTGCTATACACTCACTTGTCGCATCATCCCCCTGTGCCATTCTGCTATATATCTCGTAATTTAAAAGACTGCAATACCGGGCTTTATGGTTATACACAAGCGGAATCTCCCTGTTTTGATTAATCAACTGCAAATAGCCGTTTTCCCCGCCTGTATATGGATTCGCATCAATTTTTCTGCCGCCCTCTTCTGTATCCACCTCTCCGACATTCATGGTATGAGGCGGTTCCAGTTCTCTAAGGCCTTCCAATACATTCCTGAGAATATACCGTTCCTTATTTGCATTGTCTTCCGAAATCATATGAAACACATCCTTTGGCCTGATAGCAAGAGTCCCGGATATATCATTGCGGATAGCGATAAATATCAGCCTTTCCCTGCTCTGTGCAACCGAAAAATCTGCAGAATTGAGTAATTGATAAGAAACACAATACGAATATGATTTGCCGTCTTTCTTCACAACGATATTTTCATAATCTTCAACTACCTGGTCTGCGACCTTAAGCATCCCTTTTACATTTTCCATAATGACGATTTTAGGTATTAGTTTTGATACACTCATTAAAAAGTATTTATATAATTCATTCCGCGGGTCGTCAATTACCCGGTGATGTTTATTCGCAGAACTAAATCCCTGGCAGGGCGGCCCGCCGATGACAACATCCACGTCTTCTGACACATACTGTCCAATATGCTGTGACAGTTCACGGATATCACCGCAAATTATATGAGAAGACGGAATCTCCGGATGATTATATTTGTATGTCTCGATACACATACTGTCAAAATCATTCGCCAAGAGTGTCTTGAAACCTGTCTGCCTGAACCCTAAGCTTAATCCGCCCGCGCCGCAAAACAAATCAACAAGGGTGAAAGCATCCCTGTTTTTCTCATTGTTCTGTTCTATCATTCTCTCAGCATTACTGAGCTGCCTGACAAACGGACGCAATAATTCCTCATTTTCAAGTACATATGCTACCGCCATCATAAACTGCTCATACACTTTTTTCTTTAAAAAATTCTTCAAGACGTCCGCATCTTCACAATGATGAATCAGCCCCATTCCAACCATTTCATCTATACACAAGTCCTGTCTTATTTGCGGTTTTTGCAAATCATATTTCTTAACCGCAGCAGCTACTAATTTTATATAAATATCAACCTTCTCTTTAAAAAAACTTTTATCAGAGTTAGATTGTAATTCCGTTACATTCCTGAATATCACCTTGTCCATTCCTTTCTAACTCATCTAATTTTGATTTTATTGCCTTGGCAATGGCCTCGGCTAACATGGGAGGAACTGCATTTCCTATCTGCTTGAACTGTTCTGTCCTAGAACCTTCAAAAATAAAGTCATCGGGAAATGATTGTAAACGGGCCGCTTCTCTTACCGTCAGGCTCCGCCCTTGCTCGTAATCCGGATGAATAAATTGATTGCCGTCTTTATATAGATGAGCTATTATCGTTCTAGCCGGCATATCCCACCACTGAACTTTGTAGCTATTGAAAAAAACTCGTTTTTTCTCATGAGCCAAATCCGGCCGGAAATCCAATAGCTGAAGAAAATTCCAATGATTTTCAGCCATTACCTTATATCTTTCCACATCTTTTTCATTATTCCTTCTAGCCACATGATCCCTGAGAACCGTGTCCGACGGTTTCCGCAGCAATTTAACATACTCCGGACATTCACTGTAATCATTAGGATATTCCGCTTCAACCGTCCCTTCCCCTGAATGGAGTTTCGGCAAATCTGCAATCGCATCTCTTACTGTAACATAACGTTTTAAGCCGTCTTTCTGTTTTCCGCTGTCTCCCGGCAAATAGTGCGTTTTTTGAATTGCTGCATATAATTCTTCCGGTTTTGCATCCAAATCCCGTCTTGTGCCAATCAAAATCACCCTTTTACGTTCTTGGGGAACACCATAGGATGTCGCATTAAGCACAATCGTTTCTTCTTTACTTAAAACTCTGTATTTCTGCCTCAAACGTCTCAGGATAATTTTGAAAATACTTTTCCCCTGAATTTCTGTGTCCAGAAGACCTGTTACATTTTCAAACACAAAAAACTTAGGTTTGAAATGATTCAGTACCTTGACATAATTTTCAAACAGATAGTTTCTTGGATCTTTCTGCATATTATTATCGTCCTTCGCTTTGCCCAAAGGCGAAAAACTTTGGCAAGGCGGACCACCAATAATAATGTCTGCCACTTCGTCTCCAACAACTGCTTCTATCTTCTTTACAATATCTTTTGCAGTAATATCCTGCTCCATAACGGCATGATCCGCAGTGCTATAACCGTAATAACGCATACGGGTCTTTAAAGTTTTACATGCAAAATGGTCAATTTCAACATGCGCTAACGCATGAAAACCTTGATGATAAAAGCCCTCGCTCAAGCCGCCGCAGCCTGCGAACAGGTCTATAAAATTATATATTCTTTCAGCCATAACTTCTTCCTCAACATCCTATTCAAAATTTGCTCTTCCGCTATTAACCCACTCGTCTAATTCTGACCGCTTGAACTTCCACTGTTTTCCAATCTTCCTGGCCGGAATATCTGTTTTTTTAATCCAGTTGCGGAGAGTAACAGGTTTTATCCCTAAATATTGAGCAGCTTCATCTATACTTATATAATTTTCGGCATAATTTTCATGCTTGTGTTCAGACATAAATACACCTCTCATTCAGAAAAATACTCTATACCATTTTGTATTATATCGTTATTTATTAATATTTTCAATTATTTCATGATATTTGTTCATATTCTGCACAGTAAAAGGGGCCAATTGATTTCTCTATTGGCCTGCTTACCTCTGGATATTTTCCGTCATGCATATGCTAAACGCTCTTTGCTGTCTGCTTCCTATTTTACCGCCGACATACGAATGTTGCCATTCTATATCTTTTCACTGCAAATCCTCATTTTTTTCTGCTTCAATGGCTCTTTTTGTTGCCTTAGTCATCATTTTTCCAATGAATAAAGGATGTCGGTAAGAAAATTTCATTTGTGCTGTTTGAATTGCAGAGTGACAAATCACAAACTTTTTTATCCAGATACGATCAGCCAGCCCATATCCAACTTTTTTTGCCTCTGCCTTAAATTCTATTGGAACAAAAATTCCTGATGCTGATTTTGTATTTGTCAATGGCGGGTGGAACAAATGGAAAGTGATACCATACTCTTCATTCTCTATTTGCAGACATTTAGCCAATGATTCTATTGCTCCTTTTGAGGCCGCATAAGAAGAAATATTCTCAAAACCAGTTACACCAACACCAGAGCTTGTAAAAATCATACGTCCCTTACCTGCCTTACGCATATATGGAAGAACGGATTTTGCCAGCCGCAACGCTCCGAAATAGTTGACATCCAGCACATCTTGG
>CAJTKK010000005.1 GCA_910576535.1 uncultured Lachnospiraceae bacterium | reverse complement strand
AAAGGTAATATACTCCCAGATTTCGTCCAGGTCGTTCTGGGCTTCCGGGGAGTAATAAATGTTATTCTTCATTTGCCTTTGCCCGGAAATGTGCCCTCACATCCGAGGACGAAAACCATCCCTTTTCCTCTCCAGATTTTTTCCCTTTTGCAAGTTCGCCCATGAGTTTCAGGGTCGCCCGTGTTCTTTCATAGTCCTGCATGTCAATGATTGCATAGCGTCCGCGTCCGTTTTTGGTGAGAAAGACCGGTGCGCCCACAGATACGTCACGGAGCACATCACTGTAATTCCTCAAATCAGAGATTGGTTTGATATTCGGCATAATCACATTCTCCTTTCTTACCCTTAGTATACCCTGATTTGATGTAAAATTCAACAGCATATTTTACAACAGTATTTTAGTGAGCGCCCCATATAGATTTTGAGAGGCTCCCGGTCTTGGCCTGTCCTTCTTCTGGCAAAGTGAGTAAATGCAGTTATGCTATGAGACGGAAACAACCTTTTCCTCATATTTAAAAACCTTTAAATCCGGGGCTTTCCGGATTGTCCACTCATAAATCCCTTTGATGTGTTCCCATGTTACATCGTGGCTGGGCATCCCGCCAGCTCTTCCGCCGAGTACATTTTTTCCTTTCAGCATATCCCATGAAAAATTTTTTGCAGGTTCCCTGGATACGAGGAAATTCCCGGCGCGCTGGGTAAGCTGGGCAAAGTTGACGACATAATCCTGTGCGCCTTCCAAATAGGTATAGATAGTGCTTTCGCTTCCCATAAAGCCAATGTCGGCTTCGCCGGAAAGCACGGCTGTCATTGTTTTGTCCGCACCAAACCCGGTAATAAGGGTCAGGTCGATTCCCTCTTCGGAAAAATAACCTTCTTCGATCGCGACATACATAGGGGCATAAAAAATAGAATGAGCCACTTCATTTAAGGTCACTTTGGTAAGGGAGCCGTCGGAGCTTTCTGCAGAAGCTTTGCCGCACCCGGCTAAAATAGAGCAGATAAAGATGAGGCATAAGCTAAGGGCGGTAAACTTACGTAAGAAAAGACAGGTGTTCTTTTTTTGCATTTTTTCCATAATCCCTCCATGATTCAATAGATGTTTTATTATATAAAAAAAACCGGAAAAGTGTGCTTGTACATGGACGGGGACGGTCATGCCGGCAAATGGGGATGCGTTTTCCGCCTTTATTCTTGGCTAGACATTCTTGCCTAAACTAGTTATAATAATATTCATTAAAACAGGAAGGGGCAGCCGTTTCGGGCTGCTATGGAGGAAGAACAGGGATGGGATTGATAAAAGCAATTAAGGGTGCGGTAAGTACGGTCATGGCAGACCAGTGGAGGGAATATTTTTACTGCGATGCATTAGATAACGAAGTTTTGGCGGCAAGGGGAAAGAAGAGAGTAAACGGGAAAGGGAGCAATAGCAAAGGGGAAGACAATATTATAAGCAATGGTTCCGTAGTGGCTGTGAACGAAGGCCAGTGCATGTTGATTGTTGATCAGGGGAAGGTCGTGGAGTTTTGCGCGGAGGCAGGGGAGTTTGTTTATGATACTTCTTCGGAAGCCAGCCTGCTTTATGGGGATTTTGGGGAGAGCCTGGGCGATACTTTTGAAATGATCGGCAGACGCTTTACTTTTGGGGGCGATACGGCAAAAGAACAAAGGGTTTATTTCTTTAATACAAAGGAGATTATGGGGAATAAATACGGCACAGCCAGCCCGGTGCCTTTTCGTGTAGTGGATACGAATATCGGGCTGGATATTGACATTACACTGCGGTGCAACGGGGAGTATTCCTATAGGATTACGGATCCGCTTTTGTTTTATAAGAATGTGTGCGGGAATATAACCGGCAGTTTTCTGAAAAATGAAATAGAAAGCCAGTTGAAAACAGAGCTGCTGACCGCTTTACAGCCGGCGTTTGCGAGGATCTCGGAGATGGGCATAAGGTACAGTTCTATCCCAAAGCATACGGCGGAGCTGGTAGAAATATTAAATAAGGAGCTTTCCGCTAAATGGTCGGGGCTAAGAGGCATTACCATGGTTTCTTTCGGGATGAATTCGGTAAAAGCGCCGGAAGAAGACGAGGCCATGATTAAAGAAATGCAAAGGACAGCGGTATACCGTAATCCTGGCATGGCAGCGGCCAATCTTGCCAATGCGCAGGCGGATGCGATGCGGGCGGCGGCTTCCAACACGGCTGCAGGGCCGATGATGGCATTTGCCGGGATGAATATGGCCAATATGGCGGGCGGCATGAATGCCAATGCATTATTTTCCATGGGGCAGCAGCAGGCGGCAGGAGTTTCCGGGGTGCGGCAAGGGCAAGACGGCAGGCCGGGCGGTGCGGCAGGCTGGGTATGCGGCTGCGGGCAGATAAATAAAGGAAAGTTCTGCAGCGAATGCGGGGCAAAAAAGCCGGCGGGGGAAGCGCTTTACCGGTGCGATAAATGTGGATGGGAGCCGGAAGATCCTAAGAACCTGCCTAAGTTCTGTCCGGAGTGCGGCGATCCCTTTAATGAAAGCGATATCCAGTAAGGGCATAACCCCCTGCGGCAGCCGCCGGGTGCGCATAAAGGCATGTCCGGACGGTTTGCTGCCTTGGGATGGATACATAATTAGAAAGGGATCAAAACGCTGTATAAAAACCAAAAACGAAAAGGATTAGACGAAATTATATGAGTATTTATGATACATTGAATGAACAGCAGAAGCAGGGTGTATTTACGGTAGATGGGCCGGTACTCCTTTTGGCAGGGGCGGGAAGCGGGAAGACCAGGGCGCTGACTCACAGGATTGCCTATCTGATAGATGAAATAGGGGTTCAGCCGTATAACATTATGGCGATTACTTTCACGAATAAGGCGGCGGGGGAGATGAGGGAGCGTGTGGATTCGATTATCGGGCATGGTTCCAGCCAAGTATGGGTATCTACTTTTCATTCCACCTGTGTGCGGATTCTGCATAGGTACATAGACCATATAGGGTTTGACAACAATTTTACGATTTATGACACAGACGACCAGAAGACGGTAATGAAAGACGTCTGCAAACGTTTGCAGATGGATACGAAGATGTTAAAGGAAAGAACAATTTTAAGTGCAATATCTTCTGCAAAGGATGAATTAGTTTCCCCGGCGGAATATCAGTTACAGGCGATGGGGGATTACCATAAAGAGAAAATTGCAAAAGCTTATACGGAATATCAGGAGACGCTTAGAAAGAACAATGCCCTGGATTTTGATGATTTGATCGTGAAAACGGTAGAGCTTTTTAAAAGCTGCCCGGAAGTGTTAAACAGCTATCAGGACAGATTCCGTTACATTATGGTGGACGAGTACCAGGATACGAATACAGCCCAGTTTGAGCTGATACGGCTGCTGGCGGATAAGTATAGGAATCTTTGTGTGGTAGGGGATGACGACCAGTCGATTTATAAATTCCGGGGGGCAAATATCAGGAATATCCTGGATTTTGAAAAAGTATATCCGGAAGCGGCGGTAATTAAACTGGAACAGAACTACCGTTCCACCCAGAATGTGCTGGATGCGGCAAATGCAGTAATAAAAAATAACATGGGGCGTAAGGAGAAAGCTCTTTGGACAAAAAAGGGGCAAGGAAGCTTAGTGCATTTTAGGCAATTGGATACGGCATATGAGGAAGCGGAGTTTGTTGCGGATGACGTGGCAAAGAAAAAGCGGGAGGGCTTGGCGGATTACGGTGATTTTGCAGTTCTTTATAGGACGAATGCCCAGGCACGTATGCTGGAGGAACGGTTTATCCTGGAAGGAATCCCTTATGACGTAGTAGGCGGAACGAACTTTTATGCCAGAAGAGAAATTAAAGATATGCTGGCTTATCTGAAGACAGTGGACAATGGCAGGGATGATGTGGCAGTAAAAAGGATTATTAATGTACCTAAGCGGGGAATAGGGGCTGCGACGATTGCCCGGGTGCAGGAATATGCGGACATGAGGGGGATCAGTTTTTATGATGCGTTGCGGGAGGCGGATCAGATTGCTTCAATCGGCAAAAGCGTCAAAAAATTAGAGCCTTTTGTGACAATGATCCAAAGCTTTAGGAGCAAATTGGAATTTTACGGGCTGGAAGGGCTGATTAAGGATATCATTGAGTCCACCGGGTATGTGAAGGAACTGGAGAGTTCGGATGAAGAGGATGCGGAGGACAGAATCCATAATATTGATGAGCTGATCAGCAAGATAGTGTCTTATGAAGAGATACATGAAGAGGCTTCGCTTAGCGAGTTTTTGGAAGAAGTGGCTTTAGTGGCGGATATTGACCGCATTGAGGGCGACAGCAGCAGGGTATTGCTGATGACGCTGCATAGCGCCAAAGGCCTGGAATTCCCTCATGTTTATCTGACAGGCATGGAAGATGGTGTGTTTCCGGGGTATATGGCGGTGACTTCCGATAGCGATGAAGATATGGAAGAAGAACGGAGGCTTGCCTATGTAGGGATTACGAGAGCCAAGGAGGAGCTGACATTAACATGTGCAAGGCAACGGATGCTCCGGGGGGAGACGCAGTATAATCCGGTGAGCCGTTTTGTAAAAGAAATTCCTGAAAACCTTTTGGATCATAAAGCGCCTGTTGTAAAAAAATGGGACCGCACGGAATATGAAGAGGATTCCAGTGAAAAAATGAGGTTTAAATCCAAACCTTTTGGCGTGGATTATGTTTCTTTGGAGAAAGGATTCTCCAGGGGCGGGGCGCCGGAAGAATATCAGAAAGTTTTTGATAAACCAAAGACTATCCCTGGCAGGGCAAGGCCGAGGGCGACAGCGGCGCCAAAACGGACCCCGGCGGAGAACCGGCCGTTTATTGCAGGCGGTGGGCTGGGAAGCCTTAAGGATGTCAGCGGCCTGTCAAAGGGAACGCCGGGAAGCGGTGAGATCAATTATGGGGTCGGGGACAGGGTAAAGCATATTAAGTATGGGGAAGGCACTGTAATGAAACTGGAAAAAGGCGCAAGGGATTATCAGGTAACCGTGGTATTTGACGGAGCCGGGCAGAAAATTATGTACGCGGCATTTGCAAAATTGAAAAAGTTGTAATTTTATCAAATTTTTATAGTAAATTTTTGGAATTAGTGTTATATTATATAATAGAAAAAAGGTTTGTAGATTTTGCAGAAGTTGGAAATGGCATCCATGATAATTTATGTCCGGCAAGGCAACAATAAACCAAGTAAAGACGAAGAGAGGTATGAGCTATGAACAGATTGAACAAGTTAGAAGAATATATTGATATGTCAAGGATTAATGAGCTGTTAGGCAAGAAGGAAGAAGAAAAGAAATGCAAATGCGGCAATACTGTACTCTGGGTTTTGGCAGTAGCCGGCGCAGTGGCTGCAGTAGCAGGCATCGCATATGCAGTTTACCGTTACTTAAAGCCGGATTATCTGGAAGACTTTGAAGACGATTTTGATGATGACTTCGACGATGATTTTTTTGAGGATGAGGACGACGAGGAAGAAGAAGTTCATGAAGAGGACTCTAAGGAACAATAGTTGCGGATGTTATCAGAGGGAATAAGGTGAAAGAATGATTTTTGAAGCGGAATGTACTTGTTTTGTACATTCCGTTTTTGTATAATGGGATTTGGATGAAAAAGGCTTGTCCAGCAGCCCCGCCTGGCAGATGGAATAAAAAGTTTATGTGGAAAATCTGCGCTGTTCCATTTCCCAGGCGGGATTGCCGGACAAGCTTTTTGATATCCGGGCCATTATGGAGAATAGCCCTGCAATTTCTCATATTGAAAAATCTTTAAGGGATGTGCCGCTATGCACAAAATAAAATGGCCAGGTGTAACCGTGCGTGGTACAAAGGCTGTTTTTCCGGATTTAACAAGGGAGAGCTTTGCATAAGGCTCATTGCAGGTTTTCGCATTCAAACAAGGCAGGAAAAAGAACAGGAAGGAAAAGGGAAAGGCGGATGAAAAAAGGCGACATACTGGAAGGAATAGTGGAGAAAATAGAGTTTCCAAATAAAGGGGTTGTAATATGCGGCAGCGGAACCTGCGTAGTAAAAAATACATTGCCAGGGCAGAAAATTTCTTTTATGGTGAGTAAGGCAAGGAAGGGGAAAGCGGAAGGGAGGATTTTGGAAGTGCTGGAAAAATCTCCTTTGGAGACAGCAAGTCCGTGTCCGTGTTTTGGAAGCTGCGGGGGATGCACATATCTTTCTCTTCCCTATGAAGAACAGTTACGCATAAAAGAAGAACAGGTGAAGAAATTGCTGGATTCTGTATTGGGACGACAGGGCAGGGGATATGTGTATGAAGGCATGAAACCCAGCCCGGTTCCTTATGGGTACCGGAATAAGATGGAATTTTCTTTTGGGGATGAGCAAAAAGACGGCCCATTGGCTTTGGGGATGCATAAACGGGGCAGTTTTTATGACATTGTGACAGTGGACGGATGTCAGATTGTAGATGAGGATTACCGGAAAATCTTAAGGTGTGTAAGGGATTTTTTTGCGGAAAGAAAGGTCAGTTTTTTTCATCGGTTAAGGCATGAGGGGTATCTGCGGCATTTGCTGGTACGTAAGGCGGCAAAAACGGGCGAGATATTGATTGCACTGGTGACAACGACACAGGAAGAGCATGATTTAAAGCCTTTTACGGATGCTCTGCTGCATCTGGATCTGGCGGGGAAAATTGTGGGGATTCTTCATACGAAGAACGATTCCAATGCGGATGTGGTAAAAAATGATGGAACGGATATTTTGTTTGGACAGGATTATTTTTATGATGAACTGCTGGGACTGAAATTCAGGATATCGGAATTTTCTTTTTTCCAGACGAACACTTATGGCGCGGAAGAGCTTTACCGGACAGCCAGGGATTATATCGGTTTGCTGCCAAAGGAAGGGGAAAAGGGGCCGGTGGTTTTCGACTTATATAGCGGTACGGGAACGATTGCGCAAATGGTAGCCGGCGCTGCAGAAAAAGTGATTGGCGTGGAAATCGTGGAGGAAGCGGTAGAGGCAGCGCGGAAGAATGCAGAAATGAACGGTTTGGATAACTGTGCATTTATAGCTGGGGATGTATTGAAGGTATTGGATGGAATAGAGGAAAAGCCGGATTTCATTATCCTGGATCCTCCAAGGGACGGGATACATCCAAAAGCGTTGCGGAAGATAATAGATTATGGGGTGGAACGGCTGGTTTATATCTCTTGTAAACCCACTAGCCTTGTGAGGGATCTGGAGGTTTTTTTGGAAAAAGGGTATGAGGTGGAACGGGCTGTGGCAGTGGACCAGTTTCCTTGGACGGCGAATGTCGAGACCATTGTACTCTTGTCCTACAAATCACAGATAGAGTCATTAATGTAACGGTGGAATTTGGAGAAAGATCAGGGTCGGGTGCCGTTGGATACAATAGCAGAGAGGGTAAGAATATCAGCCGAAACCGAAAATTACATATGAATAATATAGGAGTATGTTGAGAAGAAATATGAATTTAAAGTATGTACTTCACATATCGCAGATGTGAACAGGTCTTTGGGTTTGGCAATGTATGATGCATCTAATGTGGTGAAAGAATTAAAACAGCCCAGGAAACATCCGATGGCAGAGAAGGTTACAGCAATAAAGGATACATTGAAGCATATCGGGAAATGTGGAAAGATGATAATAATTGATAGGAAGAATTTTCTAATATGGAATAGATATTGGAATTTATACGCAGGATTTTGAAAATGAATTTATTTCATTGACGGATATTGCCCGGTATAAAAGCGATGACCCAACGGCGGTTATTTAAAACTGGATGAGAAACCGGGATGTGATAGATTTTCTGGGACTATGGGAAAGGCTTCATAACCAGATTTTAAACCCCTCGAATTCGAGGGGTTTCAAAAGCAGGCAGGTGCCAATGCCTTTACAATGTCGCCTAAGAAATGGATAGAAGCGACAGATGCTATTGGTATTGTTTCAAAAGCAGGACGCTACGGAGGAACATATGCCCATAGCGATATTGCTATGTCTTTTGCAGCTTGGATTTCTCCTGAATTTCAGTTGTATATTATGAAAGATTCCAGGAGGTTAAAAACAGACGAGAATAGCCGATTATCTTTGAATTGGAATTTGAATAGAGAAATTTCTAAGCTGAATTATAGGATACATACAGGTGCAATTAAGGGAAATTTGATTCCGCCAGAATTAACGTCTGCCCAAATAGCTTATACATATGCCAATGAAGCAGATATATTGAATGTTGTTTTGTTCGGAAAGACAGCAAGGCAATGGAAAGATGAAAATTCAACAGTGAAAGGAAATATGTGGGATGGGGCAACGCTGAATCGGTTACTTGCACTTGCGAATCTGGAGAGTTATAATGCAATTTTGATTAATCAGGGAAGGAAACAAAAGGAAAGAATGGAGTTGCCTCGGCAATTGGCGGTATGGCAGTTGCAGGCGTTAGAGACTGTAAGTTTAAATAATTTGCCAAAATTAGGAGTGGACTTGCATAAAGGATAGATAACAACAGAATGAATTTTTTTTATTTCAAAGGAAACGCATCCGGCAGCGGAGAAAGTGGAAACGATAAAGGATGCGTTGAAGTATTTTAAAGTGATAAATCAAGAGATGAGAGGTGATTGGAAATGAGAAATTCTTTTGAAGTACCTGCTTATAATGATATGATGTGTGAATTATTTCAGGCTATGAAAGAATTAGGAGGGTCTGGAACAATTAGAGAAATAGATGATAAGACAGTTGAGATATTAAAGTTACCAATAGAAGTGCAAGAAATCATGCATGGTAATAGCAGTAAATCAGAAGTCGAATATCGCTTAGCATGGACAAGGACATATATGAAGAAAGTAGGAATCTTGGAAAATTCTTCAAGAGGAGTATGGTCTTTGACAACAATGGGGAGAGAGTTGGAAAAGATTAATCCTGAAGAAGTTGTACAAAAGGTTCGCGAAATGACTTTTTTAAAAACAAGCGATGCCCATCATATAAATATTGAAGATGAAAATTTGGAAAATGATGGTGTAGATACACCAGAGGAGATACAATCGTGGCGTGAAAAATTAAAAAATATTTTATTGAAATTAAAACCAGATGCTTTTGAACGATTAACGCAAAGGTTATTAAGAGAATCTGGATTTACTCAGGTTAAAGTGACTGGAAAAACAGGGGATGGAGGGATAGATGGTACGGGAATCGTAAAATTAAATGGTATAATCAGTTTTCATATGCTGTTTCAATGTAAGCGCTATACTGGAACAGTATCTGCTGGAGAAATCCGGGATTTTAGAGGAGCTATGCAAGGAAGAGCCGACAAAGGTTTATTTATAACAACCGGGAAATTTTCGACACCTGCCATTGAAGAGGCAAACAGATCAGGAACTACTCCAATTGATTTAGTTGATGGAGATGAATTAGTGGACAAGTTAAGGGAATTGCAATTAGGAGTTGCTCCGGTGAATGACTATATGATTGATGAGGCGTGGTTTCTGTCAATTTAGAAATGATAGAGGAACAAGGAGGTAACGGAAAGGCAGAGTATGGGACAGGCTTATTGAAAGAATCATCAAGGCAAATGACTTAGGATTTTAGTATAGGATTTACTGTTACCAATTTAATCTTTAACTGGACATAGATACATAGGAGTGAAGTATCTGTATGAAGGGTGTCTGCCGGAGTAAGTATGAAGAACCTTCAGATGGATGATGTCAGTCATCCGTGCGTGACATACCTATCTATAGCTTATATATAAAGTAAGGGCGAAAAGCTTGTTTTTAAGCCTTTCGCCCATTATTGTCATAGAAGATCCGTAGTTATAGTCTGTTTTTCATAATCTCGAAAAATCCATCTGCCTCATTGAAAAATGTTATGTACGCAGCCATTTTTTTACATTTTCGCCGTCAAAATGAAAATCCTTCCCTTTCCGTGGCAATCACCAGTTTTCATTGTCATAGCCTCTGCAATAATCACCAGGTCTGTATGCACGGCTTGCATGATTAAGTGAGCCGGATATCGCATTTGTGATTTTGGCTACAGCAGGTAATGCTGCCGCAACTGAGAATATGCATGTTTTTGAATCAATTTAAAAATACTTTATTCAAGAATATGGATATCTCCGGCGATAGGCTGCCCGAAGGGAAGCGATGTGTCGCTGGGCCACCAGGTAGTAGCTGGGTCGATGCTGAACGTGATATATTGACCCTCATACTGGTCTATGTCGTCAATGTAACAGAGATTGATCATTAAGGCTTCATGGATGGAATAATTGTCCCCGCTGCCGCTGTTGAGGCTCAAATCCTGCGGCGTATCAAGTACGATCACGCGATAGGTTTGGCTTCGGGAATACTCCACGGAACGCTCATCCCAGCCGTTGGGGTCGGGTTGTCCTTGCAGCGCAATAATCTCGTCATAATCATATGTACCAACAGTGCCGGTGAGTACGATGCGATCCCCATCGGTGGGAAGCGTATCACTGCCGGCCGGCTCTGACGGCGCTGCCTCGCCTGATTCAGGCGCTGTCCAACTGTCCAGTGCGGACAGTGATTCAATCTCGTGCCATTCAATTTCAATAAAGGTGATCGAGTCGGGCATCTCGAATATCTGGCCGCTCCAACAGGTGTCTTTACTAAGGGAATCTCCTTCCAGCGTGATCCGTTCAACGGAGCCTTCACCGGTTCCTCCGGACCAGTTTAGGTCAAAAATTCCGTATCCATCCCCGGCCATAGAGAGTCCGCCGCGGCTTCCTCCGTTGGCAATCGCCTCAGTGGGCTGGTGTACCGTTTTTGTATCCGGGTCATATTGAAAGATGCGGGCATAGCTATGGGATACCGATAACTCAGTATCCATTATTTCCTTTTCCAGCAGTAGTGTCGGAACCGGATCGTCCGGCTGCATCTGCACTAGTGCATACTGGTAGCCAACGGGTTCAAGCCATGACTCGTTTGTTTCCGCATATTTACCATATTCATAACTGTTTGCCTGACTGATGATGATACGGTACTGCTCTAGAGCTTCATGGACGGGATCCGGTTTTTCCTGACCGGTAAGGGCAGATTTCTCCGATACCTCCGGCTCTTCCTGACCGGTAAGGGCAGATTCCTCCGATAGCTCCGGTTCTTTCCGGCCGATGGAATCAGATTCCGCCGGCGCCTCTGATGTTTCCTGGATGATGACGTCTTCGGTGGCTGATGATTCTTGCGGTTCAGCGGAGCGGGAGGCGATTCGGATCACGCCAAAAGCGCCAAGGCTAACAACTAGTACGGCAGCAAGAGCGATGATTCCGGTTTTTAGCGCGCCAAGGCCGCCGGCTGCAGAGGCAGTTGCTGCTTCGGCGCTTGCTGTTCCGGCCGTATGGGCGCCTTGTATGCTTACGTCCGCTGCGGCGGCGCCAGTGGGCTGCGCAGCAAGGATGGCGTGAAGAATCCGGCTGTCCGGCGCCTCGGCTGCGTATGCCTTCTGGTTGTAGAAAAGAAGCAGCAGGAATGGAAGCGGAGAGAGACTGTAGAGCTTTGTACCCTGCTTTTCCAGTTCCCGGACTTTCTTTTCGATTTTTCTGCGTCCATACATCAGCCGGCTCTTGACTGCGCTTTCAGAGACGCCCATAGCGGCGGCAATCTCCTTTACCGACATTTCCTCGTAGTAGAACATGCCGATAGCAGCGCGCTGGTCCTCTGGCAGTTCTTCTATGATTTCGCGGATCAGGTATTCTGTTTCCTTCCGGTCGATGATCTGATCCGGGAGATGCTCGCTGCGCTCATCTGGAAACAGTTCCTCCACGGGAGTATCCTGCCCATCGCCAGATTCCAGTTCCGCAAACAGCATGGGACGCTTCTTTTTTAGCCAATCCCGGGCTGTGTTGGCGGCAATCTGCCGTACCCATGCCAAAAACTTCGTGTCGCCCTGAAAGCTGTCCAGATGAGTGAATGCTTTTATGTAAGCGTCCTGTACGATGTCAAACACCGCGTCCTCATCTTTAATCATGGACTTGACCGTGTAATAGACCTTGCTGTAAGTCTTTTCATATAAAACGCTGATAGCATCCTGATCTCCAATACGCGCTGCGGCTACCAGCCCTGCCAGCTTGTCGTCCTGTTGGGCAGACTTTTTGCAATTCGGACAAAATGTGCTATCGTCCGCGATTTGTGTTCCGCAAGAAGTGCAATACATAATTTATTGATCCTCCTCTTTCTTTTTTTTGCCCATAATACTTCGCAGCATGTCCGTTTTCTTCTCATCATCTATTGGGAATGATTGGATGACTGCCCGGATCATGCGCCTGATGAAATCATCCGGCATAATCTTATCTCCTTTCGCTCTGTCCGTGATGTGTTACATACATCTATAGAACGAATAGAGAATGCCGCCGGTTGCAGATATTCTATAAATTCTGTTAAAATACAGTTATGAATTTTATCATATGTTTGCGCTGCGCACAAGGGTAAGAGTTTCTTGAGCTTCCGTAGTTTTACTTACAAGACGCTGTTTTTGCCGTTCAGTTTGGAAGGATCAATCCCGGATAATGAGTCTGTCTGTTAAGCCGCGAATTGGAAGATTGGGATTACGGCCTGCTTTTTATCAACCTTATTTGGCGTAGCTTCAATGTTAGACTGCTGCACCGAACAGTATGCAATATGATTGGAGAGGTTCCTGCTTAATGATCCGCACAGACTCTTTACGTGGCCGGTTTGCCAGTGTATAATCAATCATGAGATGAAAAAAGCCGTCCGCGGAAAACTGGGCAATGCTGCCAAGCACATTTGGAGGCATAACCCAGGGCAGCCTTTGGCATACCTTTATGCTTACGGAAAAATACATGGGCGAGTTCAGTATAGATGAGTTTAAGTTTGTCTGTCAGGGCAGAAAAAAGAACTCGTTTGAAAGACGAAAGAAAGGGATCGGGGAATGCATACCTGTTCGCGGGATCTCCCGGGGTGGGCAAGATTTTCGTGGCGCAGGAATTTGCGGACAAGCTGTTTTTTTTGCGGAGGATATGGCCGACAAGCAGAAGTGCCTGACGGGGAAAGATATTCTGGGAATTTAAGAGGAATAAGATGAGTTACATTTATGCAATGAGTGACATACATGGATGCCTTGACGCTTTTGAATACGCATTGTCATTGGCTGACCTTTCCGGTGACAATAAACTGATTCTTCTGGGCGATTATGTACATGGACCGGACAGTTATGGTGTTCTTAAAAAAATTATGCAGTTACAAATCAAATATGGCAATGATAAGGTGATAGCCCTGCTTGGAAATCATGAGGAAATGGCGTGTGACGGCAGGTGGCCCATCGGCGTAAACGGCGATGGGGATACTGATCACACAGAGGATAGCGCCGGATATTTTATATGGATGCAAAACCTGCCAAGATATTATGTCGAAGGAAATACAATCTTTGTCCATGCCGGAATTGATGAAGAGGCGGAGGATTTATGGGAATGGGGAACCAGTGATTATATCTTTACGGAGAAATATCCAGCTCAGACAGGCAGATTTTATCATGACATGAAGATCGTTGCAGGGCATATAGGAACGGCGGAGATATCAGGCGTTCCAAATTTCCATGATATTTATTTTGATGGAGAGAGCCACTATTACATAGACGGGACTGTTTTGGAAAGCGGCATGATTCCTGTTATAAAAATTGATACGCAAAATAACAAATATTATCGTGTTACTGAAACAGGAGACTGGCTGATTTTGCCATATAACGAAGAAAATTAACAGATACGCAGCCGGGGCGCCGGAGCTATTCTTATTCTTGGATAAAGATTTTTAAAAATTTTTTAAAATTATGCAACCGCCTGTCCTACTTAGTCGTTTTATTAGGTAGAAACAAGAAAATTACTTTTGAAAGGTGGTAAAAAAGTATGAAGAAACTGATAGCTAAGATGAGAAAGCTGAAAATGACTCCTTGGGATAAATTAACACGAGGCGGGAAAGCTGCAAAAGTTATGATAACCTTACTTAAGATTGCAGCGATTGTTGCGATTGGTTTGGCGCTTGCCGGTGTAGTTGCGGCAGTTATGGTAAGTGTTGCTGTTGCTTTTGGTATTGCAAGTGCGATAGGAGGCGGCTTTCAGAATGCAAGCCGCGCATATCGTTATGGTGACCGTTACAGATGGTTCTGGTAATGCGAACCATATACCATTCTTTTTATAACATGAAATATCTTGAAAAGTCAGAAAACCCGGGGAGCGTTCATTGCATACAAAAAATTGACAGGGATAGGAGGGGCGCTATATACGAGAATGATAATAACGGTATGGGTGTCGGAGGAACAATATTGAGGTATTGTACGGCGGAAGGAGGATTATGATGGATCTGTCAAAAATAAAAGTGGTCATTGCGGATGACGATGTGATGAAGGGGGCTGATATACGAAAAGCTTTAGAATACAATGGCGTTCGGAATATCATGACAGTGAGGAATCAGGAAAAACTGTGGGAACAAATATACCATGGTGAGGATAAGACCGATTTGATCGTGACAGATATGCAATATCCGCTGGAAGCGGGAGAAGCTGTAGATGAGGAAGCGGGATTCAAATTGATTGAAAGAATGAAAAAAGAAAAAATTAGCATTCCGATTGTGGTCTGTTCCTCTCTGAATTACAGTATCCCCGATATATTGGGAAGCGTATGGTATAACGAGCTGAACGATCTTGATTCAGGTTTTAAGGAGGCGCTGAGCAGATTAGAAAAGAACAGTTGACGGAATGAATAACGGAATACAGAAACATAACAAACAAATTGAACGCGGATATGAATCTTGTACTGAATGGAGAAAATATAATGGGAACACAGAAAACAGAGAAAATAAAAAAATTCTATACTTGGAAAGGGAATGTCGCTTTAGTTGAGTATCACGATTATAAGGAGGCACAGGCTGCTGCAAAAAAAATGGGACAAAAAAATGCCGACCCGCCGGGGTTTGTATATAAGGAGGAAGCGGATGCATTCAGTAAGGGACAGTGGGACGAATATATAGAAAAACATTACAAGCCGTTTGACGCTGCAAAATATGATGCTGTCATATATACGGATGGGAGCTTTACTTCAAAAGATAATACAATAGCGTCATATGGCTTGATTATCTTTTTTAAAGACGAAAATAAGCCTTACATAGAAAGCTGCACCATACAAGATGTGGAGGGTGGAAAAAAATATAAAATTGTCAGATATGATGGTAATGGCGAAAAAAAAGAACCGGAGGAATACTCTTTTAAAAGCCGGTTTGGAAAAAGTGGTTTAGTATCGGGATCTCATGTAACAGTTGGTGAGCTTTTCGGGGCAATGCGGTCACTGGAAATTTGCTGTAAAGATAGAAGGCTAAAAAAGATTCTGCTCACTTATGACCGTGATGGTATCAGGCAAGGCTATGATAACAGGAAAGATTTAAGCACGGCGAAAGGAGATATAGCTTATCAATATAGAGAATTTTTGCAGAAATTAGAAGAAGAAGGATTTTTAAAGGATGATGACATAACGTTTAAAAAAGTGGATAGCCATGATGTCAAAGACAAACAGAACGAAGACGAAAAAGAACAGTATAAGGTCGGAAATAAGGAGAAATATCCGCATGCTGTTTATAATGATTTAGTGGATATTCTGGCAAAAGCTGAAACCGGAATAGCAATAAAGCGGCAAGAAGATTTCAATGTTTTCAGAGCCATACCGGATGAATTCAAGGGATTTCCAGCCACTGCTGATGCAGAGAAAAGAAGAAAACATGCCGGACATGCCAGAGAGCTTGTGAAAAATGTATTAGAAAAATATGACGGAAAATTCCGGCCCAAATTCAGAAACCAGACGGATGAATGACAAGATCAAAAAATATCCGCATCGGCAGCAAGATTTGGAATAGCCTTGTTTCTGAAATATTTATGATGGGAAGCAGAGGAATAGTGTGAAGTCTATGAGTGTGAAAGAAGTCAAATCAATAGTTCTTGTTTTAGAAAATTGCGAAGTGATCCCCATTTCCAAAGAACACATCGTTTCATTTTATTGCAAAGATATTGCCGCAGTCATTGACAGAGCTTCTTGTAACAGTATTTCTAAAGAGCAATACTGTGAGGAACTCTATTTGGAAATACATAAAAATGCAGACCGGCATTACAGTTCATTTGGAACAGAAAGCGGGGAAACGGTATTTAAACGTCTCGCATGTCCTGATATCACCGGCATCCATATCACATATGAGGACGATACGGTACAATATTGCATTATGCCGTGGAAAGATGGAGACAGCACCGGATGCAATAATGAGTATCAGACTTCGTATGTCAGTAAAAGCGGGAATATGCATATTAGTATCTGCAAGGGTAAATCGATGGAAGATATGGGCAATTCCGATTCCATTGACCATTCAAAGTAATGAAAGAATTCTGGAAGGCATAAAATGCCGGAGGAGGAAAACAAATTGAAGAAAATGATTTATGCAGTAAAAAGCGGGAGAAAGACCGGAATTTTTAATGAATGGATAAAATGCTCTGAACAGACAAACAAGTATCCAAATTCAAAATTTCGCCGTTTTGAATACCGGAGCGAGATGGAGGAAGAGGCGGAAGATGTGCCCGGTAGCCTGCGGTATGCCATAAAGGAAGCGGAAGAATATCTGGAGGATTTGGTGTATCTGGGTGAAAGCGCCGACTATTTGGAGGATGTGAGTTGGGAGGAAGACGGATTTTTGCCTTTCGGTGATAAGTCGGAAGCAGAAAATCCGGAGCTTTTTTCTGATAAGAAAGAGAAGGAAGAAGAGGACAATGATGAAGAATTTGACAAATGGATAGATGCCAATAGGAAAAAAAATAGCGGACCGATAGAATACTGGATGATAGCAGAAGATATGAAAAAATGGATCCAGGACATTCAGTCGGGACAGAACGACAGTATCAGGAAGGCGGCAGCAACCAAACTGAAGAGACATTTGGAAAGATGCCTCTGCGATGTGAATTTAAGCGGATTGACAGCGATTTATAAGAATTTAAAAGAGGAGAATGTTATCGGGTATAATCCGTCTGCCGTGGCCGATTTTGTGAACCGGCTGGCTAACCGTTATCCAAAGCCCAAAGTTGTTGAAACGGAAGAAATGGAGGCAGCGGTGGAGGACAAAGTTTCCATGCAACAGCTTTTGATGCAGGCCGGAGCCGTGGAATATGAACTGAAAGGGATGGTTTTTGGACAGGATGTGGCAATTGAGAAGTTGAGGGAGGCATATTTTGACAGGGAATTGACGATCCGGTTGCAGCCGAATAAAGGAGGACCCAGAAACGCATACCTTTTAGCGGGACCTCCGGGCGTGGGAAAGACTTTTATGGCTAAGTTGTTTGCTAAGAAATTAGGATTTCCTTTTAAACAGTTTGACATGGCAGGATATTCCGGGGAACATGCAGAAAGAGATCTGCATGGTTGGTCCCGTCAGTATAAAGATACTGATACCGGGGGAATGCTTACAGAGTTTGTGGATAAAAATCCAAGATGCGTTCTTTTATTTGATGAGATAGAAAAAGCAGGAAGCGGTGTGATACGGATCTTTTTGCAGATTTTGGATGAAGGAGTCTGCAGGGATAGATTTCATGAGAAGAATGTATCGTTTAAAGACACCATTATTTTTTTTACAACCAATGCAGGTCGGCAGCTTTACGGTGATGCACAGAATGAAAATCTTACGTTGCTTCCGGATAAGGTGGTGATGGATGCGCTGGAGAAGGCGAAAGATCCGGAAACCAGACAGCCTTATTTCCCTCCGGAAATACTTTCGAGAATGTCTTCGTACACAGTTTTGATGCTGAATCATTTAAAGGCAGACGCAATTCTTGAACTGGTGGAGAAAGATATAAAGAACCGGCTGAAAAAAATAGAAAAAAAATTTGGCTATGATCTAAAGCAGGGAAACGAATATCTGGCCAGGACTATATTATATTCCATGGGCGGAAGTGCAGATGCCAGGAATGCTTCCAAAATAGCAGGCAAGTTCATTCATAAGGAAATGTATGAGCTTTTAAAACTGGCAGAGGAAAAGCAGGGGCTGGATGAAAGCGGCATGGTCAGCAGAATCGAATGGAAATGTAATTTTGAAGATACCGCAGAGGAAATCAGAGACTTCTACTTCGGGGAAAGGGACTGTGTAATTCCTGTTTTTGGAACAGTGAAATATGAGTCGGTCAGCAGGATAAAAAAGAATAATGTATGTGTGGCGAACACTGTGGATATCAATGAGTTTATGAAAATGATCCATAAAGAAAATGTTCTTTTCGCAGTCATTGACTACATATATGGTCTTGAAAATGCGGGAAACGAGCTGAATGTTGTAGATGCCAGGACGGTCGGACGGGATGCCTTCTTAAAACTTCGGGAGGAAGATAAAGATATCCCAGTGTATATTTTGGACGGAAGCCGTGGACATGTTTATACGGAAAAGGAAAAAAATGCCCTTATGAGAAGAGGGGTTGGAGGATTTATTGAGTGTAAATATTTTAGAAGCCAGTTGGAGGATACCTACAAGAACGTATGCTGTCAGGCGGTAATGGAGACACTGACAGCGCGGCATCAGGTTCTGACGTATGAAACCAAAAAAGAATTTGATGAGAAGACCAATATTGGAAGTATTATTTTTTGCGATTTCAAACTCGAAACGGCAGTGGAGTCCGAGGATAAGTCTTCCATGCTGTCCGATGATCTGCGTCCGAATAAAAGCTGGAAGGATATTTATGTGTCAAAGTATCTCAAAAAGGAGCTTGAATTTTTTATTAATTATCTCCGGAATCCTAAGAAGTATAAGGAAAGCGGTGTGAGGCCGAAAGGAATCCTGCTGTACGGACCTCCGGGAACCGGCAAGACCTCTCTGGCAAAGGTTGTGGCTTCGGAATCCGGGGTGAATTTTTTGTCCATCAGTGCAAGCGAGTTGCTTAATGGGGGCCCTGAGAAGGTGCAGGATGAATTTCGTATCGCAAGAAAATATGCGCCGGCAATTCTGTTCATTGACGAAATTGATGTCATCGGTATGAGACGGGAATATTCAAATGCTCCAAATCCGGTTCTGAATGCGTTGCTGATCGAGATGGATGGGTTTAAAAAAGTAGACAGTAAGCCGGTATTTGTTATGGCAGCCACGAATCTTGGAAATAAAATTGACTTCGCTCTCCAACGCCGTTTTGATTTGCCGTTTAAGATGGATTATTTGGATGAAGAGGGAAGAAGGTGGCTGCTGGAAAAACTCATGAAAAAACAGAGTGATATGTTTAAAATTTCGGATGAAAAGTTAAAAAGCATTGTCGATAGGTCTGAGGGATTGAGTCCGGCCATTCTTGAGCAGGTAGTCGAGGCAGCTTTGCGGGAGGGGATTCGATCAGGCTGCACGATTAATGACGACTTGTTTGACGAGGTGTTTGAAAAACGTACGCTGGGAGAGGAAAGGATTGGCAGATCCCAAAAGGAGGTAGAGCGGACCGCATATCATGAGGCAGGGCATGTTTTGGTTGATCTATACAATGGCAGATCCCCCGCTTATATGAGCATTGTGGCAAGAGGAAATCATGGCGGATATGTGCGGCCTGGAACAGGGGAAGGTGATTCGACCAAAAAATATTATCTGGAGAGGATCTGTTCCGCATTAGGAGGTAGGGCAGCCGAAATGATCTTTGCAGATGTATTGGAAATAGAAGATGGTTTGACGCATGGCCCGGCTAGTGATCTGGAGTATGCTACAAACATTGCCGCGGATATGGTGTGTAAGTTTGGAATGTACGAAAAAGAAATCGGATTGGCCGTGATAGGAGGGATAGAACTTAAAATCGGAGAGACAGGATATCAATATGACGAAAAGGAAAAAGAACTAATCAACCGGATTTTATCAGAACAGTTGAAAGAAGCAATACGCATTATTGAGTTGAATAAGGATGCGATGGAACGTCTGGTGAAAGCGGTCATGGATAACGATAACAAGAACAGGAAGAAGTACCTGACCAAGAAAGAAATCCTGGAGGCGGCAGGTGAACTGAATAGAAAGTAAAATGCTTTGAAGTTTGTTGGAACCGCCCGCGTGCCGAACGGCATGTACCGGTGCGGGATGAGGGGGGATTGGATTCCCCGCGGTTATTATGGCAAAGGAACAAGGACTTAAAAGAGGGGGGTTTGATCCGGCAGAATGGGGGCTGACAACAAAAGAACTGATGGAATTTGAGTATCTTATGAATGAGGCTTTTAAAGCAGGGTTGTCGGCAGCTCGCTTGCCAGTCATGTCAGCTAAAACGATTTCAGTATAAACGATTCGAAGCGATTAAGATTGATATTTCATTTTTGCGCCGGGGCGTAATGGACATTGGAATGATAGGATATGCAGGATGAAGGCGGAAAGAAACGGGATTGTTCCAAATGGGATCTGTTAACAAACGAAAGAAACAGTCTTTATAACTAGTATCTTGATTCCATTAATCCGTAGACCGCCGTTTTTCCAATGGCGTACATTCAGCGGCAAGCTGTTTCCATGCCAGAAAATGAGTGTATGATGGCGCTGATACGGCAGCATTTGCAGCGTTTATGACGAAAGAGGAGGTTTGGGCAGATAACAGGCGGCGTGGGTACCGGATTCCTGTGCGGGAAATGCAGACTCTACGGTCCGTAGGTTGCATGAATGGAAAACGGGCAGTAAAATGTATGTATATTCAGGAAAAGGGGTACTTAAAGATGGGTTATGTAACGGGAAAGGCAATAAAGGAATTAAGGGAAAAAAGGAAGCTCACACAGAAGGAGCTTGCAGAAAAAATTGGTGTGGGTGATAAAGCGGTTTCCAAATGGGAAACCGGAAAGGGGCTTCCGGATATCGGGATCATTGGGGAACTGGCAGGGGCGCTGGGGGTTTCCATAGCGGAACTGCTGACAGGGGAACTTAGGGAAAATGAGAACCAGTCAGCCAATATGCGGAAAATGTGTTTTTATGTCTGTCCGGTATGCGGGAACATCATTACGTCCGTGGGGCATGGGGTTTTTTCCTGCTGCGGTATTGTGCTGCCGGAAGTGGAGGCGGAAAAGGATGTGGAAGGCCATTTTATTTGTGTTGAGACAGTGGATAATGAGCATTCCGTGACCATTAACCATCCTATGGAGAAAGGGCATTATATTTCTTTTGTCGCTTATGTGACATCGGATGCGGCGGATCTGGTGAAGTTGTATCCGGAGCAGGGAATATCCGTGCGTTTCAGGAAGAAGGGGCATGGAATTGTTTATGCTTACTGCAATAGACATGGGATGTTTAAAACGACGGTATAATGTTGCCGGGGGAAGAAGACGATAAAAAAGGAAATAACATTTCAGATAGATATTGCGTGGCGGTTATTTCAGTATCATTGCGGGGATTGGGAGAGGAAGAAGCGGCATGGCGCCAAATGCCTTGTGGCCTATAGGTGCGCAGGGCATTTGGCGCCATGCCGTTTCGACATCGGAAATCCGCAACATTCCTGTTTTTGGCCATTTGCCGTTTACGGCAGAAAACACCGCGTCGGCAAAGCTTTCCATGCTGCTTTCTACGTTGTTGAGAATCCATTTGTGGGCTTGCGTAATAAGTGAAATGCGGTGTTTTTTTCATGAATCGTTTGAGTTCGTGTTAAAATAAACATGACATACTGTTGTCTTGTTTGGAATGATATGATAATAGACATAAAGGCGTAGGTTATCAGGCGGTGTGGGTTTTGCGCCGGCCGGACAGGGAGAAGAATATATGAAAATAGACAGGCTGATCGGAATACTTTCTGTACTCCTGCAGAAGGAAAGAGTGACAGCGCCGGAGCTTGCCAAAAGGTTTGAGGTGTCACGGAGGACAATTAACAGGGATATTGAAGAACTGAGCAAGGCAGGGATACCGGTTTATGCTGCCCAGGGGACCGGAGGAGGAATCAGCATTATGAATGGTTACCGGATAGACAGGACGCTGCTCACGTCAAAGGATATGCAGATGATTCTGGCAGGACTCCGGAGCTTGGACAGTGTGAGCGGCAGCAATTATTACAGCCAGCTTATGGAGAAGATGAAGGCAGGGTCATCGGATTTTGTAAGCGGAAGGGATTCTATTTTAATTGATTTGTCATCCTGGTATAAGGATGAGATTGCTCCGAAGATAGAGCTGATTCAACATGCGATTGAAGAAAGACTGCGGGTTACATTTCATTATTATTCTCCAGGCGGCGACAGTGTCCGGACAATTGAACCGTATTTCCTTATCTTTAAATGGTCTTCCTGGTATGTGTGGGGATGGTGCGCTATAAGGGAGGACTTCCGGATGTTTAAATTGAACAGGATAGATGCTTTGGAACAGGGGAAAGAAAAGTATGCCCCCAGGGAGGCTCCTGTCCCTGATTTGTCCGTTGAGAAAATATTTCCGGGGGGAATCAAGGTAAAGGCGTTATTTTCCAATGATTCCAAATGGAGGCTGATAGAAGAATTCGGGATTCACTGTTTTACGGAAAAAGAAGATGGAAGCCTGTTTTTTACAGCGGATTATACGGATAAAGAAAGACTGCTTTCATGGCTTCTTACTTTCGGGACAAAGGTAAAAGTACTGGAACCTGTGGAAGTGAAGGAAGAGCTGGTATGCATTGCACAAAGCATTTTAAAGCTATATGGGGAAGAATGTCCTGCGCAAAAAAAGGAAAAGAATACTGGAAAACGGTAAAGCAAGGAAAAGGAGGAACTGGGAAATGAAATTAGACGGATTTGGGATCATGGTAGATGATATGGCTGTTATGGTGAGATTTTATAGGGACGTACTTGGTTTTGAAATTAAAGAGGATGAAAATGCAGAGAATGTGTTCTTGGAAAAGGACGGAACTCTGTTCCTGTTATACCGGAAAAGCGATTTTGAGAAAATGACAAACAGAAAATTTACTTACTGTTCCGGGGTGAACGGACATTATGAAATTGCGTTGAGCGTAGAAAATTACGCCGCGGTAGATAAAGCTTATAAGGAACTTACTGCCGCCGGGGCAGAATCTGTTCTGGAACCGACGACAGAACCCTGGGGGCAGAGAACCTGCTATGTGGCTGATCCGGAAGGGAACTTAATAGAGATCGGTTCTTTTACGGAATAGGGAAAAGGGAGTGCAAAAGCATATTTAGGGGAGGCGCCGGAAAATGCCATTCGATTATAAAAAGGAGTACAAAGAGTTTTATATGCCCAAAAATAAGCCGGAAATTGTAGATGTCCCGGAAATGAAGTTTATTGCATTGCAGGGCAAGGGAAACCCAAATGAAGAAGACGGGGAATACAAGACGGCTATCGGGCTGCTTTATGGAATTGCTTTTACCATTAAGATGAGCAAGAAGGGAAACCATAAGATAGAAGGATATTTTGATTATGTAATACCTCCGCTGGAAGGATTCTGGTGGCAGGAGAATACTTTTGGGGTGGATTACAGAAGAAAAGAGGATTTTTGCTGGATATCTGTAATCAGGCTGCCGGATTTTGTCACAGAAAGAGATTTTCAGTGGGCAGTGGAAGAAGCTGCCGGCAAAAAAGGGCTGGATTATTCAAAAGTAAAGTTTATGACAATGCAGGAAGGGCTGTGCGTACAGTGTATGCATATAGGGGCTTATGATGACGAGCCGTCTACAGTGGCGTTAATGGATCAGTTCCTGCAGGAGAACGGATATGTGAACGATTTTTCAGCTAGGAGGCGGCACCATGAAATTTATTTGTCGGATGCCAGGCGCGTAGCTCCGGAAAGACTGAAAACGGTAATCAGGCATCCTATAAAAAAGGCAGGTGAAGAATAGATGGCGACATCAAAGGAATTTCATGATTATATAGTAGGCAGTCTTCAAAGGATTGGGGATGTGTCTACGAAGAAAATGATGGGTGAATACTGCGTTTACTATCAGGGGAAGCTGATAGGGAATATTTGCGATAACTGTCTTTTCTTAAAACCGGCGGAATCGGCGCTGCGGCTGATGCCGGATGCGGACAGGGCTTACCCCTATGAAGGATCCAAAACATTGATGGTAATTGTAGACGATGTGGAAGATATAGAGCTGATGAGAGAGGTACTGAGCCGTATGTATGAAGAACTGCCGGAACCAAAGGTAAAAACAAAGCGGCGCAGGGAAAATGAAAACAAAAAGGAAAGCAGAAATGCAGGAAAAGAAAATTAAATAGCCAATCTTGAAATCCCCTCCTGCTAATAGTATACTGTAGTCAGTAAACAGGGTAAAAATGGAAGACGGCATGGATGACAAAGGCCGGTAAAAATAAGGGAATACAGAAGAAAGATATTTAGGGCAGGAGGAATCAGTTATATGGCGAGCATCAGGGAGGTTGCGAGGCTGGCGGAGGTTGCGCCAAGCACGGTATCGCGGGCCTTGAACGGAAGCGGTTATGTAGCCGAGGAAACAAAAGAGAAAATCAGGGAGGCTGTATCGGAATTAGATTATGTGCCGAATCAATGGATTCGGAATCTTTATAGAAAGAAAACGGGAATAATAGGGGTGCTGGCGCCAGAACTAATACATCCATATTTTTCCGTATTATGGAGTTACCTGGAAAACGAGCTTCATAGACATGGGTATAATATGATGTTATGCAATACTAGCGGGGATCCTTTGATCGAAAGGGAATATCTGGATACACTGAAAAGAAATCTTTTCGATGGCATGATTATCGGTGCGGCATTTCTCCCGGATGAAAACTATACGGAGATGGAAAAACCTATGATCTCATTGGACCGTATTATTCCGGGAATTCCGTTAGTTACATCGGATCATGTACAAGGGGGGCGGATTGCGGCAGAAAAAATGATTGAGGCCGGATGCCGGAAAGTGCTGCAATTATCAGACCCTGAAGCAAAAACAATATCTTCTTCAAAAGCGGGGACAGAATTCATCCGGAAGATGGAAGAAGATGGGGCAGAGGTAATTACAGAGGGCTTTACATGGAACGAGGTGATTCATTATCCAAAAGCGATGGAGCGGGCGCGGACGATATTGGCGGCCTATCCGGAGTTGGATGGTATTTTGGCGAACGATTTATGTGCAGCGGCCTTTTTGAAGATTTCCCATGAAATGGGGATACATGTACCCCGTGAGCTGAAAATATTATCCTATGACGGGACCTTTATAACGGATTTTAATTACCGTACCTTATCAACGATTGTGCAGGATATGGAGAGCATTGCCCAAAATGCGGTAGAAGCGCTTTTGAAGCTGATGAACCATCAGCCCTTAGTAAAAAGGGAAGTCTTCGTGCCGGTTTACTTTAAGGAGGGGGATACTCTATAAAAAACGGTAAGAAGCGGTTGCGGGCAATGGAAAACTGGTTTTGAAATGAGGGATGGGTTTTCTAGGAAAAAAGAGATAAATGACCGGGGCAGGGAGTTTATCTTTTTTTATTTTACATGATTTGGCCTTGGGCATCCGGATCCTTGCTGAAAAGTTTTCCGAAGCCGCTTTTTTATTCGGTAAACATGGATACTGCCGGATGGAACCATCCCGTATTGTGTTCTCCTGTTCTGTTTTTTCAAAAAAGAGGTTTGTGCATATCACACAAAATATAAAAAAACAATTTGTTAAAAACAATGATTTTAAGAAAAATAGGCAAAATATATTGACTGATAGGGTTATATAATTGTATATTAATGACATGAAACAGTTCCACAAATAAAATTAAAAATGGAATACCATAAGGGAGTATTTTTTTTACCCCGATATGGAACAGTTCCATAAAAAGGAGGAAAAGAAAAAAATGAAAAAAGCAGTAGCATTTGTGATGGCAATGGCAACGACATTATCTTTGCTGGCAGGATGCGGTTCACAAGGAGGCAGCACGGAAAGTGGAAGTGCGTCCGGCGAAAAAGTAACGATTACGATTTACCAAAGCAAGATTGAGGCTAACGAAGGGTATAAGAAAGCAATTGAGACATATCAGACGCTTCACCCGGAAGTAACGATTAATCTTGAGGCGGTAACAGGCAATGATTTTTCGGCTTCCCTGAAGGCGAAAATGCAGTCAGACCCGCCAACGATTTTTTCCGTAGGGGGATTCCAGGACTTAAAGGACTATAGCGATATTTTGGAAGACTTGTCGGATCAGCCGATTTTAGAACATGCGCTTCCAGGCACAACGGATATGTTCACTATGGAGGACGGAAGGGTGCTTGCCATTCCGCTTTATATGGAAGGGTACGGTTTTGTAGTCAACAGGCAGATGTTTGAGGATGCCGGTGTTGATTTCGACAGCATGATGACTTATGAAGGAATGAAAGCTGGCTTCGATACATTGAAAGCAAAGATTGATTCGGGGGAAATGAAGGAAAAATATCCGATACTGGAAGCCGTAATGGAATATCCGACCAAAGAACTCTGGATTGCAGGAGACCATGATGTGAACGTAGCTTTGACCCATGATTTTTCATCGGCAAAAGAAGCTTATGATGCGGATACGCTTCCCGGAACAGGGTTTGCAGACTATAAGACTATGGTGGATTTCCAGGCAAGCTATACAACCAATGCAGACAATACGGCAAATTTAAATTCAGTGGACTATACCACTTCTTTGGAAGGTGGATTGGCAATCGAGCGTGTGGCAGCAATCAAGCAGGGGAACTGGGTGGCTCCCGCAGTGGAAACTACGGATCCGGAAGTTCTCGCTAAACTGGATATGCTTCCTTACTCCATATCCGGATATTCGGATGGAAAGTATTTTGTAGGCGTTTCCGGTTATTGGGCAATCTGCAACAAAGCCAGCGATGAACAGAAAAAAGCTGCAAAGGAATTTATCAACTGGCTTTATACGGATCCGGAAGGGCAGAAAATTGTAGTGGAAAACTGTAAATTTATCCCTCCTTATGATAATTTCGGCGATTTGAAAGCAACCGATCCTTTGGCACAGAGAATCATGGATGCAAACAGTGCGGGAAGCACTATGGACGGTTGGGTATACAGCGGCGCTCCCAATACTTGGGGCCAGCAGGCAGCAGGCGTAATGGTTCAGAAATATCTGGCTGGTGAGGCAACATGGGAAGAGGTGACCCAGAGCAGTATCGAACAGTGGGCAAGCATGCGTACATCGCAAAAATAGTGATAAGGATGGTGATATGGCATGAAAAAAAGTAAATGGAGATTTTGGCTGTTTTTGCTTCCGGCATTAATTTCTTTTGCGGTGGTAGTGTTAATACCTATGCTGATCGGCTTTTTCTATGCCTTTACGGACTGGAACGGGATTGTAGGAAGCGGGATAAATTTTGTAGGCATTCAAAATTTTATAGACATTTTTGCAAGGGATAATTCGTTCCTGCACGCATTCGGATTTACGGCTTCTTTTTCCGTATGTGCGGTAGTCCTGGTGAACCTGGTAGGTTTTTTATTGGCTTTGCTTGTTACGCAGCAGTTTAAGGGAGCCACTTTACTGAGAGGAATCTTTTTTATGCCGAATCTGATTGGCGGTTTGCTGCTTGGTTTTACATGGCAGTTTATATTTGTATCCATTTTTGAAGCATTATCCAAGTCCACCGGCTGGTCATTCCTAAGCGGCTGGCTTTCTAACCCGGAGACGGGGTTTATCGGATTGCTTATTTTGACGGTATGGCAGCTTTCGGGATATATGATGATTGTCTATATCGCACAGATTCAGCAGATTCCGGAGTCGGTAAAAGAGGCGGCGAGGATTGACGGCGCCAACGGATGGGAAATGTTAAAAGGGATTATTCTTCCGTTGATGATGCCGGCATTTACCATTGGATTGTTTTTATCTATATCCAATTCGTTCAAGATGTTTGACCAGAACCTGGCATTGACTCAGGGCGGGCCTTACAAATCTACGGAAATGTTGGCGTTGAATATTTATAATTCGGCATTTGGAGCCAATGAATTTGGCTTTGCCCAGGCAAAAGCTATCGTATTTATGATTCTGGTGGCGGGTATAGGTGTAACACAGCTTATTATAACGAAAAAGAAGGAGGTGGAAATGTAATGAAGACGGCAACGAAAAGAAAGAGCGGAAAGCAGACACGGAAAATAGTGTATACTTTGACCGGGGTTTTTCTGGGATGCCTGTTCCTGTTTCCGATTTATATCCTTGTATTGAACTCTTTTAAAAATACCAAGGGAATTTTTACGGATGTGATTGGGTTTCCTGATGCGGCTACGTTTACAAGCCAAAATTACCCGAATGCTTTTGAAGCGTTGGATTACATACGGTCTTTCGGCAATTCCCTCTGGATTACGGTAATCAGTACGTTGTTAATTCTTTTGATTTCGTCGATGGCTGCGTGGGTGCTGGTGAGATATAAAACAAAAGCGAGCAAATTTATATTCCTTCTTTTTGCAGCGGCCATGTTGATACCATTCCAATGCGTTATGCTTCCTTTAGTAGGATTTGCCAGCAGGATTCATCTTATGAATCCTGCCGGGCTGGTCTTTATGTATATGGGCTTTGGAACGAGTATGGCGATTGTAATGTTTCATGGTTTCATCAAAAATATTCCGGAAGAACTGGAAGAGGCGGCCACCATTGACGGCTGCAACAGTGTACAGCTTTTCTTTATCATTGTAATTCCACTGATGCGGACAATATTGGTTACGGTAGCCGTGCTGAATGTTATGTGGATATGGAACGATTATCTGCTCCCTTCCTTGATTATCAATAAGGTGGGATGGCAGACGCTGCCGTTAAAGACATACCTGTTTTTCGGACAGTTTGCAAAGCGGTGGGATTTGGCTTCGTCTGGTTTGATTATGTGTATGATTCCGATTGTTATCTTTTATCTATTCTGCCAGAAATACATTGTAAAAGGAATTACGGATGGAGCTATCAAGTAAAAGGAAGGAAAAGGCAAGATGACAGGGAAAGTGCAATGGTGGAAGAATGCGGTGGTATATCAGGTTTATCTCAGGAGCTTTCAGGATAGCAACGGGGATGGGATTGGTGATCTTAAAGGGATTGAAGAAAGGCTTCCTTATTTGCAGGAATTAGGGGTTGATGTAATCTGGATCAGCCCCATGTTCCAATCTCCCATGGATGATAACGGATATGATATTTCGGACTATTATAAAGTGGATCCGGTATTTGGCACAAATGAAGACATGTACCGGCTGATTGCAGAGGCCGGAAAACGGGGGATTAGGATTATCTTGGATCTGGTGGTGAACCATTGTTCGGATGAACATGAATGGTTCCGCCGTGCCTGCGAAAACGAAAACAGTATAGAGGCGGGATATTTTTATTTTAAAAGGACGGCGGACGGCGGGGAACCTAATAACTGGCGGTCCAATTTTGGGGGGAGTGTATGGAGCCGGCTGGAGGACGGAAGATGGTATTACCATACTTTTTCCCCGAAACAGCCGGATCTGAACTGGGAAAATCCCATGTTGCGCAAAGAAATATATAAAATGGTCAACTGGTGGCTGGATAAGGGGATTGCCGGGTTTAGGATAGATGCGATTACTTTTATTAAAAAGGATTTGTCTTTTGCACCGGTGGAAACGGAGGACGGAAAGCGGTACCCGGTGGAAAATTTTGAGAACTATCCGGGAATAGGCAATTTCCTGACGGAGCTGAAACAGGAGACTTTTGACAGGCATGACTGCTTTACTGTAGCGGAGGCTCCGGGAGTAGAGCAGGAGGATTTTTGTAAATACGCCGGGGAGGATGGTTTCTTTTCCATGATTTTTGACTTTTCGTGGGAAAGCATGGAGGGGGAAAAGGATAAATCATCTCCGGAAGCGGTGGAAAGGCTGAAAAAGAAACTATTTGAAAGTCAGAAGTTTGTAAGCGGGCGCGGGTGGTGCGGCGTTTTTCTGGAAAACCATGACCAAGCCCGCTGCCTGAACCGGTATTTGGAGAAAAAAGACAGGAATTACTATAGCGCATCGGCATTGGCCACGTTATATTTTTTCCTTCACGGAACCCCGTATATTTATCAGGGGCAGGAAATTGGCATGGAAAACAGCGTCTGGAAAAGTGTGGATGAGCTGGCTGATACGAGAGCGAAGATTACCTGGGAAGAAAAACTGAGGCAGGGGGAAGATAGCGGAAAACTCCTGAAATACTTTAATGACTGGGGAAGAGATAATGCCAGAACCCCTATGCAATGGAGCGATGAGGAAAATGCTGGATTTACCAAGGGAACGCCGTGGCTGAAAGTGCAGGATAATTATAGGGAAGTGAATGTAAAGAAACAGCAGGAGGAACAAAATTCACTGCTTACCTATTACAAAGAGCTGATCAGGATCCGTAAGGAGGAAGCTTTGGCGGATATCATGTGCAAAGGGGAGTTCAGCCCGTTGCTGGAAGAGGAACAAGGGGTGATTGCTTATAAAAGAGACTATGAAGGGAAAAAATTGATCGTGCTTGTGAATATGCAAAGCAGGAAGGCTGCCCTGGAGCCGGGATTGTGCAGGAGGGTTCTGGGGGAAGCTTTCGGGAAGGAACCGCTGTTTGGAAATTACATCGGAGTGGAGATAGAAGGCGGAAAGGTAATGCTGCAGCCTTATCAGGCACTGGTAGCCGCCGCCGGAATAGAAGCAATCCATATAGGCGGGTCTGCGTGACTTATTGCTTTCAGGGATAAATAGAGTGCAGGTGTTTAAAAATCAGACAAAGGAAGGGCTTTGTCTGATTTTTTACCGTATAGGAAAGTCCTTCGTCAGAAGGATATAAATTGAGGAAGAACCGGAGGTTCTTCATGAAGTGGCGAAGCCACTTTTTTACCGTATAGGAAAATCCTTCGTCAGAAGGATATAAATTGAGGAAGAACCGAAGGTTCTTCATGAAGTGGCGAAGCCACTTTTTTACCGTATAGGAAAGTCCTTCGTGAGAAGGACATAAATTGAGGAAGAACCGCAGGTTCTTCATGAAGTGGCGAAGCCACTTTTTTACCGTATAGGAAAATCCTTCGTCAGAAGGGAGTCAACGATGGGGAAACGGTGCAAATGGTACCTAAAAAATGACGATGTATGCCTGAAACGATAAAATAAAGGAATTTTCTGATAAGCTATAAACAGAAAAAGGTCGATGTAGAGGACGACATTTTCCGGTTAGGCAGGAATTCTATTAGTGCATGAAAGCTGGTGGGAAATCTGCGGTAGGGGACATTGCCTTGATACGGAAAATCATGTCGGATTTCCAAATATATGAGAGTGTTGAATATGGATTACACAGTGATGGAGCTGCGGATAGGGAGGACGCAGAAATGAGGGAGCCGGAGGAAATATTGCATGTGTTTTCTGTACCTATAGAGGAATATGAAGCCTGCCTTTATTGGATGGATACAAGGAAGTTGGAGAATGAGTCTTATTTTTCCAGATACTATGATCATCTGTCTTACGAACGGAGGAATAAGGTGGATTCCTATCTTTTTATAAAGGACAGAAGATTATCGCTGGGGGCGGGGATATTGATAGATCGGGGCTTGTCTTCCTACGGGATGTGCGAGCGGGGAACAACGCTGGCTTATGGGGAAAACGGGAAACCTTATTTCCCCGGATATCCCCATATTCATTTTAATCTTTCGCATTCCGGCAATTGGGCAATGGCGGTATTTGCCAATGTGGAGACGGGATGTGATATTGAGAAGATGCAGGAGGCGGATCTGGAGCTGGCAGAAAAATTTTTTGCCCCAAAGGAATATGCTTATATCGCGGGGCAGCAAGGAAAAAAGAAGCAGGATGAAGCATTTTTCCGCATATGGACATTGAAAGAAAGTTATATAAAGGCGGTGGGAGCGGGGCTTTCCCTGGCATTGGATTCCTTTGAGGTTAACATTTTACAGAAAGGGGAAATCAGGATGAAACGGAAGGATGGTGGAGAGGGTAGTTTTTTGGAGGAATTTGATTTTAGGCAGTACCGGTTTGGGGAATATTGTGCGGCAGTCTGTTTCCAAAAAGGATTCAGGAAGCAAAGGCCCGTTGCCTTGGCGCCGGATGGCAAATAGGGAAAAGGGGACAGGGCAATCTGTCAGACAATGCCGTTAAACCGGGCGTTTGATTCAAATATAAATAATGGGGCGACTAATGTGTGCGCTGCGGGTGGAAAGCGGGATAGAGGAATTTTGCAGAACCAGGAAGAGAAGGGTATGGGATAAAAATGAAAGAATTAATGATTGATGCAACAGTTGAGAATATCCAGAAGGTTACGGAATTTGTGGATGAACAGTTAGAACGGCTGGAATGTCCGGTAAGGGCTCAGATGCAGATAGATATTGCAATTGATGAGCTGTTTGGGAATATTGCCCACTATGCCTATCATCCAGGGGTGGGGCCGGCTGCCGTCCGGGTAGAGGTCATGGAAAATCCTATGGCGGTGGTGGTGACATTCATAGATCATGGGGAACCTTATGACCCATTGGCGGGCAAGGAACCGGATATTACCCTTTCTGCGGAAGAAAGGCAGATCGGAGGGCTTGGTATTTATATGGTGAAAAAAAGCATGGATGACATATCGTATGAATACAAGGATGGGAAAAATATTCTAAGAATTAAAAAGAACATTTAAGGAAAGGGCATGTTTGTAATTTTAGGGTTCCAATGGGAAGATCGTTTGGTTTGGTCAAGGGCAGGATGACAGACTGCAATATGTACCGAAAAAAATACGAATGATACCATGAGACGGGAAACAGAAGATTTATTTGTTATAATGTAATGGCTGGCATGATTCATTATGAGAGGGAATGAAGATGGAAAATTGCGACAATAGCAGACCATGTCCATGTACCTATGAATGCCCAAGGCATGGGAAATGCTGCGCTTGTGTAGCACACCATAGGGATAATGACGAAGGAGTGCCGGGATGCTTTTTTTCGGCACAAGCAGAGGCGTCTTATGACAGAAGCATAGAAGCGTTATGCAAGGACAAGGGAATTAAAATTGGGACGTAAAAGCCCCTTAAATGAAATAAAATAAATGAAATAAAATATAAGAAAAGAGGGAAAGAATATGAAAATAACAAAAACAGAAAATGGAAGCAGCTTGTGCCTTTCTTTGGAAGGAAGATTGGATACAAATACCGCACCGGAACTGGAAACTGTCCTGAAAGCATCTGTGGATGGTATCACGGAACTGGTGATTGACATGCAGTCTTTGGACTATTTGTCATCGGCTGGGCTGCGTGTTCTTTTAAGCGCACAGAAAACGATGAATAAACAGGGAAGCATGAAAGTGATGCATGTGAATGATACGATTATGGAAATATTTGAAGTGACTGGCTTTGTGGACATTTTGACGATTGAATAGGTCTTCATGAATGGAAGAAAAAATAATGGAGATTGGATTATGACAGTAGAAAAACAAATGCACAAGCTAAGCTTGTCCCAGAAAGAAATTGTTTTGACGGAACAGATTTGTCCCGGCAGTGCGCAAAATACGATTTCCTTCAGACTTTATTTGCCGGATTATGTGCCGGAAAAGGTAAAAGAAGCGGTGGATGCCGTGCTGGACAGCGCGGATATTTTCACCGCATCCCTTTGCCGCGGCGCAGACGGCTGGATGCTTTTGCCCGGCGGAGAAAAGATTTCTGATTGCAAGATCGAGGAAGAGCGTTTCACGGATTGGGTGGAAGAATATATGGATATTTCCGACAGGCTGCCTTTGGATATGGAATGCCGGCTGTATCAGGCAAAGGTGATTCCTTTGACTGAGGGAGGTCTTTTTTTGTATGTGCGTTTTCATCATCTGCTGATTGACGGTTATGGCATGAGCCTGTTCGTACAAAAGGTTTTGGATCTGTTAGCCGGGAAGAAAATTGTCCGTTCCGTATTCTTCACGGAAAATAATATGGGTGAAAGAGAAAACGGGTTTTGGAATTCCTATTTTGCAGACGCAGAATTTGAAGCTGCCGTTTTTCCGCAAAAGGCTACGGGCATGAAGTTTGGCAGCTACCGGGTGGGCGTGCCGGAGGATATCATGAGGCAGGCAGGGAAATTTGGGGAAAAGGAAGGAATTTCGATTCCTTATCTTTTTGCATCGGCTTATGCATTTTATCTTGCCAAAGCCACGGACAGGAAGGATGCGGTATTCCTGATGCCCCGTTTAAACCGGACGACGGGGCAGATGAATAATCTGGGATGTTATACGCTGCTTGTCCCGGTCAGGGTAACAGTAGAGGAAACGGATACTTTTGCGGAACTATGCCAAAAAGTAAAAAAAGCGTCAAGAGAAGCATCGGAACACAAAGACTGCGGGTTTGACCGTATTCTCGCTGCTTTGCGGGAAGAAGACAGGATTGGGGAATCCATTTCAGAATATGTGTTTAATTTTTACCGCTTTGTTTTTGAAACGGAACTGCGTTACAGCGTCCGGTTCAGCGTGGCGGGCGGGATGTCAAACCACATGACAATGAATCTGTTTTATAATGAAAACGGCGGCCTGGATATACAAGCGGATTACCAGGAAAGCATTTATACGGAGGAAACAGCCAGATATTTCTGCGATGCTATTTTTACTATCATCTCCCAGGGGATGGCAAAAGGAGGGGAGCTTTCCTCCGGTTCTTCAAAGACTGTCTCTCCGAAGCTTTCGGATATAAAGGCAGTGGGGGAAGAGGAATACAGGAAAATCACATCAGTCTCCGGGCAATCTTTTCCGGTGGCAAATGAACTGACAATTCCTTCGCTGTTTTGCCGGGCTGTGGAAAAGTATAAAGAAAGACCAGCCCTATATGCGGGGCATGATACATTGACCTTTGGGCAGTTAGATGAAATCAGTGACCGGATTGCCTGCGGGATACGGCGCCTGGGAGTGGAAAGCGGCGACAGCGTAGCCTTTATGCTAAAGAGAGACTACCGGCTGATTCCGGCAATTCTTGGCATATCAAAAGCGGGGGCGGCTTTTATCCCGGTGGATCCCGCTTATCCGGAAGGAAGGATTACATATATCATGGAAAACAGCCGGGCTGCCCGTCTGATATCTTCGGCAGATGTGGACATGGCAAAAAACTATGACTATATAGAAATCAATACGCTCTTATCCCAAGAAGCGGAAAAGGATATGCTGCCGGCAATTGAGCAGGATGATCTAGCCTATATGATTTATACGTCAGGAACCACAGGACGGCCGAAGGGAGTGATGCTTTCCCATAAGGGCATTGCGAATATTGTGCATCCTGAGAACAATCCTTTTAACAGGGATATTGTTAAGAACTGTCATGGGATTGTGGCGATCGGGTCTATTTGCTTTGATATTTCCCTGTTTGAAATATTTGTTCCTTTGATGAACGGATTATTTGTGGAATTAGGCAACGAGAAATCTATGGTGGACGCAGGGGAACTGGCGGCGCATATTTCGCGTCATCAGGCGGATATTCTTCATTGTACGCCGTCACGCATTACGGCTTATTTGTCCAACCAGGCTTTTGCAGAAGCTTTTGGCAATGTTAAGGCGCTTCTTGCGGCCGGAGAAGTCTTGCCGGGGAGCCTGGTGAAACGGCTGGCGGATGCTTATCCGACCCGTATTTATAACGGCTATGGCCCGACGGAGACGACCATTGGGGCAACCATTACAAAGGCGGGGGACGCTGTTTCCATTGGCAGGCCTATTGCCAATATGGGGATTGTGTTATTAAGCAGGGAAAAAAGGGCAGTGCCTTTTGGGGCGGCAGGAGAAATCTGCATTTATGGAAATGGCGTAGGCATCGGGTATAAAGATAGGCCGGAGGAAACGGAAGCAAAGTATATCCTCTGGAATGGCATACGGCTTTACCGGACGGGAGATTTAGGATATTTTACAAAAGACGGCAGGCTTATGTACTGCGGCAGGAATGACAGGCAGATAAAGCTGCGGGGCCTGCGCATGGAGCTTTCGGAAATTGAAAACGTGATGGGGGAGTTTCCCGGCATTGCGGCATGTTGCTGCATGGTACGGAAAATGGAAAAAACGGATCGCCTGGCAGGCTTTTATACAGCGCTGCCCGGAAAAAAAGTGGATGAGGAAGAACTAAAAAAATATATGAAGTCCCGGCTTACTTCTTACATGGTTCCTGACGTATTAAAGGAACTTGCATCCATGCCGCAGACCCCGAATGGCAAAACTGACGTAAAAGCCTTGGAAGAAGAACCGGTTACATATGTCCGGGTATATAGAAAACCGGAAACGGAAAGAGAAAAGCTGATCTGCAATGTATTTGAAGAGACGCTTTTGGTGGATAAGATCGGGCTTGACGATAATTTTTTTGAACTGGGAGGCAATTCTTTCAATGCAGTGGCTCTGATACTCAAAGTAGAAGAGCGGCTGGGGCTTGCACAAAATCAGATGGAGTTTGGGGATCTATACCGGTTTCCTACCCCGGCGCTTTTGCTGGAAAAAATAGATAAAAAGGCGGAGAGCAAAGAAGAGGGCGGGTTTGATATCAGGACGCTTGATTACAGCGGATTTGAGGAATATCTTGCAGCCCACACGGAAGGTCAGGTAAGCCGCAGGCATCTTGGGAATGTGCTTTTGACGGGAGTTACCGGTTATCTTGGGATACATATCCTGATTGATTTGTTAAGGCATCCTGAATTATGCGGCAAGATTATATGCCTATCCCGTTCCAAAAAGACTTTGACGGCATTAAAGAGAGTAAAGTCTTCCCTGTTTTATTATGCGGAAGAAGATTTTTCGGAAGATTACGGCAAGAAATGGGAGGTGGTGGAAGGGGACATCACAAATCCTGGGATTTTTGCTGAAAAATGCCCGGTTCCCATTGATACCATTATCAATTCTGCAGCCAATGTATCTCATTTTTCCTATGGGGACAGATTGGAGAAAATCAATTGGGAGGGCGTTAAAAACCTGATCCGATTTGCCCAAAAGGAAAACGCATTGCTTAGCCAGATTTCTACGATCAGCGTTTCCGGAATGACAGCAGATAATACGAAAAAGGACAGTTTCAGTGAACCGGATTTTTATATCGGGCAGGGGATATATAACAAATATATTTATTCCAAATATATGGCTGAGTACGAAATGCTGAGGGCTGCGGCAGACGATGGGCTGCGGATAAAAATTATGCGTATCGGAAATCTCCAGGGGCGTATATCTGACGGGGAATTTCAGATGAACCTACGTTCTAATGCTTTTGCACGCCAGCTTTCTTCTTATGTCAAGCTAGGGGCGGCGCCTTTATCTGTTTATGAGGGAAGCGTAAACTTTTCCCCGGTGGATGAGACGGCACATAATATTGTTATGCTGACAGCAACAGGGGAAAATACAGCTATCTTTCATGTATATCCCCCCGCTGAGCTTAAATTTTCCGATTTATTCCAAGGTTTGCAAAAACTGGGCTATTTTGTGGATGCGCTGCCGGACGGGGAATTTTCGGAATTGCTGCAGGAGAGGAAAAAGACAGAGGATGGAAGGGAACAGATGCAGGGGCTTATGACCAATGAGTTTTCCAAAGACCGTCATGAAATTCCTATCCGGCAGGAGATAACCGGCAGATATCTGCAGGATCTTTCGGAAGGGTGGAGTACAGTTACGGAGGAATATTTGAACAAATATCTGTCCGCATTAAGCGGGATGGATTTATTTTAGCGGGAGGTATTTTCATGGCATCGGTTGCACTTTGGAGTTTTGCAGTTTTTATGGCATCGGTTTTTGCCGGGCTGCTGACCGGAATTACACTTACCCCAAGGTATAAGGGAACCGTCAGGGCCGTTTTTTGGACAGTTGGGGCTGTCATAGGCTATACCATGGCATATGTAAGCTATTCCATTAATCTGTATAATGACGCGGTAGGGATATTGGGGCTTTCTGCCCTTGTATGTATCGTACCCCAGTTTTTGTATAAGGATAGCTGGTCTACTAAGCTTGCCATCTCTTTGATGGCCTGCTTGATTGCCAATGTCAGCACCTTTATGTTTTGCGGCACTACGGATACGCTTCTTGGGGCTGCGCTTGGATTGATCAAAGAAAGCCCTTATGATACGGCAAACCTGATTTTCTTTATAGGGATTAAGATTGTTGTTTATGCCGTACTTTCTGTTTTATACGCCCGTTTCCTGAAAAAAACGATACACCGGACCATTGAGGCGGTAGAGGGGAAAATGATGGTATTCCTGCCGGCATTGTTTATTTCTGTGATAGGCTTTTATTTTATTAATCTTGTGTCGAATGGGGTAGGGATCTATCCGGACAGTTTATGGTTTTTTCTGCTGTATCTTACGGTCTGCCTGATTTTTGTAGTGGAATTCTGGATGATATTTTATTCGATTAACCAGAGCGCGAAGACAATGAAAACAGCGGCGGAATTGAATGTGGCGACCAACATCCAGCAGTCTATGCTGCCGTGCATTTTCCCGGCGTTTCCCGAAAGGGAAGAGTTTGATGTGTTTGCGGCGATGGAGCCGGCAAAAGAAGTGGGCGGTGATTTTTATGATTTTTTTATGGTGGATGAACGTCATCTTGCCATCGTAGCGGCGGACGTATCCGGCAAAGGCGTTCCGGCGGCATTGTTTATGGTGATCGGAAAGACCCTGATTAAGGATCATACCCAGCCGGGGAGGGATCTGGGCGAAGTGTTTACGGAAGTCAATCATCTTTTATGCGAATCCAACAGCGAGGGAATGTTCATTACGGCTTTTGAAGGCGTCCTGGATCTTGTAACAGGAGAATTCCGGTTTGTAAATGCAGGGCATGAGATTCCTTTCCTTTGCAAAAAGGATGGCAAATTTGAACCTTATAAAATACGGGCGGGATTTGTCCTGGCAGGAATGGAAGGGATACGGTACAAATGCGGCTCCATGCAGCTTGAAGAGGGGGACAAATTCTTCCAGTACACGGACGGTGTGACGGAAGCTACGGATAAAGAGAATGAACTTTATGGCATGGAACGGCTGAGCAATGTGCTTTGCCAAAATGTATTGCTGCCGCCGGAGGAACTGATTGCGGCAGTGAAGGCAGATATTGATGTATTTGTAGGGGATGCAGAACAGTTTGATGATATTACAATGATCTGTTTGGAATATAAGAGGCGGATGAAACAATGAATGTGGAATGGAAGATCAGGTAAAAGATATGGAACAGTTGAAACTGACAAATGAGAATATAGGAATGGTAAGCAATGCTTCCGGGGAGATTCTTTCCGAATGGCGGGTGGAAGCGGGGAATATGATACGTGTCCGCCTTGCAGTAGAGGAAACGCTGTTAAAGTATCAGGAAATTTTTGGGGAAGAATGTGTATTTTCAAAAAAGTTTTCAAGACGCTTTCACCGGATCCGGTTAGAGTTTTTCCTGGAAGGGGAGAGATTTGACCCTTTTGCAATGGAAGATGGGTCGGAGAGTGAGATATTGAGGGGGCTTCTTGCCAACATGGGCGTTTTGCCTGTATGGCAATATAAAAACGGTGTGAACCTGATAATATTTACCCCAAAGAAGAAAAAGCGTTCCCAGATGACTTCTCTGTTCTTATCGGTGGTTCTGGCTTTTTTGGCCGGCGGTTTATGCCGTCTGTTGCCGGCGGCTGTGCAGAATTTCCTTGTGAATGATTTCATAGGACCCATTTTTAACCGCTTTATGGGGCTTTTATCAGCTATCGCAGGGCCCATGATATTTCTTTCGGTGGCATGGGGGATCTATAGCATTGGGGATACGGCTACGATGGGAAGAGTCGGGAAGAAGATGATCGGCCGTTTTCTTCTTATGTCCGTCCTGCTGACTTTACCGGCTTGCATAGTAATGATGCCTTTTTTTTCTCTTAAGTCAGGCGGGGGAGGGGCTTTTGATTTTTCCGAATTGTTTCAGATGGTTTTGGATATTGTTCCGGGAAACTTTTTTACGCCTTTTACGGAGGGGAATCCCTTGCAGATTATTTTTGTCGCAGTCATGATCGGAATAGCGATGCTGCTATTAGGCAGCAAGGCCACGGCGGCGGCGGCTTTTGTGGAACAGTCGAATTATATCGTGCAATTGATTATGGAAGCGGTCAGCTCTTTTGTGCCATTGTTTGTCTTTGGCAGTGTTTTGAATTTAATGATGGGAAGTGATTTTTCCTTATTTTTGCATACTTATAAGCTGTTGCCGGCCATGCTGCTTGGGGATATCGTGATTATGGCAATATACCTTGTGCTGGTGAGCGTCAGAAGAAGGGTAAAAGCAGGAATTTTATTGAAAAAGATGTTTCCTACCTTTTTTATTGCATTAACAACAGCATCTTCCTCTGCAGCTTTTGGGGCGAATATGGAATGCTGCGAAAAGGATCTCGGGATTGACAAAAAGATCGTCAATTTCGGCGTTCCTTTGGGGCAGGTTATTTTTATGCCGGGAGTTTCAGCGATGTTTTTGGCAGTAGGGTTTTGTATGGCTGAAATTTACGGTGTAACAGTTTCCCCGGTATGGATGGCTACTGCTTTTCTAATTGCGATTGTGCTTGCAGTGGCGGCGCCTCCCATCCCGGGCGGCGCGCTGACTTGCTATACCATACTGTTTGTCCAGCTTAAGATTCCTATGGAGGCTATAGCAGTGACGATCGCCCTTAATGTCATATTGGAATTTTTTACGACGGCTGCGGATTTATTCTGTCTTCAGACAGAACTGGTGGAACTTGCCGCATCCCTTGATATGCTGGACGAAGGAAGGCTGCGGGAGACAAAGAGGATGCCCGGGAGCCGGCGCGCCGGCTGAGGATTATGAGCCGTCCGGCACATCCGGGTGCGGACAGGGGAAGCATGTCAGGAAGCAGTGTAAAAAAGCGGAGGTAAGTTATGATGGAGAATGCAAAGATGCAGAAATTCCATGCGGATGACATTATTATCAAAGAAGGCGGAAGGTATGATGAAATGTATAAAATCGTGTCCGGTTCCGTGGCAGTATATATACGGTACGGGGAAAAAGAAGAGCATTTAATTGGAATATACTCAAAATCCAAATGTTTTGGAGAAACTAATGTACTTTCCGGCCAGCCAAGTATCTATACGGCAGTTGCTTATGACGAAGTTCTTTTGATGCGTATTACAAAAGAATCCTTAGAAGAATTTATCAGGAACAATCCCAGGAATGCAATTGATATTATGCAGAATATGGTGCATACCAATATGCTTATGCAGAAAAATATTGATCTTTTATTGGATGATTTGTATGAAAAGCAGGATTTAAATAAAAAGAGGACAGAAGATATGAAAGAGAAGATCAAACGTTACAGCATGGGCGGGCTGGGCATTTTGAGGTGATTTTTCTTCTTGCGGCAAAACGGCTTAAGAAGGTTTAAGAGAAACTGCGCGGGGCAGGGTTTATAGAGCCATAGAGCATCTTTCCGGGCAGAAAACGGCAGGTCATCGAATCCTATTGTCACATCCTATTTGTCTCTATAGACAGCCTGCCTGAGTCCAGGAATAATCACATCTCTCGCAATATCTTTCATGGCAGCCATTTCAAATCTCTTTCTGCCAGCCTGAGTAACGCTATATTCCCATATGCGGTAAGCTGGCGCGGTGTCTGCAAGAGCTTAGGCCTGCCCGTATTCCGTATATATAAGTAAAAAGCATAGATTACAAAGGTAAACCTTAGAAAGAAAAGCCGGTTGCATACTATTTTTGCGCATATGGCGGACAGGGCGTCAGGCAGAAGTCTTTGACGGCTTAGTTTTTGTTGGAGAGGGGGCGGAATATCGTCATTCTTCCTGTCCAGCCTACAATTCTTACTAATACAATTCCGATAAAGATTCCGATGCTGTCAATGGCTACATCCTTTTTGGAAGGACCTCTGCCTCTGACGAAAGACTGGTGGTATTCATCAAAGGCGGCAAATCCTACACAGAATAGCCCGGCGACCAGCATAAGCGGGATACCTCTAAGGCCGTAGACATAAAGAGGGAAGGCGACGGTAACGGCTAAAATAAAGTATTCCGTCACATGGCCGAGTTTGCGCACATAATAGTGGATTTTTCCGGCGTAATGTTCGATCTGTTCTTCAGTAAAATCTGTTTTCAGCAGTTTATCGGCAGTAACTACAATTTTATTGCTTACTTTAAGGCTGAGCTGGCTGCTGGTCATGCCATCCTGGGCGGAAAGCCGGAAAATCATATACATAACGAAGATGGCGGGGACAAAAGAGAGCGGTTTTAAGACAAACCGTAAAGTTTTTTTGATAAATAATAAGATATATTTCATAATAAATAGAATTCCTTCCTTTAAGAAAATGTGTACGTCAAAGGTTCCCTGAACTAACGTATGCTGACAAATGGTCAAAAAACTTGGGGGAAATTCCCGTTATGGAAAAAAATATACTCCATAGCAGATTACTATGGAGTATACGCTTTTTTTTCTTTTATGGAAATAGGATTTCCCAAAAATAAGTATTTCTTAAAGAAATTTCATTTTTTCTTCATAAATGTAACCCGCTTTAGTCTATTGGGTTTTTCGCCGGTTTTACTAATACGAAAGAAATAACGAGTGCAACGATGTAGAGGACAGTCGTTACATATAATACATTCGTAAAGGATCCGGTCTTGCTTACGATAAAGGAACTAAGCTGGTTGCCGGAAAGCCCTGCAAAAGCCCATGCGGAAAGAGCAAGCCCATGGATCTGGCTGATGCTCTTCATGCCAAAACGGTCGGAGAGCAATGTGGGAAGATTGCTGAATCCGCCGCCGTACCCTGCATTAATAATGCAAAGAAGGGTAATGGCAAGGAATACGATTTGATTGTTGATGCCGTTGGTCACTATCATGATAACGGAGAAAGCGATGGACAGGATAAAGATTAATTTGTAAATGGTATTCCTGTCTTTCAACTTATCGGCAGCCGCCGAGAAGCCCAGCCTTCCGCCTGCGTTGAAGATAGCGGTTAAGGAAGAAACCACGCTGATAGTGACAGCCGAAACGCCCATCGTTGTAAGGATATCTTTTTCCTGGGAAATCAGGGCAAGGCCGCAGGTAATATTGATATAAAACATCAGCCATGTACCGATAAAAGTCGGGTTCTTGAAGATATCGGATACCTTTGTAGCCGATTCCCCCTGATCCTCTACCCATCCGTCCGGTTTCTTTAATAAAAGATGGCCGAGAAACATCATTACGAAGTAAGCGGCTGCAAGTACATAAAACATATTGATAATGCCCACTGCACCGATTAGGGCTGTCATGATTGGGCTTGCGATTACCTTCGCTAAACCGAATCCTGCAACGGCAAGGCCGGTGGCCAGCCCTTTTTGTTCGCTGAACCAGAGCATTAATGTCTTAACAGGGGACAGATAGCCAAGGCCAAGGCCGATGCCCATGATTACCCCGTAACAGAGGTAAATTCCAATTAACGATTTGAAATGAACGCATAAACCTGTCCCGGCAAAGCCTGCTGCGAAGCAGATCGTAGCAATCAAAGAAGATTTGTGAATATCTTTTTCTACGATACGTCCGGCAAAAGCGGCTGACATGCCTAAAAAGAAAATGGCAATACTGAATGCCCATTCCACTTCGCCTTTGGAACGGCCGAGATACTCGGCAATGTCGCCTTTTAACAGGGACCAGCAATAAACAGTGCCGATGCTGCAATGAAGCAGAAGCGCCGGAATAGCTGCCCTCACCCATTTGTTGTTTGGTAAACCTTTCATTGTCTTTTCTCACTTTCTGTATGTAATTTTGAAAAACCCCACTCTTTATATTATACATCGGTAATGGTATATTTCAAGTGAAATATACAAGAATTCCTGCCATCTGAAGCAGGGGCGGGGAAATTCCCAGGGCAAGGCTGTTTTGCCCTGGGAACCATCTTTTTTTTAACTTTCCAGGAACTTTTTCTGGTTAAGGATTTCTTCAGGGACCGGTGTCCTGGTGTTGTTCAGTTTTTGGCATAAATTATCAATATGATGTACTTTTTGCGACATTTTTAAACTGTATTTTTCCAGCATTTCCTTATACATGGGATTAGCCATCAGCCGGTCGCGGATTTCCTTGGAAAAAGGGCAGTAGGCGGCAATGATGGTTCTGGCCACTTTGTTTAAGCGGGGTGAGCTGTTGCCTTCATACATAATCCATGTGATATAATCCCGGACGAACATTTCCTTATAGCTGTTTTTGGCCTTTTGCATAGCGGATTTAATTTTGTCTTTGGCGTCTGCGGTAAGGTCATGATTCTTTTTATAGAACTGGATATAATCAAAATATTCGCTGGTAAGGGATGGCTCGGAAACATCATTCCATCTGGGTCCTTGCACCCTGCGGCACATTTCCCAGCGGAATTCCCCGGTAAGCCTGGTCATAGTAGCGGTTAAATCTTCCATCTGGAAAATGGGTACCATCATACGGGCAGGAGTGGTACGGCGTTTGCCTTCGATTTCCTGCCACATAACGCCGCGGATGCCCACATTTGGCATAAGGATGACATCCGGAAGCACTTCGATACTAATATATTCTTTTGCGATGCCTATGGAGGAGTTGGTATAAACAGTTTCCCGGTAATAAGCCCCGAAATCTATGGAACGGATACTGTTGAGGGCTTCTGCCATCTTTTGTTGTGTAACCATTCCTTTTTCCAGTTCTTTCAGCACGTTATGTTCGGAAAAAACCGGGCAGAAAGTAGTGATGCGGCCAAAGGTCATTTTATTGACAATGGGGAACATATTGTTCAGTTCAAACAGAACTTTTTCATTGTTGTCGTCTACCATTTCCTTTTCCTGCGCAGCGGTAATTTTCCCGTTTGTTTTCAGTTCGCGGACATAGCCCGGGAAGTCTAAGTCGAATTCATTGCGGCTTGGCTCTTTTTCCCCGAGATAAACAGCTTTCATCCATTCGTACGCTGTGTAAACATGTTGTTCGGGATTGGAAGGGAACCGTTCTGCAATGGAAGAAAGGTAGGATGCGTTTTCCGCTCCCGCAAGTTCTTCGTCCACATAGCCGAACTGGAAGAACATTTTCAGGACGGTCGGAATATGGTCGTCTTCCAGGCTTTTCTTAAAAGCAGCCTCATATACTTTATAAAATGTCTTTGTCAGATTCATGCGCAGCTTCCGGCTGGCGTCGTCGGTGGCATTTTTATCAATCTGCGCTTTGTATTCATCCACATATTTGCGGAAATCGCTGCAGAGATATTTGTCGCATCCGGCGTACTGCAGGATTGTGTTGATAGACCCGGTAAGGTCGCAGCTATCTTGTTCCTGCGTATTTTTTTCGGACGGGTTGAAGCCATGTTCTTCCCTGTCGGCCAGCTTTTTTTTGTATTCTTGTACCCGGCTCTGGTATAGTTCCTGGCTAATGGAGCTAATCCCTTCCAGATGAATCATCATACGGCTGATGTCTGCACTGATGGAGGTGGAATCTTCATCATCCGGGCTGACCCGGAAGAAAAGGCTTGTATATAAGTCAAACAAATCCAGCCGGTCATTGTTCATCAGAGTTTTTGCAATATCTGATTTGTAGTAGCTCATGATATGGCAGATAGAAACAATTTCAGAAATATCCTGGCTTGTTTTCATCAAAAGGCCGTTTAGGAAATCGGAATAGGGTATCCGGCAGTGAGGGAGCGTCTGTGCAAGGACGCCCGCCATATTTTCATAGTAACTGCCTATCCACCGGGGGATATCGTCTTCCAGCTCCAAGGGTTTTATTTCTTCCAGGTCCGGCAGCAGGCGGGGGGATATACGGTGGCGTTCGCATAGGTTGCAGTATTCCCCGTAGCTTTCCGTAATATATTGATAAAGGCTGCCGCAATCGTATTTAATCAATTCATATACTTCTAAGATATGGTTTGTCTGTTTTAAACAGGATTTGGCTGTAATCTGGGAAAAATCCGGCTGCCTGCGCAGCAAGGCGGCCAGCCCGTCTTTTTTTATCGGGAAGGAAGCGATGGTAACATCGTCCAGTGCAGTATAGGTAAAAATATAATTTTCGCGGTATAAATCACATAGACCGATGACATCGCCTTTCTCCAGAAAATATTCGCCGCCCGGATAGATAGCCCGGACAGTGCCTTTGATAATCATGTGTATGGAGTCAGCCGGCTGTCCGCTTTGACAGATAACCGTTCCCTGTTGTATTTCTTTTGCCATTGTGTCCTCCTAGTAAAAAAATATTTGAATAAACTAATTATAACGATTTTTATATGCAAATACAACAGAGGAAATGCTTTTTTCTAAGTGTTGCTGTACATTTCCCCATTTTATGATATACTTTATCTCAAAGAAATAAATTTTGAAGGAACTAAGGGAGAGAAGACGCCATGGAAAAAGACACGTTATATATGCATGAAGTTGCAAACGGATACCGCCCCGATGTGGAAAGGCTGATACGGTATATACCGTGGCTGGAATCAAAGGTGGGGAACAATATTTCCGATTTTTATAAAGGGAACGGGATTGGGGAGCATTCCATTGCTTTCCCGGTATATGACAGTACGCTGATGAGCCTTGTGCAGGATGCGAGGAGGACGAAGCTTCTTGACAGGAACTATGCCTATGTGTATTCACGCAACAGGATCCGGACGGTGGAAGAGGAACAGCGCGTGATAGAGCGTGCCACCATACAGGATATGAATACATTGAAAGGGATTTTATCGAAATATATTCTGGGGGGCATGACAAAAGGAAAGATATGGTCGGAGGGGGTAAGCAACGGCTCCATTTTAAAAGTTCTGCTTAAAATGAAGGAAATATTGGAATATTGGGATAAGCCCATGGAAGCGCGGGCTGAAAAGATGTGGTTCCAAGTATAACTGGTACGGGAAGGGAAGACAAAAGCTAAGGGGTTACATAGATGAGTGAGAAGTCAGCGCAGAAGAAAAAGTATATTGTGGAGACGGCGAGGGAAGTCTTTACCGAAAAAGGCTATAAGAACGTTACCATGAAAGATATCGTAGAGGCATGCGGGATCAGCCGGGGCGGTTTATACTTATACTTTTCAAGCACGGATGAATTATTTATGGATGTACTGAAAATGGAGGCGGAAGAGGCGGATGACGTATTTGCAGGAAAGGTGAGGCAGGATGCATCCCCTTCGGATATTTTGGCATTATTTTTGAAGGAACAGAAAAAGGAACTGCTGGGTAAGAAGGGAAGCCTGACAGTGGCGGTTTATGAATATTTTTTCCAGAATAAGGTTCCGAGGAAGGATCATCCGCTGAAGCAGCAGTTTGACGCTGCGGTGAAAATCATAGAAAAGCTGATAGAATCTGGGGTAGAGGCCGGGGAGTTTTACTGCGAGGACGCAAGGGGCGCTGCAAGAAATATTATGTATGTTTTGGAAGGACTGAAAATCGCTTCTAAGACGCGGGGCATCACGGAGGAGATGGTGGACCGGGAGGCGCTTTATATTATGCAGGGCTTGATAATTGAAGAGGAATGAATAGGCAAAGATGCTTCCCGGGACAGGCGGTGGGGGCATCTTTTTGTATGAAGGGAAATAGAAGCACAATTTTAAGGGAGGAAAGGGTAATGGTAAAAACAGTATTTTCCATCGGGCTTTCTACGGGGGAGAATTTGGTGATCAAGAAGAACAGGCTGGAAAAGGAAGGCGCCCAAGAGAAAGGAAAGCGGGTGGCTATCGTATCCGGTATCCATGGGGATGAACTGGAAGGACAGTATGTCTGCTATGAGGTCATACGGAGGGTAAAGGAAAAACCGGAATATTTAGAAGGGATCCTGGATGTTTATCCTGCGCTAAACCCTATCGGAATAACGGTAGCTGACCGGATGATTCCTAAGCTGGAAAGGGATATGAACCGTATGTTCCCGGGAAACGGGCAAGGGGCAGCGTTTGAAAGGGCTGCGGCAGCAATCATCCAGGATCTGGAGGGGGCCGGCTTATGTATTGATGTCCATGCCAGCAGCCGGTTTGTTAAGGAAATCCCGCAAGTCCGCATCTGCGAGGAATTTGCGGACAGGCTGATCCCTTATGCAAGGCATATGAATGTGGATATGGTATGGACAAATGCGACAGAGACTGTGCATGAGTCTACGTTAGCTCATTCGATGAATGTAAAAGGAGTTCCCACTTTGGTTGTGGAGATGGGGCTTGGCATGAGGATAAACCGGAATTATGGGAAACAGGTGGTGGACGGTATTTTCAGCCTTCTATATGAAATGGGCGTTTGGAAGGGGGAGCCTCATGGAATTCAGTATCCGGTGCTTTCCACGGACGGGGAGGTGGAATTCATCCGTGCGGAATGCAGCGGTATGTTCATACCGGCCATTGAACATAGCCACTTTGTAAAGAAAGGGGATAAAATCGGGGAAATTATTACGCCTATTGAAGGAAAAACGGAAAAAGAGATTATCGCCGGGAAAGACGGCCTGGTATTTACATTAAGGGAATATCCGATGGTAAGCAAAGGGGCGCTGCTTGCAAGGATATTGACGGATATCCGCACGAAGAGAACGGAGGAGGAAAAGTAAATGTTTGCGGAGGATATTTATACTTTGTCCCTGCCTTACAGGGAGGATATGGTAATCAAAGGGTACCGTTTCGGGAAGGGGGAACAGTCGGCCTGCATCGTAGGTCCAATGCGTGGGAACGGGGTACAGCAAATGTATATCTGTGCTAAGCTGATGAAAGCATTGAAGGAACTGGAGGTGAAAGGCTGTATCTGTTCCGGCAAGGAAATCCTGGTAATACCGGTGGTAAACAGCTATTCCATGAATATAGGGATGCGTTTTTTCGGTGTGGAATCAGTGGATATCAGCAGACAGTTCCCCGGACGGGAGCGGGGGGATACGGCAGAGCGGATTGCGGCTGCAGTCTTTAACCGTATTAAGGATTATAGTTTCGGGATACAGCTTACCAGCTTTCATACGGCGGGGGATTCAGTGCCGCATATCCGCATGGTAGAAAACGGCTATCAGAATGCATCTTTGGCAAATTTGTTTGGCCTGCCCTTTGTGGTGGTAAGGAAACCCCGGCCAATTGACACCAAAACATTAAACTATAACTGGCAGAGCGGGAGGACGGCGGCTTTCTCTTTATATACTAACAGCAATGAGTCTATAGACGAGGAAAGCGCAAAGCAGGCGGAAGCAGCTATTCTGCGTTTCTTGACGAGAATGGGGATGATACGTTACGAAAGCCATAGCGGCTATATCAGCCATGTGCTGACGCAGAAAGATCTGACAGATGTCAATACGATGTGCGGGGGAATATTCCGTAGAAAAAGGAAGGTCGGACACGAGGTGAGGTATGGGGATGCGATGGCGGAAATCATCGACCCTTATAAAGGAAATGCAAAGGAAACGATTTTAGCGCCTACGGATGGGATTGTTTTTTTTGCCCATTCAGAATCGCTGATTGCGGAAGGGGATGTGGCTTATCAATTAGTGCATAGGCTGCATGAGTGAAATCTGACGGGAGGCTTTCATTTGGGGATCAAAGGTTCAGCCGGCCAGGGGACGGCTTGCTTTCTGCGGGACATGGATTTCCATGAAATATTCCAATCCCCCATTGAAAAATAGGAGATATCAGTTATAATGGTAATAATTAAAAAAACGGAGGATGATGGATTCGTCATGGGAAATGTGAAGCGCATTTATGTAGAAAAAAAAGAACCATTTGCAGTAAAGGCAAAGGAATTGAAGGAGGATATTCAAAGTTATCTGGACATTCCAGGAGTAAAAGATGTCAGAGTGCTGATCCGCTATGATGTGGAGAATCTTTCCGAAGACATTTTCGAGGCTGCCTGCAGAATTGTCTTTTCGGAACCGCCGGTGGACATTCTTTATAGGGAAAATTTTGACGTGCCGGCAGACGGGCGGGTTTTCAGCGTGGAATTTCTTCCCGGGCAGTTCGACCAGCGTGCAGATTCAGCCATCCAGTGCGTGAAGTTCTTAAAAGAGGACGAGCAGCCGGTGATAAAGACGGCAGTCACGTATCTGATTACTGGGAATATTTCCGATGATGAGTTTGAGAGAATAAAGGGATATTGCATTAATCCGGTGGATTCCCGGGAAACGGATATGGAGAAGCCGGATACGCTGGTAACGGAATTTGAGGAGCCGGAAGAGGTATCTGTTTTTGAAGGTTTTAAAGAGATGGAGGAAGGGAAGCTAAGGGAATTGTACGATTCGCTGGGGCTGGCCATGACTTTCCAGGATTTTAAGCATATCCAGAATTATTTTAGCGGGGAAGAAGACAGGGATCCGACGGTGACGGAGATCCGTGTATTGGATACTTATTGGTCGGATCATTGCCGGCATACAACGTTTTCTACCGAACTGAAGAAAGTGGAGTTCGGGGAAGGGTATTATAAATCGCCGATTGAAACGACTTACCAGAGTTATTTGGATACAAGGGAAGAACTTTTCCAGGGAAGGAAGGACAAGTTTGTCTGCCTGATGGATCTGGCGCTGATGGCAATGCGGAAGCTGAAAAAGGACGGCAAATTGGATGATATGGAGGAGTCGGATGAGATCAATGCCTGCTCTGTCATTGTCCCGGTGGAGATGGATTACGGGGAGGGGCCGGTCAGTGAAGAATGGCTCGTATTCTTTAAGAATGAGACGCATAACCATCCTACCGAAATAGAGCCTTTCGGCGGGGCGGCGACTTGCCTTGGGGGAGCCATCAGAGATCCGCTTTCCGGGCGCGGCTATGTGTACCAGGCTATGCGTGTGACAGGCGCGGCAGATCCTACTGTGCCGGTTAAGGATACGTTAAAGGGGAAACTGCCCCAGAAGAAGCTGGTGCGGGGCGCAGCGGGAGGATATTCTTCCTATGGGAACCAGATTGGGCTGGCTACAGGATACGTAAAAGAAATTTATCATCCGGATTATGTGGCGAAGAGAATGGAAATCGGTGCGGTCATGGGGGCGGCGCCCAGAAGGAGCGTCATCCGGGAGAACTCCGATCCGGGGGATCAGATTATATTGTTAGGCGGAAGAACAGGGCGTGACGGCTGCGGCGGCGCGACAGGTTCTTCCAAGGTGCATACGGAAAGTTCCATTAAGACTTGCGGCGCGGAAGTGCAGAAGGGAAATGCGCCTACGGAGCGGAAGATACAAAGGCTGTTCAGGCGGGAAGAGGTCAGCCGCCTGATTAAAAAGTGCAATGATTTTGGAGCCGGGGGCGTGTCTGTGGCAATTGGGGAGCTGGCAGCAGGGCTTACCGTAGATTTGGATAAAGTGCCGAAAAAATATGCAGGGCTGGACGGTACGGAACTGGCTATTTCTGAATCCCAGGAGAGGATGGCGGTAGTGGTTTCACCAAACGATGTGGATCTCTTCCTTGGTTATGCGGCGGAAGAAAATCTGGAAGCAGTGCCGGTGGCAGAGGTGACGGAAGAACCTAGGCTGATTTTAAAATGGCGGGGAAAAGAAATTGTCAATATTAAAAGGGCTTTTTTGGATACCAACGGTGCGCATCAGGAAACCGGTGTGAAGGTAGATATTCCGGAAAAGGAAGAAAATTATTTCCGGAAGATGGCAATCCGGGAAGTAGCGGATCAACTGGAAAAAGAAGACGTGAAAGCGGCGTGGCTTGCCGGCTTGAATGATTTGAATGTATGTTCCCAGAAGGGACTTGTGGAAATATTTGATTCCTCTATCGGCGCGGCAAGCGTACTGATGCCATATGGCGGTAAATATCAGTTGACAGAGACACAGACAATGGTGGCGAAGCTTCCGGTATGGAAAGGAAAGACGGATACTGTCACGATGATGAGTTATGGTTTTGATCCATATCTGTCCTCCTGGAGTCCATATCATGGGGCAATTTATGCGGTTACCGAGTCGATGGCAAAGATTGTGGCAAGCGGCGGAGACTGCAGGAATATCCGGTTTACGTTCCAGGAGTATTTCCGCCGGATGACATCAGATCCCAGCCGTTGGAGCCAGCCTTTTGCAGCGCTTCTTGGGGCTTATGACGCACAGATCGGATATGGCCTGCCTTCCATCGGCGGAAAGGATAGCATGTCCGGTACTTTTAACGATATTGACGTGCCGCCTACATTGGTATCTTTTGCTGTGGACGTAGCAAAAACGGGAGATATTATTACGCCGGAACTGAAACAGGCGGGCAATAAGCTGGTACAGTTCTGGATAGAAAAAGATGAATATGACATTCCGGTTTATGAAGATGTGCTGGAGCTTTATCATCAGATTACTGCTTTGATAGACGGGGGAGTGATCGTTTCCGCTTATGCCGTGGATGCAAAAGGAATTGCGGCGGCGCTTAGCAAGATGGCCTTTGGCAATAAGATGGGCATCCTGCTTTCAGAAGAACTTTCCGCAAAAGAATTGTTTGAGAACGGGCTGGGAGATATTGTGGCGGAAGTAGCGGCGGATAAAGCTGTAAGACTGGAAGATGTGGAGAACTGCCGTATAATAGGAAAGGTGATGGAAGACGCTAAGTTTGTATATAAGGATGTTTCCATTCCTATGGAAGAAGCATTGGAGGCATGGACTTCAAAACTGGAAAAAGTGTTCCCTACAAAAGCGGTAAAGGATAAGGAACCGGTGGATTCCTCATTGTATCAGGCAGACAAAGTTTATGTCTGCAAAGAGAAAGTAGCAAGGCCTACGGTATTTATCCCTGTATTTCCTGGCACCAACTGTGAATATGACAGCGCCAGGGCTTTTGAATGCGCTGGGGCGAAAGTAGTTACTAAGGTATTTAAGAATCAGACGGCAGAAGATATCAGGGAGTCTGTAAATGTGTTTGAAAAGGCTATCGACGGGGCGCAGATTATTATGTTCCCTGGAGGGTTCTCCGCCGGGGACGAACCGGATGGCAGCGCGAAGTTTTTTGCGACAGCCTTCCAGAATGCGAAAATAAAAGATGCAGTTATCCGGCTTTTGTCAGAAAGGGATGGGCTTGCCCTTGGAATCTGCAATGGGTTCCAGGCGATGATCAAACTGGGGCTGGTTCCTTTTGGGGATGTGACAGGACAGGATGCGGATTCTCCTACGCTGACGTTTAATACCATTAACCGCCATATATCAAAAATGGTATATACAAAAGTAGTATCGAATAAATCCCCCTGGCTGCAGGAAGCGGAACTGGGCAAGACTTATGCAATCCCGGCTTCCCATGGGGAAGGGCGTTTTGTAGCCCCGAAAGAATGGGTGGATAAGCTGTTTGCAAACGGGCAGGTGGCTACCCAGTATGCGGATTTTGAAGGCAAGGTTTCCATGGATGAGGAATGGAATATTAACGGTTCTTATGGGGCCATTGAAGGAATCACCTCTTTTGACGGCAGATGCTTTGGGAAAATGGCTCATGCGGAACGGCGCGGGGATGCTGTTGCATTGAATATTTATGGAGAGCAGGATATGAAGATTTTCGAGTCCGGCATCCGTTATTTCAGATAATATGTATGCGAGAAACCGCTTCATAAGCGGCCTTAGAAGAAACAGGCCGCTTGGGAGCGGTCTTTCATGGTTAGTGTGAGAAGAACTTCTAAGGCTCACAGCAGAGGCTGTTTCACACGACAGAACGCCGCGCTTTAAGCGTTCTGTTCCGGATTTAAAATTCCGCGGGGAGGAATCAAGGAGGCTGGGATGATTTTAGCCTATAGAAAGAAAATGTTGGGAGAGAATTTATGGATATTAGAAAAATAAAAGCATTTGCGGATAGGTATTTGATAAACGTTTCCGTTCTCGTACTGGCTTGGGGAGGGATGTTCCGCCGTTCTTTTAACTGCGATACGCTGACCCATATGCTGTATACGGAGGAAGATATTGCCATTATGATGCAGCATGGACGGTATCTGACCGCTTTGCAGGATTGGCTTTTGTATCAGGTGGGGCTGTCAACAGTGACCCATACGGGGATAACGGCGATGGCGGAAGTCCTGCTGCTGGCATTTGCGGCAGGAATCGTACAAAACTGTTTTGAAAAGAAAATAGGGAAGCCTTCCGGCATTTATGAAAAATTGGCATGGATATCAATTACGGCATTGCTTTTTACTAATGTTTTGTTTGCGGAATCTTTTATGTTTGGAGAGTGCGCATTGATGTTTGGCATGGCATATCTTTTGGCTTCGGCGGGGATATGGGCTTTTACGGAAAAAAAATATCCCCTTGCCTTGCTTTTCTTTTTCCTTTCAACAATGGAGTACCAGGCGGCGGTAATTTATGCGGCAATTATCCTGTCTGCATGGATTTTTATAGAGAACGAATGTGTGATTACAAAAAAAACGGTAATTCAGGAAATCGTATGCGGATGCATGACAGTCGGTTCGGGGGTTTTGAATATGATAAGCCTAAGCCTGCTGGCAAAGTCAGGGCTGGTAGCGGAAGCCGGAAGGTCGGCGAGTATTGGGAACATAGTGCAGAAGGCGGGAATCTGTTTATGGGATTTTGGCCAGATACTGATAAACAGCAGAGGGCTGCTGCCCAAAACCGGCCTGCCGCTTATTGTCTTATGCATTGGCGCAGCGGTTACACTGAGGAAGTTTGCGAAGGAAAGAAAATGGAAATCGGCCGGATATTATGTGCTGCTTGCGGCAGCCATGTTCGCAATGGTATATATTCTTTCCATGACTCAGTATGATACAAGGACCTACCCTAGGTTTATCTGTATGTTTTATGTAGCGCAGGCGATGATTCTGCTGCTCGCTTTCTGGTGTGCGCCGAAAAGGGGGCGGGAGCTGTTATGCTATATATGCTGCGGTTATCTCCTGATCCAAATATTATTCTGTAATATTATTGTTTCCAACCATATGGTGAGCAATACGCTGGATAAGACTTACGCGATGATGGTTTATGAGAAAATTATGGAATATGAAAAGGAAACGGGGGAGAGCGTGAAAAAGCTTGCTGTTGCCAATGATATTGACTGCCCCTTCAGCTATAACAATGTATATTATAAAACGGATCAAGTCAATGAAAGGGCTTTGGGGACTGTGACAAACACGTTAGTGAATGTGGTAAGCGGCAGATATTTTGAGAAAGTCCCCATGGATGAAGACGTTTTTCAGGCATACTTTGAAGGCAGGAACTGGGATTATTTTGATGCATCCCAACAACTGGTGATAATCGGCGATACTGCGTATTGGGTAATCTTTTAGGAAAATCTTGAAGCAGGAGATATGATATGCTATAATAAACCAATTTTGGATAAAAATAAAAAGCGGCAAAAGAGGCTTCCGGCTCCAGGGCCGCGAAAGAGGGAGAAGCACCGGATGTGGGTGCAGGAATGGAGAAAAGATGCGGGCATTTTTAATTTTGGAAGACGGCACTGTTTTTGAAGGGACGCATATCGGTGCCAGAAAAGAGATGATCAGTGAAATTGTGTTTAATACTTCTATGGCGGGTTATCCGGAAGTGCTGACGGATCCCTCCTATGCCGGGCAGGCTGTCTGCATGACCTATCCATTGATCGGGAATTATGGGATTTGCAGGGAAGATATGGAATCAAAAAGGCCGTGGGCGGACGGGCTGATTGTCAGGGAGTTATCCCGGATAGGCAGCAATTTCCGCATGGACCTTACGTTGCAGCAGTTTTTGGAGGAGTATGGAATACCGGGGATTGCAGGGATAGATACAAGGGCTTTGACGAAAACCCTTAGGGAAAAAGGAACGATGAACGGCATGATTACAACAGTCGGGGACTATTGCCTGGAAGAAATCCTCCCCCGGTTAAGGGAATACCGGACGGGCAAAGTGGTGGAAAAAGTAACATGCCAGGAAAAGTATGAAAAAAAGGGGGCAAGGACGCTGGAAGAAAACGGGCCTTTAGCCGGAAGCGCCAGATTCTGCAAAGAGGATTACGATGCGGGGGTGCATGAGAAAAAGCCAGGGCTGGTACGGGAATTAAACGGAGCCGGAAAAAGAGTGGCTCTGCTGGACTTTGGGGCGAAGGATAATATCGCGGATTCCCTGGTAAAGAGGGGATGTGATGTAACCGTATACCCTGCCTTTACAAAAGCGGAGGAAATCCTGGCAGATAAGCCGGATGGCATTATGTTAAGCAATGGGCCGGGGGATCCGAAAGAATGCGCATCAATGATCGGAGAGATAAGAAAAATATATGAGTCGGACATTCCGGTGTTTGCCATATGCCTTGGGCATCAGCTAATGGCATTGGCTGCCGGGGCGGATACTTATAAAATGAAATATGGTCACCGGGGAGGGAATCATCCGGTAAAGGATCTCCGGACGGGAAAGGTATATATTTCTTCCCAGAATCATGGTTATGTAGTGGATACACAGAAGCTTGATAAAACGGTGGCAGAACCGGCTTTTATCAATGTCAATGACGGAACCAATGAAGGGCTTTCTTATATTGGAAAGAATATTTTTACCGTACAGTTTCATCCGGAGGCCTGCCCGGGACCGCAGGATTCAGGATATCTGTTTGACCGGTTTATGGAGATGATGGAAGGAGCGTGTGTATCGTATGCCAAAGAATCCTAGGGTGAAAAAAGTGTTGGTGATCGGTTCCGGGCCGATCGTCATTGGACAGGCTGCGGAGTTTGACTACGCAGGCACACAGGCCTGCCGTTCGTTAAAAGAAGAAGGGGTTGAGGTCGTATTGGTAAACTCCAACCCTGCAACGATTATGACCGACAGGGACATTGCGGATAAGGTTTATATTGAACCGCTGACGGCGAAGGTATTGGAACAGATTATAGAAAAAGAAAAGCCGGACAGTGTGCTGCCGACCCTGGGAGGACAGGCAGGGCTGAACCTGGGCATGGAACTGGAGGAATCCGGTTTTTTGCAAAAGCATCAGGTAACCCTTTTAGGCACAAGCGCCAAAACGATTAAAAAGGCGGAAGACCGGCTGGAATTTAAGGAGACGATGGAAAAAATCGGAGAACCCTGCGCCGCTTCTTTGGTAGTGGAAAACGTAGAGGACGGTGTGGCCTTTGCGAAAAAGATAGGTTATCCGGTAGTGCTGCGCCCCGCTTATACTTTGGGCGGTTCCGGCGGGGGGATCGCCCATTGCCAGGAAGAACTGGAAGAAATCTTAAAAAATGGCCTCCGGTTATCCCGGGTAGGGCAGGTGCTGGTGGAACGGTGCATTGCCGGCTGGAAAGAAATTGAATACGAAGTGATGCGCGATGGCGCAGGCAATTGCATCACTGTCTGCAATATGGAAAATATCGACCCGGTAGGGGTACATACCGGGGACAGCATTGTGGTAGCCCCATCCCAGACGCTGATGGACAAAGAATACCAGATGTTGCGCAGTTCCGCGTTAAACATTATCAATGAACTGGAGATTACGGGGGGATGCAATGTGCAGTTTGCCTTACATCCTACTAGCTTTGAGTACTGTGTGATTGAGGTGAACCCCCGTGTCAGCCGTTCTTCCGCCTTGGCCAGCAAAGCAACGGGATATCCGATTGCTAAGGTGGCGGCCAAGATTGCGCTGGGTTATACGCTGGATGAGATTAAGAATTCAGTGACGGGGAAAACGTATGCCAGCTTTGAACCGGCCTTGGATTATTGTGTCGTAAAAATCCCGAGACTTCCTTTTGATAAGTTCCTTACGGCGAAAAGGACGTTGACGACCCAGATGAAGGCTACTGGTGAAGTCATGAGCATATGCACGAATTTTGAAGGGGCTTTGATGAAAGCCATCCGTTCTTTGGAACAGCATGTAGACAGCCTCTTAAGCTATGATTTTTCTGCATGGAACAGGGAAGAACTGACGGAGAGGCTTGCTAAAGTGGACGACCAGAGGATTTATGTGATTGCGGAAGCTTTGCGTAGAGGCATTGATTATGATATAATACATGATATAACGAAGATTGACTGCTGGTTTATTGACAAGATTGCGATCCTTGTGGAAATGGAAAAGTCATTAAGGGAGGAGCCTTTGACTGTGCCGCTCTTAAAGGAAGCGAAACGTATGGAATTCCCCGACAGTGTCATTGGCATGTTATCCGGGCTGACGGAAGAGGCTGTAAAAAAGATGCGGTATGAGAATGGGATTATAGCAGCGTTTAAAATGGTGGATACGTGCGCGGCAGAATTTGAAGCGGAGACTCCCTACTATTATTCTTGTTTTGGCAGCGAGAATGAAGCGGCAAAGACCCATCCTGCCAAGAAGGCGCTTATTCTCGGTTCCGGCCCTATCCGCATCGGGCAGGGCATTGAATTCGATTATTGTTCCGTACACGCTACATGGGCTTTGGCAAAGGCAGGATATGAGACGGTGATTGTCAATAATAACCCGGAAACGGTGAGTACAGATTTTGATATTGCCGATAAGCTTTATTTTGAGCCGCTGACCCCGGAAGATGTGGAAAATATTGTCCGCATGGAAGAGCCGGACGGCGCGGTGGTGCAGTTTGGCGGGCAGACAGCGATTAAATTGACGGAAAGCCTGATGAAAATGGGAGTGCCGATTCTTGGGACAAGCGCGGAGAATGTGGATGCGGCGGAAGACAGGGAATTGTTTGATTCCATTTTAGAAAAATGCGGTATACCGAGGCCGGCAGGGGGAACTGTATATACGGCAGAAGAAGCAAAAAGGGTAGCGAACCAGTTAGGCTATCCGGTATTGATACGTCCTTCTTACGTGCTTGGGGGGCAAGGGATGCAGATAGCCATTTCCGACGGGGAAGTGGAAGAATTTATGGAAATCATCAACCGGATTGCCCAGGATCATCCTATTTTGGTGGACAAGTATCTGCAGGGCAAGGAGATTGAAGTGGATGCAGTCTGCGATGGCGGGGATATTTTAATCCCAGGTATTATGGAACATATCGAAAGGGCGGGCGTACATTCCGGCGACAGCATATCGGTATACCCGGCAGTCAGCATAAGCGGGAAAGTAAAGGAGACGATTACGGAGTATACAAGAAGACTGGCCAAGGAGCTGCATGTCATCGGGCTGATTAATATCCAGTTTATTGCGGTAGGGGAAGAGGTTTATGTGATTGAGGTCAATCCCCGTTCTTCCCGGACGGTGCCTTATATCAGCAAAGTGACAGGGATTCCGATTGTGGATCTGGCGACAGAAGTGATTACCGGCAAATCCATCAGGGAACTGGGATATGAACCGGGGCTGCAGAAGGAAGCGGGGTATGTGGCGGTCAAGATGCCGGTATTTTCTTTTGAAAAAATCCGGGGAGCGGAGATCAGCCTAGGGCCGGAAATGAAATCAACAGGGGAATGCCTGGGAATATCCAAAACCTTTCATGAAGCATTATATAAGGCATTTTTGGGGGCAGGGGTGCATTTGCCGAAGTTCCGCCGGATGATTCTTACCGTGAAGGATGCGGATAAAGGGGAAGCGATTGAGATCGGCAGACGCTTTGAGAAGCTGGGCTATAAGATATACGCTACCAGAAGTACGGCAAACGCTTTAAAGGATGCGGGGGTAAAAGCCCGGCAGGTGAATAAAATACAGCAGGAATCCCCTACGGTCATGGATCTTATTTTAGGGCATGAAATAGATTTAGTAATTGATACGCCCACGCAGGGGCGGGACAAATCCAGGGATGGATTTTTAATCCGCCGCACAGCGATTGAAACAGGCGTAAACTGTCTGACCTCTTTGGATACGGCAAGGGCGCTGGTAACCAGCTTAGAGCATATGAGTGAGGAAGAAAAGCTGACTTTGGTAGACATTGCTTCGCTGCAGCGGAGGGATCAGCCGGAAAATGAGCCTTAAAATCATCTCCCTTCTGTAAAGAATGACGGAGAAGGAAAGAGGTTTGGATTTTCGTAAAGCGGCAGTACCGAAACGGTTTATGGTAAGAAAGATGGGAAATACAAGAAACTACGCAAAAGAATTGGAAAAAATCATTGAGAAAAAAGCCGCAGCGGATATGGGGCAGGAAAGGGGACCGGACCGGCTGCTGCTTCATAGCTGCTGTGCGCCTTGCAGCAGCTATGTGCTGGAATATCTGAGGGAATATTTTGATATCACTGTATTTTATTATAATCCCAATATTACGGAAAATGGGGAATATCAAAAAAGGGTACAGGAACAGAAACGGCTGATCGGGGAATACAACAGACAAGTGGAGGCGCAGGACTTTCCGGGAATGCATTCCACAAAAATGGCGCATAAGATAAAAAGTATAGATGGGGATTATGAGCCAGAGAGTTTTTACCGGATAGCCAAAGGGCTGGAAAACTGCCCGGAAGGCGGGGAACGGTGTTTGAAGTGCTATGAGCTGCGTCTTAGGGAAACGGCCAGACTGGCAGCCAGGCAGGGTTTTGACTGTTTTACCACGACGCTGACAATAAGCCCGTTAAAGAGTGCGCAGAAGCTAAACGAGGCCGGGGAGAGGCTGGGGGAAGAATATGGCGTTTTTTTCCTGCCTTCGGATTTTAAGAAAAGAGATGGCTATAAAAGATCCATTGAACTGTCTGCCAAGTTTGGCCTATACCGCCAGAATTATTGCGGGTGCGTATATTCAAAAAGCGGAAAAGAATAGACAGCCGGGATATCAGCAGAGGCATGGATTGACAGGCTATGGGAAAGAAGGCAGCAGGGCATAAGCGGGAAAGAGAGGAAAATGAAATGGACAAAATGCTGGATGTAATATCAGAAGAAATGGGGAAGGCGTTTCAGGCAGCAGGATATGAGGCGCAGCTTGGGAAGGTAACTTTATCCAACCGCCCGGATTTATGCGAATATCAGTGTAACGGGGCGATGGCGGGGGCGAAGCGTTATAAAAAGGCCCCGTTAGCGATTGCCCAGGATGTGGGGGCGGAATTGAAAGACAGCTTGCTATTTGAAGAAGTAAACGCAGTTCCCCCGGGTTTTTTGAACTTAAAAGTAAGCCCATTGTTTTTAAAGGAATACTTAACCAAAATGAGGCAGGAACCAAAATTTGGGCTTAAGATGCCGGAGAAAGCAAAGAAAATCATGATAGATTACGGCGGGCCGAATGTAGCCAAGCCTTTGCATGTAGGGCATCTGCGCTCTGCAATTATCGGCGAGAGCATAAAGCGGATTGCCAGGTATGCGGGCCATGAAGTAACAGGGGATATCCACCTGGGGGACTGGGGGCTGCAGATGGGGCTGATTATTACGGAATTACAGGAAAGAACCCCGGGGCTGGTATACTTTGACGAAAGCTTTACCGGGGAATACCCGGAAGAAGCGCCCTTTACCATTTCCGAACTGGAGGAAATATATCCTACTGCCAGCAGCAAGTCGAAGGAAGATGAGGCATATAAGGAAAAAGCCATGAACGCCACTTTTAAACTGCAAAGCGGGGTAAGGGGATACCGTGCGCTTTGGAATCATATCATCAATGTATCGGTGACGGATCTTAAGAAGAATTATAAAAGGCTGGATGTGGATTTTGATTTGTGGAAAGGGGAATCCGATGTCCATGATTTGATCCCGGAAATGGTTGAGGAAATGAAGGCGGGGGGATATGCTTATATCAGCGAAGGGGCCCTGGTGGTGGATGTAAAGGAAGAAACGGATACAAAGGAAATCCCTCCCTGCATGATCCTTAAGTCTGACGGGGCAGCTTTATATAATACGACGGATTTGGCAACAATTAAGGAACGTATGGAAAACATCGGCCCGGATGAACTGATCTATGTGGTGGATAAGCGGCAGGAGTTATATTTTGAACAAATCTTCCGCTGCGCCCGGAAGACAGGGCTGGTCCGGCCGGAAACGGAATTAAAATTTTTAGGCTTTGGAACGATGAATGGCAAGGACGGAAAACCCTTTAAAACGAGAGAAGGGGGAGTTATGCGTCTGGAGAGCCTGATTGCGGAGATTAATGAAGTGATGTACGGAAAGATTGTGCAGAACCGTTCTGTCCCGGAACAGGAGGCGCGGGAAACTGCCCAGGTGGTTGCCTTGTCTGCGGTAAAATATGGGGATTTATCGAATCAGGCTTCAAAAGATTATATCTTTGATATCGACCGCTTCACTTCCTCGGAAGGGGATACAGGGCCATATATTTTATATACGCTGGTACGGATTAAGTCCATTTTGTCCAAGTATAAGGAGGCTGGCGGAATGCTTGATGAAGTTGTCATACAGCCTGCGTCCGGTGAGCCGGAGAAAACGCTGATGCTGCAATTGACAGGGTTTCTTGGGGTGATAGAAAATGCTTATGGGGAGACGGCCCCTCACAAAGTATGCGCTTATATTTATGATATTGCCAACGCGTTTAACCGCTTTTACCATGAGACAAAGATTCTGGCGGAAGAAGATGAGGAGAAGAAAAAAGGCTGGGTTGCCCTTTTGCTGCTGACAAGGGATATTTTGGAGACTTGTATTGATCTGCTTGGATTTTCTGCGCCTGAAAGAATGTAAGATGAGCATTTGCGGATGGGCCGCTTCTTTCCGCGGAAAGCGGACAGGGCGGCTTTGTCCATAAAAGCGGATAGGCTGGCGGATATTTTGAAATGACAAATAGGGCGGGGAAAGAACGGGTTATGTGGAAAGAAAAATAATTTGTAAAATAAAAAAAATTATTGAAAAAATTTGAAAAAAATGTTGACAAGACTCATAATATAATTGTATAATAGCAAAGCGGGTTGCAGGAAGCGACCACGTAAAAAGGGATCTTAGCTCAGCTGGGAGAGCATCTGCCTTACAAGCAGAGGGTCATAGGTTCGAGCCCTATAGGTCCCATCCTTTACCGGGACAGCCGGTAAAGGGATATATGGCGAGATAGCTCAGTTGGCTAGAGCATACGGTTCATACCCGTAGTGTCGAGGGTTCAAATCCCCCTCTCGCTATTTTAGAGAATGCTGAAAATATCATATTTTCAGCATTCTTTTTTATGATTTTGCAAAAATTGTCATTTTAGACCGTTTTGAGCCATGGCAAATCGTATAAAATGAGGTCAAAATCGGGGTCAGAAAAGTAAAATTAATGTCTATAATAGAATTTATCAGTGGATTGAGTCAACAACACTTATAGAGCATAATTTATATGTCTTTAGATGTGGATGTTGAGGTTGGATTTCCTGATAAATTGCAGAAATAAACGGTTGAAATGATTGGTTTATTGGGAGGTGGAATAATTGGAACATGGAGATTTTACACCGATTGATGAGTATACTGGTGACATGATCCTAATAGATAGATTGCAAGAATTTTTCCCTATAGATAGCTGGTCATGAAATGAAAGCGAGATGGTAACGTTGGATGATATTGCATGTGCCATTCATGAAGGACACACAGAAGAGTCGGAGCCGTTTGGCGGTCACTGGAAGCATTTGTGTTTGGAGAATAAGTCTACTGAGTGGCATATGGGAAGGGCTTTATATTTTATAAAACATCCAGAGGAAATGAAAGATATAGAGGTTGATAATATTTGTAATGGAAACTATATTTGTCCTATACCTATAATTATAGATGGGAACCATAGGCTTATGGCTGCTATGTGGTTACATGATCAGGGAGAAATGAAAAAAGTTAAGCAAGGGAAAGTGGTTGTAATTATTATAAATACTGCCTATAATAAAACCAGGAACGGAGGTGTGTAGGATGGATGCATTGAGAAAAGAAAAAAACTATACAATAGATGATATTTATGCTTTGCCCGAAGGGGAGCGGGCAGAATTGATTGATGGGAAAATTTATTATATGGCTTTGCCAAATACAAAACATCAAACGCTTGTAATGGATTTATCTTATCAAATAAAAGACCATATCAAGCGTAATCATGGTGAATGCAATGTGTTTCCCGCTCCGTTTGCCGTGTTTCTCAATGAAAATGATAGAAATTATGTAGAACCTGATATATCAGTCATTTGTGACAAAAATAAGATTACTGATAAGGGGTGTAATGGCGCACCGGATTGGGTAATTGAAATTGTTTCACCAAGCAGTAAACAAATGGATTATTATAAGAAACTGTTTAAATATAGGACAACAGGAGTTAGAGAATATTGGGTCGTAGATCCTGAAAGGGAACTTGTGACAATATATAACTTTGAAAAAGACAGTATGGAAGAATATTCTTTTGATAAAGATATACCAGCGGGAATTTACGAAGGAGTTTCATTAAAAATAGAGTAGACATTAAATATAAGTATGATGGTTAAGGAAGGCATTTGGAAGAACATAGATTTGCTGTTGTAGATGGAAGATATATAGATTCACAACGCGATACCACTTTACCATATCGTGGTTCTTTAAATCAGAGACTTATTATTGTTTATCAGTCCAGAAGCCTTAAGGGATAAGGCAGTCCGGGCTTTTTGCATTATAAGAAAATCTTTCGTAAGACGGACATCAATAGACGAAGATGCGCAGGCTCTTCATAAAACGGTAAAGCTGCTTGGGGCTTCGTGAAGCAGAAAAGGAAATCGCAAAAGGAATAAAAATCTGCCCTTGTCCATATAATATACTAATTCTGTTTATGGAAAGATGAAAAAGCTGGAAAAGCAGAAATGGAGGAAACTATGGCAAGAGGTGTAAGGAAATCTTTGGAAGAAAAAATTGCCGATAAACAGGAAGTCATTGAGGCCTTGGAAAGAAGGGTGCAGAAAGAAAAGGAAGAATTGCAGGACTTGATTCATGAGCAAAGGATGATGAGACTGGAAAGCCTTGAGGAAATCATTGAAAATTCTAATTTGAGCCTGGAGGAAGTATCGAAGATTTTACAGGATCATGCTGACCGTGCAGGGGAAGGGGTGGCTTAAGGTTAGATACATTATGTGCTGTAGCAGGGGCGAAAGAGCTAAGGCCAGGTTTTTGCCGGGCAGATTGGACAAATTTTTTTGTGCAATCTGCCTGACAATATTTATAGCCTTTCTATTCTTTGGATTTTGCAGAAGAATTCCCTTCCCCGCCAGGGCCGTCCTTGCGCGGCGCTTCATCAGGGATGATATTTTTTGAGCTGTTTTTTGCATCCGCCGGTTTTTGTCCGCCGGGGGTAGTCGTTATTTCTTCAGGCAATTTTACTGAATCTTTATATTCTTTCATTCCTCTATCTCCTTTCTTGCGCTTTGCAAAGAATAGTCTGCGCAAATACCGAAAATGTATACGGGTTTTGGAGTGATGGAACAATTTCCTATTATGACCGGGACGTTAAAAAACCTGTCTGGGAATCTGCCGGGAAGGAACACTGGATTAGGCAAGGGATGATAATTTAAAACCCCAGTATCTATGCGGATTTTTTACATCCGTCATAAATACTGAGGTTTTCCTTTTATGGAGATAACGGGACTCGAACCCGCGGCCTATGCGTTGCGAACGCATCGCTATCCCAGCTTAGCTATATCCCCGTGCATATTAATTGTAGCACAATGAGGATAAAAAGCAAGTAAAAAATGATTTAGCAAAAGACAATAATTCTTTCCGGTGTGGTTTGGGGCGGTATGCTTCTGGTAGTGGCCCCATAGTAAACCATCAGCAGATTATTTCCAAGGCTGCAGACATACCGCTGGCCGTTGGCGGTTGTGATTCTTGTGCCGGGACCGATATTGAGCTGCAATTGGTTTTCGGAAGAAAGAAGATTGCTGTCAAAATAGGCAATCATGATATTCTCCCCGGGTTCTGTGCGGGCAATGAAAGCAGCCTGGTACTGCGGCGGATAAATCAGGGGGACCGGCTGGCTGACATCGTAAAATGCGGTAACGCGCATACCGGTGCGCAATGGTGTATTATCCGTTACATAAGTGCCGGGGGAGAGAACAAAATTTATCATTCCATTCAGGGTGCGGATGGATATCATCTGGTTGCAGCATTCCGTCTGAAAAGGGGTGATGCGTTCAACGATGCCTGTGATCCCGGTGTAATAAGTGGAAGGTTTCATGGATTTCCTCCCGTTTGTTTTAGTATAAAATATGCATTTATATATGATATGTGTAAAGCGGAGGGAGAGATAAGCTTAATCCCCGGAATAATCATGGAAGGGTTCCGCCTCCCAAGTAATCCCGCTGCCGGAAGAAATGGCCAGGATGGTTCCCTGTTCGTCCGTACGGAAAACTTTGGCGCCGATGGCTTCTAATTTTTCCATCGTTTCTTCGTGGGGATGCCCATAAGAATTCTCTTTGCCGCAGCTTATCACTACATATTCAGGTAATGCCTGCTCAAGAAGGGTCCAAGTAGTGGAAGATGCGCTGCCATGATGCCCGGCAGCATAGACATCGCAGGAGATGGGGTTGTTTTCTTTGCAAAAATCCTCTTCACTTTCCGCTTCCGCATCCCCTGTAAAAAGAAAAGAATCTTCGCCATGTACCAGACGGATTCCAATGGAATTATTGTTTTCATCCTCATAACGGTAGGAAACAGGGCTGATGACCATAAAAGAGGCATTTCCGAAAGAAAAGCTGTCTCCAGGGGAAGGGTAAATGGCGGGGATTTCTTTTTCTTCAAGAACTGTCAGAAAAGATGAAAAAAGTTTTGTGTCAGTTTCATAATCAGGGCAGATAACTGTTTGACAGTCAAAAGCGTTCAAAGCCCCTACGACCCCGCTTAAATGATCGGCATGGTAATGGGAAACCAGGATATAATCCAAAGAGGTTACTCCCAGGTTTTGCAGCGCGCTTACGACAAGGGAAGAATGGGAACGGTCCCCGCCGTCAATCAGCATAAAATGCCCGTCAGATTCCACGAGGGCAGAAGAGCCTTGTCCTACATCCAGATAATAGACGCGCATTGCGCCGTCCGGAAGGGATTGGTCAGCCTGTTGCACAAGAGAAGCTTCCTGGGATGCAGGGGCGGCAGGCTCCGTTTTTTCAAGGAGCATCATGAGAGATGCCAGTAAAAGGACGGCGAGGTAAGAATAAAGTTTTTTTGTCTTTTTATGTTTCCGGGAAGATTTCATCGTTTTATTCCTTTCTGAATCGTAATTTTGGAACCCAAATCATTATAACAAATGAAAATTCATATGCAAAGTGTATGAATCCATTTCTATTTTGTAAAAATAATGCTATAATTCTAAAAATAACGGCTGCTTATGATAAGCAGAAATACAAGGGCATAGAAAAACGGGGGACAGTATGGGACGTGTTTCAAAAGCCCATGCCGGAGGGTGTTATGTTAAGACAGGTTGAAGGAAAGGCATGGTTATTAAAATGAGAATAGGAATGGGATATGACGTACACAAATTGGTACAAGGAAGAGATTTGATTCTTGGGGGAGTGAAAATAGAGTATGAAAAAGGGCTTCTTGGGCATTCCGATGCGGATGTGTTATTACATGCAGTAATGGATGCCCTGCTGGGGGCGGCCGCCCTTGGTGATATCGGCAAACATTTCCCGGATACGGACGAGACTTTCCGGGGGATATCATCCTTGGAATTGCTGGACCGGGTAGGGAAGATGCTGGATGAGGAATGTTTTTTGATCGAAAATATTGATGCCACGATTATTGCGCAGAAGCCGAAGATGCGTCCTTATATTGAACAAATGAGGAAAAATGTTGCGGATACACTGGGGATTGATATTACGCAAGTGAATATAAAAGCAACGACGGAAGAAGGGCTTGGTTTTACCGGAAGCGGCGAGGGGATTTCTTCCCAGGCTGTCTGCCTGCTGACCAGCCCGGTGAATTATTATACGGAAGATGTGACGGCCAAGGGAAAATGTGCCGGGTGCAAGGGATGCCCCCGGTAATAGACAGTGTTGCGGGCAACGCAATATCTGTCCTGCCATGTGTTTTGCCATGCAAAGGGCGGAGCGCATGGATACGGTAACTGGCGGGCATGGAAGGACGGTTCTTTGTTTCAGCAGGATTTTGCCGGAAGGATTTTACTGGCAGAATCCTGCTGCGGAGGGCGGACAAAATCAGGAGGCGCGGGCATTGGCCGGCGTTCTGGCGGATGCGCCTGGTTTATGATATGCGGAAAGGGATGGGGAGAATACGGAAATGCCGGAAAGGATACGGATACAGGAATTGGAAGGGAAAGAATGCTTAAGCCTGCGTTTGCTTTGGGAAGAAGTGTTCTGGGAAGATTCCAGGGAATTTACGGATTATTATTTTGAAGAAAAAGCGGAGGGAAATCATGGGTTTGTTTTAAGAATAGGGGAAGAGGATGTGTCCATGCTGTATTTATCCCCATACACGATGATGCTGCGGGAAGGGGATCTGTTTACCGGGCGGGAAATCAATTATATCGTAGGGGTAGCGACAAAGGAAAAATACCGCCATAGAGGTTATATGGACAGGATCCTGCGGGAGTCCCTTATGTATTTGAGGAAAAAGGGGCAGCCGTTTACCTTTTTGATGCCCGCCAATGCGGAGATTTACCGGCCTTATCAATTTTCCTATATTTATGATAAAGAAATCTATTTTTTAAAGAAAGCGGTAAAGGTACGTCCGCTGGAAGAGAAAGAGTTTGCAAAACTGGCGGAATATGCATCGTCCCGGCTGGAAAAAACATATCATGTGTTTATAAAAAGGGATATTGCCTATTATAAAAAAATGGAAAAGGAATTGCAGGCACAAAATGGCGGGTTCTATCTGCTTTATGGAAAAAATGCGGAAATAAAAGGATATCTGGCTTATACGGAAGAAGAAGGGAAAGGGGATATCCAGGAAGCGGTTATAGAAGAGGGCGTTATGGATTGCCCGGTCTATGCTTCAGGAAAAAAGCAGCCGGCCATTATGGCACGGATTGTGGATGTAAAGTCAATGATTTCCATGCTTCGCAGCAGATCCGGGGATATTTTCTGCGTAATGAAAATAGAGGATCCGGTATTGACGGAAAACGGCGGTATCTGGGAGTGCAGGATAACTCCTGGGGCGTCTACGGCCTGCAAGAAAGAAAGTGGCGCTTTTGAATGCACAATCCAGATAGAACAGCTTGCTTCATGGATTTTTGGATATCAAAAGACAAAAGAATGTTTCCGCTTCCCGGATGAAAGAAAGAAAACGGATGTATTGTGCAAATTGGAAGAAATCATTAAATATCCGGCTGTTTTTATTAATGAAATCGTTTAACAGAAAGAGGAAAGGTTTATCAATGGCGGAAATGGAAAAAAAAGAAAGAGTAATTTTAGTGTGTGCCGATACGGGGGAAGATGAGAATTTTGAACGTTCCGTAAAAGAGCTGGAGGAATTGGCAAAGGCATGCAATATGACAGTAGAGGGTGTTGTTACACAGAAAATGGGCAGCGTCAGCAAAGCATTTTATATTGGGCGGGGGAAAGTGCAGGAGGTGAAGGAATATGCAAAGAACCTGGAAGCGGATATGGTCATATTTGACAATTCCTTAACGCCTTCCCAGTTGCGCAATTTGCAAAAGGAAGTGGAAAAACCGGTCATGGACCGTACCGCTTTGATACTGGATATTTTTTCCACAAGGGCAAAAACCAGGGAGGCAAAACTCCAGGTGGAGACGGCAAGGCTGCAGTATCTGATGTCGCGGCTGGTAGGGATGCATGATGCATTGACCAGGCAGGGAGGCGCCAGCGGGAGCATGAGCAGCAAGGGGGCCGGTGAAAAGAAACTGGAACTGGACAGAAGAAAGATAGAGAAAAGGCTGTCGGAATTGCGGCGGGAACTGGAAGAGGTATCCAAGGAGAGAAAGAACCAAAGCAAGCGTCGGATGAACGCGAGAACACCTAAAGTAGCTTTGGTAGGATATACGAATGCCGGCAAATCCACATTAATGAATGCGATGATAGATAAATACCTTCAGGACGAAGAAAAGAAGGTACTGGAAAAGGACATGCTGTTCGCCACGTTGGATACTACAGTAAGGAGTATTGACATGGGGGAAAACCGGGAAATTCTTTTATCCGATACGGTTGGATTTATCCATAAACTGCCCCATGGCCTGGTAAAAGCATTCCGTTCCACGTTAGAAGAGGTAAAAAATGCGGATCTTCTGCTTTACGTTGTGGATTATTCCGATGAAGAATACAGGCAGCAGATTAAAGTAACGGAGGAAACCCTTTTGGAAATCGGGGCGGCAAATATTCCTGCTGTTTTTGTTTACAATAAAGCGGATCTGTGTGAACCCGGGCAGCTCCCGAAAGTAACAGGGGATAATAGGATTTATATGTCCGCGAAAACCGGGCAGGGGCTGGAAGAGCTTTCACAGATGATTTTGGATAAAGTGTATGCCCAATATGTGCAGGCGGAATTTCTTTTTCCGTACAGCCAGGGGAAGGATGCTTCTTATTTTATGGAAAATGCCCAGGTCCTGGAACAGGAGTATGCGGAAGGGGGAATCCGGCTTAAGGTGAACTGTCATAGGGCAGATGCAGGGAAGTACGCAGAATTTAAAGTAGGATAAAATATAAAATATTGTTGACAAAATATAATATATTGCATATCCTGAGATAGGAAGAAAAAAGCGTTGACCAGAAAGAGTAAGTTATCGGAAGATGACAGAGAGGGGCTGCCGGAGGCTGAAAGCGGCTCTAATGGGAAGATAACCGAAGTGCGTTTGTGAGCTGATATGGGGAAGGGCCGGGTATGGCCACAGTATCCGTATACGGGAAAGGCACGTTACGCCGATAAGGGAAAGATGGGAGAGAAGCAGTAAATGTACCGTCTTTAATAAGAGTGGAACCGCGGAATCACTCCGTCTCTTAATTTTAACGGAAGTTAAGATTGGGACGGGGTTTTTTCTATGAAGTTTCAGGCGGCAAAAGCCCTGCTTATGGACGGGGCATGAAAGACAGCACAAAAGAGGATTGCCGGGATATTTGGGGCATCTTGCCGTTTCATGCCTGGCAGGGGGTTTTTGGCAGGAATTATTAAAAAAGATAAACAGGGAGGCAAGTATGGGGATCATAAAAAGATTGAGGGAGGAAGTTGCCGTGATCAGGCAAAGAGACCCCGCGATCCATACGGCAATGGAAGTTTTTCTATATCCTAGTTTTAAGGTTATGCTGCATTACCGTCTGGCGCATAAACTCTACTCGAAGAAGCATTATTTCCTTGCAAGGTGGATATCCCAGCGGGGGGTGCGTAAGACGGGGATAGAGATCCACCCGGGGGCGGTAATCGGGAAAGGCTTTTTTATTGACCATGGGAACGGTGTGATTATCGGTGAAACAGCGGTAATTGGGGATAATGTGACGTTATATCAGGGGGTGACATTAGGAGGCACCGGAAAGGAACATGGGAAGCGCCATCCGACAGTAGGGAATAATGTCATGATCAGCGCAGGCGCAAAGGTGCTGGGTTCTTTTAAGATAGGGGACAATTCCAAGATAGGGGCGGGGAGCGTTGTGCTGAATGAAGTGCCGCCCGGCTCTACGGTAGTAGGGGTGCCTGGAAGGGTTGTAAAAAGAAAGAAGCAATGTCTGCCGCAGGAAGAGATGGATCATACGAATTTGCCGGATCCGGTGAAAGAAGATATAGCGAATCTCCAGAAAGCAAACAGCGAGCTGACAAACCGGCTGCTGGAACTGGAGCGGACTGTAAAGAGGCTGGGAAAAGAGACGAAATGACAGCAGGGCAGTGAAGGATGCGGCTTAAGATGGCAGATCAGCAAAAAGAGAAAAGGAAGGAGCGGCTATTTTAGGATGAAAATTTATAATACGTTATCAAAGCGGAAAGAAGAGTTTGTGCCGATAGAAGAAGGGAAGGTGAGGATGTATGTTTGCGGGCCTACCGTCTATAATCTGATCCATATCGGGAATGCAAGGCCGATGATTGTGTTTGACACAGTAAGAAGATATATGGAGCATAAAGGATATGAAGTGAACTATGTATCAAATTTTACGGATGTGGATGATAAGATTATCAAAAAAGCGGAAGAAGAAGGGGTGGATGCGGCCGTAATATCAAAGCGGTATATTGAAGAATGCAAAAAGGATATGGCGGCAATGAATGTAAAGCCGGCCACCGCCCACCCGTTAGCTACCAATGAAATAGACGGAATGCTGGATATGATTGAAACTTTAATAGAAAAGGGATTTGCTTATCAGGCGGAGGACGGGACCGTTTATTTCAGGACGCGTAATTTCAAAGAATACGGGAAACTTTCCCATAAGAACTTGGACGATCTGCAGGGCGGGAACCGGACGCTTCTGGTGTCCGGGGCGGAACAAAAGGAAGACGGGCTGGATTTTGTGCTTTGGAAGCCGAAGAAAGAAGGGGAGCCTTATTGGGAGTCGCCTTGGTGCTGCGGACGCCCGGGATGGCATATAGAATGTTCGGTTATGAGCAAAAAGTATCTGGGGGATGAAATTGATATTCATGCAGGAGGGGAAGATCTGGTGTTCCCTCACCATGAGAATGAAATAGCCCAGTCAGAGGCTGCCAACGGGAAAACATTTGCGAAATATTGGATGCACAATGCTTTTTTGAATATTGACAATAGGAAGATGTCCAAATCGGCGGGGAACTTCTTTACGGTGCGGGATATCAGCGGGAAATATGATCTGCAGGCATTGCGGTTCTTTATGCTTTCCGCCCATTACAGAAGCCCGCTGAATTTCAGCGGGGAACTGATGGAGGCGGCAAAAAACGGGTATGAAAGAATTGTTACCAGTGTAAATAATCTGAATTATTTGATTGAGAATGCTGCAGACGGCGGGCCGGACGCAGAAGAAGAGAAGCTTTTAGCGGAAGCGGGGATCTTTGAGACTAAGTTCGACGAGGCCATGGAGGATGATTTTAACACGGCGGACGCGCTGGCAGCTATCTTTGAATTGGTTAAGTTTACCAATACCCATGCCGGGGAAGGGCGCAGTGTGGGATTCTTAAAGAAACTGAAAGATAAAATAGTAACGTTATCGGATATCTGCGGGTTGATCGTAGAAAAAGAGACCGGCCTTCTGGATGCTGATGTGGAGGCGCTGATTGCAGAACGTCAGGAGGCAAGAAAAGCGAAAAACTTTGCAAGGGCAGATGAAATCCGTAAGGAATTGTCAGATAAGGGAATTCTCCTGGAGGATACCCGTGAGGGCGTGAAATGGAAGAGAGCATAAGCCTGTTAGGGAGGCTGAAAAAGGAATTTGGCTGTAAAGAGGTGGATATACGCAGTTATTCGCCTCTTACGTTAGCCTATATCGGCGACAGCGTCTATGATGTGATGGTCCGCACGGTTATTGTAGGGCGGGGCAACCAGAGCGCAAACCGGCTGCATAAGACAGCGGTTCATTTTGTAAATGCGGGAACCCAGGCGAGGATGGCTGAGGCTTTGCAGGAAACTTTCACAGAGGAGGAGGCGGACATTTACCGGAGGGGGAGGAATGCGAAAGCATATTCTACGGCAAAAAACGCTTCAGTGGCTGATTACCGGAAAGCGACAGGGTTTGAAGCATTGCTGGGGTATTTGTATCTGATGGACAAGCCGGACCGGGCCATTGAACTGGTAAAGCTGGGTGTGGAACGCCTGGGGCTGGAAATATAATCGGGAATACCGCCGGATAGACCTTGGAGGAAGAGCCGGCAACTGTTTTAGAAATCATGAAAAAAGAAAAATTTTTTCATGATGTGAATGTATCATAAGAAGGAGAGAGGATAAGAAATGAGATACGAAGAATTTACGATTGAAGGAAAACATGCAGTCATCGAAGCTTTCCGTTCAGGAAAAACGATAGACAAGATTTTTATTCAGGACGGATGCAAAGACGGGCCGATGGAGACGATTAAGAGAGAAGCGAAAAAACGTGACTGTATTATCCGTTTTGTGACCAAGGAGCGTTTGAACCAGATGTCAGGAACCGGGAAACATCAGGGGGTCATTGCCTATGCGGCAGCTTATGAGTATGCGCAGGTAGAGGATATCCTTAAGATAGCGGAGGAAAAAGGGGAACCGCCTTTTGTAATTCTGTTGGATAGTATTGAAGATCCCCATAACCTTGGGGCGATTATCCGGACAGCAAACCTGGCGGGGGCGCACGGGGTCATTATCCCGAAAAACAGGGCTGCCGGGCTGACGGGCGCAGTGGCCAGGGCATCTGCAGGGGCGTTAAACTATACGCCGGTAGCGAAAGTGACCAATCTGACAAAAACAATGGAAGAATTAAAGAAACGGGGGTTATGGTTCATTTGTGCGGATATGGACGGCACGCCAATGTATCAATTGGATTTGAAGGGGCCGATTGGGCTTGTGATAGGGAGCGAAGGGGAAGGAGTAGGGCGGATGGTGAAGAAATCCTGCGATTTTGTAGCTTCCATTCCTATGAAGGGGAATATTGATTCCCTGAATGCATCGGTAGCAGCCGGCGTACTGGCTTATGAGATTGTGAGACAACGGATGCTCTAGAAGAAGGATAGCTTACAATAAGCAGGATAAATTGCTTATGCCGGGGCTAAGGCAGACGGGAGTATATGATGAAAAAAGAGGATCATTTGATACATAAAATATTGCTTTTTATTATCGGGGTGTTATCTGTTGTGCTGACGGCAGCGTTGATAGTAAAGGCATATGAATTTCATCAGGACAAGGTTCAAATGGAAACATGGGAAGCAAGACACGTGGAAGTGCAGGCCGAGGTGGATGATGTCCGTATGAAAATACAGGAACTGTCGGAAGACGGCGAGGCTTTGCAGGCATTTCTGGATGAAAGCCTAAATGCAAGGGCTGAGGACGTATTCTTGGAAAAAGAGTCCGGGGAAGAACCGGGGCATGCAGAAGGGAAAATAGAGGAAACACAAGACCGGCAGGAAACGGAAGGAGCCGCAGAGGAAGCGGGTATGATCGGAGAAGCAGCCTCATCGGACGGAGGATGGGATCTTGTGATACCAGAGGAAGATGCGATTGTTATTGACATTCCTGGACAGGATATGCCGCAGACAGGGCAGGATAACAGCATATCCGATAACAGCGCAAATCCTGTACAGCCGGCAGATACGGCTTCTTCCGGTCAAATGCCCGTGGAGGAAGAAACGGTGTCAGGAAACGGGGATATTCCGGTTTCCGGGGAAGAAACGGTGTCAGGAAACGGGGATGCCCCGGTTTCCGGGGAAGAAACGGTGTCAGGCAATGGGGATGCCCCGGTTTCCGGGGAAGAAACGGTGTCAGGAAACGGGGATGTCCCGGTTTCCGGGGAAGAAACGGTGTCAGGAAACGGGGATGCACCGGCCTCCGGAGAAGAAACAGTGTCAGGCAACGAGGATATGCCGGCGCCGGACACCGGTGGGGAAGAAGGCCCATATGGATCTATATCGGGAAATGCGGTGGTGGATGGGAAAGTAATCCCTTTCCGCTACGAGGAAGCATCGCTGACTCTGGAGGCAAGACGCAATATCCGTTCTTCTTATGAAGAAACAGAACAGGTCAACGGACGGGATAAATGGATCATAGATAATAGCGCTTATGATTTTTCCGGTATGACAATTGCCTGTCTTGGCGACAGCATTACATCGGGAAGCAATTTGGATCAGATGGAAAATTATACGCAATATTCCTACCCTTCGGTCCTCAAAAATATTCTAAATGCAAAAGAGGTTTATAACCTGGGAATCGGCGGTTCTTCTTATGGAAGGTATTGGGATAAGGCTTTTGTGGACAGATATGGGGAAATACCGCAAGATACGGATATTATTCTTGTAATGGGAGGGACAAATGACGGGTTCGCCGCTTCTGAAAAGGAACTTGGCAATCTGGAAGAGAAAAAGCCTAAGACATTCTATGGAGATGTGGACGAATTAATGAGAGGCTTGAGGGAGAAATATCCTGAGGCAAAAATTATTTTTGCGACTCCGCTGCCTAACGTATTGCATGATTATTTGAGGAACCAGAGGGATTATCTCCTGCCGCAGGGGATATTTGCCAAGGCGGTAAAAGAATTGGCGGCACAGTATGGCATAGAGGTTATTGATTTATATAATTCTAATTTGCTGGATACCCATGATGCCCGGATTATTTCCCGTTATATGCCGGACGGGGTGCATGGCAACCCGGCTGGATACCGGGTGCTGGCAGAACATATGGCAAGCCAGGTGATTCAAATTATGGAAAAAGACGCGGTTTCTGATGCTACGGTCAGCGGTAACCGCATAGGAACAGCAGTAAGCTGGGCAATGGAGAGCGTCAGCGGCAACGGGATGGAAGAAAGCATAAGCGGTAACCAGATAAAAGAAGAGGAAGAAAGCGTCAGCGGTAATTCCACGGACATGGAAATGATTTCGCATATGGAAGACGGCAAATGGTTAGAAGAAGACGTGATATCCGGGGAGGAAAGGATGCGGGAAGCGCAGGAAGCGGAAGAAAATGGACGCAAAGCAGCGGAAGAGGCGGTGGTGGTGGAACCTGCCATGTCAGACAGCGGGACGCCTGGGCCGGCTGTATTGGATGAAAGCGGGCAAGAAAAAGGAGAAGGGGAAGAACCGGAAAAAGATTATGAATATGAAGGGGAAGCCATTATCGTCCAGTAACTTCTGCAAAACAGAAAAGGAGTGGGTATGCAGGATTTTTACGGGCAATGCAGCGATGAGGAATTAATTTTGTATCTGCGGGACGGGGACGAAAATATCATTGACTACATTATGGAAAAATATAAAGATTTGGTGAAAAGCAAAGCGAAATCCATGTATATTTTAGGGGCAGACAATGATGACTTGATCCAAGAAGGGATGATCGGGCTTTTTAAGGCAGTCAGGGATTATGACAGCGGCCGCGATGCCAGCTTCTTTACGTTTGCCGATCTGTGCATTTCGAGGCAAATGTATACGGCTGTGCAGGCCTCCGGACGGAAAAAACATGCGCCGCTCAATTCATATATATCCTTGTACAGCCATGTGGCGTCAGGGAACGGGCAGGACGAAGACGCGGAACTGGTCAGTTTTCTTGCATCGAAAGCGGAGTTAAGTCCGGAGGAAATGATGATAGACAAAGAAAATGTAGAAAATCTGGAAAAAACCATAGAAAGGGAATTGAGCGCATTTGAAAAACAGGTGCTTGACCTATATCTGACAGGGATGAGTTATGTACAGATAGCGAAAGTTCTGGGCAAGGATGAAAAATCAGCGGACAATGCCCTGCAGAGAATAAAAGGGAAACTGAAAAAAACAATAAAACGGTGAATATACCCTCAGTGGACGATAGGACGCTGAGGGTAATCATTTTCCAAAAATCAAATTCACGGAATTTATACCGCGTTTTTTATTTTTAGAAAGGATTTATTGACTTTTTTGGAATGGATAAATATAATAGAAGCGTTACCGACCGACTGGTCGGACAGAAAAATGTGCATTTGGACAGAAACTACGGAAAGGTCAGGTTATTTTTATGATTTCAAAATTTAGCGTAAAAAAACCTTATACGGTATTGGTTGGGGTAATTATGGCAATTGTGCTGGGGGTCGTGTCATTTACGAAAATGACAACGGATCTGCTGCCCAATATTAGTTTGCCGTATGTAATTGTAATGACTACATATGTAGGGGCAAGCCCGGAAACAGTGGAAATGACAGTGACAAAGCCGGTGGAATCTTCTATGGCTACCGTGAGCAATATAGAAAGCATCAGCTCTGTTTCCGGCGAAAATTATTCCATGGTTATCCTGGAATTCGCCCAAGGGGCGGATATGAATTCCGTGTCCCTTGAGATAAGAGAGAACTTGGATCAGATCAAAAGTTTCTGGGATGATTCCGTAGGTAATCCTATCATTATGAAACTGAATCCGGATATGATGCCGGTGATGGTTGCCGCCGTGGGCAAAGAAGGGGCTGATAATGCGCAAGTCAGTGACTTGGCAAAAAATACAATTGTCCCTGAACTGGAAAGCATTGAGGGAGTGGCTTCGGCGACAGCGACGGGCCTGTTGGAGGAGAGCGTCAACGTAATTATCCGTCAGGACAAGATTGACGCCATTAATGCACAGGTTTTCGGTTATATTGACAGTGAATTGGCAGAAAAAGAAGAAGAACTGGAAGACGGCAGGAAAGAATTGGCGGATGGGAGAAAAGAAATTGAAGACGGCCGGACGGACCTGATGGACGCCCAGAACGAATTAAACGATACCAAGAAGGAAATTGAGGACAATAAAGCAGAACTGGAAGAAAATAAATCCAAGCTGGAGGATGGAAAAAACGAACTGGCGGAAAAGAAAGGGGAAGCGGCAAGGAAATTAGCGGAAGCGGAGACCCAGCTTTTGACAGCGAAGGCAGATCTGGAAGCAACCAAGATGAGCATTACGATGGAAATCAAGACGCTGGAAAAAGCCCAGGAGGGTTTGCAGCAGGCGAAAGACGGGCTTCAGAAAGCGCAGGAAGGCCGTCAGCAGGCGCTGGACGGCAAAACCCAGTTGGAAGAAGGGATCGCCCAGATAGATGCGGCTTTAAGCAGTATTCCAACGCTGAGAGATGCAATTGCCCAGATGGATGCCGGGATTCAGGAAGCGGAAAACGGCATTGCCGCTTTGGGCGGGGTGATTGAGGCAATGCGGGCCTATAGCGATAATGGTCTTACATTCGGGGATCTTCCGGAAGAAATAAAAGTGGCAATTGGGGCAGCGCTGAAGGAGGATGTTCCTTCAGAAACGCCGGTGAGCGAGCTGATGCCTGGGATGGAGTCGGCAAAGGCGGCGGCAGAAGCTGCTTTGGAAGACACCCGGGCGCAAAGGGATGCGCTCCAGGATCAATTGACAGCTATTTTGGCGCAGGGGGACGAAACGGAGCTGCAAGGCAAGAAGGCGGAACTGGAGGAGCAGCTTCGTATGCTGGAAGAGCAGATTGCAGTCATCGAAGAACAGATCCCGGCGATTGAAGAACAGATCCGGAAACTGGAAGATGCGATCAACGCCAGCACGATGAGCCTTGGAGCGGAAGCATATCTGGCTACTTTGCAGGAGACATTGAATACGGTAAATGAAAATATTGTAAAGGTAGATGACGGGCTAAACCAGCTTTATAAAGGAAATCTGGAGGCGGCAGTGGAGATTGCCAACGCCCAGTCCATGTTAGAATTTAGCGAGATGCAGATCAAATCGGCGGAAAGCCAGATTGAAGCAGGGGAAAAACAACTAGAGTCCGGGCAGGAACAGATAAACGATGGGCTAAAACAGTTGGAAGAGGCCTTGGATCAGATAAAGGAAGGGGAAGAACAGTTAGAAGAAGGGGAAGAACAGTTGGAAGAGGCTAGGGAAGACGCGTATGCCAATGCGGATATGAATGATATTCTTACGGCAGATACGGTTAAGTCCCTGCTTGCCGCACAGAATTTTTCCATGCCTGGGGGGTATGTGACCGAGGAAGGAATTGATTACTTGGTGCGTGTAGGGGATAAGACAGCAAATATAGAAGAACTGGCGGCTATGCCGATTATGAACCCGGATATGGACGGGGTGGATATTATTACTCTTGCCGATGTGGCCGACGTATTTATGACGGATAATTCCGAAGAAATCTATACAAATATAAACGGCAGCCCGGGCATTCTCCTTACCATACAGAAGCAGACAGGATATTCCACCGGGGATGTATCCGATAAATTAAAGGCCAGATTTGAAGAAATGGTACAGGAAGATGAAGATCTTTCTATGATTATTCTGATGGATCAGGGGATCTATATTGATATGGTTATGGATTCCGTAATCAGCAATGTGCTTTTTGGCGCGGTTCTTGCTATCTTTATATTGGTTATATTCCTGAAAGATTTAAGGCCTACGCTTATTATTGCGCTTTCTATCCCCGTCAGCCTTGTAACCGCGGTGGTATGCATGTACTTCAGCGGGATAACGCTGAATATCATTTCCCTTTCCGGCCTGGCGCTGGGGGTAGGGATGCTGGTGGACAATTCCATCGTAGTCATTGAAAATATATACCGTATGCGCAGTGAAGGAAAGAGCGTGAGGGAGGCTTCCATCGAAGGGGCAAAAGAGGTGGCCGGGGCAATTATGGCATCCACCCTCACAACAGTCTGTGTATTTTTGCCTATTGTGTTTACCGAAGGGATTACGCGGCAGTTATTTGTGGATATGGGGCTTACCATTGCTTATTCCCTTCTGGCGAGCCTGCTAATTGCTTTGACTGTAGTGCCGGCCATGGCGTCTAAGATATTGACAAAAACAAAAGAACAGAAAGAAGACAGGCTTTTTGGGGCATTGATAAACGGATATGAAAAGGTGCTGAGGGTTTCCTTGAAGCTGAAACCGGCGGTGCTTCTTGCAGTGCTGGCTTTGCTGGTTGCCAGTGCGGCGGCCGCTATGTCCAAAGGAACCGCTTTTATGCCGGATATGGAAAGCACGCAGATAACGGTAAGCGTATCTATGCCTGACGGGACGCCTTTGAAAAAGACAGCCGGAGTAACGGATGAGATAATAGAGAGAATCCGTTCCATTGATGATGTGATGGATGTTGGCGCCATGGCGAGCGCTTCCGGCCTGGCTTTACTGACAGGGGGCGGGAACAGCGCGGATAACGCGACGGAGATTTATATTACTTTAAAAGAGGATAAAGAACTGACAGGGGATGAACTGGCAAAAAAAATAGAAGAACTGACAGCGGATATTGAAGAAGCGGAACTGGTGATCAATACTTCATCTATGGATATGAGCGCCCTTGGGGGCAGCGGGATTTCCATCCAGGTCAGAGGAAGGGAGATCGACACCCTCCAGACGATTGCTGCGGATATTGCCCAGATTGTCCGGGAAACAGAAGGGACGACGGAGGTTTCCGACGGAATGGAGGATTCCACAGAAGAACTGCGCATCATCATCGACAGGGATAAGGCGATAGAACATGGGCTGACAGTGGCGCAGATTTTCCAGCAGATTGCGGCAAAGCTGGCGGATGCTTCCAGCGCTACCACATTGGAAACGGAAATCAGGGATTACGATGTTTATGTAAAAAATGCCAATGACATAGCATTGACAAGGGACACGGTAAAAAGGATAAAAATAGATGTGACAAAGCAGGACGGGACGAAGGAGAAAATTGTCCTGGCGGATATTGCGGATTTTGAAACGAAACAGTCACCGGATGCAGTGAACCGTGCAGACCAGAACCGTTACATAGGAGTAAGCGCAATGATTGCAGACGGGTACAATATAGGGCTGGTATCCCAGGAATTGCAGAAAAAACTGGACGCTTATGAGATGCCGGAAGGGTATACCCTTGTCATGAGCGGCGAAAACGAGATGATTACGGATGCCATGGAACAGGTAACGCTGATGCTGATTTTGGCGCTGCTGTTTATGTACTTGATTATGGTCGCCCAGTTCCAGTCATTATTGTCGCCGTTTATTATCATGTTCACTGTGCCGTTAGCCTTTACGGGAGGTTTCTTCGGGCTTTATTTTAGCGGGAGCGAGGTGAGCATTATTGCCCTGATCGGTTTTGTCATGCTTTCCGGAATTATCGTAAATAATGGCATTGTCCTGGTAGATTATGTGAATCAGTTAAGGGAAACAGGAATGGAAAAGAAAGCGGCGATTATCGAAGCGGGACGCACGAGGCTCAGGCCGGTGCTGATGACTGCGCTGACTACAATTCTGGCTCTTTCCACTATGGTGTTCAGCCATGATATGGGTTCGGAGATGGGAAAACCGATGGCAATCGTAACCATAGGCGGCCTGATATATGGCACATTACTGACGTTGATTGTAGTTCCTTGTATTTATGATATCTTTATGAGGGAAAAGAAGGAGAAAGAGGAATGAAAGGCAAGAAAGAACTATCCCCAAAAGTAAAAGCTTTGTATGAGGCAGTGGAAGAGCTGATTTTTGAAAATATTGATGTAAAGGAGATCAAAGTTTCTGATATTACGGACCGTGCAGGAATCGGCAAGGGAACTGCCTATGAATATTTCCGGAATAAGGAAGAAATCATAAGCAGCGCCATGCTGTATCATATTGATTTAATTTGCAGGCAGATGATAGAAAAACTGGAAGAGGTAAAAAATTTTTCCGAAACCATGCGGTTTCTTTTATGCTGTATGGACCGGGAAATTAAGAAGAGAGATTGTCTGATCCAATTCATTCATCTCATATCTGACAATGGGCTGATCGGCAAAGTCCTGCAGAAGAAAATTAAGGAAAAGAACCAGGATGTCTGCATGCCCAGGGATGTCATTGCCCGGATGATCCAGGTAGGCGTAGAAAACGGCGATATCAGCAAGGAACTTCCTTTGGATTATGTAAGCATGGAGATTGCATCCCGGGTCATTATTTATATTATTTATATTTCAAATAACAGGGAAGAAAACGGATGCAGCAGACAACAGATGCATAACCTGGTCTGCAGCGGAATGTTAAAAGTGCTGAAGTAAATGATTTACCGATATTTTGGAGGATACGGTTGAGCATTCCGGCGGAAAATGGTATAATGGCACCAGACATTTTTAACGGTAATGAAGATGGGCAGGGAATTTACCGGGCTTCTTGTATGACAAAAAAGAGGCGCTGCTAAGACTTACAAGACGAGGGAGTGCGTGAAACGTACTTTTTTCCTAGGCGGGAGTAGGAGGGTTTATGTTAGAGAAGATAAAAGTTATGAAAGTAGAGAAAAAACTAAAAAGCTGCTTTGCTTTGGTGGTAGCTGTGGCAAGTATTTCCGGTGTTTTAGGGCTTCTCATGATCCTGCGCAGTGACATTAAATACAGCGATGCGTTAATAGATCATGGTTTTTCCCAAGGAGAGATCGGGATATTCAGTACATATTTGAATAAAGAACCGGCGATTGTCAGGGAAATTATTTTACAGCAGGATGACGCGGCTTTGAAGGAGTCTGCGGCTGAACTGGATGAAATGCAGGCGAAAACGGATGCGGCTTTTGAGGTGATGGAGAGAAATTGCAATACACCGGAAGAACTGGAACTGATTGCAGTCATAGATGAAACGTTGCCGCTCTACCGCAGCATTTTTAAGCAGGTGGAAGATTTGGCGTTGGTAAACCGGAATGAAGAAGCCTTTGAGCTTCTGCTTACGGAAGGGAAACCTACGTTAAAGAAGCTGACAAATGCAGTGGAGGAACTGATTGACTTAAATGTAGAACTAGGGAATGAAGCATCCGGCAATCTGACGATGCAGACTTATCTGCTGGTTGCTGTAATGGCTCTTGTTATTGCGGCGGCAGTGTTTATTTCCATGCGTTTTGCCGGATTTGTTGCAAAACTATTTGCGGAGCCTATTATTAAAGTAAGAGATGCTTCTGCAGAGCTTGCGAGAGGCAATCTGGACATTCAGATAGAGAAAATGTATCCGGATGAGATTGGGGAAATGACGGACTCCTTTAAAGAGGCGGCAGCCATGCTACAGATGTATATCAAAGAACTGAGCAGAGGCCTGGGCGAAGTTTCCAAGGGGAACTTCGATATAGTGACTGATGTGGATTTCAGGGGCGATTTTGAGGCATTGGATGTGGCTATCGTGCAGATTACCGATTCCCTGAGCGAGGCGCTTGGGCAGATTAATGAGGCATCCGAACAGGTGGCTTTAGGGGCGACACAGATGGCAGAAAGCGCGCAATCCCTAGCAGAAGGAGCAACCGACCAGGCTGGTTCCGTGGAAGAACTGACAGCGACGATCCAGAATATTACGGAAACGGTAGTGGATGCTTCGGATAAAGCGAATAAGTCTTATCAGAGGGCGGAAGAATTTGAGCGTGAGGCGGAAAAAAGCAATAAGGATATTAAGAGCCTGAATCAGGCAATGGAACGCATTAACGATACTTCTAAAGAAATTGCAAATATTATTGCGGCAATTGAAGACATTGCTTCCCAGACGAATCTTTTGTCGTTAAATGCTTCGATTGAAGCGGCTCGGGCAGGGGAAGCCGGCAAGGGGTTTGCGGTTGTGGCAGACCAGATTGGCAAGCTGGCTTCTGACAGTGCAACTTCGGCAATCAATACAAAGAGGCTGATTGAGAATTCGATTCAGGAGATTGCACATGGAAATGAGATTACGTTAAAAGCGACGGCAGCTATCGAATCGGTAATTGACGGCATTAAAATGCTGGCAGCATCTACGAAAGAAATCAGCGATTTGTCCGATTCCCAGGCAGAGGCTATGAAACAGCTTGAAATGGGCATAGAACAGATTGCAGAAGTGATCCAAAGCAATTCGGCGGCAGCGGAAGAGACTTCAGCAACCAGCCAGGAACTGTCTGCCCAGTCAGTAAACCTGGAAGAGTTAGTCGGGCAGTTTAAACTGAAAGCTTGAGGGGGATTCTTTTCATAACTTATTTCATTGCTTTGAGACGGAAATACAAAATGAAAATGTTTTCTATTTATTCATTGACAAGATAAAACCAGATATGCTATAATCTCTTTTGGTAGTTTGCTGATAAAAGCTGACAGGTAATACGGAGGCTGGCATGGCAGACCCAAAATAGAGCGGTAAGCTGCTATAGCACAGTCGGTAGTGCGCAACATTGGTAGTGTTGAGGTCACCAGTTCGATTCTGGTTAGCAGCTTTAGGCTGATGGGGAATAAAGACTTTCCGGGGTATTGCTTCGGGCAGTCTTTATTTTGTTATTTTTGCATTTCTATCCTACTTGTTATATAATGGAATAGATTCTGTAAGTAGAGGACGGATGGAGGAAAGTGGAAGATGGAAGCAAAAAAAGAGCGTTTAAATAAATATCTGGCATCGTGCGGTATCTGTTCCAGACGGGAAGCGGATCAGCTCATAGAGGCGGGAAGAGTGACGGTTGACGGGCAAGTGGCAGTAACGGGGATGCAAGTGAGCGGGGAAGAAAAGATTTTAGTGAATCGCAAGGCTGTGCATGGAAAGAATGAAAAAGTGGTGCTTGCCTATTATAAGCCCATTGGGGTAACTTGCACGGAAAAGGATAAACATGCGGAAAGAACCGTTTCTGATGAGCTGAAATATCCTGTCCGCCTGACTTATGCGGGACGCTTGGACAAGAATTCAGAAGGGCTTCTTCTTATGACAAATGACGGCGACCTGATAGATCATATGATGCGTGGGGCAAACTGCCATGAAAAAGAATATCAGGTACGTGCGGACAGGGCGGTATCAGATGCTTTTTTGCAGGGGATGGCATCGGGAGTATATCTGGAGGATTTGGACATTACTACAAGAAAGTGTAAAGTCAGGAGGACTGGCCGGTTTACGTTCAGCATGGTATTGACCCAGGGGATTAATAGGCAGATACGGAGGATGACAGAGAGCTTCGGCTATAGAGTCAGGGCATTAAAGCGGACACGGGTGCTGAATGTGGAGCTGGGGGATCTTAAGCCGGGGGAATACCGCAGACTGCAGGGGGAAGAACTGGAAAGGCTATATCAGGAATGCCGGAAAGACAGTGAAAAGACAGCGGCGGCCTCTTGGCCGGTGCAAAAGGACGCTGCGGAGTCCCGCCGTATATAGCGTAGCCGGCGTATTAGAAAAATGCAGATAGGAGATGGAAAGTAAGAAGATGGAGTTGGGTAAGAAGACAGAACGCATGAGGGAGCTGGCAGAGATTTTGCGCCGCGCTTCAAAGGCCTATTATGCAGAAGATATAGAGATCATGGGGAATTTTGAATATGATAAACTATATGACGAACTGGAAGCCCTGGAAAAGGAGACGGGAATCGTTTTATCAAACAGCCCTACGTTACGGGTTGGATATGAAGCGGTGGAAGAACTTCCAAAAGAACGCCATGAGCGTCCGATGCTTTCCTTGGAAAAAACAAAGGACAGGGAAGAATTGCGGGAATGGCTGGGAGAAAAAACAGGACTGCTGTCATGGAAACTGGACGGACTGACTATTGTTTTGACTTATTCCGGCGGGAAATTGGTAAAAGCGGTTACAAGGGGGAATGGGGAAGTAGGAGAAGTCGTAACGAATAATGCAAGAGTATTCTGTAACATTCCGGTTTCCATATCCTACCAGGGGGAACTGACGCTGAGAGGGGAGGCTGTCATTACTTATTCGGATTTTGAAAAGATTAATGAACAGACCGGGGATGGAGATGCAAAGTATAAAAACCCAAGGAATTTGTGCAGCGGTTCGGTCAGGCAGCTTAACAACGAAGTGACCGCAAACAGGAACGTCAGGTTTTTTGCTTTTTCTCTCGTGAAAGCGGAAGGGGCGGATTTCCATAATTCCAGGAAGGAGCAGTTTCTTTTCCTGCAGAGGCTTGGATTTGATACCGTGGAATTTAAAACAGTGAACGGCAGTAATGTGGTAGAAGCAGTAGGGGATTTTGAAGAGAAAATAAAAGAATACGATGTCCCGTCGGACGGCCTGGTATTGGTCTATGATGATATTGCTTATGGGCAGTCTTTGGGGGCAACTGCCAAGTTCCCCAGGGATTCCCTTGCATTTAAATGGAAAGATGAAAGAAAGGAAACGGTACTATATGAAATAGAATGGAGTCCCAGCCGGACAGGGCTGATTAACCCGGTGGCAATTTTTGACCCGGTGGAATTGGAAGGGACGACGGTAAGCCGTGCTTCCGTACACAATATCAGTATTTTGAAAAGCCTGAAGCTGGGGATTGGGGATAAGATTACTGTATATAAGGCGAATATGATCATACCCCAGATTGCGGAAAACCTGACAGGCAGCGGTACCGTGGAAATCCCGGAAAGCTGTCCGGTATGCGGGGGAAAGACACAGATCCGCCAGATAAACGAAGTACAATCGCTCTATTGCATGAATGCGGAATGCGAAGCGAAAAAAATAAAATCTTTTACTCTTTTTGTCAGCAGGGATGCGATGAACATAGATGGATTATCAGAGGCTACATTGGAAAAGTTTATTGCAAAGGGGTATATTCATGAATATGCCGATATTTTCCGCTTGCGCCGTTTTAAGGAAGAGATCGTGGAGATGGAAGGGTTCGGGGAAAAGTCGTGCCAAAATCTGATGGAAAGCATTGAGGCGGCTAGAAAGACGACTTTGCCCCGGCTGATTTTCAGCCTGGGGATTGCAAACGTAGGGCTTGCCGTTGCTAAAATGATATGCAGGCATTACCGCAATGCATTAGAGGAGATCATGGCTGCGGATGTAGAGCAACTAAGCGCAATTAATGGGATAGGGGAAGTGATTGCCACTGGATTTTATGAGTATTTCCAGACAGAAGAGAACAGAAAAAGGTGGGATAATTTATTAAAAGAAGTGGAAATAGAGAAGGAGGAAATGAGCCAGGAAGAACAGAGCCTGGAAGGGATGTCGTTTGTAGTAACAGGCAGCCTGAATTTCTTTGCCAGCAGGAAGGAACTCAAAGAGGAGATTGAAAAAAAGGGCGGGAAGGTAACCGGGAGCGTGACATCAAAGACCGTCTGTCTGATAAACAATGACAATACTTCTTCTTCATCAAAAAATAAAAAGGCAAAGGAGCTGCAAGTGCCGGTTTTAACGGAAGAAGAATTTGTGAAGCAATATTTGGGAGGGAAAAAGGATGCCGATTAAAACACAGAATAGCCTGCCGGCAAAAGGGATACTGGAAAATGAGAATATATTTGTTATGGATGAAAACAGGGCGGTTCATCAGGATATCCGTCCGCTGCAGATTTGTATTTTAAACCTGATGCCGGTGAAACAGGATACGGAGCTGCAGATTTTAAGGGCGCTCTCCAATACGCCGCTTCAGGTGGATGTAACCTTTATGAAAATGAACAGCCACCGTTCCATGAATACTTCCCTTACCCATTTAAATCAGTTTTACCATACTTTTGACGAGTTAAAAGGAAAAAAATACGACGGGTTTATGATTACCGGCGCCCCGGTGGAGCAAATCCCCTTTCAGGAAGTGGATTACTGGGATGAACTTTGCGAGATTATGGAATGGTCCAAAAACAATGTGACTTCCACTCTTCACATCTGCTGGGGCGCCCAAGCGGGGCTATACTATCATTTTGGGTTGGATAAAGTGCTTTTGCCGGAAAAACTATTCGGCATTTATGAACATAAAGTGATGAACCGGAAGGTTCCCCTGGTAAGAGGATTCGATGATGATTTCCTGATCCCCCATAGCCGCCATACTGCGGTTCCGGCCGGGGATATCCATGGGTGCAGGGAATTGCTTGTCCTGGCGGAGTCGGAAGAGGCAGGAGTGCTTCTTTGCATGGCAGGCAATGGAAAGCAGATTTTTGTTATGGGTCATCCGGAATATGACCGTATGACCTTACATAATGAATATGTCAGGGACAAGGAAAAAGGGCTTCCTATTCAAATACCGAAGAACTATTATCCGGACGATGACCCTACCGGCCGCCCAAAACTGCAATGGCGTTCCCATAGCAATAATTTGTATACGAACTGGTTAAATTATTATGTATACCAGATTACGGATTATGTGCTTGGATAGGGGAGAGGCTGCGGAATCTGTCAGAGCAATAAAATAATGGAAAGGAAACGGGGCATCCTGATAATGTGGAATGCCCCGTTTTTTGTATGATAGTAAAAAAGCTTTTTCCGGGGGATGCATACCCGGTGCATCCGCCCTTATGAGGAAGAAGCCGGCGTAGGGCTGGAGGCTGTGTGGCAGCCATTATCCTCAGCCTTTTCCAGTTCTGCCGCTTGATCGGTGGTTTTGCTGGCATTGGTTTGCGCTTCCACGGCTTTTTTCAGGTTCTTCTGTGCTGTGGAAAGCATGAGTTTGATGCGGTTTAGCTGGTTTACCTCGCTGGCGCCAGGATCATAGTCGATGGCGACAATATTGGAAAGAGGATAGTGTTTCCTCAGTTCTTTAATCACGCCTTTGCCGACCACATGGTTAGGAAGGCAGCCGAAAGGCTGGGTACAGACAATATTATTGACATTGCCATGAATCAGCTCTATCATTTCTCCGGTTAAAAACCAGCCTTCGCCGGTCTGGTTGCCAATAGAAACGATAGATTTGGCATAGTTGACAAGCTGGTAGATGCTGACCGGGGGATCAAAATGCCTGCTTTTGGCAAAGGCTTTTCTGGCCGGGGCGCGCAGCAGTTCGATGGCGTCAATGCCGAGCTTGGAAACAATGGCATTTTTTTTGCTCATGCCAAGTTCCTTCGCTTTATAAATCTGGTTGTAGAAGCAATAGAGCATAAAATCCATTAAATCAGGAACGACTGCTTCGGCGCCTTCAGATTCTAATAATTCCACTAAATGGTTGTTGGCGGCGGGGGCGAATTTTACGAGAATTTCCCCTACGATGCCTACCCTGGGTTTTGGCGTATCGGAAACAGGAATGGCATCAAAGTCTGCAATCATATTCTGGCACATCTTTTTAAATTGAAAAGGGTTTAAATGTTTTGCCGATACAAATTTCCGGCATTCTTTCAGCCATTTGGAATGAACCTGTTCCACTGAGCCAGGTTCTATCTCATAAGGGCGCATACGGTAGATACAGCGCATGAAAATATCCCCGAATACCGCGCCGTAAGCTGCCCGGCTAAGCAGATCCGCATTCAGGCGGAAACCGGGATTGCTTTCAATTCCGGCCATATTAATGGAAATGACAGGTATCTGGGGCATTCCGGCTTTTTCCAGGGCGCGTCTTATAAAACCGACATAGTTGGTAGCACGGCAGCCCCCGCCAGTCTGTGACATAATAACAGCAACTTTATTTAGATCGTATTCACCTGACAAAAGAGCATCCATAATCTGTCCCACCACGATAAGGGAAGGGTAGCAGGCATCGTTGTTTACATATTTTAAACCGACATCCACTGCATGTTTGTTATCGTTGGGCAATACCTGAAAACGATAGCCGCAGGCATGGAAAGCCGGTTCCAGCACTTCAAAATGAATCGGCGACATCTGTGGGCAGAGAATCGTATAGGTTTTGCGCATTTCTTCTGTAAAAGGTATCTTTACAATGGAGGATGGGCGGACATCCCGTTCCTGGTTCTTTTGTTCCCTGACCCGTATGGCGGAAAGAAGGGAGCGGATACGGATGCGTGCCGCGCCTAAGTTACTTACTTCATCAATTTTCAGGCAAGTATATATTTTCCCGGAACTGGTAAGGATATCGTTGACTTGGTCGGTAGTCACCGCATCCAAACCGCAGCCAAAGGAATTAAGCTGTATTAAGTCCAAGTCATCCCTTGTTTTGACGAAGCTTGCGGCGGCATACAGCCGGGAATGGTACATCCACTGGTCAGATACGATTAATGGGCGTTCCGGCTTTGCAAGATGGGAAACGGAGTCCTCAGTCAATACGGCGATGCTGTAAGAAGTGATCAGCTCCGGTATGCCATGATTGATTTCCGGGTCAATATGATAAGGCCGGCCGGCAAGAACGATGCCCCGCTTATGGTTTTGCTCCATATATTGCAAAGTTTCTTCCCCTTTTTTCTTCATATCTTCCCTGGCATTCCCGAGTTCTGCCCAGGCAGCGTCGGCTGCATCAATAATTTCCTGGGCAGGAAGCTCAGGAAATTCTTTGATTAAAGCTTCGGTAACTGTTTTGATATCCCGGAAAGAGAGGAAAGGATTGCGCAGGATTACTTCCCCCCGCCCGATTTCCTCCACATTGTTTTTGATATTTTCGGAGTAAGAAGTTACAATGGGGCAGTTGTAATGGTTATTTGCTTCTTCAAATTCATTGCGTTCATAAAACAATGCCGGATAAAAGATAAAATCCACCCCTTCATGAATGAGCCAACTGACATGCCCATGAGCAAGTTTCGCAGGGTAACATTCGGATTCGCTTGGGATGGATTCAATGCCCAGCGAATAAATATTATGGTTGGATAGCGGGGAAAGGATTACCTGATACCCCAGCCTGGTAAAAAAGGTAAACCAGAACGGGTAATTTTCATACATATTCAGAACCCGGGGGATTCCTACCCGTCCTCTTTTTGCCATATCTGCGGAAAGAGGATTGTACCCGAATATGCGTTTTAATTTGTATTCAAAAAGGTTTGGTATGCCGCTTTCATTTTTTGCTTTTCCAAGCCCCCGTTCACAGCGGTTGCCGGAGATGAACTGGCGGCCGCCGCTGAATTTATTAATCGTAAGCCTGCAGTTGTTGGTACATCCTTTACATTTTGCCATACTGGTTTCAAATTGAAGAGCATTGATTTGCTCAATGGAAAGCATGGTCGTGGCATATCCTTTTGTATAGCGTTCCCGTGCAATCAAAGCGGCGCCGAAAGCCCCCATAATTCCGGCAATGTCCGGGCGGATGGCTTCGCATCCAGCTATTTTTTCAAAGCTGCGGAGTACGGCGTCATTATAGAAGGTGCCGCCCTGGACTACGATATTCTTTCCGAGTTCTGAGGCATCGGATACTTTTATGACTTTGAAAAGGGCATTTTTAATGACGGAATAGGCTAAACCGGCGGAAATGTCCGCTACTTCCGCGCCTTCCTTCTGCGCCTGCTTTACTTTGGAATTCATAAACACTGTGCATCGGGTGCCAAGGTCAATGGGGTGTTTGGCAAATAAAGCGGCTTTGGCAAAGTCTTGCACACTGTAATTTAAGGATTTGGCAAAAGTCTCAATAAAAGAACCGCAGCCGGAAGAGCAGGCTTCGTTGAGCTGCACGCTGTCTACGGTTTGGTTTTTGATTTTGATGCACTTCATATCCTGTCCGCCAATGTCCAGAATACAGTCCACCTTAGGGTCAAAGAAAGCTGCGGCGGAATAATGAGCCACAGTTTCTACTTCACCGTCGTCCAGTAAAAAAGCGGATTTTAACAAGGCTTCCCCATAGCCGGTGGAGCAGGAACGCACAATACGGACATCTTCCGGCAGCAGCCGGTAGATTTCTTTGATAGAACGGATCGCGGTTTTTAGCGGGCTTCCGTCATTGCTGCTGTAAAAAGAATATAAAAGGGAACCGTCCTGCGCAACTAAAGCTACCTTTGTGGTGGTGCTTCCGGCATCAATGCCAAGGAAGCAGTCCCCTTTATAAGAAGCCAGGGAGGCGGTCTTGACATGATGGGCAGAATGCCGTTTTTTAAATGCGGCATAAGCCTTTTCGTCAGCAAACAGTGGTTCCATCCGCTCCACTTCAAATTCCATTTTAATATCGGAGGAAAGCTTGGCTGTCATTTCCTCCATGGAATAATGAACTTCTTCTTTTGCGTTCAAGGCAGAACCTATGGCGGCAAAGAGATGGGAATGTTCTGTTTCAATGATATGTTCTTTATCCAGCTTTAAGGTGCGGATAAACGCTTCTTTCAGTTCGGATAAAAAGTATAAAGGCCCGCCTAAAAAGGCAACATGCCCCCGGATCGGTTTGCCGCAGGCAAGACCGGAAATGGTCTGATTGACCACCGCCTGGAAAATGGAAGCGGAAAGATCTTCTTTGGTTGCCCCTTCGTTGATTAACGGTTGGATATCGGATTTTGCAAATACGCCGCAGCGGGCTGCAATTGTGTATAAAGACTGGTAATTCCTGGCATATTCATTTAAGCCGGAGGCATCTGTCTGCAGGAGGGAGGCCATCTGGTCGATAAAAGAACCGGTGCCGCCGGCACAGATGCCGTTCATCCGTTGTTCTACGTTGCCGCCTTCAAAATAAATGATTTTAGCATCCTCGCCCCCCAGTTCTATGGCCACATCGGTTTTGGGAGCCATTTCCTGGAGCGTGGAGGAGACTGCGATGACTTCCTGGACAAAGGGGATTTTTAAGTGGTTGGCAAGGGTAAGGCCGCCGGAACCTGTGATCATGGGATGAAGTTCCAGATTGCCCAGTTTTTCATATGCTTTTTTTAAAAGCTCTGCAAGAGTCTCCCTGATATTTGCATAATGCCGCTCATAATCGGAAAATAATATTTGATGGGCATCATTTAAGATTGCTATTTTTACAGTGGTTGAACCGATGTCGATTCCCAAAGTGAAATTGAACTCATTCATAGTATCCGCCCTTTCTTTTTACGCTGTTGTTTTCCTTCCCGGCGTATTGCCTGACCGGGAACGGATGGTGTTAAAGGATGACCGGGAAGCGCCGGATAGAAAGAATACAACCAGATTCTTCCTATTATAATGTATGGCAAAGTAGCTCCGGGCATACCTAGACATTATACGACACGATATTGCAAAAAGCAATGAATCATTGCTAAGAATTTGTAAAGAATTCATTTAAAAAGTTAAAAATTTATGACTTGCCACAGAAACAGCAAGGAGTTTATTTACTTTTAAATAAGGGAATGTTAGAATATCTGTAAAATATTTTCAGTTTAAGATATGAGGGCTGGAAATACAAGGAAAGAAAATGCATCCGGATATCAGATGCGGGAGATAGAAAGGGCAAAAATTTATGATGAGCAATTTTGAAAAAAAATTCGGTAAATATGCGATTAAAAATATTTCGCTGACGCTGATTATGTGCTACGCATTCGGTTATGCGATGCAGTTGATTATGCCGGAGATTTTGTATTATTTAACATTGAACCCATATGCCATTCTCCATGGGCAGATCTGGAGGATTGTGACGTGGATTGTGATACCGCCGGGATCAGATAATTTGTTTTTTACGTTGTTAATGCTGTATTTTTATTATTCTTTAGGGACGACGCTGGAGAGGACATGGGGAACCTACCGTTACAATCTCTATCTTTTTTCGGGTATGATTTTTACAGTCATTGGGAGTTTTCTGATGCTGGGTTACTGTTATTTCTTTCAGCCGGATAGCATTATGCTCTTTGGGGCAAAAAACTTTTTTGATTTTGCTTCTTTATTTTTCAGCACATATTATGTAAATATGTCGATTTTCCTTGCATTTGCCGCTACTTTCCCGGAAGTGCAGGTATATTTGATGTTTATTGTTCCGATCAAGGTAAAAGTGTTGGGGATTATTTATGGGATCTTGCTGCTCGTAAGTTTTATTCAGGGGACTGCTTACGGAAGGTTTGCGATGGGAGCTTCCTTGTTTAACTTTATCGTTTTCTGGGTGACCAGCAAAAATCATATCCATATGTCGCCGAAGCAAGTAAAAAGACGGCAGGAATTCAAGCGGGAAGTAAAAAGGAACACAGGTGTGACAAAACATAAATGCGCGATATGCGGGCGGACAGAAAATGACAGCCCGGATTTGGAGTTCCGGTTCTGCTCAAAATGCGAGGGCAATTACGAGTACTGCAAAGAACACTTATTTACCCACCAGCATGTGAAGTATTAATGCAGCTTATGTGGAAAGGATATGATAATGGACAGGGAAATTGTATTTGCAAAAACTTTGGAAAAGGTAAAGCGGATTGCGAAGGAACAGGGGAACTGTATTTCACAAAAGCAGTTGGAAGAAGCTTTTGCAGGGCTTGGGCTTAGACAGGAACAGTTTGCATTGATTGCTGATTATCTGCAAAAGCATAAAATTGGAATTGGGGAATTGCCAAATCCAGAAGACAGCCTGACCGGAGAGGAAAAGAACTATCTGGACACTTATCTGGAAGAATTAAAGGGAATCAGGGAAACCGGAAAGGGGGAACAGGAGGCTGTTACGCTGTCGGCTATGGCAGGGGACAGGCAGGCACAGGCAAGGCTTGTGGAAATCTGGCTTCCTAAGGTGGTGGAAATTGCCAAATTATATAGCGGGCAAGGAGCTTACTTGGAAGATTTAATCGGGGAAGGCAATGTGGCGGTGACAGCAGGGGTTGCCATGCTGGGCTGCCTGGAGCATCCGGTGGAAGCGGAAGGGATGCTTGGGAAAATGATTATGGACGCCATGGAAGATCATATCAGCGATAACTTGGCAAAGTCCGGAGGCAATCAGAAAATAGCGGATAAAGTAAACAAAGTAGCAGATTGCGCCGAGGAACTGGCCAAGCTGCTGCAAAGGAAAGTAACAGTGGAGGAACTGGCGCAGGAAACAGGGCTTTCCGAGGAATATATAAGGGAGGCGCTTTGCTTAAGCGGCAGCCGTATCGAATATATTGCGGCAGGGTGAGCTTAGGATGCGCAAGAGAAACGTATGGATGAACAGAATAGATTACAGGACAGGGATTTTAAATATGTCATGCAGGATACAGGGGCTATTTATCTAGGCGCCAGATACAGTTATGAAGAACTTTTGGAAGAGGAAATGGTTGCATTTAAACTGAAAACAATTATTACCCATTATATTTTAAAAGACGTGGAGCCATCTACTACATTGGAAAGCCATTTTTATTATATGATAGCTGACAGTTTTTCTTATCAGACTTTCCGTGAACTTAAAGTAAAGGTAAAAGTGAGCCTGCCGGAAGAAAAAAGGAGCCTGACAGGGAAGGTGAAGCTTTGCTATAAGGACAGGGTTTATACACTGAAAGAATTGACGGATCTTAATTTGGCAAGGAAAAAACAGATGGGGATGATCATCAGGGAAATTATCTTTTCCAAACTGGGGCTTATGAGCTTTTCCGTGTAAAGATAATGGGAAACTGCGTTACAGACTGTTTTTGGGTAATAATGAAAAGGTGTTGAGGCTTGCGGGGACATACCCCGGTATATTTGCCTGATCCGCAGCTTGCGGGGATGAAGAAAGGATAATTCAGGATGGATAATCAACAGATGAGACAGAAAATAGAAGAATTGAAAAGCTATGAATTAATAGAAGCGAGGCAGGCGCCGGATTTAAACTCCTATGCATATTTCCTCCGCCACAAAAAAACGGGGGCAAGGCTTACTTTGCTTTCCAACGACGACAGCAACAAAGTATTTTATATTGGGTTCCGTACCCCGCCGAAGGACAGCACAGGCGTGGCGCATATTATTGAGCATACGGTATTGTGCGGCTCGAAGAATTTTCCGGTGAAAGATCCTTTTATCGAACTGGCCAAAGGGTCTCTTAACACATTTTTAAATGCAATGACCTATCCCGATAAGACCGTTTATCCGGTAGCAAGCTGCAACAGCAAGGACTTCCAGAATTTGATGCATGTTTACCTGGACGCGGTTTTTTATCCCAATATTTATCAGGAAAAGAATATTTTTTTGCAGGAAGGCTGGCACTATGAGCTGGAAGATAGGGAAGATGAATTAACCGTAAACGGGGTGGTTTATAACGAGATGAAAGGGGCTTTTTCCTCCCCGGACGATGTCCTTGACAGGGAAGTTTTGAATTCTCTTTTCCCGGATACTCCTTATGGAACGGAATCCGGGGGGGATCCGGATGTGATCCCGGACCTGACTTATGAGGATTTCTTAGATTTCCATAAAAAATATTATCATCCTTCCAACAGTTATATTTATCTTTACGGCGATATGGATATGGCGGAAAAGCTGGAATTTATAGATAAGGAATATCTTTCCCGTTTCGATGCCCTTTCAGTGGATTCCGCAATCACAGTACAGAAAGCTTTTGAAGCGCCAAGGGAAATCAGGAAAGAATTCTCTATCATGGAAGGAGAGTCGGAAAAGGGGAATACCTATCTTACTTATAATGCCGTGATTGGCGATAACCTGGACAGAAAACTTTATATTGCATTCCAGACGCTGGATTATGCGCTCTGTTCCGCTCCCGGGGCGCCTTTAAAGGAAGCGCTGATCCGCCAGGGAATCGGCAAAGAAATCTACAGTTCGTATGATAACGGCGTGATGCAGCCTTATTTTTCCGTTGTGGCAAAAGGGGCGGAAGAGCCGCAAAAAGAGGATTTTGTCCGTCTGATAGAAAGCGTGCTGGAGGAACAGGCAGAGAAAGGGATAGACAGGAAAGCTTTAGAGGCGGGATTAAATTATTTTGAATTTAAATATAGGGAATCAGATTTTGGCAGTTATCCCAAGGGGCTGATTCTTGGGCTGCAGGCTTTGGACAGTTGGCTGTATGATGATGATAAGCCGCTGATTCATGTGGAGGCCAAGGAGACGTTTGCCGCTTTGAAAGGAGAACTGGACAAAGGATATTATGAAGGGCTGATCCGGAAATATCTGTTGAATAATAAACATAAATCTATTCTTGTTTTAGCCCCAAGCAAAGGGCTTACGGCGAAAAAGGACGCAGAGCTGCAAAAAAGGCTGCAGGATTATAAAGCGTCTCTCAGCAAAGAGGAAATAGAAGAGGTCATTAGGCAGACGCAGGAACTGGAGAGGTATCAGGAAGAACCCAATAAGAAAGAAGATTTAGAGAAAATTCCATTGCTGAAAAGGGAAGATATTAAAAAAGAAGCGGAAGGCTATGTAAATGAAGAACGGCATGTAGATGACACGTTGCTCTTGTTCCATCCTATTTTTACCAACGGGATAGGATATTTGCGTTTTATGTTTGACATCAGCCATGTGCCGGCGGATCTGTTTCCTTATATTGGAATCCTGAAGAATGTGCTTGGCATGGTGGATACTGAAAATTATGCTTACGGCGATCTGTACCATGAAACAAATATCAAAACCGGCGGTATCAGTATTGTGGCAAATACTTATATAAATGCCCTGCATATGCCGGATTACCAGGTGATGCTGGAAATCAAGGCAAAAGCATTCTATGAAAATCTGGCGGAAGTTTTCCGGCTGGTGGAGGAGATTGCTTTGCGTTCCAGCTTTTCGGATGAAAAACGGCTGTACGATGTGATTGCGGAGACAGAATCCAGAATGCAGGCGTCCATGGCGTCGGCAGGCCATTCTTTAGCGGCAGTCCGTGCTTTGTCCTATGTATCCCCTACAGCGGCCGTGGCAGGGCAGATAAGCGGGATTCCCCAATACCGTCTGCTGGAAAAGATAGAAAGAGAGTTTGAAGAAGAAAAAGAAGATGTGGCCAGGAGACTGGAAACGCTTGTAAAATGTATTTTCCGCCCGGAAAATTTCATGCTGGATTATACCGGGGAAGAAAAAAGCCTGCAAGGAATGGAGGGCTTAGTGCGTGCTTTCAGGGAAAAGCTGTTTACCTGTCCTGTGGAAAAAGAGAATTATCGGCCAAAGCTGGAAAAGAAAAACGAAGGCTATTTAACATCCGCACAAGTACAGTATGTGTGCCGTGCGGGGAACTTTATCCATAAAGGCCTTTCCTATACAGGGGCTTTGAAGGTTTTGAAAGTAATGATGGGATATGATTATCTTTGGAACCGGGTAAGAGTAAAAGGCGGGGCTTACGGCTGCATGTGCAGCTTTGGCAAGTCAGGGGACAGTTATTTTGTTTCCTACCGTGACCCGAACCTTAAGAAAACGGTGGAAGTGTATGAAAAAGCGGCGGAATATATCGAAGGGTTTGAAGCGGATGAACGGACTATGACCCAGTTTGTCATAGGTGCAATCAGCGAAATGGATGTGCCGATGAACCCGGCGGCAAAGGGGCTTTATTCCCTGACCGGCTATATGACAAAACTTCCTTTTGCCGCGGTGCAAAGGGAAAGGGATGAGCTTTTAGCGGCGGCGCCGGAAGATATCCGCAGGCTGGCCGGCCACATCCGGGCATTTATGGATGAGGATTGCCTTTGCGTAGTAGGCGGCGAGGAAAAAATAAAGGAAAACAGTAAGATGTTCCAGACGCTGGAGCCATTGTTCCATTAAAGCCAGCGTGCGTGACAAAGATCATGAAGAAGCATTAAGGCAGCCAAAATGCAGCCTTAGAGCTTTTTCATGTTCAGAAAGATTTAAAAGGCGGCGTTTGGCCGTGCAATGTTTTACACAAGAAGGAACGGAATGTGGGGATGGGAAGGAGATTGGATTGAAAGATAATTTTAAATCAGGATTTGTTACATTGATTGGAAGGCCTAATGTAGGGAAGTCTACATTGATGAACCATTTGATTGGGCAAAAGATTGCTATTACGAGCTACCGCCCTCAGACGACCCGCAACAGGATACAGACGGTATATACTTGCGAAGAGGGGCAGATCGTTTTTGTGGATACTCCGGGGATTCATAAGGCGAAGAATAAGCTGGGGGATTATATGGTGCGTATTGCGGAGCGGTCGTTGACAGAGGTAGACGTGATTTTATGGCTGGTGGAGCCGACTACATTTATCGGCGCCGGGGAAAGGCATATTATCGAGCAGTTAAAAAAGGTAAAAACCCCGGTGATTCTAGTCATTAATAAGACGGATAAGGTGAAGAAAGCAGAAGTGCTGACATTTATTGATGCTTACCGGAAAGAAATGGATTTTGATGAAATCGTTCCGGTATCGGCGCTGAAGGGGGATAACACGGATGTGCTGATATCCTGCATTATGAAATATCTGCCTTATGGGGAGGCCTTCTATGACGAGGATACGGTGACAGACCAGCCGGAACGTCAGATTGTGTCGGAGCTGATCCGGGAAAAGGCGCTGCTTAGCCTGGAGGATGAAATTCCCCATGGCATTGCGGTTGTCATTGAGAGCATGAAGTTCCGTAAAGCTTCCAGGAAAAGAAATAAGGACAAAGGAGAGGGGGCGCCGGAAGAGGGGAACGCTGCAAGGTCTTCAACCGTAGCGGATATTGAGGCTACCATCGTATGCGAGAGGGAATCCCACAAAGGGATCGTCATAGGAAAGCAAGGGGCGATGCTGAAGAAAATCGGCAGCAAGGCAAGGCCGGAAATCGAAGAAATGCTGGAATGTAAAGTGAATCTTCAGCTTTGGGTAAAGGTAAGAAAGGACTGGAGAGACAGCGATTTGTATATGAAAAATTTCGGTTATAATCCGAAAGATTCCGAATAGGAAAGATAAAAAAAGCGAACCCTAACTGTAACAGAAAATTTAGGGGGCACAAGATGAAAGGATTAAATGACTGGCAACAATTCTTAAGTACCGGAAGTGTGGAAGATTACTTAAAATTCAGGGAAACGCAAGGAAAAAGGAACATATCGGAAGAGTGTATATTTATGGGGGAAAACCCGTATGCAGGAGTTTGTAAAACTAACAGGAATCGTTCTAAAGACAGTGCCTATCGGGGATTACGATAGGCGCGCCGTTATTTTAACAAAAGAAAGGGGGAAGATATCCGCTTTTGTTAAGGGAGCCAGAAAACCGAACAGCCGTTTCGTGGCGGCCGCTTCTCCTTTTGCTTTTGGGGAATTCAAACTATATGAAGGGAGATCCTCCTATAATATTGTGGAAGCAGATATCAAAAATTATTTTGAAGGTTTAAGGGATGATTTTACAGCCGCCTGTTACGGGATGTATTTTTTGGAGACTGCGGATTATTATACAAGGGAAAATGCACAGGAAGTGGAGATGCTAAAGCTGCTGTACCAGTCGTTAAGGGCTCTTTTGGCACAGAGTCTGGAAAAGGAGTTGGTGCGTTGTGTATTTGAAATCAAATCATTGGAAGTAAACGGGGAATACCCCGGGCTGCCGGAAGGGAAGGAATGGAAAGAATCCACAATATATGCTATGGATTACATAGAGAAAAGCCCGGTGGAAAAATTGTATACATTTACTGTAACCAAAGAAATCTTAGAAGAATTAAAACAGATATCAGGGATATACCGGAGACGGTTTATGGATAGGGAAATGAAAAGCTTAAGTATCCTGGAAGGGTTCTGAACGGCAGATATGCTATGGCATATCTGCCGTGGCAATTCAGGACGTGCAATCCGTGCATAGGCACGGAATCATTTTTATGTTGAAAAAAGGGCATAAGTCAGATATAATATTGTGAATGTAAAGGGAGAATTTTATTGCGGAAAAACCGGATGGGAAAGATCCGGCATTGGAGGATGGTGGAATGGATAAATTCAGATGGATTATAGGTATACTGTTGATAAGCGTTATGCTCTGGGGCTGCGGGGAAAGCGTAACGGTGAAAGAAAAAGAGACAGCCGGGACGGGGGCGGAACTTGAGGTTTTGAAAGATGGCAGCATTATAGAGACGATGACGGAAAATTTTGAAAAGGAGTATTATGACGAGACGAACCTGCGAGATATGCTGTTAGCGGAAGTGGCGGAATTTAACGAAAGCGTGAAAGAAGGCAGCGTAACGGTGGATAAATTTGAGAACACGGACGGGAAACTTACCGTCAGCGTCAAATATCCTTCGGCCGATATTTATTCAGCTTATAATACAGACCCTTACAACAATAAAAAACTGTTTTGCGGCACAGTTGCCCAGGCGCAGGATGCAGGGTATTCTTTTGACATCTCCATGACAGATGCAAAAGGGGAAAAAACCATTGGGAAAGAAGATATTCTAGGCATGGGGAATTCCATGGTTCTTATTTCAGAATCGCCTATGCTCGTTAAAGTTTCAGGGAAAATTTTATATGTGGGGGATAATGTGGAGGCTTTAGGAAAAGGAAAGGCAAACCTGAAAGCTGATGAAAACGGGGAAACATTAGGAAGATATTATGTAATATATAAATAGACGCTGAAAGAGCTGGAAAGGAGAATCAGTATAAAAATGGAAAAAACAATGGATAAAATCGTAGCGTTGGCAAAGGCGAGAGGGTTTGTGTATCCTGGCTCCGAAATATATGGGGGGCTTGCGAATACATGGGATTATGGAAATCTTGGCGTAGAACTGAAAAATAACGTAAAAAAAGCATGGTGGCAGAAGTTTGTGATGGAAAATCCATATAATGTAGGTGTGGACTGTGCCATCCTGATGAATCCCCAGACGTGGGTGGCTTCCGGGCATCTGGGCGGTTTTTCCGATCCTTTGATGGACTGCAAGGAATGCCATGAACGTTTCCGGGCGGATAAAATTATCGAAGATTATGCGGCGGAACATCAGATCGGGCTGGACGGTTCTATAGACGGCTGGAGCCAGGAAAAAATGAAGAATTTTATCGAGGACAACCAGATCCCCTGCCCTACCTGCGGCAAACATAATTTTACGGATATCAGGCAGTTTAACCTGATGTTCAAGACTTTCCAAGGAGTAACAGAGGATGCAAAGAATACGGTATACTTAAGGCCGGAGACCGCACAGGGGATATTTGTTAACTTTAAAAATGTACAGAGGACTTCCAGAAAGAAGATCCCTTTTGGCATAGGACAGATTGGAAAATCCTTCCGGAATGAGATTACACCGGGCAATTTTACATTCCGTACAAGAGAATTTGAACAGATGGAACTGGAGTTTTTCTGCGAGCCGGATACGGATTTGGAATGGTTTGCATATTGGAAACAATTTTGTATTGACTGGTTGAAAAAACTGGGGATGAAAGAGGAAGAGATGCGCGTCAGGGACCACGATCAAGAAGAACTTTCTTTCTACTCCAAAGCAACAACGGATATTGAATTCCTGTTTCCTTTCGGTTGGGGGGAATTATGGGGGATTGCAGACAGGACTGATTATGACCTGACCCAGCATCAGAATACTTCCGGGCAGGATCTGACATATTTTGACGATATAAAAAATACGAGATATGTGCCATATGTGATCGAACCTTCTTTGGGTGCGGACAGAGTGGTGCTTGCTTTTCTTTGCGCTGCTTATGACGAAGAGGAAATCGGGGAAGGGGATGTGCGTACCGTGCTGCATTTCCATCCGGCGTTAGCTCCAGTCAAAATCGGTGTACTGCCGCTTTCCAAAAAACTGAACGAAGGGGCGGAAAAGATTTTTGCCCAATTATCCAAAAAATATAACTGCGAATTTGATGACAGGGGAAACATTGGAAAGAGATACCGCAGACAGGATGAAATCGGTACTCCGTTTTGTGTTACCTACGATTTTGAATCGGAAACGGACGGCTGTGTTACCGTACGTTTTAGGGATTCCATGGAACAGGAGAGAGTTGCCATTGCTGATCTGGATGCGTACTTTGCGGATAAATTTACTTTTTAACAGAAAACTGCCATGCAATCCCCTGGGATAAAGGGAACCCGGAAGGATGCGCGGCTGCGCACGGATAAGGGGAAAACCGGCAGGCTTTCTGAGGATTGTGCGTTATTTTCCGTATCTTCCGGGGGAACGAAGCCCATGGAAATGAGGAAGACAAAAGAAAGGAACATAGATAATTATGAAACAATATGGAGTAAATGAGTTAAGAAGGATGTTTTTGGAATTCTTCGAGAGCAAAGGGCATTTGGCAATGAAAAGCTTTTCGCTGGTTCCCCATAATGACAACAGCCTGTTATTGATTAATTCTGGCATGGCTCCTTTAAAACCGTATTTTACAGGGCAGGAGATACCGCCGAAAAGAAGGGTGACGACATGTCAGAAATGTATCCGTACCGGCGATATTGAGAATATCGGCAAGACGGCAAGGCATGGGACATTTTTTGAAATGCTGGGCAATTTCTCCTTTGGGGATTATTTTAAGCAGGAAGCGATACGCTGGAGCTGGGAATTCCTGACGGAAGTGGTCGGGCTGGATCCAGACAGGCTTTATCCTTCCGTTTATGAGGACGATGATGAAGCTTTCCGGATCTGGAATAAAGAAATCGGCATTGCGCCGGAGCGGATTTTCCGCTTTGGGAAAGCGGATAATTTCTGGGAGCATGGTTCCGGTCCTTGCGGCCCCTGCTCGGAAATTTATTATGACAGAGGGGAAAAATATGGCTGCGGGAAACCGGGCTGTACGGTAGGCTGTGACTGTGACCGCTATATTGAAGTGTGGAATAATGTATTTACCCAGTTCGATAACGACGGCAAAGGGAACTACTCTGAATTGGAGCAGAAAAATATTGATACCGGCATGGGCTTGGAACGTCTGGCAACGGTGGTGCAGGATGTGGATTCGATCTTTGATGTGGATACGATTCAGGCGCTGCGCAATAAAGTCTGTGAGCTTTCAGAAAAAAAATATAAAGAAAAGTATGAGTGGGATGTATCCATCCGCATTGTGACTGATCATATCCGTTCTGCAACCTTCATGATTTCTGACGGCATTATGCCTGCTAACGAAGGGCGGGGTTATGTGCTGCGGCGCATTATCCGCCGTGCTGCAAGGCATGGGAGGCTTTTGGGTATGGAAGGGCAGTTCCTTGCAAACCTGGGCAATACAGTAATAGAAGGCAGCAAGGACGGCTATCCGGAACTGGAAGAGAAGAAAGAGTTTATTTTTAATGTGCTGACGCAGGAAGAGAGTAAGTTTAATAAAACCATTGACCAGGGGCTTTCGATTTTAGCGGAGATGGAAGCCGTTATGGAAAAGGAAGGAAAAAAAGAGCTGTCAGGAAGCGAAGCCTTTAAACTGTATGATACCTATGGATTCCCTCTTGACCTGACGAAGGAAATTCTGGAGGAAAAAGGATTTTCTGTAGAGGAAAAAGGATTTACGGAGGCGATGGAAGAACAGAAGGTAAAAGCCCGTTTGGCGCGCAAGACGACGAACTATATGGGGGCGGACGTGACGGTGTATGAATCCATAGATCCTAATATTACCACTGAATTTGTAGGGTATGACAGGCTGGCTCATGATTCTGTCATTACCGTGCTGACGACAGAAACAGAAATTGTGGAAGCATTGACCGATGGGGAGAGCGGCACGGTTTTTGTGGAAGAGACTCCTTTTTATGCCACCATGGGCGGCCAATGTGCGGATATTGGCAGGATTGTTACGCCGGACGGTGAATTTGAAGTAGTGGATACGGTAAAAATGCTGGGCGGCAAGGTAGGCCATATTGGAAAAGTGACGAAGGGAATGTTAAAAGTTGGGGACCGGGCGGCGCTTGCAGTGGATGCGGGGAGGCGTTTGGATACATGTAAAAACCATAGCGCCACCCATTTGCTGCAGAAGGCCTTAAGGACAGTCCTTGGCACCCATGTGGAGCAGGCGGGTTCTTATGTGGACGGGGAAAGACTGCGTTTTGACTTCAGCCATTTTTCCGCCATGACAAAGGAAGAAATTGCGAAGACAGAAAAGATTGTTCAAGAACAGATTGCAGAAAGCCTTCCGGTCATAACTAGCGTGATGTCTATTGAAGAGGCGAAAAAAAGCGGTGCAATGGCATTGTTTGGGGAAAAATACGGTGAGACGGTGCGCGTGGTCAAAATGGGGGATTTTTCCACCGAACTTTGCGGAGGCACTCATGTAGCCAATACGGGCATGATTGCCAACTTTAAAATATTATCCGAAAGCGGAGTGGCGGCAGGGGTAAGAAGGATCGAAGCCCTGACTGGAAACGGAGTATTAAAATATTATGAAGAGGCAGAGCAGATTCTTGCACAGGCTGCAAAAGCAGTAAAAACTGTCCCGGCAGGCCTTGTGGAACGCCTGGAGCATCTAATGGCGGAGATAAAAGCCCTTCAGGGAGAGAACGAATCCCTAAAGAGCAAGGCGGCCAAAGATGCTTTGGGGGATGTCATGGACAAGGTGCAGGATATCAAAGGCGTAAAATTGCTGGCAGCGAAGGTATCCGGCGTGGATATGAACGGTCTCAGGGATCTGGGGGATCAGTTGAAAGCAAAACTGGGAGAAGGCGTTATCGTACTCATTTCCGACCTGGACGGCAAGGTAAACCTGGTTGCATTTGCGACACAGGAGGCGATGGCAAAAGGCGCCCATGCGGGTAATCTAATCAAAAAGATTGCCTCGTTTGTAGGCGGAGGCGGCGGCGGCAGGCCGAATATGGCTCAGGCCGGCGGCAAAAACCCGGCAGGAATTGAAAAAGCGGTTGAGGAAGCGGCGAAAGCGCTGGACGGGCAGCTATCCTAAGGAATTGCGAAAATTTCTGACAATATATCAGGCAAATGCAATAGCTTTATAAATATTTCAACTGGCTACGGCTGCGGGGAAGGAAAGAGGAGCGGGGATTCCGGCTCCTTTTTCACCTTAATAGGAAAGCTTCCCGGACTGCTCATAGAATTAGGATGGAAAAGGAAAATTTTCAACTGTAATTTTGTGCTGGATGGCACGGATTTGCACACTGGGAACGGAGTGTGGCAATAAAAAGAAATGTGTGGAAGGAGGACTGGAATGAAGAATTATTCGGAAGATGCAAGCAGGCAGTACCATATACAAACAGCGGCAGGAGAGATCGGGCGGTATGTGATTATGCCAGGGGATCCGAAGCGGTGCGTGAAAATTGCCCAATATTTGGAGAACCCGGTTTTGATTGCGGATAATAGAGAATATATTACTTATACAGGAACCCTGGACGGGGTGAAGGTGAGCGTGACTTCTACTGGGATCGGCGGGCCTTCTGCCTCTATTGCCATGGAAGAGCTGTACCGCTGCGGCGCAGATACTTTTGTACGCATTGGAACCTGCGGCGGTATGCAGAAAGAAGTAAAAAGCGGTGATGTGGTCGTTGCTACGGGGGCTGTCCGCATGGAAGGCACAAGCAAGGAGTATGCCCCTATAGAATTTCCGGCAGTGGCGGACCTGGCCGTGACGAATGCACTGGCTGCGGCTGCGGAAAGAAAGGGATATCCTTTTCATGTTGGGGTAGTACAGTGCAAGGATGCGTTTTACGGGCAGCATGAACCGGAGACAAAACCGGCCGGCTATGAGCTGATGAATAAGTGGGAAGCATGGAAAAGGCTGGGATGCCTGGCTTCCGAGATGGAATCGGCGGCGTTGTTTGTGGTAGCAAGCTATCTGCATGTAAGGGCAGGATCCTGTTTCCTTGTAGTCGCCAATCAGGAAAGGGAGAAACTGGGGCTGGAAAACCCGGTAGTGCATGACACGGACAGGGCGGTCCAGACAGCGGTGGAAGCCGTCCGCGCTTTGATCCGGGAGGACGGGAAGAGAGAAAATGGCTAAGGAGCATGGGAAATGGATAGAAATGAAATTTTAAATCACGTGGATCATACGCTGCTGCTTCAGACGGCGACATGGCAGGAAATCAAACAGGTTTGTGATGATGCCATAAAATACCGGACGGCATCCGTATGCATCCCTCCAAGCTATGTAAAACAGGCGAGCGGATATGTAGGGGGCAAGATACCGGTTTGTACGGTAATTGGTTTCCCGAACGGTTCTATGACCACAAAAGCGAAGGAATTTGAGGCGGACGAAGCTATTGCAAATGGCGCGTCCGAAATTGACATGGTGATCAATATAGGCTGGCTCAAGGATAAGAAATATGATTGCGTAGAAGAAGAAATCCGTATTTTGAAGGCGGCGTGCCAGGGGAAAATTTTAAAAGTAATTATCGAAACTTGCCTTTTGACCAAAGAGGAAAAAATAAAAATGTGTGAAATCGTCACAAAAGCCGGAGCGGATTATATTAAGACCTCCACTGGGTTTTCATCTGCCGGGGCAACTTTTGACGATATCCGGCTTTTTGCAGAACACATCGGGCCGGAAGTAAAGATTAAGGCGGCAGGCGGCATCGCTTCTATGGAAGATGCGGAGAAATTCCTGCTGTTGGGCGCGGATCGCCTTGGCACGAGCAGGATTGTCAAGCTGGTGGAAAAGCAAAAAACGGACGGTTATTAAAAGGGATGGCATGGTTGGAAATATGGATGAAAAAAGAACGGAAGAAATGATTGAACTTGCTATCGGGCAGCTCAAAAAGTCATATGCGCCTTATTCCGGCTTTCATGTAGGCGCAGCGCTTCTTACGGAAAGCGGGAAAATTTATACTGGGTGCAATATCGAAAATGCTGCCTATACCCCTTCAAATTGTGCGGAACGGACGGCTTTTTTCAAAGCAGTCAGTGAAGGGGAACGGGATTTTAAGGCAATTTGCATCGTAGGGGGGAAGAACGGGATATTGACAGATTATACGGCGCCTTGCGGCGTATGCCGCCAAGTGATGATGGAATTCTGCGACCCGGAAAGCTTCCGGATTATTTTAGCGGTCAGCAAGAGCCGATATAAGACTTTTACGTTAAAAGAAATCCTGCCGTTAGGCTTTGGGCCGGATAACTTAGCCTGAATCATTTTAAAACTTGGGACTTTATCAAACGGTTGGAACAAGAATGGGGTAAGAAATGAACAGATATAAGAGAATTTTTTTGATTGTCCTTGATTCCCTTGGAATCGGCGCGATGCCGGATTCCCCTGAATTTGGGGATGAAGGGGTGGATACCTTTGGTCATATTTTGGAAAAAATGGGAACGCTGGATATCCCGAACTTGAAAAAGCTGGGTCTTTTAAATCTTCATAAGGCGGGAAAGATGGAAGAGGCGGAGAATCCTCTCGGCAGATATCTCCGTCTGGGCGAAGCGAGCAACGGCAAGGATACGATGACCGGGCATTGGGAAATGATGGGGATAAAAACATTAAAGCCGTTTTGCACTTTTACGGATACGGGGTTCCCGCCGGAACTGATCAAAGAACTGGAAAGAAGATGCGGGAAGAAGGTAATCGGAAATAAAAGCGCCAGCGGGACGGAAATTATAGAAGAACTGGGAGAAGAGGAAATCAGTTCCGGTGCGATGATTGTCTATACATCGGCGGATTCGGTGCTGCAAATCTGCGGGAACGAAGAAACGTTTGATTTGGAGAATTTATACCGCTGCTGCCAGATAGCGAGGGAAATTACGATGAAAGACGGGTGGCGGGTAGGGCGTGTGATCGCCAGGCCTTATACAGGGAAAAAGAAAGGGGAATTCAAACGCACCAGCAACCGCCGCGATTATGCCCTGAAACCGTCCGGCCCTACAGTACTGAACGCTTTGAAGGATGCTGGGCTGGATGTGATTGGGATAGGAAAAATTAATGACATTTTCTGCGGGGAGGGAATTACCAGAAGCTATCATTCCGATAGTTCTGTCCATGGGATGGAGCAGACTATTGAAATCTGCAAAGAAGATTTTCACGGGCTTTGTTTTGTCAACCTGGTAGATTTCGATGCATTATGGGGGCATCGCAGAAATGTAAAAGGCTATGGGGAAGAAATCGAGAAATTTGACAAAAAGCTTGGGATACTCCTGAAAGAGCTGCGTGAAGAAGATCTTCTGATTTTGACGGCCGACCACGGCAATGACCCTACTTACAGCGGTACAGACCATACCAGGGAATATGTGCCGTTTGTGGCATATGGGAAAAAAATGGGGGACGGGAGAGCTTTGGAAAATAAGGATACCTTTGCGGTAATTGGGGCTTCGGTAGCGGAAAATTTTGGGGTCAGTATGCCGGAAGGAACCATTGGGACATCCATTTTCAATCAATTGGTATAAACAGGATGCTTTTTCTTTAACAAAAAATGCTAAAATATAAAAAAACAGGTTGACTCCAGAAAAATATGTGATATAATAATTAAAGCGCATGGGAATACATAAAAAATCTGTGTGCAAAAAGAATAAACCCAATCAGTCGAGTTACTTGGAGGGACTGAAGGGAGGTCGGGTGTAGGATGTCAAACGTAATAGTAAAAGAAAACGAAACTTTGGACAGCGCTTTACGCCGCTTTAAAAGAAGCTGCGCAAAAGCTGGTATTCAGCAGGAAATCCGTAAAAGGGAACATTACGAAAAACCAAGCGTGAAGCGTAAAAAGAAGTCTGAAGCAGCAAGAAAACGTAAATATAATTAATTATGTGAATGACGGATCCCTGATTGGTGAATCAGGGATTTTGTTGTATCATAAGGTAATAAGGGATGGGCCAACAATCTGGAAAGGATGTGGTGGTTGGTATGTGGACGAGGGAGATTTTCGGCACAGATGTCTATCATCTGGTATCGGCTTTTATTATTTATAGTATGCTGGGCTGGCTGGTGGAATCTATTTATATGTCATTTTGCAATAAAAAATTGACAAACCGGGGATTTGCAAAAAGCCCATTTTGTCCTATTTACGGGTTCGGGGCTGTGATTGGCTATTTGACGCTCCGCCCTTTAGAGGCAAACCTGTTTCAGCTCTATTTGACTGGGGCGGTTATGGCGACTATTTTTGAATTCCTGGTAGGGAAGCTGATGCTGCGGCTTTTTGGCGAGGTCTGGTGGGATTATAATGATAAGCCATGTAACTATAAAGGGATTGTATGTTTGGAGAGTACGGTTGCATGGGGGTTTTATGCAGTGATTATTATTGTGTTTCTTCATTCCAAGGTAATGGCTTTTATCGACAGATGGAGTTTTTCTTTAGGAAGCCGGATATGCACTTTGATTTTGGGGGTTGTGACAGTGGATTATATGATTCAGCTTTTCAATGTGCTTCATATTGACATCAGTGAACAGAAGGAGCGGCTGATGGATCGGTACCACGATTTTAAGGCAAGATGGTATTAAAACAGGGAATATGCTTTTCCAATACATATCACTTTAGGGTTTTAAATCAAAAACGGTTCTAATCAGGGCCGTTTTTTTATATTTATAGTAGTAGAACACCTGACGGGAGTGTGTAATGTGAAAAGATTGGTGAAAACAGCGGTATGTTATTTTTTCAGCGCCTATCTGATGATATCTTCCATCCTGTGCGTGCAGGCAGCGCCGGATATATCTGCCCCCTCCTATATATTAATGGAAACATCCACAGGGCAGATTATCTGTGAACAGGAGGCGGACGTAAGGCGGAGCCCGGCGAGCATAACAAAGATTATGACGCTGCTGCTTATTTTTGACCGCCTGGATACAGGGCGCATTAAACTGGAGGATGAAATTATTACCAGCGCCTATGCAAAGTCGATGGGCGGTTCCCAGGTTTTTTTAGAAGAAGGGGAAGTGCAGACATTGGACACGATGATAAAATGCATTGCGGTAGCTTCAGGCAATGATGCTTGTGTGGCAGTAGCGGAATACATAGCCGGAAGCGAAGCGGAGTTTGTGGAACTGATGAACCGGAAGGCGGAAGAACTTAGGATGGACAATACGCATTTTGTAGATTGCTGCGGGCTGTCGGATTCTGACGAACATTATACGACAGCAAGGGATGTGGCCATTATGTCAAAAGAGCTGGTAACGAAGCATCCCGAGATTTACGATTATACAAAAATATGGATGGAAGATATTACCCATGTAACGAGGCAGGGTTCCACAACCTTTACTTTATCCAGCACCAATAAACTTTTAAGGCAGTATGAGTGGACGACAGGTTTAAAAACCGGTTCCACAAGTAAGGCCAAATATTGTCTTTCGGCTACGGCAAGCAAGGATGGCATTGATTTGATTGCGGTTGTGATGGGGGCGCCGGACAATAAGGTCAGGTTTCAGGATGCCATGGCTCTTTTTAATTTCGGGTATAGCGTAAGCAACATTTACATCGACGAAAATAAGGAACCCCTGCCTGCCCAAAAGATAAAGGGAGGTGTGGAAGATATGCTGAACTTGAGTTTTGCCGGTGAATTCCGGTATTTGGATACGAAGGGGAGCAATCTTTCCCAAGTAGAAAAAACCATTACATTGCCGGAGGAAATCGTAGCCCCGGTAGAAGAAGGGCAGGCCATCGGCGAGGCGGTTTATAAACTGGATGGACAGAGGATTGGCGGTGTGTCGATCGTGGCGGCAAAAAGTATCGGCAAAGCGGGATATAAAGATTATGTCCGGAAGGCGTTTCGAAGCTTCCTGCTGTGAATTGGAACTTTTATAAATGATAAAAACGTGGTACACTAATTACCGGCTGGAATATTTGTCAAATGTCCAGCCGATAATCTGTAGTGGAGGTTTGTGATGCAGGAAAAGTGGATGAAAGCGATGATAGCGGCGTTTAGCGCAGTGTGTGCCGGCGCTGGGGCAGTGATTGCCTATGACAGTACCCATTTTGTTACAAGGGAGTATAGGATTTGTTCGGAAAAAGTCAGGGGGAAAAGCAAAATACTGCTTATGTCCGACCTTCATAATAAATGTTACGGAAAAGAAAACGGGAAGCTGCTCGAAGAAATAAAAAAGATTGATCCCGATCTTATTGTGACGGCGGGAGATATGATTACGGCAAATGAAGGAAAGGCCTGCAGCCAGGTTCCGGTTCATTTGTTAAAGCGTCTGGCGGAAAACTATCCGGTTTACTATGGGATGGGAAACCATGAATACAGGATGAAAATGTATGAGGAAGCCTATGGCGGTAAGTTTGGCCGGTATAAAAAGGAACTGGAAAAATGGGGGATTCACTTTCTGGAAAATGAACGGGTTTATCTGCAGAATTTTAATATAGAAATCTGCGGGTTGGAAATCGGGAGGCGTTTTTATAGACGGATACATCATAAGCCGATGGAAGAAGGGTATATAGAAAGCCTGCTGGGAAAGGCGGAAGAGAAATATTTTGAACTTTTGATTGGTCATAATCCGGACTATTTCAGAGAATATGCCAGTTGGGGGGCAGACCTGACAGTATCCGGCCACGTACATGGGGGTGTGGTGAGAGTGCCTTTCTGGCGGGGAGTCATTTCGCCGTCTTTGCGCCTGTTCCCGGAATATGACGGAGGGATGTTTGAAGAACAAGGAAAAAAAATGGTATTGAGCAGGGGGCTGGGGATGCATACAATACCGCTTAGAATGTTTAACCCGGCAGAACTGGCAGTAATATATTTGGAAAATGGCTGCGGGAATTCCCTCCCGTAAAAATGAAATGAGGCTTGAAATTGGCGGGATTTATAGGTAGAATAGTGGGGCAGCCTGAAAATGGGAAAAGAAAGGGAAGCTGCAGCCGGAGGGAAGGCTGCAGTCTGTTGAGGGAAAAGTATGGCGATTCCGGTAAAGCTGGAGGCATTTGAAGGTCCGTTGGACTTGCTGCTTCATTTGATCGAAAAAAATAAAATTGATATTTATGATATCCCCATTGCGGAGATCACAGAGCAGTATCTGGAATACATCCGCCAGATGGATGCGGAAGACATGAACATTATGAGCGAGTTCCTGGTAATGGCTGCTACGCTGATTGACATAAAGTGCAGGATGCTTCTGCCGAAAGAAGTAAACGAAGAGGGGGAAGAGGAAGACCCGAGGGCGGAACTGGTGCAGAAGTTGCTGGAATATAAGATGTATAAGTATATGTCCCTGGAACTAAAGGACAAGCAGATGGATGCGGGGTACACGCTTTACAGAAAGCAGCATCTGCCAAAAGAGGTGGAAGAATATAAGCAGCCAGTGGATTATGAAACTTTGTTGGCGGATGTGAACCTGGGCAGGCTTCAGGAAGTATTCCGCTTTATGATGAAACGGCAGGAAGATAAGATTGACCCGGTAAGGAGCGCCTTTGGCAAGATAGAAAAAGATGAAGTGGATATGGACAGGAAGATGCTTTATGTGGAAGAATATATAAGGGTGCATAGAAGGTTCAGTTTCCGCCGCCTGCTGGAAAAGCAGCATAGCAGGATGGAAATTATAGTTACTTTTCTTGTGATACTGGAAATGATGAAACTGGGGCAGATTGATATTGAACAGCAAGAGATCTGCGATGATATTATGATTACGTCAAAAGTTATGGCAGAGGCGATATGAAATGACGGTAAGTGATCAGGGGAAAGAGATAGAAAGAAAGCTGGAGGAAGACGTGGAAAGAAAAAAGGCGGAAGCGGTAATGGAGGCGGTTCTTTTTACAATGGGCGATTCCGTGGAGGTAGCAAAGCTTGCGGAGATCATAGAAGAGGATGTCAGGAAGACGAAAGAAATATTAGAGGGAATGAAACAAAACTATGAGGAAGAAGATAGAGGCATAACTTTGATAGAGCTGGAGGATGCTGTCCAGCTTTGCACCAAGCCCCAGATGTACGAATACCTGATTCAGGTGGCGAAAACGCCCAGGAAATTTGTTTTGACGGATACGCTTTTGGAAACTTTATCTATTATTGCATATAAACAGCCGGTTACGAAACTGGAAATTGAGAGGATCCGCGGGGTAAGCTGCGAACATGCAGTGAACCGTCTGCTGGAATTTTGTCTGATTAAAGAGGTTGGGCGGCTGGATGCGCCGGGAAGGCCGCTGCTTTTTGGGACAACAGAGGAATTTTTAAGGAGCTTTGGCGTGAAATCTTTGGACGAGCTGCCGAAACTTAACGCAGTGCAGATGGAAGAGTTTAAGCAGCAGGCAGAAGCGGAAGTACAGCTTGCGCTGGACATATAGGGGATAGAAAAACATTTTATGTATGTTCTTTGCCAGACATAATGGCGCTACTATTTTCCGGGATGGAAGCATATACTTTAGATGATAAAGAAGAACCGGGTTGCAGAATGGAAAAAAGGAAAAAAAAGGATAAGAAAAAAATCATTGCGTTGACTGCCTGCGTCATACTTGCGGCAGCGGGACAGAATTTTGCATCATTAGCGCAAGCTTATGAATCATCAGCGCAAGCTTATGAATCATCAGCGCAAGCTTATGAATCATCAGCGCAAGCTTATGAATCATCAGTGCAAAAAACTGTGTTTATGGAGGAAATCTTTGCGGACAAAGAATTGCCTTTGACGGAAAGCTTTTTGGCAAAGCAGGAAAAAGGAAAAGATGAAAATAGTACAAACATACAGCTTTACGCCCGTTCGGCAGTCCTTATGGATGCGGATTCCGGGCGTGTTTTATTTGGGAAGAATGAGCAGGAGCCGATGCCTATGGCAAGCACGACAAAAATCATGACTTGTATTTTAGCATTGGAGAACGGGAATATGGAAGATATGGTTACTGTTTCCTCCTATGCGGCAAGACAGCCTAAAGTGCATCTTGGAATGTATGAAGGGCAGAAATTCCGGATGAAAGACTTGCTGTATTCCCTGATGTTGGAATCCCATAATGATGCAGCGGTAGCAATTGCAGAGCATCTGGGGGGAAGCGTGGAAGGGTTTGCGGCGATGATGAACCAAAAGGCAAAAGACATCGGCTGCTTTGACACCTTTTTTATTACGCCTAATGGACTGGATGCTTCCGTTACAGACAGTGGTGGGGATACAAAGGTGCATTCCACAACGGCGAGGGATTTGGCGCGGATAATGAAATATTGCATAGAAGAATCGGAAAAGAAAGAGGAGTTTTTGGAAATCACAAGAACGGCAAACCACTTTTTTACGGACGGGGAAGGAAAAGGCAGTTATTCATGCAATAACCACAATGCTTTTCTTGCCATGATGGACGGGGCTTTGTCGGGGAAGACCGGATTTACGAACAATGCAGGATACTGCTATGTAGGGGCGCTGCGCAGGGAAGGGAAGACCTTCGTGGTAGCGCTTCTGGCCTGCGGGTGGCCCAACAATAAAAATTATAAATGGAGCGATACTAAAAAATTAATGGGATACGGGCTGGAAAATTATGAATACCGGAATGTTTATGAACCTGTAAAATTGGAACCGCTGCTGGTGGAGGGCGGGGTACCGGAAAACGGGAAACCTTACGGCGGGGCATATGTGGGGGTTTCTGTGAAAGAAGAGGAATTGAATATCCTGCTCAAAGACGGGGAAAAGGCGGAAAAGGAAGTCCGGCTTCCGGATGCTTTAACGGCTCCGGTAAAAGGCGGGAGCATAGCAGGCAGCGTAAAATATTATCTGGAAGGGGAACTTTTAAAAGAATATCCCATTGTGGTGGACGGGGATGTAGAACAGATGAATTTTCCTTGGATTGTAAGATATATATGGAAGCTTTATGCACTGTAAAAAACATGTTAAAAAATGAAAATAATTCTATGCTATTTTTCACTTTTGTGTTATACTACTACAGTGTAATCATGGGGAAGTTTGTTCCCCGTTAAATAGTTTTTATTTTTTTAATATAAAATGGAGGGCTGAAAAAATGAGTACTACTTCACAAGCGAGTCAAAGAATCAATACTTTACTCGACGAAAACAGTTTCGTTGAAATAGGGGCGCTTGTTACGGCAAGGGCAACTGACTTCAACCTGAAACAGACAGAAACTCCTTCTGACGGTGTCATTACCGGTTATGGAGTTATCGACGGCAATCTTGTGTATGTTTACAGCCAGGACGCTTCCGTATTAAACGGAACCATTGGTGAGATGCATGCGAAAAAAATTGCGAACCTCTATGATCTGGCAATGAAGACGGGCGCACCCGTTATCGGTTTAATCGATTCTGCCGGGTTCAGGCTGCAGGAAGCTGCGGATGCATTGAACGGTTTTGGTGAGATTTATATGAAACAGGTGAATGCGTCAGGCGTAATCCCGCAGATAACGGCGATTTTTGGAACCTGTGGCGGCGGTCTTGCAGTAGTTCCTACATTGACGGATTTTACTTTTATGGAAGAAAAGAAAGCGAAGCTTTTTGTTAATTCCCCCAATGCCATCGACGGCAATGAGATTTCCAGATGCGATACTTCCAGTGCGGCATTCCAGAGCGAAGAGGCAGGCATTGTAGATGTAGTGGCAGGGGAAGCTGACATCTTGGCGCAGATTCGGGAACTGGTTTCCATGCTTCCTGCCAACAACGAAGACAATATGTCATTTACGGAATGTGCCGATGATTTGAATAGAGTATGTGAAGGATTGGAAAATTGTGCAGGGGATACTTCCATTGCGCTTTCCCAGCTTTCCGATAATGGCATATTCTTTGAAACAAAGAGGAATTATGCCAAAGATATGGTAACCGGATTCATCAAACTGAACGGCGCTACCGTAGGCGCTGTTGCAAACCGCAGTGAAGTTTATGGTGAAGAAGGCAAGGTTGCGGAGAAATTCGATATGGTATTGTCGGCAAGAGGATGCGAGAAAGCAGCAGATTTTATTGCATTCTGCGATGCGTTTGATATTCCGGTATTATCCCTTACCAATGTAAAAGGGTTTGCATCTTCCAAATGTTCCGAGAAGAAGATGGCTAAGGCAGTAGCGCGCCTTACATATGCTTTTGCAAATGCAACGGTGCCGAAAGTAAATGTAATTACGCAGAAAGCCTACGGCAGCGCTTATGTTGCGATGAACTCCAAGGCAATCGGCGCAGATATTACGATGGCATGGCCGGATGCTGAAATCGGGACAATGGACGCAAAGCTGGCTGCAAAGATTATCTGCGATGGACAAGGCTCCGATGCCATTGATGCTTGTGCAAAGGAATATGCACTTCTTCAGACAAGCGCGAAGAGTGCGGCGAGGAGAGGGTATGTGGATCAGATTGTAGCGCCGGAGGATACGAGGAAATATGTAATCGGCGCATTTGAAATGTTGTATACAAAACATGAAGACCGCCCGGCGAAAAAACACGGCACAGTCTAGAAAGGATGCTGCTTCATTATGAAAAGATGGTTATTAGTATTAGGTATGATTACCTGTATCCTTGGAGTGAGCGCATGCGGGAGCAAGCAGGAAGAAGAGCCTGCATGGACGGATATGACCGAGGAAGAGGCAATCTATTATGGGGAGCAGATTTTCCAGAATCTCCAGGAAATCTGTTCCGGCAATTATGAAAATGAAAAAGCCCAGATTGCCAAGGCGGATGCCGTATCTGCATCTGCATTCAGCAGTTGGGACAGCGCGCAGGAAGATATCGGCGAGTTTGTGGAGATATCGGAAGAGAACGCGCAGATCAATGACGATGGGTTTATTGTCAATCTGAAAATAAAAGGTACGGTCCATGATGCAAATATCGAAATCATTTTTGATGATGAAATGATGCTGACCAGTATGGCTACAAACGTCGTTTATTCTTTTGGGGAATTGATGGCAAAGGCGGCAATGAATACGCTGCTTGGTATGGGAACCGTATTCGTGGTGCTTATCTTAATCAGCCTGATAATTTCATGCTTTACCTTTATCCCTAAGATTCAGGCATCGTTTACAAAGAAACCCCAGCAGCCTCAACAGCCTGTTGCAGCTCCGGCTCCGGTAGCGGTTGCAGCAGTGGAAGAAGAGGAAGCCGATGATTTGGAATTGGTGGCTGTTATTGCGGCTGCCATTGCAGCGAGCCAAGGGGCAGCTTCCACTGACGGTTTTGTTGTCAGGTCAATCAGAAAAAGAAGAACATTTTAAGCGATTGCATGCAGAGTGTTAACTGTATGTGGATGGAATTTATAATTTAGGAGGAATAGAAGAATGAAAAATTATACCATTACCGTAAATGGCAACGTATATGATGTAGTAGTAGAAGAAGGGGCATCTTCAGGGGTTCCCGCAGCAGCTCCGGCAGCGCCTAAGGCAGCTCCGAAAGCGGCTCCCAAGGCAGCAGCAAAACCGGCAGCAAGCGGTGCGGCAGGAAGCGTTAAAGTGGAAGCCGGTGCGGCAGGAAAGGTATTTGCAGTGGAAGTGAAGGTAGGACAGGCGGTAAAAGCAGGTGACACGGTAGTCGTACTGGAAGCTATGAAGATGGAAATCCCGGTTGTCGCTCCTCAGGACGGTACGGTAGCCAGCGTGGATGTATCGGTTGGCGATCCTGTAGAAGCAGGTGCATTGCTGGCAACTTTAAATTAATCATAAGAAGCATGGCATCTGTTGCTGTGAATCAAAACAGGAGGTTAAAATAATGGATTTCAGTTATATAACGAATACATTAGACAACCTAATACATCAGACGGCTTTTTTCAACCTTACCTGGGGAAATTACCTGATGATTGTAGTAGCTTGTGTATTTCTTTATCTTGCTATCGCAAAAGGTTTTGAACCTTTGCTGTTAACGCCGATAGCATTTGGTATGCTGCTTGTAAATATTTATCCGGATATTATGTTAAGCATTGAAGATGCGGCAAACGGAACAGGCGGTCTGCTTTATTATTTCTATCTCTTAGATGAATGGGCAATCCTGCCTTCCCTGATTTTCATGGGCGTAGGTGCAATGACGGACTTTGGTCCCTTGATTGCCAACCCTAAGAGCTTTTTGTTAGGCGCTGCCGCACAGTTTGGTATTTTCGCCGCATACTTCGGCGCAATCGGGCTTGGGTTCAATGACAAGGCAGCAGCGGCAATTTCCATTATCGGTGGTGCAGACGGCCCTACTTCCATTTTCCTCGCAGGAAAATTAGGACAGACGGCTCTGCTTGGCCCTATCGCAGTAGCGGCTTATTCCTACATGTCGCTGGTGCCGATTATCCAGCCGCCGATTATGAAGCTTTTAACAACGGAAAAAGAAAGAAAAATCAAAATGGCGCAGTTGCGTCCGGTTTCAAAATTGGAAAAGATTTTGTTCCCCATTATCGTTACTATCGTTGTATGTCTGATTCTTCCGACAACAGCTCCCCTTGTTGGTATGCTGATGCTCGGTAACCTGTTCAGGGAGTCAGGGGTTGTAAGGCAGTTGACAGATACGGCATCCAATGCATTGATGTATATCGTAGTTATCCTGCTGGGTACATCCGTAGGGGCGACTACCAGCGCGGAAGCATTCTTAAACTGGGCAACGATTAAAATTGTGGTACTCGGTTTGATTGCATTTGCATTCGGTACGGCAGCCGGCGTATTGTTCGGGAAGTTAATGTGCATAATCACGCATGGAAAAGTAAATCCGCTGATTGGTTCCGCAGGCGTTTCCGCGGTGCCTATGGCAGCCAGGGTTTCCCAGAAAGTCGGTGCGGAAGCAGACCCGACGAACTTCCTGCTTATGCATGCAATGGGGCCTAACGTAGCCGGAGTTATCGGTACAGCGGTAGCGGCTGGTACCTTCATGGCAGTATTTGGAGTATTTTAATGGCATATGAGCCAGTTGTGGTTTTGCAATTGAAATTTAATAGGAGGAATAAAAAATGTCAGAACAGGTGAAAAAACCGATTGGAATTATGGAAACCGTTCTCCGCGACGCGCATCAGTCATTGATTGCAACGAGAATGCCTACGGAAAAAATGCTTCCAATCATTGAGAAGATGGATAAAGTTGGTTACCATGCAGTAGAGTGCTGGGGCGGCGCTACCTTTGACGCTTCCCTTCGTTTCCTGAAAGAAGATCCTTGGGAGAGGTTGAGGAAGTTAAGGGACGGATTTAAAAATACGAAATTGCAGATGCTTTTCAGAGGGCAGAATATTTTAGGATACCGTCCTTATGCAGATGATGTGGTGGATTATTTCGTTGAAAAATCCATTGCCAACGGTATTGATATTATCAGGATTTTCGACTGCCTTAATGACCTTAGGAACCTGCAGGAAGCAGTAAACGCTACGAATGCAGTGAAACAAAGGGAAGGCAGAGGCCATGCACAGGTTGCATTGTCCTATACATTAGGTGACGCTTATACTTTGGAATATTGGGTAGATATGGCAAGAAAGATTGAAGCGATGGGAGCGGATTCCATCTGTATCAAGGATATGGCAGGTCTTCTTGTTCCTTACAAAGCGACAAAAATGATTTCCGCAATGAAGAGCGCAACCAAACTTCCGATTCAGCTTCATACACATTATACTTCCGGTGTAGCCAGCATGACATACTTAAAGGCAGTAGAAGCGGGCGTGGATGTTATCGACTGTGCAATTTCTCCTTTTGCACTGGGTACTTCCCAGCCGGCAACGGAAGTTATGGTGGAAACCTTTAAAGGAACCCCTTACGATACCGGTTATGACCAGAGCATCCTGGCAGAAATCGCTGATTACTTCAGGCCTTACAGGGATGAATGTCTTGCAAGCGGGCTGATGAACCCGAAGGTTATGGGCGTTGATATTAAGACATTGTTGTATCAGGTACCGGGCGGTATGCTTTCCAATATGGTAAGCCAGTTGAAAGAGCAGAATGCAGAAGACAGATATTACGATGTATTGAGGGAAATCCCTGCAGTACGTAAAGATTTAGGCGAGCCGCCGCTTGTTACTCCTTCTTCCCAGATTGTTGGTACGCAGGCAGTATTCAATGTGCTTCTGGGTGAGCGTTACAAGATGGCGACAAAAGAAACAAAAGCAGTTTTGCGCGGTGAATATGGCCAGACCATTAAACCGATGAATCAGGAAATTATTGATAAAGTTATTCCGGGCGAAGAGAGGATTACCTGCCGTCCGGCGGACTTAATCGAAAACGAGCTTGACAAATTGGAAGCGGAAATGAAGGAATGGAAGCAGCAGGATGAAGACGTACTCTCCTATGCGCTTTTCCCTCAGGTTGCTACCGACTTCTTCAAATATCGTCAGGCACAGCAGGAAAAAGTGGATATGACTCAGGCAGATACGAAGAATGGGGCTTATCCTGTATAAAACGGATGAGAAAGAGGATTGCTTTGGGCGGTCCTCTTTTTTTTGCCATATCCCCGCCATTCATCCCCTAACAAAAACATTGCCATTTTTCCCAAAACCATATATACTGGAAAGAAAATGTGCAAAGGAAGACGGATTTATGCTGCAGTAGGCGGCACGCCCAAAAGAGAGTGAAGGATATACATAGGATGGAGATGGAAAGAAAGAATGAGACAAAAGGGGATGTCATTTCCAAAATAAACGAAAAATATCCCAAAATGAGCAAAAGCCATAAAGCAATTGCCGCTTATATTACGGATCATTATGAACAGGCAGTGTTTATGACAGCGGCAAAGCTTGGGGAAACTGTTGGCACAAGCGAATCTACAGTGGTAAGGTTTGCTGCCGGCCTTGGCTATGACGGCTATCCTGATTTTCAGAAAGCATTGGAGGAATGGGTCAAAGATAAATTGAATTCCGTTCAGAAAATCGGGGTGAAATACGGCAAAAGCACACAGTCGGAAATATTGACTTCCGTTTTAAAAGCGGATATTGAAAAGCTGCAGGATACAATAGAAAATTTGGACGGCGTTTCTTTTGAAATGGCAGTGGATATCATTTTAGAAGCCCAGACCTTATATATTGTGGGCATCCGCAGTTGTGAGCCTTTGGCCGACTTTCTTTGTTTCTATTTGAATATGATAAGAGGGAATGTCGTATTGCTAAGGACGACAAGCGTTAGCGAGATGTTTGAGCAGATGATACGGATTGGGGAAAAGGATGCGGTCATTGGAATTAGTTTTCCCAGGTATTCCATGCGCACATTAAAAGCGATGGAATTTGCCAATGACAGGAATGCAAAAGTGATTGCCATTACGGACAGCGTGCACTCTCCCATGAATTTGTATTCTTCCTGTAACCTGTTGGCCAGAAGCGATATGGTGTCTATTGTGGATTCGCTGGTGGCGCCTTTGAGTCTGATTAATGCATTGGTAGTGGCATTGTGCTTAAAGAGACCGGAGGATGTGAAACACAATCTGGAAGAACTGGAGCAGGCATGGAATAATTATCAGGTTTATCTGAACGATGAGATTAACTTTATTGATGAAGAACCGATGCTGAATTATCCTTTAATGAAAGAACAGCAGTAAGAGAGGAAGCGGAGGATGAAAAAAGTAATTGTCATTGGCGGCGGGGCGGCCGGAATGATGGCGGCTGCAGCGGCTGCGGAAGAAGGCATGAAAGTAACGCTGTATGAGAAGAACGGAAAGCTTGGGAAAAAGCTGTTTATTACAGGGAAAGGAAGATGTAATCTTACCAATGCCTGCGATATGGAAGAGCTGTTTCAGAATGTAGTGACAAATCCCAAGTTTTTATATAGCGCTTTTTATGGGTTTGACAATCAGGCGGTCATGGAATGGTTTGAAAAAGCAGGATGCCCTTTGCAAACAGAAAGGGGCGGCAGGGTATTTCCGGTTTCCGGCCATTCTTCGGACGTGATTGCGGCATTGGAGCGGCAGATGCGGAAAAGAAAAGTGGACATCCGGCTGCATACGGAAGTAAAAAAGCTGATAGTCCGGGAAGGGATGATAACGGGCGTGGAGTTAGAAGACGGGAAGAAAGACGGCGGGGATGCCGTAATTATGGCAACAGGGGGACTTTCTTATCCTTCGACCGGATCGGACGGGGATGGTTACCGTATGGCGGCGGAGAATGGGCATACGGTAAAAGAAACGTTCCCTTCGCTAGTCCCTTTGAATATTCAAGAAAAATGGTGCAAAGAACTGCAGGGGCTTTCCCTGAAAAATGTGGAAGTTTTTCTTGGCATCAAAGGAAAGAAGCCGTTTTATGAGGGGTTCGGGGAGATGCTTTTTACCCATTTTGGGGTAAGCGGCCCGCTGATATTAAGCGCGAGCAGTTATTACGGAAAAAAATGCAAGGGAAAAAAAGCGGTTCTGAGGCTGGACTTAAAACCGGCGCTTACGATGGAACAATTGGATAAAAGGCTTTTAAGGGACTTTGAAGAAAATAAAAATAAATTATTTAAAAATGCATTAGGCGGACTTTTTCCGTCCAAATTGATTCCGGTTATGGTGGAGTTATCCGGCATAGACGGGGAAAAAAAGGTTCATGAAATTACAAAAGAAGAAAGACAGCATTTTGCCTATATAATAAAAAATATGGAAATGACAGTAACGGGAACCAGGGATTATGCAGAAGCAGTAATTACGCAGGGAGGGATCCATGTAAAGGAAGTCAATCCTTCCACGATGGAGTCTAAATTGATAAAAGGGCTTTATTTTGCCGGGGAAATTTTGGATGCGGATGCATTGACAGGAGGCTTTAATCTGCAGATTGCATGGTCTACCGGATATCAGGCAGGGATTTGCGCTGCGGGAAAGGAGAAAATAAAATGAGTTATAATATAGCGATTGACGGACCGGCGGGGGCAGGGAAAAGCACGATAGCAAAAAAAATTGCAAAAAAAATGCAGTTTATCTATGTGGATACGGGAGCGATGTACCGTGCCATGGCGCTTTATTTTATCCGCAACGGCATCCGGCCGGAAGAGAAAGAAAAAATAAGCCGGAAATGCAAGGAAGCGGAAATCACGATCCGTTATGTGGACGGGGAACAGGTGGTGCTTCTAAACGGGGAAAACGTAAATGGGCTGATCCGGACGGAAGAGGTGGGCAATATGGCCTGTGAAAGCAGCGCCAACCCTGATGTCCGCAGGAAATTAGTGGAGCTTCAGCAGCTTTTGGCCAAGGAATCGGATGTGGTGATGGACGGCAGGGATATCGGCACATGCGTTCTGCCGGATGCGGATGTAAAGGTTTATCTGACGGCAGGCAGTGCAGTCCGGGCAAAAAGAAGATACGATGAATTGACGGCAAAAGGTGTGGAATGCGATTTTGGGCAGATAGAGAAGGATATTATTGAGAGGGATAAACGGGATATGAGCCGGGAGGTTTCCCCGCTTTGCCAGGCGGAAGATGCCGTGCTTGTAGATTCATCGGATATGACAATAGAGGAAGTGGTGGAGGCGGTGATAGGACTGTGCGGAAAAGCTTCTTCTAATGCCATAGAGCCTGGCAGGACGCAAACCGGTGAGGAAGATTTATAAAACAATGGGAAGAGGAAGCATGTTAACTGGTTTTGCAATTGCCTGGGAAGGAAAGAAAAGAAGGAGCGCAAAGAGGAATGAAGGTAATAAGGGCAAAAAGCGCCGGGTTCTGTTTTGGGGTAAAAAGGGCTGTAGAAAAGGTTTATGAGCAGTTGGAAAACGGAAATAAGATTTATACATTTGGCCCCATTATCCATAATGAAGAAGTGGTCAAGGATTTAGAAAGCCGGGGAGCTGTCGTGGTGGAAGGGATAGAGGGGCTTAGGCGGCTTGAGGGAGGGACGGTGGTGATCCGTTCCCATGGCGTGGCAAAGGAAGTATATGATCTGCTGGAATGCAAGGGGCTGAAATGCGTGGACGCTACCTGTCCTTTTGTAAAAAGAATCCATGATATCGTGGAGAGGGAAAGCAGGCAGGGGAAGAGGATTGTTATTATTGGAAATTCCGGGCATCCGGAGGTGGAAGGGATAAGGGGCTGGTCACTAACGGAAACGACAGTCCTGGAATCGAAAGAGCAGGCGGAAGCCTTTTTAGAGGAAGAAAAAAATGCCGTTTTAAAAGGGGAAGAAATATGCATTGTTTCCCAAACGACATTTAACTACAACAAATTTAAAGAATTAGTTGAAATTTTTTTGAAAAAAGGTTACAATGTTAGTGTTGTGAATACTATATGTAACGCAACAGAAGAACGGCAGACTGAGGCGAGGCGGATTGCGTCTCAGGTTGAAAACATGATAGTAATAGGGGGTACTCACAGTTCTAATACAAGAAAGCTGTACGAGATTTGTAAAGAAGAATGTGAGAATACTTATTTTATACAGACACTGGATGACTTGCGTTTAGAACTACCTAAAACGGCTTCACCGGTCGGTATTACTGCCGGGGCGTCTACCCCAAATAATATTATTGAGGAGGTTCAAAATTATGTCAGAATTAACTTTTGAACAAATGTTAGAAGAATCATTAAAGACAATACATGCGGGAGAGGTAGTGGAAGGCACAGTGATTGACGTAAAGCCTGAAGAGATTATTCTCAACATCGGCTACAAGTCAGACGGTATACTGACAAGAAACGAATACACAAACGAACCCAATGTAGATTTAACGGCGGTCGCTAAAATAGGCGATACAATGGAAGTGAAGGTATTAAAAGTAAATGACGGGGAAGGACAAGTCCTTCTTACTTATAAAAGGCTGGCGGCTGACAGGGGCAATAAGAGGATTGAAGAGGCGTTTAACAACAAAGAAGTCCTTACCGCTAAGGTGGCTCAGGTTTTGGACGGCGGTTTAAGCGTTGTAGTGGAAGAAGTAAGGATTTTCATTCCTGCAAGCCTTGTGTCGGATGTTTATGAAAGAGATCTGTCCAAATATGCGGGACAGGAGATCCAATTTGTCATCAGTGAATATAATCCTAAGAGAAGAAGATATATCGGCGACCGTAAGCAGTTAATTGTTGCGGAAAAAGCAGAACTTCAGAGAAAACTGTTTGAATCCATCAAAGAAGGGGATGTGGTAGAAGGGACAGTTAAAAATGTAACAGATTTTGGCGCATTTATTGACTTAGGCGGCGCAGATGGACTCCTTCATATCTCCGAGATGTCATGGGGCAGGGTAGAGAACCCGAAGAAAGTATTTAAAGTTGGTGAAAAAGTAAAAGTCCTGATTAAAGAGATTACAGGGAATAAGATTGCCTTAAGCCTTAAGTTTGCAGATGCGAATCCCTGGAAAGATGCGGCGGAGAAATATGCCGCAGGCAACATCGTAACGGGCAAAGTGGCAAGGATGACGGATTTCGGCGCATTCATTGAACTGGAACCGGGCGTGGATGCTTTGCTTCATGTTTCCCAGATTTCCAAAGAACATATTGAAAAACCGGCAGATGTATTAAAGGCCGGTGAAGAAATTACGGCGAAGGTAGTTGACTTTAACAATGAGGATAAAAAGATTAGCTTGAGCGTGAAGGCTATGCTCGCATCTGAACCTAAAGCGGAAGAAGCTCAGGAAGACGCAGATGTGGTATCCGTAGATATTGATGCTGCAATTGCAAACGGACAGGATGGATCCGGGGAAGAATAGGGGTTAAGCATTAAAAATATGAATATGACGGTAGGTATTTGCCATGGCTTATGATTACGAATGGTTTAAAAAAGCGGTATATGATCTTACGAAGATTGACTTGAACGCCTATAAGGAAAAACAGATGAAGCGCCGTATTGATACGTTGATTGCAAAGAATGGCGTGACTGGTTATGACAAATATATGGCTTTCATTAAGACGAATACAGCAAAGTTTGAAGAATTTATCAATTATCTTACGATAAATGTATCTGAGTTCTACCGTAATGCAGATCAATGGAGAGTGCTGGATACACAGATTATACCAGAACTGATTTCCAAATTTGGCAAAAACCTGAAAATATGGAGTGCGGCATGTTCCACAGGAGATGAGCCATATTCACTTGTTATGGCGTTGTCGAAACATATCCCGATAGAGCAGGTTAAAATTTATGCCACAGATTTGGATAAACAGGTGATTGCCAAGGCAAAGGTAGGGCTTTACAGCGCGAAGAGCGTGGCCAATGTACCAGAAGATTTAAAGAAAAAATATTTTACCAAAGTGGGTTTATCCTATCAGATATCAGATAGTATCAAAAAGCGGGTGGAATTCAGCCAGCATAATTTGCTGAAGGACGCATACCGTGATGGGTGGCATATGATCGTCTGCCGTAATGTGCTGATTTATTTTACGGAAGAAGCAAAAGATGAAGTGTTTGTTAAATTCCAAAAGTCGCTTGCGCACAAAGGTTTGTTGTTTATTGGAAGTACCGAACAGATTATCAATTATAAAGAAATTGGCTATGAAAGAAAGAATTCTTTCTTTTATGAAAAGCCATAACGACGGATGCGGGGCATTTTTCCGGAATATTGATTTTTCAGAGGTGAAAAGTGCGTCTTACGCGTTCCCGCATTTAAAATTCCCGGCAGCGCAGTTTTAGTTCTGTGTGCGCAGTTGTATATCATTGTTTGTTGAATAAGATAAGAAAAAAGGTAAGTTTTCTGGCTGGAAAACTTACCTTTTGTTATCTGCCGGCAGAAATCCGGGGACTTGGGAACCGGCCAGGCAGTTTTTTACGGTTTAGCATAGGAACTTGCAATCATATTGATAATATGCCCGGCATATTCTGAAAAAAGCCGGCGTTCTTTTTTCATTTCTTCTGTCAGTTCAAAGAAAATATCCCTGTCTTCATAGCTTCGTTTGAAGAAAGGCTGGAAGAGAATGTCCCATTGGGGAAGATAGGTGGACAGTTTACGTGTGTAACAGGTTTTAGCCGTAGCCTGTGTGCGGTGGTTTTTGTCTACATAGGAAGCGACTGATTTGTGTATGGCTGTATCCTCTTCCGGCAGATAATAGTAATTTTTATAATTGGAATAAAAGTATTTCATTTCTTCTTCATAAAGAGGAACGCGGAGGCTGGCTTCTGATCCTTCCCCTTTAAAATAGCAGCCTTCTGCCGTGCCGGAAAGTGGCTGCGGCAAAGGGGAAGGGAGAGTCAGTTTCATCATCAGCTCCTGATGCCGTTCCCCGCTGATGTCATGGTAATAATTAGCTTGTACTTTTTTTGGCCTTGGCAGTTCGTTGAATAAATCATAATAAGAAAGTAAAGGAAGGATCTGCAGCATCCCTTTCATATCATCGGCATTGTGGAGGGCAAGCGCCTGAAAGCCATAGTCGGTAGGGGTTTTTACATATGTGTGGTATACGCTGATGAGTTCGCCGCCGCTGTAGGTATCTTCCCGGTCAATCCCAAGAAACTGTTCCAGCGTTTTCTGTTTACAGTTTGGAAGGCGCAGGAAGGATTTGTATGGGGCAATCCTGCGGTAAATATCAATCCCCTCGAAACCGTTAAAATGATAGGGCAAATTATATTGCCTGCATTTCTGGAGCAGATATGGGAGATCAAAGTTATTGCCGTTAAAATGGATGAGATGAGTGTAGCTTCTTGCAAAGGTGAAGAAGGCGGAAAGGATTTCGGCTTCTTCTTCATAGCCGTTCGCAAACCATTGTTTGATATACCATTTGCCCTCTTCGTAATAAGCTGCGCCAATCATATAAAGAGAAGAGCTTTTTGCAGTAAAGCCCGTAGTTTCGATATCGAGGAAAAGAATTTTATTGAAAGGCGCAATTTTCTCCAAGGGATAGTCAATATTGGGGAAATGTATCGTTTGCCGTAGTGTTCTCATAATATATCATTTCCTTTCTGGTAAAATATTTCCTTGTTTATTTTATCATGTTTTTTCAAAATTCAGTAGTATTTTTTGTAGAAAAATAGTATATTGATATTAAAAGTCGTCGCGTTCAACATGATAGGAACTGACGTTTGAATTCTGAGAGAAAGAAGGGTGACAAATGGCTAAGTTAACATTCGTGGGCGGTATTCATCCTTACGACGGAAAAGAGCTGTCGAAGGATAAGCCAATAAAGGAAGTGCTGCCCAAAGGGGATCTGGTGTATCCTTTATCCCAGCATATTGGCGCTCCGGCAACGCCGGTTGTGGCAAAAGGCGACCGGGTGCTGACCGGGCAGAAGATCGCGGAGGCTTCCGGTTTTGTATCGGCTCCGATTTATGCTACCGTATCGGGAACCGTGAAGGCGATTGAACCAAGGCGTGTAGTAACAGGGGATAATGTGATGAGCATCGTAATCGAAAACGATGGGGAATATGAAGAAGTGGAATATTCGCCGGTAGAATCGGCAGAGCAATTATCCAAAGAAGAGATTATTGGAAGGGTCAAGGAAGCGGGGGTCGTCGGTATGGGCGGCGCAGGTTTCCCTACTTTCATTAAGCTTTCGCCGAAGGAGCCGGAAAAGATAGATTATGTTATTGCTAACTGTGCGGAATGCGAGCCTTATCTGACTTCGGATTACCGGAGGATGTTGGAAGAGCCGGAAAAGCTGATTGAAGGGCTGAAAATTATGCTCCGGCTTTTCGATAATGCGAGAGGGATTCTGGCGGTGGAAGATAACAAGCCGGATTGTATTGAGCTTTTGAAAAAGCTGACAAAGGATGAGACGAGAATCGGCGTAAAAGCATTGAAGACAAAGTATCCGCAGGGGGCGGAACGCCAGCTAATCTATGCGACCACAGGGAGGAGCATTCATTCCAAGATGCTTCCGGCAGATGCAGGCTGCGTAGTAAATAATGTGGATACGATTGTAGCTATTTACCATGCGGTAATGCTTGGGAAACCGTTGATGAACCGTATTGTGACGGTAACGGGAGATGCAATTGCCGATCCTCGCAATTTTATTGTAAGGATTGGAACGAATTACCATGAATTGGTAGAAGAGGCAGGGGGATTTAAAGAAAAACCGGTGAAAATTGTTTCCGGCGGGCCGATGATGGGCTTTGGCATTTTCGATTTGGATGTGCCGACCACCAAAACGGCTTCTGCGCTTTTATGCCTTACCCAGGACGATGTTTCCAAGATGGAGCCGAGCGCCTGCATTAACTGCGGGAAATGTGTGGAGGTTTGCCCGGGAAGGGTATTGCCGAGAAAATTGGCGGATTTTGCGGAACATTATGATGAAGAAGCATTCCTTTCCTACAATGGAATGGAGTGCTGTGAATGCGGGTGCTGCAGCTTTGTCTGCCCGGCAAAACGGCCGTTGACCCAGACGATTAAATCCATGCGTAAGATGCAGTTGGCAAAGCGGGGGAAAAAGCCTGCGCCGAAGGATGACGGGAAAAAAGCAAAGGCTTAATTAGGCAGGCAGTAATGGATAGAAAAAACAGGAGGTACGAAAAGTGAGCGATTTGATGAAGGTGTCATCCAATCCCCATGTAAGAAGCAAGGTGACTACAAGCAGCATTATGCTGGCGGTAGTGATTGCGCTTCTCCCGGCAGCGGGCTTTGGGATATATAATTTCGGGATAGATGCGCTTATTTTGATAGCAGTGACGGTGGCAAGCACGGTTTTGACGGAGTTTGCTTATGAAAAATTAATGAATAAAAAGGTGACAATAGGGGATTATTCGGCAGTGGTGACCGGGCTTTTGCTGGCGTTGAACCTGCCTTCTACCGCTCCTTGGTGGATTGGCGTTATCGGCGGCGTCTTTGCCATCCTTGTGGTAAAAATGCTTTTTGGCGGGCTGGGGCAGAACTTTATGAATCCGGCTTTGGCGGCAAGGTGCTTTTTGCTCATTTCCTTTACGTCGATTATGACGAATTTTGAATGCGATACATATACGGGGGCTACTCCTCTCGCTGCAATAAAAAGCGGGGAATCCGTAGATATTTTGTCTATGGTGGTGGGCAGGACTTCAGGAACCATTGGGGAAACCTCTATGATTGCTATTATACTGGGAGCATGTTTTCTTATTCTTTTAGGCGTAATTGATTTGCGCATCCCCGGCTGTTACATTCTTAGCTTTGTCTTGTTTGCCGGCCTGTTCGGGGGGCATGGTTTCGACCCGGCTTATATCAGTGCGCAGCTTGCGGGCGGCGGACTGATGCTTGGGGCGTTTTTCATGGCAACGGACTATGTGACAAGGCCCATTACGAAGAACGGGCAGTATCTGTTCGGGATATTGTTGGGGGTATTGACGGGGATTTTCCGTATTTTCGGGCCGTCTTCGGAAGGGGTTTCCTATGCGATTATTATCGGGAACTTGCTGGTGCCTTTGATTGAAAAAATAACCCTTCCGAAAGCATTTGGCATGAAAGGGGGGAGGCGCGCATGAATAACGGAAAAGAAAACAGCATGATAAGGGATGCCCTTATTTTGTTTGCCATTACGTTGATTGCCGGACTGGTTTTGGGGGCGGTATATCAGGTGACAAAAGAACCGATTGCGGTTCAGAAGGAAAAGGCGAAACAGCAAGCGTGTACGGAAGTATTTCAGGATGCCGCCTCCTTTGAAGCGGTGGAATCGACGGCAAAGGATGAAAGCAGCGGGAATCAGGTTGTGCCGGATAGCTGGGCGGAACTTGGCTTTGAAGGCGTAGATATCGGAGAAGTAATGGCCGCAAAGGACGGAAGCGGCAGTGTGCTTGGCTATGTCATTACCGTCAATGACCATGAAGGATATGGAGGAGATATTGAGTTTATGATGGGGGTTAGAAGCGATGGTACATTGAACGGGATTTCGCTTCTGTCCATATCGGAAACGGCGGGGCTTGGAATGCGGGCGGAAGAAGTGCTGAAGCCTCAGTTTACAAATAAGAATGCAGAAAGCTTTGAATATGTGAAAACCGGTGCGGCGGGGGATAACCAGATTGACGCAATAAGCGGTGCAACGATTACTACCCATGCGGTTACCAATGGAGTAAATGCCGGGCTGCATTATTTCAGGGAAATCTTAATGGAAGGAGGAAGCGGCAATGAATAACAGCAATGCGATGGAACGGCTCTATAACGGCCTGATCAAAGAAAATCCGACTTTCGTGTTAATGCTTGGCATGTGCCCGACCTTGGCGGTAACTACATCGGCCATGAACGGTTTGGGCATGGGGCTGACTACTATGGTGGTACTGGCATTGAGCAATATGATGATTTCCATGCTGCGGAATATTATTCCGGATAAAGTAAGAATACCGGCTTTCATCGTTGTTATCGCTTCTTTTGTAACGATGGTGGAGCTTTTGCTGGAAGGGTTTATCCCGGCGCTCTATGATGCGCTTGGCCTTTATATTCCGTTGATTGTGGTAAACTGTATTATTTTAGGACGGGCGGAATCTTATGCTTCCAAGAACCCCATTCTCCCTTCGCTGTTTGACGGGATTGGTATGGGGCTGGGCTTTTCTTTTGCTCTTACCTGTATAGGCGCAGTGCGTGAATTGATTGGTGCAGGGGAAATCTTCGGGCTTCATATTATGCCGGATTCTTATGTGCCATGCGCAATTTTCATTATGGCGCCCGGTGCGTTTTTCGTTCTGGCAGCCCTTACGGCAGTACAGAATAAAATACGGATGAATGGGGAGAAGAAGGGGAAAGATATGTCGAAAATCCAGTCAGGCTGCAGTGAGGATTGTATGAATTGCGGCGAAAAGGGCTGCAGCCATAGATTTTACGGCGAGGGAAAGGAGAGTGAGCGGAATTGATTCAGGATTTGCTTATTATATTAGTAAGTTCCTCCTTGGTAAATAACGTGGTTTTGAGCCAGTTTTTAGGTCTTTGCCCTTTCCTTGGAGTGTCTAAGAAAACGAATACGGCGGCAGGCATGGGAGTAGCGGTTATTTTTGTTATTACTTTGGCGTCTGCGGTATCCGGGGTGGTTTATAAATTTATATTGGAAAAATTTGATGTCACTTATCTGCAGACGATTGTTTTTATTCTGGTCATTGCGGCGCTTGTGCAGTTTGTGGAGATGTTTTTAAAGAAATTTATGCCTCCCCTTTATCAGGCTTTGGGCGTTTACTTGCCGTTAATTACGACAAACTGTGCGGTTTTGGGGATTGCCCTTACGAATGTGCAGAAGAAGTACGGTATCCTGACGGGGATTGTAAATGGTTTTGCAACCGCGGTAGGGTTTACTGTTGCCATTGTCATTCTGGCCGGCATCCGTGAAAAGATGGAATACAACGATATACCGGAATCCTTTAAGGGAATGCCCATTGTGCTTGTTACGGCAGGCTTAATGGCGATTGCATTCTGTGGATTCTCCGGTTTACTATAGGAGGTGACAGAATGATAACAGGTGTGATTACAGCAACGGCAATCGTAGGCGGCGTTGGCCTTTTTATCGGGCTGTTCCTCGGTGTTGCCGCTATTAAGTTTAAGGTAGAAGTGGATGAAAGAGAGGAAGCGGTATTAAATGCGCTTCCCGGAAATAACTGCGGCGGCTGCGGTTTCCCGGGCTGTTCCGGTTTAGCGGCTGCCATTGCCAAAGGGGAAGCCCCGGTGAATGCCTGCCCGGTAGGAGGCGAACCGGTAGGGAAAGTGATTGCCGGAATCATGGGTGTAGAAGCCGGGGAAGCGGTAAGGAAAGTGGCATTCGTGAAATGCCAGGGCGATTGCGAAAAAACGAAGGCAGATTATGATTATCATGGGATTGAGGATTGCAGGATGCTTGCTTTTGTACCCAACGGAGGTCCGAAGTCCTGTAATTACGGTTGCCTTGGCTATGGCAGTTGTGTATCGGTCTGCCCTTTTGACGCCATTCATGTAATAAACGGTGTGGCAGTGGTGGATAAAGAGGCGTGTAAAGCTTGTGGGAAATGTGTGGAAGTATGCCCGAAGCATTTGATTGAGTTAATTCCTTACGATGCTAAGTATGCAGTAGCATGCAGCTCCAAAGATAAAGGGCCGGTAACGATGAAAGCATGTACGGCCGGATGCATCGGCTGCCAGCTTTGCAAAAAGAACTGCCCGTCGGATGCGGTTACGGTGGCGGATTTCAATGCGGCCATTGATTATGAAAAATGTACGGGATGTGGAACTTGTGCAGAGAAATGCCCGCGCAAGTCGATTGTGAAGGCTTAAGAAACAGGCAAAAAGTTTGGCTATGCCAAACTTTTTTGCCGTATAGGATTCGGGCGCCAAAAGGTCTGTCCGGCAGTGCCGTTTGGCCGATGGCACGGAAAATCTGTGCGCGTTCTATTGTACGGAGCATTCCGCTGAGCCTCTTAAAGCAAAAATCGTGTTCCGCATTGGCTTCCACGGTTTTAGAGTCTCCTCTCTATCGTGCAAAATCACTTGCACAATATTTTTTCGTGCCATCGGCCAAGCAACACTGCCGGACAGACCTTTTGATATCCGAATCCATACAGGGAAGTTCTCCGAATTGCCCATATGGTAAAAAAGCGATTATCGCACTGCGGAGGAGGGGAGTATGTTACTGCCGCTATCCCCGCATTGATAATCGGTTTTTTCAAATTTGTCTATGTTGCCCTGGCTATGGAACCAGGTCTTTAAGGCCGCTGGTAGCATGGATGTTTCCATCGGAGGTAAAGAAAACGGCTTCTGTGTTTTCCAGAGATTCGATAAGGGCCATGCCTTCCTCTAAGCCGAGAAGGAAACAGGCAGTGGATAGGGCGTCTCCGTCCATAGAGGACGGGGAAATGACAGTGACTTCAAACAGGTTATTCTGTACGGGATAGCCTGTTTTTGTGTCCAGGATATGATGGTAAAGGGTTCCGTCCAGTTCAAAATAGCGTTCATAGATGCCGGAGGAAACAACGGAAAGGTCGGTGATGGGCAAAGTAAGGGCGGGGGTACCGGCAGGGGCAAAAGGCTTTTGGATGCCTACCCGGAAAGGGGCGCCGTCAGGGCGGGAACCGATGGTGAGGACATTGCCGCCTAAATTGATAGTAGCGCTGGCGACCCCTTGGGAAATGAGATAATCTTTCATTCTATCCGCAATATAACCTTTGGCAATAAATCCTAAATCAATTTCGGCCTGTGGATCAAAAAGGGATACGCTATCTTCCGAAATCATTACGCCCTGATATCCTACGTGGGATAAGGCTTCTTCCAGGTTTTCCCTGGAAGGAAGAGCGGCATGGGAAGAGGCGGAGAAATCCCATAGCTTTGTAACTGGCCCGATAGTAGGGTCTATTTTTCCTTCGGAAAGCCTGGCGTAAGAGAGGGCGCTTTGCAGAAGCGTTAAAGTATCTTTTCCTACCTTGACTGGCTTTCCTTTTCCTTGGTTGATCTTCCATACGTCGCTGCCTTTAACAGTTTTGCTAAATGCATTTTCATATATTTCAGCTAAGGAAAAACATTCGTCCAGCAAGGTTTCTTCCTGCTTATCATAAAGGGTGACGGTAATTACAGTGTCAAAATAGAATCCGGTCCGGGCAAGAGGTTCCTTTTGCCGGCTGCAGCCGGCAAAAAAAGAGGAAAAGAGGGCAACTGCAAGGGTAAGATAGATTTTGGATAAGGAAAAAAGCTGTTTCATGGCCGCCTCCTAATAGTTGTCCGCGTTTTGCCATATGCCATATATGACTGCAGCGCTGTCCTTACTGCGGGCGCGCCTCTATCCGTTGGGGATAGAGATAGGCCGTCAGCCTTAGGCTTTATGGGATGGAATCAAAAACCATTGCAGACTTTTGGATTTCGTGTTAAATTCATAGTAGCCCTCCTGCCTTGCCTGCAGTTTCATGAGAAAGGAAAGAGGGTTACCATTTTTTATAGTAATAGTAAACGATATTTTTTTTGCCGTAAATACTAAAAAGAAAGGTTTTTGAAATTTATAGCAGATGGAGGATGAATATGCGGTTACCAGGTGAGAATGAGGAAAGAAATTCAAGATTGTCCATGCGGTATATGGCTATGGGCGTTAGCCTGTCCATTCTTCTTATTCTTGGGGTGGTGGTTTATACGAATAAGCAGGAAGAAGAAAGAAAAGCGCGGCTTCGGCAGGAAAAGACAGCGGTGATGGCTTTGGACTATGACGGACAGCAGGAAGGGGAAGAAAATGCGGATAACGGCGGGGATGGGAACACAGTGGCAGAAGAAGAGAGCGTTCCTGTGGCCGGATTTGCGGGAAGAAAAAGTATGCAGGAAGTGGAGCGCCTCTATAAAGAGAATAAATTAACGGCATCGGATTTGGATTTTTGGGATATGTATCCGGATGAGCCGGATTTTTTAATGGAAACAGGAAAGGAGAATGCTTCTTCTGAAAAAGATGGGGAAGAGGAAAACAAAACGGCACGTTATGAGGAAGAGGCAAAGAGGGTTGCGGAAGAAGAAGCGGCAGCAGACCCGTCAAAAGACGGAAAACATACGCTGCTTACTTATGCGGACGGAAGCGAGGAATGGGCGCTGATTAATCCCTATCTGGAACAGAATACTTATGATTATACCAATTTGCAGATGAAAGCGGATAAAATGGCGTATTATGATAATGGGAGAAGCATTTCTTATTTAGGGGCGGATTTGTCTAAGTATAACGGGGATGTGGACTTTGAGGCTTTGAAAGAGTCCGGGATTGATTTTGTCATGCTGAGGTTAGGGTCGAGGGGTTATGGCAGCGGACAGATTATGCTGGATGAAAAATTTGAGGAAAATATCAAAAAAGCAACCGGTGCAGGGCTGGAAGTGGGCGTTTACTTTTTTTCCCAGGCAATCACGGAACAAGAAGCAGTAGAGGAATCCAATTTTATTATTCAGACGCTGGCAAATTATAAAATTACTTATCCGGTAGCTTTTGATATGGAATACGTGCAGAATGACAAAGCGAGAATTGATTCTTTGTCCAGGGATGAGAAAACGGCGGTGGCAAAGGCTTTTCTTGAAAATACGAAAGTGGCCGGATATCAACCAATGATTTATGGGACAAAGGAATGGATGATTAAGCATATTGACCTGACAAAACTGACGGATTATGATATCTGGCTTTCCCAGCAGAAAGACATTCCCGATTATCCGTATAAGTTCCAGATGTGGCAGTATACATTGGAAGGAAAGGTGAATGGCGTGGACGGGGATGTGAATTTAAATATTAGTTTTGTGGATTATTCAGAAAAATAAGCGGAACTGAAATAAACGTAACTTAAGTATTTTCCGGTGTGAGACGGTAGATGCTGGGGGCTACTTGAAGTTTGGAATAAATATCGGCGTAGGCAGCAGGGGAAAGCCCTTCAATGTAATTGAGGGCGAAATTGCGGTCTATGCCGTTTTTTTTCAGGATATCGGCAGCTTTGTTATAGGCGATGGCCGCTTCTGCTTCTTGTTCATAGATGCCTACCACATAGTTGCTTCTTACATGGATCCGCACTTTGTAGAGACAGCCGCCATGGTTTTTGCCGGGGATACAGGTAATGCCGTGGAACCGGTTTAATATTTCAATGTTTTCATAACGGAAATCAGTAGAATCACCATTGATAAACAGGTAATCCTTCCCATAAACAGCATAATTTTTGATTCCGTAGCGGTTTAGGATATTGCACTGCATTCCGTAGTCGTTGACGAAAAGATGCCCGCCCCTTTGCATTATTTTCTTTGAGGAATAATAGAATAAATCATCAATATCAAATTTTAAAATATAGGCTGGTTCCAGGTAATAAAGAAAATATTTCTTTTTTAAATAGATGGGCATGGAAAAATAAAGACCATTATCCCTGAAATTGATCAGGACAACCCATTTGGGAAATGGAAGCGGGGAGTCCGGGCGGTAATCATCCAAAGTGACATGGTCTGTTGCGACAATGGAACGCGCTTGCATATAAGCGGAATGCGCCGACCATTCGTCAGGATAGCCGCCAAGGCTGATATGTTTTTCCCTAAGCGTGATGGAAGAACGGTAGTAAATGGAATTGTCTTTTTTCTTTGCGGCATATACGCCAGGCATGTTTTTGGCCAAAATTTCCTCCTATCTATCATATGCCGGTACAAGCAACGGTTCCGGCCGCTTGACGTCCCAAAGGACGGGATGCCGCCGCCTTGTCGCTTCCGGTTGCTTTCCTGCATATTTTGCCGTAATTTTATCATGATTATACCATTTTAGAAAAAAGAATACAAATTTAGAAATTTTTTAGAAATAATTCCAATACTCTTTGTATAAAATATTAAAGAAGTGTTACATTTCTATGACAGAAATGTGTTTGCGCTTTGCAAGGCACACAGGATGGAAAGCGTATGCCGGAATCCGGCAATATGTTTGAGCATCAATAATAAGAAGAGGATGGAAAAATGTATAAGTATAAGAAAAGTATTACCGCGTTACTGTTATGCCATGTAATTTTTGCGGTATCCTGGTTTACGGTAAAGGAACTGCAGATTAACCGCATTGCATCCACGCCGGCCTTCCAGATACGTTTTATGGAGGAACAGGCGGGCCTTGATGCATCCAGCTTCATGGGAATGATCACGGAAGCGTCTTCCGGTCAAAGAATTGTGGACTATAATGTGCTGGAGAGGGAGGCAAAGTATACTTTGTCCCAGGAGGATTATGATGTGCTTTTGCGGATTGTTGAAGCGGAGGCAGGATGCGAGGATATGAAAGGAAAAATGCTGGTGGCCGGGGTTGTCATGAACCGGGTGGAGAGCAGCAAATTTCCCGATACGGTAAAGGAAGTGGTGTTCCAGAAAGGAAATGGGACGGTACAGTTCTCCCCGGTAAGGGATGGACGCCTGGAAAAGGTAAAAGTCAGCGAGGAAACAAAGGAAGCGGTAAAAAGGGTTTTGTATGGGGAGGATATTACCGAGGGGGCGCTTTATTTTGCAGCGCGCAAATATGCGGATCCGGAGAGGATGAAATGGTTTGATAACAGGCTGACTCTTTTGTTTTCTTATGGCGGGCATGAGTTTTTCTCTTGACATTGCGCGGGAGGGGAATCTATGCTATACTTAACGGCGAAGCCGTATGCCCGGCAGGAAGCAGCGGGGCATCAATGACGGCGTGCGGATCCAGGTTAGGGCATATTATTTTTGATATGGCTTATGGAATGTAAGACAGGATAAGAATAACGTCTGCGCCGGATGGCCGGACAGGCAGGAACAGGAGAGGAAGCGCGATGGAAGTTTTATATAGCAGTACGAGAGACAGCGGTATTCGGGTGAAGGCTTCGGAAGCTATTTTGAAAGGGCTGCCGGATGATGGCGGGCTGTTTGTGCCGGATCATATACCGGCATTGGAAAAGAGCCTGGCGGAATTGTCGGACATGGATTACCAGGAAGTGGCTTATGAAGTGATGCGGCTGTATCTGACGGATTTTACAGAAGAAGAATTAAAAAATTGCATCAGCAATGCTTATGATTCTAAATTTGATACAAAGGAAATCGCACCGTTAACTCATGCAGACGGCTCTTACTTTCTGGAATTGTTTCATGGGGCGACGATTGCTTTTAAGGATATGGCTTTGTCTATTTTACCTCATTTGATGACTGCTTCGGCGCGTAAGAATAATGTAAAAAAAGAGATTGTAATATTGACAGCCACTTCCGGTGATACCGGGAAAGCTGCTCTTTCTGGCTTTGCCGGGGTAGAAGGGACAAAAATTATCGTATTTTATCCGAAAAACGGTGTCAGCCCGATACAAGAGCTTCAGATGGTGACCCAGAAGGGGGAAAATACATATGTAGTGGGCATTCATGGCAATTTTGACGATGCCCAGACAGGGGTGAAAAATATTTTTGCGGATAAAGAACTTGAGGAGAGGATGGACAGGCAAGGATATCAGTTTTCCTCTGCCAATTCCATTAATATTGGCCGTCTGGTTCCTCAAATTGTATATTATGTATATGCGTATACCCGCCTTTTGAAAGAGGGGAAGATAACGGAAGGGGAAAAAATAAATATAGTAGTCCCTACCGGGAATTTCGGCAATATTTTGGCTGCTTTCTATGCAAAAAATATGGGTCTGCCAATTCACCGGCTGATTTGCGCTTCTAATGAAAATAAAGTGCTGTATGACTTTTTCCGTACGGGGATATATGATAAAAACCGGGAATTTGCACTGACCAGTTCGCCGTCCATGGATATTCTGATTTCCAGCAATTTGGAACGCCTGATTTACTGGATCGGGGAAAATGACCCGGAAAAGAATGCATGTTTTATGAAAGCGTTGAATGGGGAAGGGAAATATGAAATTACGGAAGGGATGAAAGGACAGTTAGGGGACTTTTACGGCGGTTATGCTTCGGAAAAAGAGACTGCGGATACCATCCGGTCCCTTTGGGATAAGGCGGGGTATGTGGTGGATACCCATACGGCGGTGGCAGCTTGCGTATACCATAAATATTTAGGAGAGACGGGAGACAAGACGACGGCAGTGATTGCGTCCACGGCAAGCCCTTTTAAGTTTGCAAGAAGCGTCATGAGCGCTATTGATGAAAAATATGATGCGATGGCAGATTTTGAATTAGTGGACAGGCTGTCTGGCTTGGCAAAGGTAACAGTGCCGCCTGCGATTGAGGAAATCAGGTCAGCTCCGGTACTCCATGACAATATCTGTGGAAAAGACGGGATGAAGCAGATGGTGGAAAGATTCCTGAAGTTAGCGTGAGAAGAAAAAATAGAGCAGTTAAGGTAAAAAATACCTGAAAGACGGCATTTTTGCCTGGGTTTGTATTGCCGGGGACGGCGCGGGGGCAGAGGAAATATGGGAAATATCAATATCTTTGATTTATTAATTACCGCAAGCGGTATTTATCTTGTATATACCGCAATTGCAATGAAAAGGAACGGGGAACTGAAAACAGGGGTTATTATCAGTAAAGATATAGATGTCAATAAAATAAGGGATAAGGAGGGATTTATCCGGTATATGTTTGGCAAGGCGCTTATTTTGGGAATTCTTGCCGTTGCAGTAGGGCTGCTTGGAATATTTAATACGAGATGGAATGGACCGGAATATCTTTCCCTGATAGGAGTGGGAGGCTATTTGGCAGTGCTGGTTTTTTTCGGTGTAGCGTCTTCCAAAGCAAAAAAGATGTTTATTGACCCCCATGAATCATAAGCCGGAAGCTTTGTTTGCACGGGTATCGGCCAGATGCGGGAAAACCTGGTATTTTTTGTTTTTGGGGACGTCAAGGCTGGGCAGGAAATAGGATGGAAAAAGGATGCTGTATTGCGATTGAAAAATCCGAATACAGCATCCTGTTATTTTGTCTTGCTTCCGGCGGTTTTTCATTTATAAGGCTGGCCGGAATGCGCTTTTTCCTCTTATGGACGCTCAGCTTAAATGCGGGAGCGGATACCTGTGTAAGGATGGTCTGTTCCAATTGGCTTGTAAGCCGGACGGATAATTTTACCGTTATTGGCCAGTTCTTCCATCCGGTGTGCGCTCCAGCCGGAAATGCGGGCCATTGCAAAAATGGGCGTATATAATTCCGTGGGAAGCCCAAGCATGTGGTATACAAAACCGGAATAGAAATCCACATTGATGCTTACCCCTTTATAAATCTGCCGTTCTTTTGCGATTACTTCCGGAGCCAGGCGTTCCACTAAGGAATAAAGTTCAAATTCTTTCTGAAGGCCTTTTTCTACGGACAATTTTTCCACAAAGGATTTCAGGATAACGGCACGCGGGTCGGATTTGGAATAAACGGCATGTCCTACGCCGTAAATCAGGCCGGCATGGTCAAAAGCTTCTTTATGGAGCAGTTTGACAAGATAAGCGGCAACTTCTTCTTCGTCAGTCCAGTCGGACAAGGCTTGCTTCATTTCCTCAAACATCTGAACTACTTTTATATTGGCCCCGCCATGTCTGGGACCCTTTAGGGAGCCAATAGCGGCTGCAATAACAGAATAAGTATCGGTAAGGGAAGACGTCACTACATGAGTAGTGAAGCTGGAGTTATTTCCGCCGCCGTGTTCCATATGCAGTACAAGGGCGATATCCAATATTTTAGCTTCTAAAGGGGTATATGCGCTGTCTGGCCGGAGGATGCGCAGGATATTTTCCGCTGCGGAAAGCTCAGGCAAAGGGGAGTGGATATATAAGCTTTTCCCGTCATGGTAATAGCTGTAGGCTTGATACCCATAAATGGACAAAAGGGGGAATAAGCTGATAAGCTGCAAGCACTGGCGCAATACATTAGGGAGGGAAGTGTCGTCGGCGCGGTCATCATAGGAATAAAGGGTGAGAACGCTTCTTGCCAATGTATTCATCATATCCTTGCTTGGCGCTTTCATGATAATATCCCGCACAAAGCTTGTGGGCAGATTCCGGTAAAAACTAAGCAGATCCCGGAAATCATTCAATTCTTTTTCCGTAGGCAGTTTATCGAACAGTAATAAGTATGTAGCTTCTTCAAAACCGAAACGGTTTTCTTTGGTAAAGCCGGCAACTAAATCTTTTACATTGTAGCCCCGGTAAAATAAATCCCCGTGGATGGGTATCTGCACACCGTCCACAATCTGGTTGGCACGGACATCGGAAATACGGGTAAGCCCGGCCAGTACGCCTTTGCCGTTTAAGTCTCTTAGGCCTCTTTTTACATCATATTTTGTAAAAAGTTCGGTTTCCATGATATCTGCTGATTCGCTCATTTTAGCGAGCCGTATAATTTCAGGTGTAACTTCGGAATAAATATTGTGATCCATAGCTGGCCTCCTTTCCAATGATATAACTCAGCTCTTGGCGGATATGGCCCTAAAAAGACCATTAATATATCCATCATACCATAAAATTGACATAAAGCGTAGGAAAAAATAAAATTTTTTGGAATGTTGGCTGGTCATTTTGTTTTTTTCATAATTCCGTGGGTTGGATGGCATGCGGAAAGGCGGTAAAAAGGGATAGCCTGGCCTGAGGAAAACGATTTCACGTGTAAATCCCCGGGTCATTCAAACTTTAAAATTTCTTTCCTTTTTTGAAAAAACATATTACAATATAGGAATAGCGGCGGGATGCCAAGCTAAGGGGACATTTAGCGGGTTTATGGGTTTTGCATAGGTTTATCTATTATTATGGTAAAAAGGAGAGAGGAAGAGAAATGAATAAAGAAATACAGGGAAGATTGGGGCTGCTCAGGGAAGCAATGAAAAAAGAAGGCATAGACTTTTATATGATACCGACTTCCGATTTCCACAATTCAGAATATGTGGATGACTATTTTAAGGCGAGGGAGTATTTTTCCGGTTTTACTGGTTCAAACGGGACTTTGGCAGTAGGGCAGGATATGGCTGGCCTTTGGACTGACGGAAGATATTTTATCCAGGCGGCGCAGGAACTGGAAGGGACAGGGATAGAGCTGTTCCGTATGCAGGAAGAGGGGGTGCCGGAAATTCCTGATTTTCTATATGAAAAAATGGAAGAGGGGCAGATTCTGGGATTTGACGGAAGGACGGTCAGTTGCAAAGAAGGACGGAGGCTGGAGAAAAAGCTGACGGAAGGCAAAGGCATAAAAATAAATTATGGGGCGGATCTGGCAGCGGAGACATGGAAAGGCCGGCCAGGGCTTCCCTGTCATAAGATTACGGTTTTGCCGGAGGAAATAAGCGGGGAAAGCGCAGCAGAAAAATTGGATAAGGTGAGAAGGAAAATAAAGGAGGCGGGAGCGGAATATCTCCTTCTAAGCAAACTGGATGATTTGATGTGGCTTTTAAATATCAGGGGTAATGACGTGGAGTGTAATCCGGTAGCCTTATCTTACGGATTCCTGACACAAAAGGAGGTTTATTTCTTTATTCAGGAGCCGGAGGTGACAGAGGAATTTACCCAGTATGCAAAAGAAAATCATATAATAGTAAAAGATTATAATGGGATTATGGATTTTCTTAGGGGATATGATTACAAAGGAAAGGTAATGCTGGATGAGTCTAACAGTAATTATGCATTGTTTAAGACGGTTATAGGGCAGACGGAATATGTGCCGGGGGATAATCCGACGGAATTGCTAAAAGCAATAAAGAATAAAACGGAATTGGCTAAGATAAAAGAAGTATACCGTAAAGACAGCGCCGCCCTGATAAAGTTTATTTACTGGCTGAAAAAGAATATAGGGAAAATGGAGATAACGGAAATATCTGCGGCGGAATACCTGAATCATTTGCGTCAGGATGTGGAAGGATTCCTGGATTTGTCCTTCCCCACGATAAGCGCTTATAAGGACAGTGCGGCAATGATGCATTATGAAGCGACGGAGAATAATTACAAGACACTTGCCCCGGAAGGAATGCTTCTTGTAGATTCCGGCGGGCAGTACATGGGCGGCACAACGGACGTGACAAGAACAATTGTGCTTGGCGGGATAGATGAAGAGGTGAAAATGCATTTTACGCTGGTTGCAGCAGGAATGCTGCAGTTGACGGATGCAAAATTCTTATATGGCTGTACCGGGAGAAACCTGGATATCCTGGCAAGGCAGCCCCTTTGGAGCCATGGCATTGATTATAAATGCGGGACCGGACACGGGATCGGTTATATGCTGAATGTCCATGAAGGCCCGCAGAATATACGTTGGCGTTTTACATCCGCTATGAAGGAAGCGGTAATTGAACCAGGGATGGTGATATCGAATGAACCTGGCGTTTATAAGGAAGGCAGCCACGGCATCCGCACAGAAAACATCCTGGTTGCCCAAAATGCGGAAAAGAACGGGGATGGGCAGTTCATGGAATTTGATACCCTGACTTTTGTTCCGATTGACAAAGAGGCAATCAATACTGCTTATCTGCAGCCGGCTGACCTGGAACGGCTGAACCGTTATCATGCCCAAGTATATGAAAAAACACAGGAATACCTGACCGATGAAGAAAGGGAATGGTTAAAGGAGGCTACGGCGCCTATAGAAGGGTAACTTCGTCCAATAATTTTTAAATAAAGAAAGAAGAATCTTGACTTTTAAAGGTCGTTCTGACATAATAAGATAGATGTACTAAGTGTTAAGAAACCGTATATAATATGCCATACATAGGATACGGTGAATAATAATAACAATAATATAAGGAGGACGTAACATGTCAACAAAAGCGTATTATCCAATTAGTGAGATTGGCGCTGGAAAAGTTGGTTTTTCCAAAACAAGATCTATTATCGAAGCTGCTTTTTATGGAAACAATGTTGTAAAAGTAAATACCTTAAAAGAAGCTTATGAACTGGCTAAAAATTCTCCAGGTACAGTAGTAACGGATATGAAGATTAAAGACGGTGAAACTTTTGGTCTTGAAAAAGACGCAAGGGTTTTGCTTTTCAATGATGGTGCGGTAACAGGCCGTTATGCAGCAGCACGCCGCATCAAAGGCGAACCGGGAGTAGATGAAGTAAAGCTTGACAAAGTAGTTATGGATGCAATCTATGAGACACGTTGGAAAACGATGTACCATGCAGAATGCTTCATCGGCCTTGACCCTGAATTTATGGCAAAAGCTCATTTGCTTATTCCGGAAGGGGAAGAGAACATCCTTTATAACTGGATGCTGAACTTCCAGTATATGTCTGACGAATATGTGAAGATGTATAAGAACTCCAAAGCAATCGGCGATGGGAATGAACCTGACATCTATATCTTCTCCGATCCCCAGTGGGTACCTGGAAACAGGCCGGATGTTGATTATAGCTGCTTAAGCGATCCTCTTACCCTGTGCTATTTCGACACCAACCAGAACTGCGCAGCAATCCTTGGCATGAGATATTTTGGCGAGCATAAGAAAGGCACTTTGACAATGGCTTGGGCTTTGGCAAACAGAAACGGCTATGCTTCCTGCCACGGCGGACAGAAAGAATATTTGCTTGCTGACGGAAAGAAATTCGTTGCATCTGTTTATGGTTTGTCCGGTTCCGGTAAATCCACATTGACACATGCAAAACATGGCGGCAAATATGAAATCAAAGTTCTCCATGACGATGCTTTCATCATCAATACGGATACTTGCGCATCCGTTGCTTTGGAGCCTACTTATTTTGATAAGACAGCGGATTATCCGACAGGCTGCCCTGACAATGAATATCTGCTTTCCGCTCAGAACTGCTCCTGTACTTTGGACAGCGAAGGCAAAATCCAGTTGGTAACGGAAGATATCAGAAACGGTAACGGACGTGCAATCAAGTCTAAATTGTGGTCCCCGAACCGTGTAGATAAAATTGATGCTCCGGTAAATGCTATTTTCTGGATTATGAAAGACCCTACCATCCCGCCGGTAGTAAAATTAAAAGGTGCGGCTTTGGCATCCGTTATGGGCGCTACGCTTGCAACAAAGACATCGACGGCAGAACGTGTTGCAGCAGGAACCGATTTGAACGCTTTGCGTATCGTACCTTATGCAAACCCGTTCAGGACATATCCTCTTGTAAATGATTATGAGAAGTTCAAAAAACTGGTAGATGAGAAGAATGTAGACTGCTACATCATCAATACCGGCGACTTCATGGGCAAGAAGGTAAAACCTGCGGATACATTGGGAATCCTTGAAACGATCGTAGAAGGAAAAGCAAACTTCACACAGTGGGGTCCTTTTGAAGATATCGAAATTATGGATTGGGAAGGATTTACACCTGATTTGAATGATGCAGAATACAAAGCAGCATTGAAGAGCGCTATGCAGAACCGCGTAGATGCAGTAGAAGGCTTCGCTTCCAAGAAGGAAGGATACGACAAACTTCCGGATGAAGCGCTTGCTGCTGTTAAGAAACTGGTAGATGCCCTTAACTAAGCCAGTTTGTATGCTCGATATGAAATAAAAGTATAAGGAGAATACTGCCCCCGGCCAAAAGCCGCAGGGCAGTATTTTTTGCCTGAAAAGGAAATAAGCCATAGCGCTGTGAGAAACCAGCAAGAATTGCTCCGCAATTCTTGGAAAGTTGGCCGCCGGGCCAACTTTTTGCCTGAAAAGGAAATGGGTCATAGCGCTGTGAGAAACCAGCAAGAATTGCTCCGCAATTCTTGGAAAGTTGGCCGCCGGGCCAACTTTTTATTCCTCAAAAAACATCCGTATCTTTTCCTCCGCAATGGATGCATTGCAATAGACAAAATTAAATTCTCCTGTAATCTGCATATCTTCCACCTCGAAGGTTGCAAGGCCGTCCCGGTGGAGGGCTATGGGTTCATAGGCAAAGGTGATTGCCCCTCCATGGACAATTATATCGGTGATAACAGAAAAATTGCTGATGGATATGACCCTTTGGAAACGTGCCATGGTAAATCCCCGGTCGGCAATTGCCTGTTCGAGGAGCCTGCGCGTGCCGGAACCTTGTTCACGGATAACCAGGGTTTCTTTAAAAATTTCGTCCAGAGGTATTGTTTTTCCGGAAAAAGGGTGATTTTTTGCGCATACGCCCATAAAATTTTCCTTTTTGAAAAGCTTGTATTTGTAGTTCATTTTATCAAAAATACCTTCCACGACAACAAAGTCGAGCCGGGAATCTTCCAGCATATGTAAAAGGGTTTCCGTATTGTCGATGATTAAGTTGATACTATGGCTTTCGTTTGACAAAAATTTGCGGAGCGCCGGTATCAGTACGAATTCACCGATGGTTTTCGTAGCCCCTATATTGAAAAATAGGCCTTCCTTTTCTGAAAATTCTTGGCGCATGGCATGTTCTTCCGCTATTATGCTGTCGATGTGCCGTTTGAAAATTTCCGTATTTTTTGTTTTTGATAATGTCCTTCCGTTATATTCAAATAGTTTAATCCCATAATAATTTTCCAAATACTGAATATGGTGTGTAACGCCTGGCTGTGTCATATTCAGTATTTTGGCAGTTTTCCGATAATTCATTTCATGATAAAGAGTTAAAAAAGTGGCAATGCGAAAATCTAACATAGAAAAACTCCTTGGTATTTTTGGATAAGCTTTTGGTGAGTATAGAAAATTCGATAATTTTATTTTATTGGAATATAAAATACAATAATTTGATTTTATCACAGATCTGTCATATAATTCAATTATGAAGTAAAAGAATCGGATAGGAGATGGATGGGTATGAAAGTTGTGATTGTGGGAGGCGTGGCAGCCGGAACAAAGGTAGCTGCAAAATTGAAAAGGGAGAATCCGCAGGATGAAATTATCATCTACACCAAGGGAAAGGAGATTTCTTATGCAGGGTGCGGGCTTCCGTACTATATCGGGGGTTCCATTGAAACCAGGGAGGAATTGATTGTGAATACCCCGGCAAAATTTATGGGATTAACGGGGACAGAGGTACATACGGGCAGCGAAGTAGTGGCAGTGGATGCCGTGGCGAAAACTATTTCCGTGCAGGCGGCGGATGGGCTGCAGACAGTCGGCTATGATAAACTGGTGATTGCGGCGGGTGCGGAACCGGCGGTTCCTCCTGTGGAAGGAACCAGGCTTCCGGGAGTGTTTACGGTACGTACCCCGGAGGATGCTATTGAAGCCAGGAAATATGCGGAAGAAAAAAACTGCAAACGTGCCGTTGTAGTGGGCGGCGGATTCATCGGGCTTGAAGTTGCAGAAAATCTTATGGCAAGAGGGATTATGGTTACGGTTGTGGATATGGCTCCCCAATTGATGCCGAATATTTTTGATACGGAAATGGCGGATTATGTTCGCCGTAAGCTTCAGGAAAAAGGAATGCGTATCCTGACGGGGACGGCGCTCCATGCAATTGCCGGGAGCGGAGCGGTAAGCGGGGTACAGACAGGGGCTGGTATGCTGCCGGCGGATATGGTGGTTTTGGCTGCGGGCATCCGTCCGGCGACCGGCTTCCTTGAGGGGAGCGGCCTGGAAATGAACAGGGGATGTATTGTGACCGATGAGTACCAGCAGACGAATCTGCCGGATGTTTATGCGGTAGGCGATTGTGCCCTTGTGAAGAACCGGATGACAGGCAAAAGGCAATGGTCGGCGATGGGCTCCACTGCCAATATTGCAGGGCGCGCGTTGGCGTTAAGCCTGGGCGGCAGCAAGACGGCATATAGCGGCTGCCTTGGAACAGGCGTGGTGAAGCTGGCTGATGGGCTGAATGCGGCGAAAACAGGTTTAACGGAGGAACAGGCAAAGGCAGAAGGGTTCCATGCGGTTTCCGTCCTTTGCGTGACGGATGATAAGGCACATTATTATCCCGGTTCCGGCATTTTCATTACAAAGCTGATTGCTGATGGGGATACCCATAAACTGTTAGGGATGCAAGTTATTGGAAGCGGTGCGGTAGATAAAATGACAGATATTGCCGTTGCCGGAATCTCTATGGGATGTAAGGCAGAGGATTTCATTACGATGGACTTTGCTTATGCGCCGCCATTTTCTACGGCAATCCATCCGTTTGCGGCAGCCTGCGGCATTCTTTTGAATAAAATGAGTGGGCGTCTGGATTCTTTTACCCCTGCGGAATATGCGGCAGGCGCTGCGGACGGGTACCGGCTGGTGGATGCACATCCGGCTCCAACATTGCCCGGCGCGGATTGGTTTGATTTGACAAAAGCGGCAGAAGCTGCTGCCCGATATGACAAAGACGAAAAACTTCTTCTTGTCTGCGCAAGAGGAAAGAGAGGCTATCTGGCACAGAATAAACTGAGGGCATTGGGATTTACCAATACCAAGGTTTTGGAAGGCGGAGCTACGTTTAATAAGATAAAAAGAGCTGTTCCGGCAGGCGGGAAATTGTCTCCCGAGGAAATCAAGCGTGTGAAAGGCTTAGGATGTTTGCAGGATAAACGTTCTGATAATGTCTTTAATGTCCGTGTCATAACGAGAAATGGAAAAATCACAACGGAAGAACACCGTGCGATTGCGGAAGGCGCAGAGCGTTTCGGCAGCGGGGAAATTACCATGACTACCCGGCTGACAATGGAAATACAAGGGGTTGCTTATGAAAATATCGAGCCGTTGATTGCCTATTTGGAACAGAACAATTTGGAAACCGGCGGCACAGGTTCTTTGGTGCGCCCGGTAGTATCCTGTAAAGGAACGACTTGCCAGTATGGACTGATTGATACGTTTGATTTAAGCGAAAAGATCCATGAACGTTTTTACAAGGGTTACCGCAACGTAGTGCTACCTCATAAGTTTAAAATTGCAGTAGGAGGATGCCCCAATAATTGTGTAAAACCGGATTTGAATGATTTGGGTATCGTTGGGCAGCGCGTTCCCATGTTTGACTTTGCCAAGTGCCGCGGCTGCAAAAAGTGTCAGGTAGAGACGGCCTGTCCGGTGAAAGTGGCAAAGGTTGAGGACAATATGTTAAAGGTGGACAACGACGCTTGCAACGGCTGTGGGCGCTGCAAGGAGAAATGCCCGTTCGGCGTGACCGGGGAATACACGGATGGCTATCGGATTTATATCGGCGGAAGATGGGGCAAAAAAATTGCCAACGGCCGTCCTTTGGATAAGCTGTTTGTCAGTGAAGACGAGGTTTTGGATACCGTGGAGCGGGCTATCCTGTTTTTCCGCGATGAGGGGATGACCGGGGAACGGTTCGCGGATACGGTGAACCGGTTAGGGTTTGACTATGTACAAGACAAATTATTACATGCAGCCATTGATAAAACGGCAGTTTTGGAAAAGAAAGTAAAGGGAGGGGCGACTTGCTGATGCAGGTTCGGCCGGCGGCAGTTTGATCTTATTTTTATCATTTGTTAGCATAAGCCCAGAGGGAAGCGGATGTTTCTCCCTGGGCGGATGTTTGGAAGTGTAAGTGTAATTTACAGATGAAAAAACGGTTTTTATCTTGTTGTTTTACGATAATATGGAGATTCAGGTTGTATCGTGGACCCGCTTAAGCGGGCAGGGAGTATAAGGATGAAAAGATTGGTTCGGTTATTTTGGCTCATATCAATTATCATATGTTTTTCCGTGGCTTGCGGAAGTGCGGACAGCGGTGGGAACAGCGGCAAAACATATACTTTTACCGATGATTTGGGCAGGGAAGTTACTGTGGATTCTTATGAACGGGTGGCTGCTTTGCTTGGAAGCTATGCGGATATGTGGACGCTTGCAGGAGGCGATGTCTGCGCGGCGCCGGATGACGCTTTTGAGGATTTTGACTTGCCGCTGGCGGAGGACACGGTGAATTTGGGCGAAACGAAAAGGCTGAACCTGGAATTGCTGCTTGGGGCTTCCCCTGATTTTGTAATTGCCAGCACCAATACCCCCCAGCATCTGGAATGGCAGCAGGCGTTGGAAGGAGCAGGGATAACCGTGGCTTATTTTGACGTTGCCTGCTTTGAAGACTACCTGCGGGTATTGAAGATTTGTACAGAGATTACCGGCCGGCCGGAACTTTATGAGCAATATGGGGCGGACATAGAGAGCCGGATTCATGATATCCTTAAGCGGAATGAAGGGAAGGAGTCCCAGACTGTTTTAGTAATGCGGGCTTCCGCCACAAGCATACGGGCTAAAAACAGCAATGGCAATGTACTTGGTGAAATGTTGGAAAGCTTTGGCTGTATCAACATTGCCGACGGGGATGAGAGCCTTTTGGAAAATTTAAGTGCAGAAAGCATTATGCTACAGAACCCGGATAAGATTTTTATTGTCCAGTCCGGTGACGATACGGAGGGAACAAAGGAGAATATTGAAAATATGTTCCGGGAAAATCCCTTATGGAAGGAATTGGATGCGGTAAAAAACGGGCAGATACATTTGCTGGACAAACATCTGTATAACCTGAAACCAAATGCGCGTTGGGCGGAAGCTTATGAAACATTGGAGGAGCTTTTATATGCGCAGTAAGGAAAAAAACTGGAGGCTGCTTTTTGGCGGAGCGGCGTCCGTCTGCTTTCTGGCGGCTGGTTTCAGCCTTTGCCTTGGGAATATCAGCATTATGCCTGTAGAGCTTTTCCGCATTCTTTGCGGCGGAGGGGAAGGCATAAGCCGGAGTATCTTGCTGTATGCAAGACTTCCCCGCACGATTGCAGCTTTGTCTGCCGGGGCAGCTTTGGCCACTTCCGGGGCTGTGCTTCAAAATGTACTGTCCAATAAGCTGGCGTCGCCGGGGATTATTGGTGTCAATGCCGGAGCGGGATTAGGTGTGACCGTATGCTGCGCGCTGGGTGTTTTGTCCGGATATGGGGTTTCCCTTGGGGCGTTTGCCGGAAGCCTTGTTACCGTGTGCGCCATCTTTCTTTTTTCATTCCGCACCAACGCTTCCAAAACCACGGTGATTTTAGGCGGTGTGGCGTTGAACAGTATTTTAAATGCTATTTGCGAATCCATAACGGTATTGGATACGGATGTTGCTATGCTTAGTATTGATTTCCGTGTGGGCGGCTTTTCTTCCGTTTCCTATACCCGCCTGATTCCTGCCGTTATCTTGATTTTATTTGCATTTGCTGTGCTGTTTACTCTTTGCAATGAGTTGGATGTAGTAACCCTTGGGGATGAGACGGCGCAAGGCGTGGGGCTGCCCGTAGGGAAATACCGTCTGCTTTTTTTGGCGCTGGCTGCTTTGTTAGCGGGTGCGGCAGTAAGCTTTGCCGGGCTTTTAGGTTTTATCGGGTTGATTGTGCCTCATTTCGTCCGCAGGCTGGCGGGGAACGAAAGCGGTAAGCTTTTGCCTTTATGCGCCGTATCAGGCGCAGGCTTTTTGACACTCTGCGATTTGATATCCCGGCTTGTGTTTGCACCTTATGAACTGCCGGTAGGTATCTTGATGTCGGTAATCGGAGGCCCTATTTTCCTGCTTTTGCTCATTCGTTATAAAGGGGGGCGCCGGAATGATTGAAATGGTAGATGTCCGCGCAGGATATGGTAAAAATGAAATATTGCATGGCGTAAACCTAATGGCGCCAAAAGGGGAAATTACTACGGTAATCGGCAGCAACGGCAGCGGCAAGAGTACGCTTTTGCGGGCTTTGCTCGGGTTTCTTCCTGTTTGGGGAGGCGATGTGGCCATAGATGGCGTTTCCACAGGTAAAATGAAGGAAGCGGAAATCGCAAGAAAGATTGCTTATCTGCCACAGGGAAAGAATATTCCCGATATTTCCGTCGGCCGCTTAGTTCTTCATGGAAGGTTTCCTTATCTAAGCTATCCGAGAAAATATAAAGAGAAGGATTTTTTGATTGCCGAAGAAGCCATGAAGCAAATGGGGATTTGGGAACTTTCGGAAAAACAACTGTCTGAACTTTCAGGCGGTATGCGGCAAAAAGTGTATATCGCGATGGCGCTTGCCCAGCAGGCGCCGGCTATCGTTATGGATGAGCCGACCACATATCTGGATATCGGGCAGCAGTTGATGTTTGCAGAAATGATAAGGGAGCTGTCCGGAAGCGGGAAAACCATAATCCTTGTTTTGCACGACATTTTGCTTGCTTTAAAAGTTTCTCACCGGATTGTTGCCATGCAGGACGGAAAAACCATTGCCTGCAAAGCGCCGGAGGATATGATAGCCTCGGATATTTTTAGAAAGCTCTATGGTATTACGGTAAAGCCGTTCCAGACAGAACGGGGCCGGCAATACTATTATGAAACAGATGAAAAGTGGGTTCCTCCCTTTTTATAAAGAGCAGGTTTTAAATTCTTAAGCCGGCATTACTGCCGCCTCTTCTGGCAGAAGGGATGGAAAAAGGATAAGATACACGGAAATGGAGGAAACAATGAATTATTTTCCCATGTTTATGGACATAAAAGGGCGGGAGGTCTTAATTTGCGGAGGAGGAGCCCATGCATTGGAAAAAATAGAGCGGCTAAAACCGTTTGGGGCCAATCTCCATGTCATTTCCACGCAGCTTCTTCCTGAAATAGAAGAAATGGATGGGGTCAGAACGGAAAAGCGACGCTTCGTAGAAAAGGATTTGGATTCCTTTCCCCTTTTTCTGGTTGCTGCCGAGGGGCGGGATGAAAATGAAAGGATTGCCGGAATCTGCCGTACAAGGCATATCCCGGTAAATGCTGTGGATATGCAGGATATTTGCGACTTCATTTTTCCGGCTATGGTTCCCTCTTCCCAGATGTGCATAGCTATTAGCACGGGCGGCTTATCCCCCGCTTTTGCTGTGGAACTGAAAGAAAGAATCCACAAGTGCCTCCCGGATGATATTGATGACATTCTCCTATGGATGAATGAGATAAGAGAAAAAATCCGCAGCCAAGTACCGGATAAAGAGAAACAGAAATACATTTTGCGCCGCCTTGCGGAAGAGACATTTGAAAAAGGGAGGAGACTGACGGAAGAGGAATGGAAGGAATGGCTGGAAATAAACTAGCCCCGGCGGGAAGCGGAACGGTGTGGGAAACTTTGTCTGTCCGGGTTGTCTGCCCATCGTTTTTTTCAATTTTTACTATGCAAAATACCAAAATTTGCAGTTGTTTTTTCCTTCGCGATTGGATATAATAGAAATAACCTGAAATGTACGACAACTCTTGTTATTTTGAACCTACATTTACTTTAAACGGGATTCCTACATCGCCTTGTGGCTGTCAAGCCCCCACTCTTAGAGGATTGGAGGGGAAGGCAAAAGCAAGGTTGCGGTTACCCACCTAGCTTGGGCTAGGAGTCAAAGTACAAGAACCGGCATTTTGGGGATATCGTGTAGTATACTACAAAAGAAAAGCAGCCGTAACGGCTGCTTTTTTTCGGAGAACGGGAACGGAAAATTGCAGCATTTTTAGGCGGGTCATCTTTGCCGGCAGCAGTTTTTTCACTGATATAGAATGGGGGATGGCGGATGAGCAAAGATGAGAGGATTTTGGGAAAAATAGCGCTGATTGTTATCGGTTTGCTGCTGATCGGATATATTTTTGCAGTCAGTATCCGCATGAACATGATAGAACAGCCGGAGGGGGAATACATAAGGCTGCAGGATGCCATGATTTTGGCGGAAGCGCTTGATGAAGAATTAAGGAAAGAAGGAGGATCGGGGAGCGGATATTCCGAATGGCAGGGAATGCTGGAAACGGACAGGGAAAGCAGCCTTACTTACGGACAGTTTGCAGGATGGCTGGATGATGTGATGCCTTCCCGGGATGGGTCAGGAGAGGAAGGGGAATTAACTTTAGGAGAAGAGGGTTTGAATGAGAGGGAAGGGCAAAAGACAGCGATTGAAGAATTGAGGAAGGAATATAAAAAAAAGTATCAGAAGGAATTCCGATTCCTTCAAGAGGACTGGTTCCGGATGTATGATGCTCTTCTTGCTTTTTGGGGAATGGAGGAAATCATTCAAAAAGAGAATGTGACAGTGCTTGGCTGCGGCAATGAAGTGACGGACGGGGAAGGGAACGGACTGGAAAAGGGGAAGCTATTAGCGGAGGAAGGAATATATTTTTACCGTTCAGACAGTTTGGAATATAATAAATATCAGGGAATTGATGTTTATAAAAAAGGGGAAACGTTGTTGACGGTAAGGGACATGGTAAGCAGGGGGATGGACTTAAAAAATATATGGATTATGGAGGTTGGGGAAGGGGAAGAAATACAAGTCTTTTACCATGGCTATGAAATACGGTTCCCATATGGAAAAGCGGAGACAGGGCAAAGAGAGCAGATTGGGGATCTGGCTTTTGCGGACGGGGCTTTGCAGTCGGTAAAAATAAAAGGAGAGAAAATCAACGGGAAGCTTTTGAGCATAGGGGACGGGATCATTGAGATCGAAGGGAAAGGCAAGTACCCTTATGAAGAAGAGATGGTTGTCTACCAACTCTATGGGAAGCTGGACGAAGGCGGCCGGACGGATTTGCGCATCGGTTATGACTTTACTGATTTCGTATTGGATAACGGGGTAGTTTGCGCCGGGCTGGTTACCCGGGATGAAGCGATGGAAAGTATCCGGGTGGTGATTAAAAATACCGGATATGGAGGGGCATATCATGAAAAGGCAGAGTTTACGGCAGATACGGCTTTCACGGTGCGTTATGGGAATTATGACAAAATGGAAAGCCGGGAATTTCAGGCCGGGGATGTGGTGTCTTTGGATGGGGATAGCGAATTTTTTACAGGGGAACGGATCTATATAGAGCCGGAGGCTCTGACAGGAAGGGTGAAACTCCTGTCGGTAGAAAGGGCACAAGGGAACCCGGAGTATAGGGGAAAAATGGAGATAGCAAAAACCAAAGACGGGTTGGTCATTGTCAATGAACTTTTGTTGGAGGAATATTTGTATTCGGTAGTTCCCAGCGAGATGCCGGCTTCTTATCCGTTAGAGGCGTTAAAAGCGCAGGCGGTGTGCGCCAGGACATATGCTTACCGGCACATGATGCACTCCGGGATTGCCGGTTTTGGCGCCCATGTGGATGACAGCGCGGGTTACCAGGTTTATAACAATATTGCGGAAAATGCCCAGACGACCAAAGCGGTGAAAGAGACTGCAGGAAGTTTGCTGTATTATGGGGATGAATTGTGCGGTTCTTATTATTATTCCACATCCTGCGGTTTTGGGACGGACGCGGATGTCTGGAAGTCAGGAGGCAGTGAAGATACTTCTTATTTACAAGCAAAACGGATTGGGGAGGAAGAAGGGGAGTATTCAGGGGAAGAAATAACGAAAGAGGAAAATTTTAATTCCTTCATTTCCCAAGTGCATACCTCCGATTATGAAAGCGATGAGGCTTGGTACCGGTGGACTTACGAGTCGAAGGAGGCAGACGGGGACCGACTGCTTTCTGCCATGAAGAAACGGTATGAAGCTAATGAAAAGCTGGTGCTGACACAAAACGGGGATGGAACTTTTGAAAGCAAACCGATAAAGCGTCTGGGCAAAGTGAAGGATATTTCCATTGTCAAGAGAGGGAGGGGTGGAGTGGCGGATGAGCTGCTGATTGAGGGTACGCAAAATACGTTTAAAGTAATATCGGAACATAATATCCGTTATGTGTTAAATAATGGGGTGAGCAAAGTCGTCCGGCAGGATGGCAGCGAAGTGGCTTCCCCCAGCCTGCTTCCCAGCGGATATTTTTCGATTGCCACTAGAAAAGAAGACGATATTGTGGTAGGATATAGTTTGTCTGGCGGCGGTTATGGGCATGGTGTAGGTATGTCGCAAAACGGTGCAAAGCAAATGGCGCAGAGAGGGTTTGCATGTGGGGAGATCCTGACATTTTTTTACCGTTCCTGTGATATAAGGAATGTATATGAATAGCGGACAGACGGGAAAAAGCTGTTGTTTGTATGGTTTACCACGTATAGGATGATATGTGCAGCAGCGGAAGATAGGATAGGAATGACCGATTTATGATAGGAAAGTTGATTTATATAGGCAGGGATTTCAGCCGGCAGATGAATAAAAAGAATATTAGTGCATTTGCGGCGAGTACGACGTTTTTTTTATTTTTGTCGCTGATTCCCATGCTGATTTTGTTATGTTCTATTATCCCTTACACTTCTTTGACGGAAGCGAACTTAATGACATTTGTAACGGAATTGACGCCGGATGCGGTGGACTCATTGGTAGTTTCCATTATCAGCGATGTTTATGCCAAGTCGGCAGGGGTTGTTTCTGTGGCGGCAGTGACTACTTTATGGTCGGCGGCAAAAGGGATGTTGGCTATGAGCCGGGGGTTAAACGAGATTAACGATGTGGATGAAGACAGGAATTATGTGGTGGTGAGGGGGATAGCGTCCTTTTATACGATATTGTTCCTTGCAGTGATTTTGCTGTCGCTGGTGTTGATGGTGTTCGGGAACGCATTGGTAAACGGGATAATCAGGTATATCCCGCAGACGGAAAAAATCTTTGATTTTCTACTGCATTTCCGCCTGTTGTTTGTGCTGGCTTTTATGATTATTGGCTTTGCCATGATGTATGCCTATATACCGAATAAGAAGCTGAAATTTACATATCAGATTCCGGGGGCAGTATTTTCGGCAGTGTTATGGAACGTGTTTTCATGGGCATTTTCCATTTATGTGGAGAAAATCAATAATTTCAGTACATACGGGAATCTGGCCACAATTGTGATTATTATGCTTTGGCTTTATATGTGTATTTATATTATTATGATTGGGGCATATGTGAACCGTTATTTTGAGCCGGTATATCATTTTTTTTCTTATTACCGGAAGGTAAAGAGGCTTGACAAGACGGAAAAGATTCACTACAATGAGAATCAGTTAAAAAAAGATAGGCTGTGAAGGTGTAGATAAAGCTGGAGGAAGGCTTTATAAGAGGATTGCATTTTCTTTCAGAGAGAGGAAGCCATCGGCTGAAAGCTTCCTTAAGCCCGGATGCAATTTGAAATTCCCACTGGAGCTTCCCATAGGAACATGGCAACATAAGTAGTATGGGACGTAACCACGCGTTAAGTGGAAGAGAGCCTGCCGTTTTATGGCGGGAAGATGGGTGGTACCGCGGAACCGTTTCGTCCCTGACATTGACTTTATGCAATGTCAGGTTTTTTTTATGCGCAGCCCCGTGCAGAGGAGGTAAGCCGCTATGCGGCGCACGGGGCGCGCAGCGGGCAGGGGAAGAAGAGCATGCCCCTGCCCGATTTATGCAGCCCCGTGCAGAGGAAACAAGCCGCTATGCGGGGCACGGGGCGCGCAGCGGGTAGGGGAAGAAGAATCTTCCCTACCCGATTAATGCAGCCCCATGCAGAGGAGGTAAGCCGCTATGCGGGGCACGGGGCGCGCGGCGGGCAGGGGAAGAAGAATCTGCCCTACCCGATTAATGCAGCCCCATGCAGAGGAAACAAACCGCTATGCGGGGCACGGGGCGCGCGGCGGGTAGGGGAAGAAGAGCATGCCCCTGCCCGGATGAACCATTAGGAACAAGGAAAATATAGGAAAGGGAGAAAAATATATGAAAGAAAAATTGGCACAGATTAAGGCGGAGGCTTTGAAGCAGATTGAAGCCAGCGAACAGTTGGATAAGCTGAATGAAATACGGGTGAACTACCTTGGGAAAAAAGGGCAGCTTACGGCGGTATTAAAGAGCATGAAGGAAGTAGCCCCGGAAGATAGGCCGAAGGTAGGGCAGATGGTGAACGAAACGAGGGAAGAAATCGAAAAGCTTCTGGAAGCTTCCAAACGGAAAATGGAAAGGGCTTTGCGGGAAGCGAAAATGAAGGCAGAGGTAATCGATGTGACGCTTCCGGCAAAGAAAAACAGCGTAGGCCACCGGCATCCGAATACGATTGCGCTGGAAGAAGTGGAAAGGATTTTTGTCGGGATGGGCTATGAAGTTGTGGAAGGCCCTGAGATTGAGAAAGATTATTATAATTTTGAAGCGTTGAATATCCCGGACGGTCATCCGGCTAAGGATGAACAAGATACATTTTACATTACAGGGGATATCCTCCTTAGGACCCAGACCTCTTCCACACAGGTACATGAGATGGAAAAAGGGAAGCTGCCCATCCGTATGATTGCCCCTGGGCGGGTATTCCGTTCCGACGAAGTGGATGCTACCCATTCCCCGTCCTTCCATCAGATAGAAGGGCTGGTCATTGACAAAAATATTACTTTTTCGGATTTGAAAGGAACTTTGGCGGAATTTGCCAGGGAATTGTTTGGAGATAAGACTAAAGTAAAATTCAGGCCCCATCATTTCCCTTTCACAGAGCCAAGTGCGGAAATGGATGTTTCCTGTTTCAAATGCGGCGGCAGCGGATGCCGGTTCTGCAAGGGCTCCGGTTGGATTGAAATATTGGGCTGCGGCATGGTGCATCCCCATGTGTTTGAGATGAGCGGGATTAACCCGGAAGAATATACCGGATTTGCATTCGGTGTAGGTTTGGAAAGGATTGCGCTCTTAAAATACGAAATTGACGATATGCGTCTGCTGTACGAAAATGATATCCGTTTCTTAAGACAGTTCTGAGCCCTGATTCCCTCGGAAAATAAAAGCGGAATGGTAAATGATAGGATAAGAAGCAGAGGATATTTGTTGAAACAGTATCGCAGGCAGGTTGGAGACATGCATGGGTATTAGACAAGAGAAAGGATTGGTTAAGGAAGATGAATACAGCATTATCATGGATTAAGGCATATGTGCCGGAGCTGGAATGTACGGGGCAGGAATATTGCGATGCAATGACACTGTCCGGAACAAAGGTGGAAGGCTATCAAAGACTGGATAAAAATCTGGAGAAAATCGTAGTAGGACAGATAGAAAAAATTGAAAGGCATCCGGATGCGGATAAACTGATTGTATGTCAGGTGAATATTGGTGCGGAAGTGATTCAAATCGTAACAGGGGCCCCGAATGTAAAGGAAGGGGATAAGGTTCCGGTTGTCCTGGATGGCGGAAAAGTGGCAGGCGGCCATGACGGCGGGCCGTTGCCGGAAGAAGGGATTTCCATTAAAGCAGGAAAACTGCGGGGAGTGCCTTCCAACGGAATGATGTGTTCCATTGAAGAGCTGGGAACCACAAGGGAAATGTATCCGGAAGCGCCGGAATATGGGATTTATATTTTCGGGGAAGAAGCGGAAGTAGGAAGCGATGCCGTGGAAGCGTTGGGGCTTCGGGATACAGTATTTGAATATGAAATCACTTCCAACAGGGTGGACTGTTACAGTGTATTGGGGATTGCCAGAGAAGCGGCAGCGACTTTCCGGAAACCTTTTGTGGCGCCGGAAGTAACGGTAAAAGAAAACGGGGAAAAAGTAGAGGATTATATTTCCGTGGAAGTGCAGGACGGGGATTTGTGCCCGAGATATACGGCAAGGGTCTGCACTAATATTAAAATTGCCCCTTCACCGAAGTGGATGCAGAGGCGGTTAGCGGCCAGCGGTATCCGGCCGATTAACAACTTGGTAGACATTACCAATTACGTAATGGAGGAGTACGGGCAGCCAATGCATGCTTATGATTTGGATACGATTGCAGGGCATAAAATCATTGTGCGCCGTGCTAAGGATGGGGATGAATTTCAGACTTTGGATGGGCAGGTAAGAAAACTGGATTCGGAAGTATTGATGATTTGCGATGCGGAGAAGGAAATTGGGATTGCCGGCATTATGGGCGGTGAAAATTCTAAAATTACGGATGATGTGAAGACGGTTTTGTTTGAAGCGGCTACTTTCAATGGAACGAATATCCGTAAGTCCGCAAAAAGGATTGGTCTGCGCACCGATGCTTCGGGTAAGTTTGAGAAAGGGTTGGATCCGCATAATGCAGAAGCTGCCATTAACCGCGCCTGCCAGTTGATTCAGGAGCTTGGCTGCGGGGATGTGGTAGGAGGTATGGCGGATGTATGCCAGCCGATGAAGGAGCCGGTAATTATCCCGTTTTGCCCGGATAAAGTCAACCGTTTATTAGGAACGGAGATTTCAAAAGAGGAGATGCTTGCCATTTTCCGGATGATAGAATTAAAATATGATGCGGAGAAGGAAACGTTGGAAATCCCCAGTTTCCGTCAGGATTTGCTGGGCGCTGCGGATATTGCGGAGGAAGTTGCACGGTTTTATGGTTATGATAAAATCCCGGTTTCCCTGCCGAGCGGGGAGGCGACCACCGGAAAACTTCCGTTTAAGTTGAGGATAGAGCAGAAAGCAAGGGATATCGCGGAATTTTGCGGATTTTCACAAGGAATGTGCTACTCCTTTGAGAGCCCTAAGGTGTTTGATAAGCTGTTGCTGCCGGAAGGGGATGCATTGCGCAGGGCGATTACGATTGCCAATCCGTTGGGGGAAGACTTCTCCATTATGCGGACGGTTTCTTTAAATGGTATGTTGACCAGCTTGGCTACCAATTATAATAGAAGGAATAAAGCGGTAAGGCTTTATGAGCTGGGGAATATTTATATTCCGGAGGAGTTGCCTCTCGTAAAATTGCCGATGGAACGGATGCAGTTTACGCTGGGGATGTATGGAGAAGGGGATTTTTATGCGATGAAAGGCGTGGTGGAAGAATTTTTCGACTGCATCGGAATGAAGAAAAAAGTGGTTTATGACCCGGCGTCAGGCAAGCCTTTCATGCATCCGGGCAGACAGGCGGATATTGTTTACGAAGGAAAGAAGCTGGGGTATTTAGGGGAAGTGCATCCGGAAGTATGCGATAATTATGACATTGGCACAAAGGTGTATGTGGCGGTGTTGGATATGCCGGAAGTGGAGCCTTTTGCTACATTCGACAGAAAATACGAAGGGATAGCAAAGTATCCGGCTGTATCCCGTGATATCAGCATGGTAGTGCCAAAGCCTATCCTTGCCGGACAGATAGAAGCGGTCATTGCCCAACGGGGAGGAAAAATTCTGGAAAGCTATCAATTGTTCGATATTTACGAAGGCGCCCAGATTAAAGATGGGTTTAAATCTATGGCATATTCCATTACATTCCGGGCAAAGGACAAGACACTGGAAGAAGGGGATATTGCAGCTGTGATGAAGAAGATTCTAAACGGGTTGGAAGGGCTTGGGATTGAGCTTCGCCAATAAGGACTAAGGGGCGGAAATGGCAGGATGGTGAGTAGTGGAAAAATCCTGCCATTTCTTCTTTAAAAATACTGGTTAGACAGTGCCGCAACGGTTTATTTTATGGGATGAGTGGAAAAAGAGAGAAAAATGTAACAGTTCAGCCTTCGGCTTCACTGTCACGCCATATGCACACAAAATGCTCCAAAGTCGCATTTTGGCGCTTTCACAACTCGCAAAATCGCATACAGAGCGATTTTACTCGCGGAATATCGTAAGGCTGAACTGTTACAGAAAAATCTTCCTTTCCGGAATTGTGTGCCCATTGAAAATAAGCAATAAATATGCATTGCGGGCTGCAGGCAAATATTTTATAATCAAATATATCAATTGAAACCTGGAGCAAAAGATATATTGATTGAAAACAGAAGATTTTCTTTTGGAAATAGAGATGGAAGTACATCAAAATGACCTATTATTTCCGGTAAATACCAGCCTGAATGGAAAGGTATTTAGTTATAAGACTTTCTGCGGAATCCATGATGGATATTGCTAATAGAAGAAAACAGAAAAAGACAATAAAAAGAAACCAGAAAAAGACAACAAAAAGAAACCAGAAAAATGACAGAAGGAAATTGAAAAAAAATAGAAAGGGAAAGTGGCTATGGAGAAGAAAAATGTGTGGGAGTGTTATGATGAGAAGCAGTTGGAAGAGCTGGAAGTCCATGCAAAGGAGTACATGGATTTTCTGGATAATGGGAAGACGGAAAGGGAATGCGTAGACTTTATCGTCAACAGGATTGAGAAAGAAGGATACCGTGAACTGCAGGCGCTAATGAAAGAGAAGAAAGCCTTAAAGAAAGGGGATAAGGTGTATGCAGTATGGATGAATAAATCCGTAGTGATGTTCCAGATGGGAGAAAAGCCTATGTGTGAAGGTATGAATATTTTGGGCGCCCATATCGATTCCCCCAGATTGGATGTGAAGCAAAACCCCATGTATGAAGAGGGCGGTTTTGCTTATTTGGATACCCATTATTATGGAGGCGTAAAGAAATATCAGTGGGTGACGATTCCTTTGGCTATTCATGGTGTGATAATAAAAAAAGACGGAACATGTGTTGAAGTAAATATTGGGGATAAAGAGGACGACCCGGTTTTCTTTGTATCGGATTTGCTAATCCATTTGGCAACAGAGCAGTTGGAGAAAAAGGCCTCCAAAGTAATCGAAGGGGAAGCGCTGGATATCATTATCGGCAATAAGCCGCTTTCTATCGGCAAAAACAAAGAAGATGGGAAAGAGAGCAAGGAATCCGGGAAAGACGCGGTAAAAAAAGGTGTGCTTGCCATTTTGAAGGAAAGTTATGATATAGAGGAAGAAGATTTTATTTCTGCCGAGCTTGAGGTGGTGCCTGCAGGAAAAGCGAAAGAGGCTGGCTTTGACAGGAGCATGATTCTGGCTTATGGGCAGGATGACAGGGTTTGCGCTTTTTCGTCTCTGAAGGCGATGCTGGAAATCGGGGAAGTGGAAAGGACGGCTTGCTGTATTCTGGTAGATAAAGAGGAAATCGGAAGCGTGGGGGCTACCGGCATGGAATCAAAATTCTTTGAAAATATGGTGGCCGAGGTAATGAACCTTGCCGGCGAATATAGCGAATTGAATGTGAGAAGGTGCCTGGCTTCTTCCTGCATGTTGTCTTCGGATGTAAGCAGCGCGTTTGACCCTTCGTTTGCCTCCAGTTTCGATAAGAAAAACGTAGCTTATCTTGGGAATGGTATGGTGTTCAACAAGTTTACCGGCGCAAGGGGAAAATCCGGATCAAATGATGCAAATGCAGAATATCTGGGGCATATCCGGTCGATTTTTGCAAAAGAAAAGGTACATTTCCAGACGGCGGAACTGGGTAAAGTAGACCTGGGAGGCGGCGGAACTATCGCTTATATTCTGGCTCTCTATGGAATGAATGTGATTGACAGCGGCGTAGCCGTATTGAATATGCATGCGCCTTGGGAAGCCACTAGCAAAGCGGATGTTTATGAAGCGAAACGGGGTTATGTAGCGTTTTTGGAAAACGCTTCCATGTAGGATAAATGAAAATGGAAAGCATAAAAAAATCTGATTTTTATTTTGAATTGCCGGAAAGGTTGATTGCCCAGGATCCTTTGGAAGACCGTTCCGGTTCCAGGATGTTGATGCTGGATAAAGAGACGGGGAAAATGGAGCATCATATTTTCCGGGAGATTACGGATTATTTGGCGCCAGGGGACTGCCTGGTGCTGAATAATACGAAGGTAATCCCGGCAAGGCTGATGGGGATTAAGGAGTCTACCAAAGCTTCCGTGGAATTGCTGCTTTTAAAGCGGAGGGAAGCGGATGTTTGGGAGACTTTGGCAAAGCCGGGGAAAAAAGCAAAACCGGGAACAGTGATAAGCTTTGGGGATGGCATATTAAAGGGGGAAGTGATTGGGATAGCGGAGGAAGGGAACCGCTTGGTACGCTTTTCCTATGAAGGGATTTTTGAAGAGGTATTGGATAAACTGGGGGAAATGCCGCTGCCGCCATATATTACCCATAAACTGAAAGATAAGAACCGTTATCAGACGGTCTATGCGAAATATGAAGGTTCGGCGGCAGCGCCTACTGCGGGTCTCCATTTCACAGAAGGGCTGCTGCATGAGATAGAAGAAAAAGGGGTGGATATCGCTTATGTAACTTTGCATGTGGGGTTGGGCACATTCCGCCCGGTGAAGGCGGAAAATATATTGGAACATCATATGCATTCGGAGTATTATCAAATCTCGAAAGAGGCTGCGGACAAAATAAACCGGGCGAAAGAGAAGGGGAAACGGGTGATTTGTGTGGGAACTACAAGCTGCAGGACAGTGGAAAGCGCGGCGGACGAGATGGGGAAGCTGACAGAATGCAGCGGAAATACGGATATTTTTATTTATCCGGGGTATCGTTTTAAAATATTGGATGCACTAATTACCAATTTCCATTTGCCGGAATCCACACTTGTGATGTTAGTCAGCGCTTTGGCAGGAAAAGAGCATGTCCTTTTGGCCTATGAGACGGCTATCAAGGAAGGATACCGTTTTTTTAGCTTTGGTGATGCGATGTTTATCTATTAACACCGTTTTCGTACATTTGTAAACAATGAAATATTGAGGAAATGAGCCGGAGAACCGCTGAACTCCGGCTTTTTTCATGGATTCCAGAAAAAATAAAAAATATTGCTTTACTTTTGTCTTGCAAAAGTCTATAATGAAGTTACAGTTAAGAAATGACAAGGACTTAACAGGAAAGGAGTAAACCATATGGAGGTATTGGACATGGCAATCAGCGAAAAAGAATTAAAGTTGCTTATGAATTTTGTAAAAGACGACCTGAAAGAAGCGAGAGAGAGCGAGGACACCGAAAAGAAAAACAGCAAGATTGACAGGGTACTGGAGCATATACAGCAGTATTTAGAGGATTAAGATAAATATGTGAAAGGGCGGGCTTGCCACCGCCCTATCCATAAAAATAAAGTGGCAAGATGGAGGCGGTTCTAACGGATAGTAAAAAGAAAATGGGTAGGCCGACAGACAATCCCAGGCCGCACAGCCTGACGATACGCATCAGTGACGCTGACAAAAGGATTCTGGAAGTATACTGTGCAAAAACCGGAGTAAACCGAACCGAAGCGATCAGCCGGGGAATTGGAAAGCTGATAGAGGAGGATGCGGCAAAGCCGGATGAAGTGGAAGCGGCCAGGGAAGCCAGACAGGAAATCGAAAGAGGAGAGTTGTTTTCTCACGAAGATGTGTGGGCGTAGTCAGTGGAAAACAAAAAAATAAGAGCAACCGGACACTCTGGAAAAGCAACGGTTACTCTTTCATCCAAACCTATCAAGAGAAAGGATGATGAAGTTATAGTATCATCCTTTCACAAAATATTCAAGAGAGAAAGGGTGATTTTTTATGTCTAAAGAGGAAAAGAACATTGTAGTAAACACGATGCAGATAGCAGATACTTTGAAATGCCAGCATCATAAGATCATGAAAAGGTTAGATGCCTATTTGAAACGGCATCCGGAACATAAGGCAAATATTCTTCTTTCGCAGTATGAAGTAGGAACGGGCAGGTTTTACAAAATGTATGACCTGACACAAAAAGGGCTCCAGATTTACTTGAAAATGAGATATGAGGATGCCGGCAGAAACAGTCCCCAGACTATGGCAGGATTACAGCAGATTGGAAAACTCATAGAGGAGGAACCGTTGGCCAGGGAAGCTCCCGATCCTGGGAGTAATGTTCTTCCCCAAAACCAGGGGCGCACCCAGATAGCCGGCGTGGATGAACTGTATCAATTATATCATGATAGAGCAAATACCCGTCCTGAT
>CAJTKK010000004.1 GCA_910576535.1 uncultured Lachnospiraceae bacterium | reverse complement strand
TCAGGAGAGTTCCACTCATATTCTGATTCAAGACCATCGGAAATATGCATGACATTTACTTCTGAATTTGTGTTTTTTCCACATGCACACAAGACAATTGAAACAAGACTGCATAAACAAACAATACGGTATAATTTCTTTTTCATGGCTATTTTCCTCAAAAATATATTTTATATCATACTATATTTTACTGCATATTACAATGCAGGGTAAATAGTCGGAATTGTTTTTGACTACTTCCCATCGTCTGACAGTCAAATAAGCCTACCAACTGATTGCTGATAGGCTTATCAAATAATCCCGCAATTTAAAATTCATACATATTTAAGGAGAATTCCGGTACAAGCGCAGTTGTGGCAATGAATGAGGAAGCAAGGAAAATGGGACAATTGAATGCCATAGTGGCAAATATCAAGTCACTTATGACTACGGGAAGGGAAAGAATCAAAGAGTGGATATGGGAAGCGCTGCGGTTCCTTTATCCCGTTAATATCATATCAAAGGTTTTTGCTCATGAAAATCAGGGGAAGTTAAGACCGTTAATAAAGAAACAGAAATTTACCGATTCTTTCCATTTTTATCAAATATTTTTAAAAGTGCAATTCTGAGTTGCCGTTACTTTATTATAGACTCGTTTTGCAAAAATGAAAGCATTTTTCCGGTAAAAATTAAGTTGCGAAAAATATGGACATGATCTTTTGTCCTCCTATAGGAAAGCTCTTTTTCAGAAGGGGATCAATTGACGAAAAACCATAGGCTTTTCATGACATCATAAGCCTGCCGGCAGTTTGCCCCTGGATTATGCGTCTTTCGTTGATGTGTATCCAAATCAAAATTTATTCCTGTAAAACATAGAATATTTATATTTACATATAAAAATTTTAGTGATATGATAATACTAATTTGAACGTGGAATGAATATAGATGTAAGTAATGGAGCGGTAGATATTGTAAGCGAATTGCTGACAATTCTGCCGTTTTCCAATGGAAAAAGAAAGTGCGGGGGATATGAGGAGGCAGGAAGACAGGAAAGTTTTGAGCATGTTGCAGATTGCAGTGATTTCTGAAGGCGGGAATGGGGCATGGAAAGATTCCGGTGCAGAAACACATGGTCTTGAAATGGCTCATATGACACAGAAAATAGATGCTTGTATTGCATCCGCTATAGAACTGGACGGACGGTTTATGTATCAATTGTCCTTTTATCAAAGCGTGGCGGGGCTGATGAACAGCAGGAAAGCCTTTGACGTTCTTATTATGTGGATAGGGGAAGGGAAAACGGATTATTTCAAGCCGGAAGAAATGCGCTGGCTGAAGAACACTTCCGCAAGGATCATATGTATAGCGGAAGGAACCAGGTTTTTAAAGGATGCTTTCCGGATAGGGGTATTCAGATATGCGTTAAAAGAGGAAGTGGAAAAGGATCTGCCAGAGGCATTGAAAGAGGTCTTGCAGGAAATAGCTCCGGTTCAGGGGCTGCGGCTGACGATAAACGGGGAAGATAAGTGGGTGCCGTTTGAGGATATTTATTATATAGAGGCTTTTGGGGATGAGGCAATTATTTATAAAAAAGATACCTACTCTACTGTGCGGAAAACGATGAATTATCTGCTGGAGCAGCTTGGGAATGCTTTTTTCAGATGCCATAAGTCATATATCGTGAATTTTGCTTATGTACAGCGGATAGATAATGACAGCGTCATTCTGAAAGATGCCAGGAGCGTGCCGGTATCTGTCAGGCGTAGGGGCGCCTTGGTAAGGATATATCATTGTTATGAGGAAGGGGTACAAGGGAAAGACAGCATCTGCTGCTTGGATGGTATAGATAGGAAGGCACCGACGTTTGCCGGAAAACAGCAACGTTTAACTTGAAAGCATGGACAAAAATCTTGATTGGATTATAATAATAACATAATCTCCAGTTTTCAATATGTTAATACATAATAGAAAGCTAGGTTTTGTATTTATTCTTAAAGCGCGAAATTAGGAAGGTGTATTTTCTGGTAATCCAGGGAATTACACCTTTCTAATTTTTTGCATAACGGAATCCGGGCGTTCAACGGGAAACCCGGATTATAATGGAAAACTGCCCCATAATCCCCTATGATACAAAAGCTTTCCGGAAGATGCGTATGTTGCTTAAAAGGAAAACGGCGGCTGACGCAGGCGCGTATGACTGTACGTGTTTCCATATCTTTTCCTTACAGATCTGCTCAAAAAAGAATGGACGCTGTTGCAGCCGGAGAAAATATTTCTTAATTATGGCTATTATCCTATATTTATGTTAAGATAAATAAAGAAACAGATAAAGGAATAAAGAGATGAAATGTATTGTATTAGCCGGAGGAAAAGGCGGCCGCTTATGGCCTTTATCCAGGAAGAGCTATCCGAAGCAGTTTATAAAATTACAGAAAAACCATTCTATGTTTCAGGAAACAATTGGCAGGAACCTGCCGTTTTGTGATGAATTTGTGGTGGTAACAAATAAGGAATACCGCTTTCTTGTGGAGGACCAGTTAAGCGCATTTCAGGGACTGACCCATAGCTGTGTGTTGGAAGAGATAGGGCGTAAGACGACAGCAGCGATTATTTTGGCTTGTATGCAGTTCCCGCTGTCGGAGATTGTATTGGTAGTCCCCACTGACCAGCTCATAAATGGGGAAGCATATAAAGATGCAATCCTGCGGGGGAAGGAGCTGAGCAAAGAGGGATATCTGGTGACTTTTGGCATGGATATCAAAGAACCGGAGGAACGCTTTGGGTATCTGCGCTGCAAAGGAGAGGACGTGCTCCGTTTTACGGAAAAGCCGGACAGGCAGGAAGCGGCGGAATATCTAAGCAGCGGGGAGTATCTGGTAAACAGCGGTATTTTTATGTTCCGGGTAGGGAATATGCTGCAGGAATTAAAAAAATATTCCCCGGATCTGGAGCAGGCCTGCAGATATGCATATAAAAAAAGGAAGCATGTTAAGAATAATATTTTATATAAAGAGAGTATTTTAAACCAGATTGAGGCGGTGCCGATTGAGAGGTCGGTATTTGAACATACGTTGCAGGCAAAGGCAGTCCATTGCAATTTTGAATGGAAGGATATTGGGAGCCTGGAGGATTTGAAGGCAACGGAGCTGCAGTCTGCCGACAGTAGCAGGCAGATTGCATACCAGTGTGAGGATACGGAAATTATAAACCAGTGTATGCGCAGCGCTGTGGTGGCCAACGGCTTGCAGGATGTCTTGATTGTGAATACCCAGGATGCGGTTTATGTCGGGAAAAAAGGGGAATCCGGGGCGTTAAAAGATATTATCCGTGAAAATCCGCAGATGAGCGTTTTTGTGGAAAACGGCAGAATGGTATACCGGGCATGGGGGAGTTATGAACTTTTAGTGGACGACCCTTCTTACCGGGTGAAAAAAATACAGATCCACCCGGGAAAAACCATTTACGCTCATAGTCATAGATACCGCAGCGAGCATTGGTCTGTTGTGACAGGCACAGCAAGGATAGAACTGAACGGGGCAGGCGCGGTTTATGGCATGGGGGATGTGATCAATGTAGAAAAAAACATGATACACCAGGTCTCTAATATCGGCATGTATCCGTTGATGATTATTGAAGTGTCAGTAGGGGAGAACGTGACGGAAGATGATATTATCCCGGTAGAAAGCAGGGACTTGACAGAGGTGGATCTGGGGTACCAGTTGGAGCCTTATGTGAAGCTCCAGCCGGCCTATAAGGATTATCTTTGGGGCGGCGTACGCTTGAAAGAGGTATTCGGCAAAAAATGCGAATACGATATGATTGCGGAAAGCTGGGAGCTGTCCGCACATGCGGAAGGGCAAAGCACAGTAGCCAGCGGGCGGCATAAAGGGATGCTGTTTGGGGAGTATTTGGATAAGATAGGAAAAGAAAGCTTGGGATGGAAATGCCGGTCACTGGCAAATTTTCCTATTTTAATTAAGTTTATTGATGCGAAAGAGCCTCTTTCTGTCCAAGTGCATCCGGATGACGAATATGCGCTGGAACAGGAAGATGAATATGGCAAAAACGAGATGTGGTATATACTGGATGCGGAGCCGGAGGCATATATTTACTGCGGTTTTAAGGAAAAGACTGACAAAGAAGAGGTGGCCAGAAGAATCCGTGAGAATACGGTAGTGGAAATCCTGAATAAAGTCCCTGTAAAAGCAGGCGAGGTTTATTTTATTCCTGCGGGAACGGTACATGCGATCGGCGGAGGGCTGATGATATGTGAAATCCAGCAAAGCTCGGCCTGCACATACCGTATGTATGATTATGGGAGAAAAGACCGTTTTGGCAATTACCGGGAACTCCATATACAAAAGGCGTTAGATGTGATGAATTGTGACCCTTATATGCCCCAGAAATTTGAAGTAAAGGCTGAACAGGGCGGGCAATACGAATCCCGGCAGCTTTGCTGCTGCAAATATTTTATTTCGACCCATTATAGCATGAAAGGGATGGCAGAACTGCTTTTTTCGGAAGAATCTTTTACTTCCATTATCTGTATCAAAGGAACGGGATGTCTTGGAGTGAAGGGTGAGGATGCAGAGGAAATGAAGTTTAAAGCGGGGGAAAGCATATTTCTTCCAAAATCTGAGAAAACATATACAATTTTTGGGGACTGTGAAGTGATTGTAACAAGGATTTAAGTATCTATTTGAAAAAATGTGCTATTAATGGTAAAGTATTATAATGTGGTTGATATTGAATGGGCGATGAGGTTTTCTTCTATGAGCGATAAAAGAATGAAGTTCTTAAATACACATGTGGACAATCTGACGATGGCGGAGGCCGTAGAAGAGGCGAAAAGTCTGGTTCTAAAGGGCGGGAGGAGTTATGTCGTTACGCCTAACGTGGATCATATCGTAAAGATAGAGCATGACCGCCTGTTCCGTGAGATATATGAAGGGGCTGATTTGATCCTTACAGACGGGAAGCCTCTTATTTGGATGTCTAAATTGTTGGGGATGCCTATAAAGGAAAAAATATCGGGTTCCGATTATTTCCCGGAAGTGTGTAAAATGGCTGCAAGGGAAGGCTTGTCTATTTTTTTGCTGGGCGCTGCAGAGGGAGTGGCGAAAAAGGCAGCGGTTAATCTGATGAAAAAATATGAACATTTAAAGATTGCCGGCGTATATTCCCCCAGTTATACTTTTGAGAGCGATGTAAAGGAAATTTCTTATATTATCCGAAAAATTAATGAGGCGCAGCCTGACATTCTCTGTATTGGGCTTGGCACGCCGAAGCAGGAAAAGTTTTACTACAAATATAAAGAACTTCTTAATGTCCCGCTGACTCTTCACATTGGGGCGACCATAGACTTTGAAGCAGGGGTGGTAAAGCGTGCGCCGAAATGGGTCAGCTATGCCGGAATGGAATGGTTCTACCGGCTGCTGAAAGAGCCAAGACGGTTATACCGCCGTTATCTGCTGGATGACCTGGAGATTTTTCCTATTTTCTGGAAGTATAGGAAACAGAGTCAGTTTCTTGCGCCAAGATCCTGCAATATTCTTGGAGTGGATATTGCGGTGACGAATATGAAATCCGTATGCGGTTATTTGACAAAAAACCTGGAAAGACTCAGAGGGGAATATGTGTGCGTATCCAATGTGCATACAACCGTAATGGCGTATAACGATGCGTCTTACCGGGAAGTCCAGAACGGCGCAGCGATTGCCGTGCCGGACGGCAAACCGCTGTCGCTTATATGCAGGCTGAGAGGATACCAGGGGGCGCAGCGGGTAGCCGGGCCGGATCTGATGCCTGAAATATTGCGGATCTCTGAAAAGGAAGGATACCGGCATTACTTTTACGGAAGCACCGAACGTACGCTGGGATTTTTGGAACGGAATCTGAGGGAAAGGTATCCGGAGCTGAATATTGTAGGCACATATTCGCCGCCTTTCCGTAAACTGACAAAAGAAGAAGACGAAAAGATTATAGAGCGGATTAACGCGGCAAGGCCGGATTTTGTATGGGTTGGCTTGGGTGCGCCAAAGCAGGAACGCTGGATGTTTGAACATCAGGGAAAGGTCAATGGTGTGATGCTGGGGGTTGGCGCCGCATTTGACTTTCATGCAGGCACGTCAAAGCGTGCGCCGAAGTGGATGCAGGAATTTTACCTGGAATGGCTTTACCGCCTGCTTCAGGATCCGAAACGTCTCCTGAAGCGGTATATGTTTTCCAACGCCCAGTTTATCTGGCTGATATTAACAGGGCATTAATGAAAAACGTGTAAGGCCGAATAGATATGGATTGTCATGGGAAGAGGAGCAGGAAGGGATTACATGAAAAAATTGGATGTGGAAAAAACCTACTTGATTACCGGAGGGGCCGGGTTTATAGGATTTCATTTATCGAAACGTCTGCTGGAAGCTGGGGCAAAGGTTGTCGGTTTGGACAATTTGAATGATTACTACGAAGTCAGCCTGAAAGAAGCCCGTCTGGATATTTTAAAAAAATACGATAATTTTTCATTTGTCCGGTGTGATTTGGCGGTGAAAGAGGATGTATTTGCAGTTTTTCAGAAATATCGTCCGGATATTGCGGTGAATATGGCGGCTCAGGCAGGGGTGAGGTATAGTATTGACCATCCGGATTCTTACGTGCAGTCAAATTTGGTGGGATTTTTTCATTTGCTGGAGTCCTGCAGGCATTATCCGGTAGAACATCTGGTTTTTGCATCTTCCAGTTCGGTGTATGGCGGGAATGAGAAAGTGCCGTTTTCGACGGAGGATAAAGTGGATCATCCGGTCAGCCTATATGCGGCGACGAAAAAATCCAATGAGCTTATGGCGTACGCATATAGTAAACTATATGGGATCCCGTCAACCGGGCTGCGTTTTTTTACGGTTTACGGGCCTTTTGGGAGACCTGACATGGCCTGTTATAAATTTGCGAAAAAGATGATGGAGGGCAAGCCGATCCAAATATATAATAATGGAGATATGTACCGGGATTTTACTTATATTGACGATATTATAGCCGGGGTGGAAAATGTGCTGTGCAACCCGCCGGAAAAAGACGGGCAGGGAACTCTTTATAAGATTTATAACATTGGAAATAACAAACCGGAGAAGCTAATGGACTTTATTGCCGTTTTGGAAAAATGCCTTGGGAGAGAGGCAAAAAAGGAATATTTGCCGATGCAGCCGGGGGATGTATATCAGACTTATGCGGATGTGACGGATTTGATGAAAGATTTTGACTTTAAACCAAGCACATCAATGGAAGAAGGCATGGACAAGTTTGTAAGATGGTTCAAGGAGTACTACGGTTATGAAGAAACTGTTTCATGAAGTACTGCATTTTGGCATTATAGGGGTATTTAATACTTTGCTGGGCTATGCGCTTATTATGGTTTTTTATAATATCTGGCGCTGGAATTATTGGGTGGCAAGCGGGACATCGTATGTAATTGGAAGCATTTTTTCTTATTTTGCAAATAAGAAGCTGACGTTTCAGGTAGAAGGGAATAGCTGGAGGCCGGCAGTGCGGTTTGCGGTCAATATCGCGGTGTGCTATTTCCTTGCCTATGGGATAGCCAAACCGTTGGTACGCAGCATCATGCAGGGATATCTTCCCGGGACGGCCCAGAAGATAGGGGATATCATTGGCATGGAGCCGCATATGGTAGAAGAAAATCTGGCTATTCTTTTCGGTATGGGCCTGTTTATCGTATTTAATTTTATCGGGCAGAAATTCTTTGTGTTTACCGGGGGCGGCAAGAAAAAAGACGGGGAATAGATTTTGCACACAACAAGGCAGAGGTAGAAATGGAAAAAGTAAAATATCTGATTTTGGGGGCAGGGCCCGCGGGGCTGTCTTTTGCCAATTGTTTAAAACAAAGAGGGGAAGAGTCTTTTCTTTTATTGGAAAAAGAGAAGGAAGCGGGAGGGCTATGCCGGAGCATGGATGTAGACGGTTTCCCGCTGGATATTGGCGGCGGACATTTCCTTGATGTAAGAAGGCCGGAAGTGACGCGGTTTTTGTTTGGGTTTATGCCCAGGGAAGAATGGGATAAGTATGAGAGGGATTCCCGGATTTCTTTTGACGGCGGATATATCGGCCATCCTTTTGAAGCGAATATCTGGCAGATGGATTCCGGGAAACAGAAGGAATATCTGGAATCAATAGCGGAAAGCGGATGCAATAGGGGAGAAAGGAAGCCGGAGGGGTTTGTTGACTGGATTTACTGGAAATTAGGGAAAAGGATCGCAGAAGATTATATGCTTCCTTATAATGAAAAAATGTTTGGGGACGACCTGAATAGGCTGGGAACTTACTGGCTGGAGAAGCTGCCCGATGTTTCATATGAGGAGACAAAAAAAAGCTGTGAAGAGAGGCATGCTTATGGAAGCCAGCCTGGCCACGCGGAGTTTTACTATCCCAGGAAATATGGGTACGGGGAAGTGTGGCTGCGGATGCAGGAAGCGGTAAAAGAAAAGATTGTCCTAAATACTTCAGTAAAAAAACTGGATGTCTGGAACCATAAAGTGATATGCGCCGGGCAGACGGCATATGAAGGAGAGAGGATTATTACGACAGTGCCTTGGGCGGAATGGGAAGAGATTGCCGGGATGCCAGAGGAAATCAGGCAGGATATGAAAAAACTGAAATATAGTTCTACCCAGATCGAATATTGCCCCGGCAGGCTGGATACAAAAGCGCATTGGATTTATTATCCGGAGAAGGGGATTTCTTATCACAGGGTATTGGTAAGGCATAATTTTTGCCCGGGCGCGCCAGGCTATTGGACAGAGACAAATAAAGAAAGAATAGAACCGGATGCGGGAAGATTTCGCTATATGAACGAGTATGCATATCCTTTGAACACCATCGAAAAACCCCGGATTATGAAGAGTCTGTTACGATGGGCGGAAGAAAACAGGATTTATGGTTTGGGAAGATGGGGGGAACATGAACATTATAATTCCGACCTTGTGGTGGAATTGGCGTTAAAGCTGGCAGGCCGCCTGGGAGACTAAAAGAACAGGCGGCAGAGTTTATAGAGGGATGCGAAGAAAACAGGCGCATCGGGCAATAGGGTCGCCTGGAATTTGTGAAGCGATCCTATCCATAGGCCGCCAATAAAAAAGATAGAGGGATGCTTGGTAAATGTCCGGTTAAGCGCAGCGAGGGCGGATAAAACCACAGCATCTTTTTTTGCGGCCAGAATAACAATCTGCAGGATCTGCATGGTAAGGAAGGAGCCGAACCAGCGTCCCCAGTCAATCGCTACAAGGAATGCAGGAACGATGCATAGGTGGCTAAGAAGAAAAAGGGCATAAAGAGGCCTTTCTTTTTTCCCTGCAGTTTTTAGGACAGTAACCCAGAGGTAAGTGTACAGGATTGCTAAAGGGGAGAGAAGGAAGAGGGTTACGAAACCGTAACGGATGCGTTCCCCTAACTGGGGCAGGACTAATTCGGAAAAGGACTGGGCGGAGGAAGAAAAATATTCGTAATTAAGCGCAATTTCATTCACTGGAAGATCGGTACGGGAAGAAAGCAAAGAAACCAGTTCCCCGCAGGAAGGAACCCGTATATGGGAAAAAAGCTGGAAGTATAAGAAAACAGCCGCCATCCCGGCCATACTGGCAAAAGCAAACAAGATAGGCGCTTTCCCCCCTTTTTGTTCCATAGCGGTTTTCAGATACATCGTAAAAAACAAAGGGAAAAAGAGAAAAATAAAGGCCTGATGAATGCAAAGAGCCGCCAGCCCGGCAAGGGTAATCAGCATAAGGTTTGGCAAGACGGAAGGAATAAGGAAACAGCATATCATTGCAGCTAACGACATTATAAGGAGATACATATCAAATCTGCCTATATTCTCGGATGTCCAAAAATAAGAAGGGGAGCCGGGGGAAAGCAGATAAAATACAATAAGCAGCAGCAGCCCTCTTTCGCCAGGAAGGCCTTCCATGCGGCGCAGGGCAAGCCCCAGGGCATAAGAGAGCATGATAAGAAGCAGGATGATGGAAATAAATACAAAGGAATAAGCTGCCCCGGCCGGAAGAAAATCCGGGTAAAAGAGACGGAGAACAGAACCCGGCAGAAGACGGGAGCCGAATCCTAAGGAATAATCCATCGCATACCAAGCGCTGTTCCAGTTGTGAAGCTCATCCGGGAGCTGGCAGAGTAAAGTGAAAAACAGGAGAAGAAAAATAAGGATTTCCCTGCGGATGACATAGATACGTTCTTTCCATTTTTTAATCATTTTATTTACCTTCGCTTTCTTTGAAGTTGAGCAGCCAGTTCCGGATTTTTTCCGGCGCCGGCAAAACTGCGGCTTCTTTGCCGGATTACTTTTGGAACAGCAAGTTTTCCCCGTATTTTATGTTTTCTTAAAATATACACTATAAAAACACGCTTGTAAACATAGGCGTAAAAGCTATGCTGCAGTTACCGGATATTCCAATGGAGTTATTTTCCCGGTTTCCTCCCTTTGCTGGAAACAACCAGTGGAAAAAATTCATTGGTTATGATATGATGGACAAAGTAATTTTAGAAAAAAGATAGAAGGAAAGGCATCTGATATATGAAAAAAATAGAGGGGTTAAAAAAAGATATTAAGACAACCGTATGGAGAAATAAAGAAATGATAATCTGCGCACTTCTTGGCGCGGCTGTTTTTTTGCTGATTTATGGGGGGCATGTTTTAAACCCCTGCTATACGGACTGGCTGCTGACCAGTGAGGACGGCGATCTGACCCAGCATTATCTGGGCTGGAAGTTCTACCGCCATGCACCCTGGAAGTTCCCTTTTGGAATGATAGATACGATAGCCTATCCTAATGAGACATCTATTATTTTTACGGATTCCATACCATTATTCGCCTTTTTCTTCAAGCTTTTCCGCTTTATGCTGCCAGTGAGGTTCCAGTATTTTGGCTGGTATGGCATTTTATGCTTTATGCTGCAGGGCTGGATCGGGGCGAAGCTGGTTAAAAAATATGTGAACAGCAGCGCAGGGATTGTAGCTGGGGGAATGTTTTTTGTCTTAAGCCCTGTATTTATCGACAGGATGTATTGGATGACAGCATTGGCCAGCCATTTTTTATGTCTGCTGGGGCTGATGTTTATTGTATATTATGAGCCGGTATACCGGGAAACCAAGAAAGCGGTGATTGGCTGGGGGATATTAGGAATGCTTTGCGGCAGCATCCATCTTTATTTTCTGCCTATGTGCGGCGTGATCCTGCTGGGGTTTGCGCTTCTGGATGCGGTGAAGGGAAAAAAGAAATGGAAGGCGCTTTTGCCGGTAGGTTCATATCTGGCGGCGGCAGCGGCAACCGTATTTCTTTTTGGCGGATTTGCCTCGGGGATGAAGTCGGGGAATGACGGGCTTGGGTATTACAGTTTTAATCTGAACGGGTTTATCAACCCGCAAGGCTGGTCAAAATATTTAAAGGACATGCCTTGTACCGACAGCCAGTATGAAGGGTTCGGATATTTAGGGCTGGGTGTGCTTGTGCTGTTTTTGTGGTCTTTTCTTATGTGGCTGGGGAACTGCATGGAAGAAAGGACATGGTTTCCCAAAACAGGCAGAGGGGATAGGGCGCAGAAAAAGCAAGGGAAGCGCCGTTGGAAGGATTGGGCGCAAAGCCATATCCAGGAGATTGTCTGGGTATGGATCGCTGTCCTGTCTTTTGCCGTATCCGCTTCTCATGTGGTGATGTATGGGGATAAGGTGTTATATGAGATGCATTTACCGGGTATTCTCCATAAAGCGTGGAGCATTTTCCGGGCTTCGGGGCGGCTGATCTGGCCGTTTGTCTACTTAATAGCGCTGGGGGCGGTCTGCCTGAACCGGAAATGGGTCAGGCGCAGGGCCGGGAACTTGATGCTGGCTGCCTGCCTGCTTTTGCAGTTTGCAGATATCAGGGGAATGCTTGGGGAAAAGAATGGGATTTATGATAAAAAAGAAGTTTATCAAACCTTGCTGCCCGCAGAGGGGTGGGAGGAAATAGGAAGCGGGATGGGGATTGAACATATTTGTTTTGTATCCAATGTGGTAAACGAACGGAAACTGCTGTTTTCGTTTGGGGATTATGCGTCGGATTATGGGCTGACTTTGAGCAATTTCTATTTTGCCCGGTCTTTAGGGGAAAAAGAAGGGCAGGCGAGGGATAAGGCGTTGGAGGAGGGAGCGCCGGATACGGTTTTTGTCTTTTTCCAAAATGAAATACAGAAATGTCTGGCTTACCCGTTCCACTACTATGCCCTGGACGGGCTGATCGTAGGATGCAGCAGGCCGCTGGGGGAATGGGAGCCGTTACCGGCAGAGGCTCTTACCAGTTACCAGTATGATATGAAGAGCAGCCGTTATCTCAATAATGCGGATGTGACAGAGGATGGATGGGTGATCCATTCCTATGGCAACTCCTACGGCCCATATCTGTATGCGGAGGCGGGAAGATACCGGGTAAGCGTGACGGGGGGCGGCCTTACGGCAGCGGATGTAAAGTGCTATTACCGTCACGGCGACATGAATTTGGAGCCTCAGAACCTGGTGATAGAGGAAAACAGGGTAAGCTATGAGATAGAATTGACGGAAAGGGCGGAAGATCTGGAATTTGCTTTATGGAATATTGGCGGCGGGGATATGGCCGTGAGCAGCATAACGATTGAAAAAGAGTGATGAAGGGTTTGTGACAATGGGAAGTATTTATGATAAAATTATTATTGGCGCAGGGCTTTATGGGATGTATGCGGCCTTGCATTGCAGCCGGAAAGGGGAGAAAGTCCTTGTCCTGGAATATGATGATGCGCCGTTTAAAAGGGCGACTTATATTAATCAGGCACGGGTTCATATGGGGTATCATTATCCGAGAAGCCTGTCTACAGCGGTAAAATCAGCGGGATATTTTAAACGCTTTGTAGAGGAATTCGGTTTTTGCATTCATTCTTCTTTCCAGCAGATTTATGCAACCTCTTCCCGTTTTTCATGGACGGATAAAAAACAGTTTCAGACGTTTTGCAAGGCTGCTGGTATTTTCTGCGAAGAGATGCCGGTATCCGGGTACTTTAAAGAGGGGATGTGCGACGGCGCATTCCTGACGGAGGAATATACGTATGACGCTGCGCTGTTAAGGGATTATTATGTACAGGAGCTTTCGGGGAAAAAGAATGCGGAAATTATTTATCATGCCCGCATTGGCAGAATCAGCCGCAAGAGGGATGAATATGAAGTGCAGATGCTGGACGGCAGAAGCTTCCGCACAGGCTATATATTGAATGCGGCTTATGCTTCTACGAACCAGGTGCTGCGGCTTTTAAAGGAGGACGCGCCTCTTTTTGACATAAAATATGAATTGTGTGAAATTATTCTCTGCAAACCGGGCCGGAGGCTCCGGAATCTGGGGATTACTGTAATGGACGGGCCTTTCTTTTCGATTATGCCGTTTGGGAAGACAGGCTGCCATTCCCTGACATCCGTGACGTTTACGCCTCATGTGACCAGTTATGAACAATTGCCGTCCTTTTCCTGCCAGCGGGGCGGGGAATGCCGGATGGGGCAGTTAGCTAACTGCAATGAATGTGAAGATAAGCCGGCAACAGCATGGGAATATATGAATCACCTGGCCAGAAAATATATGAGGGAAGATTTGGATTTTGAGTATATCCAGTCCCTGTTTTCTATGAAACCGATTCTGAAATCATCGGAGGTGGATGATTCCAGGCCCACAAGAATCCGCATTGATTCTAAGGAGCCGTATTTTGTCAGTGTGCTGTCCGGGAAAATAAATACGGTGTATGATTTGGAGGAGTTTTTATAATGGATGCAGCAGATAAAAAAGAGAGCAAATTCGTATCGGTGGTGGTATATCTTCATAATGACGGCAGGAATATTGCGCCTTTTTTTGACAAAGCGCTCCATGCAATAAAAGAAAATTTTGAAAAATACGAAGTGATCTGCGTAAACGATGCGTCTACGGACGGGAGTGTGGAAGAAGTGAAAAAATACTTTGACACAGGGGAAGGAAAGGAGAACCTGTGGGACGGCAGTATGATCAATATTATCCATATGAGTTATTTTCAAGGGCTGGAAGCTTCTATGAATGCAGGAAGGGACATGGCAATAGGGGATTTTGTTTATGAGTTTGACGACATTAACCCGGATTACCCGGAACAGCTCATACGGGATCTATATGACAGGCTGCTTTCCGGGTATGATATTGTGTCAGCAAGCTGTAAAGGGAAAATCAAGCTGACTTCTAAAATGTTTTACCTTTTTTATAATATGACCAGCAAGTCCAGGAATAAGATCGGGCAGGAGACGTTCCGTATTCTGTCCAGAAGGGCGATTAACCGCGTGCTGTCCATGGGGCAGTATATTCCTTACCGGAAGGCGGTTTATGTAAATTGCGGACTGAAAACGGATACCATCTATTATGAAGGACAGGGGGAGCTGGAAAGAAATAAAAGCAAGACGGACAGAAATGAAAGAACCAATCTGGCGATAGATTCCTTTATTTATTTTACGGATGTATTAGAGAAGGCTTCTTTGGCAGTGAGCGGGGTTTTCCTGCTTTTTACGTTAGGCGTGGCTGTCTATATCGGCATTTCTTTCTTCAGCGAGAATAAACCGGTGGAAGGATGGCTTTCCACCATGGGCTTTTTGTCGCTGGGCTTTTTTGGCGTGTTCAGCTTACTGACTATTATTTTAAAATATCTGTCTGTGATGCTTAGCCTGATTTTTAAGCATCAAAGATATTTGATAGAAGGCGTGGAAAAGATATCCAGGCAATAGCAGGGAGGAAGGCGTAATGGATATTACAGTTTTATTTCCGGTTCTTGATGAAAAACTGCGTTTGCGCAGGGGGATTGAAACAACTGTGGAATATTTAAGGGAAAATAGCCCCATACCATATAAAATTATGATTTTAGATAACGGTTCAACGGACGAAACCCCGGAAATTGCCAGACAGCTTTGCCAGGAATATAAGGAAGTGGAATATGTCAGGGTGAACAGGCGGGGAGTAGGGGTGGCATTCCGCAAAGGGATAGAGGAGAGCCGGAGCGATATTGTGGGCTATATGGATATTGACCTTTCGGCTAATATTAAGCATTTGGGGGAGGCGATCCATATCTTTGAAAGCTGCCCTGACATCGAATATATTAATGGCACCCGGTTCGGAAGACAGTCCGTGACTAAGGGCCGGAAGTGGTATAGAAGAATCACTTCAAAAGGGCTGCTGGTTCTTTTGAAAGCTGTTTTTGGCATGAAATGCACGGATGCCGTATGCGGTTTTACTTTCGTAAGAAAGCAGACAGCGCAGCGGCTTGTGGAAGCGTCGGGGGATGAGGACGGCTGGTTTTATACGATAGAATTCCTGCTCCGGGCAGAGCGGATGGGGGTAAGAATCCTGGATATGCCGGTGGAATGGCAGGAGGACTATAATACGACCGTAAAGGTTTGGAAAACGATCAAAAACTATCTGGTTCAGATATATAAGCTGAGGAAGGAGTTCCGGAAAGAAGGGAATTATGTTAAAAAGAATTGACTTAAGCAGGAATTATCAGAATCATAAGGAAGAATACCTGAAAGCGATTGAGGCGGTATGCGAGGAAACAGCTTTTTCCGGAGGGAAGTTTGCGGATAAATTTGATAAAGAATTCGCTGCTTACATCGGCGTTAAGGCAGCTTCCGGCGTAGACAACGGGACTTCCGCCCTGCAGCTTGCCATGCTGGCGCTGGGGATCGGGGAAGGGGATGAGGTCATTGTCCCTGCCAATACTTATATTGCAAGCGCATGGGGTCCTACTTATGTAGGCGCAACGCCGGTTTTTGTGGACTGCACGAAGGACACATGGGAAATCGACCCGGACAGGATAGAGGAAAAAATTACCGGAAGAACAAAAGCTATTATTGGTGTGCATCTTTATGGTCAGCCCTTTGACTTTGACAGGGTAAAAGAAATTGCGGATAAGCACGGGCTTTATATTGTGGAAGACTGCGCCCAGTCCCACGGGGCAAAATACGGGGGCAGGATGACAGGAAGCCTTGGGGATCTTGGATGCTTTAGCTTTTATCCGGGGAAAAATCTGTATGCTTTTGGGGAAGCGGGAAGCGTAGTGAGTGACAAAGAAGAATATATTGAGGCCATTGATACGTGGAAAAACCAAGGATGTAAAGTGCGCTATTACCATGATGTAGTGGGGTATAATATGCGCATGGAGGGGATCCAGGGCGCGGTTTTAAGCGTCAGCCTGCAATATCTGGATGAATGGACCTTTCTCCGCCGGAAAATCGGGCAGCGATATTTGGAGGAGATCAGGAACCCCTTGATTACCATGCAGGCGCATCCGGGGAATACGGAACCGGTATTTCACTTATTTGTTATTATGGCGCCGGAAGCAGAACGCTTTGTGGAATATATGGCTGGGAGAGGCATTGAATGCCACCGTCATTATCCCGTACCCTGCCATCTGCAGAAAGCGTATGCTCATCTGGGCTACCAAAGAGGTGACTGTCCTAATGCGGAATATCTGGCAGAGCATTGCGTGACCCTTCCTATGTTCCCGGAAATGACGCCGGAAGAGGTAGGAATGGTAATAGAGGCGTGCAACCAGTATGAAGGAAAAGGCTGAACAATATTAAAAAGAGGGTTCCCATCCTGGCACAAGTTCTTTGCCGTTGGGCTTTACTTTTGAAAGAAATTCCTGGAATTCAGGGATTTCTTTTTCTATGATCCCGGTAAAGACGGCAGCCCCTTCCTTGTTCAAATGGTCGGCATCGGAAAAATATTCCAGGGAATTGGAAAAACGCGGGTCAGCGGAGTAGTCGTAATAAGGGATGCCGGTTTCCTTGGCAATGCTGTCCACTAAGCGGCGGAATTCCGCTTTGTATTCAGGGGAAAATAAATTGGAATAATAACTGGTATAAGGGGTGGTGATTAAAACGGCAGTAATGTTGTTCTGTCTGCAGAATCCCAGGATATCATAGAGATTATCTATCCGCTCCGGAAGAAAGTAATTCTCCTTGTTGTCCATATGGCGGTGATAGCGGTTGAGGGCTTTTTCCTGGAATGAAGCCTCCTTGGAGGGATCCGGTGTCGGCCCGTCTGATTTTTCCGCTGCCGATACGGATAAAGACAGGGAAGGGAAGATTTTAATCAAATCCTCGCCGGCGGACAGGATGGGGAAATAGTGGGTGATGAGATCCACATAAGGGTCATAGCCCGGAATGTATTTAGGGGATAAAAACGTATAATATTTAGAGCTTAAAAATTGCTGTTCGCTTTCATCGGTAACTTCGTTATTAAATGAAAAATAAGAAACAGGGATGAACATAAAGCATTCTTCTGAAAAATGCTGCCGGTACATGGAAAGAATGGCATAATCATAATTGTAGGTCTGGCTGGCCATAGCGAAATTGAAGCATTCATATCCTTTCATTTTCGCCAGGGCATCATAATAAAAGGCATATTCCCCATGAGAACTGCCAATATTGCAGATTTGAATATCCGTATAGGTGGAATTCATATAGTTGAACTTATTCGCGTCGGAATATGGATTCTCCCGGACCTGCCCGTAACGGTAATTTAATATTAGCAGCAAGAGCAATGTGCCGGCGCATACCATAAAACATTTGGAGAGAAATAAAAAAACTTGTTTCATATTATCTGTGGATCAAAACTGAAAATAATAGAATTCAGTCGATACTCCTTTCTCTGAAAATAATAAAACCGCAAGCAGGAAAAAGACGTATACGCAATAGCGTACCCCGGCTTTCCTGGAAGAAAGATAGGCGATGACGTCGGTTTTTAAGGATGCATAATCGTAAAGCACGAGAAGGAGGATGGGAATGCATAAATAAGCCAGGTAACTGTAAGATTTATCAAGGCAGATAATGGCGGTTTTTAAATAATTGCTAAAATCATTTATCCCATATAAACTGAAAGAAATGATCCTCCAGGCATCGCTTAGGCTATTGGCGCGGAAAAATACCCAGGCAAAACATACTGCAAAAAAAGTAAGAGCGGTGGAAAAAATGTTTTTTACCGGGCTGTCCTTCCGGCCTTTTTTTCCGGCTTTTTGGAAGAGGACTTCCATGATCTGATAGAAGCCATGGATTCCTCCCCAAAGAAGATAAGTCAGTCCTGCCCCGTGCCATAGGCCGCTGATAAGGAAAGTCAGCGCCAAATTTAGACAGTGGCGGAAACGGTTGACCCGGCTGCCGCCCAGGGGAATGTATACATAATCCCGGAACCAGCTCGAGAGGGAAATGTGCCATCTCCCCCAGAATTCCTTGATGCTGCGGGAGAAGTAAGGGGTTTTGAAATTTTCTGTCAGATCTATGCCAAAAAGCTTGGCACAGCCTGCGGCAATATCTGAATAGCCGGAAAAATCGCAGTAAATCTGCAGGGCGAACATGACAGTGGCGATGATATAAACTAAGCCTATATAATTTTCGGGATGGTTATAAATGGTATCTACCGTAGGGGTTAAAAGCCCGGCTACTACAAGCTTTTTAAAATAGCCGACTGCCATTAGTTTGATTCCGTAGGCGGCTTTGGAAGGATCGAAAGACCGTACCTTTTTCAATTGGGGCAGTAAAAGATCCCCCCGGCCAATGGGGCCGGAAAGAAGCTGGGGGAAAAAGGAGACAAACAGGCAATAATAGCCGAAATGGCGTTCTGCAGGATATTTTCCCCTATAAATATCAATCAGATACCCCAATGTCTGGAATGTGTAGAATGAAATCCCTACCGGCAGCATAAACTGTATAGCGGGGGAGGGCAACCCTGTGAGTTCTAAGAAAAACCCCAAGTATTTCATTAGAACAAGGATGCCGGCCAAAATCAGGATGCCTATAAAAAGGAACATTTTTTTGGATGAGGAGGTCTTTGCCTTTTGAATGGAAAGGGCAAGAGAAAAGGAGAGGGCGGCGGCGCTGAAAAGGAAAACAGCATACCGTATATCCATATACATATAGAAATAAAAACTGGCCGCTAAGAGAAAAAGATAGCGGTACTTATGCGGAAAAAACCAGTATAAAATAAATACAATTGGTAAAAATATGGCAAATGCCATAGAATTAAATATCATATACAACCTCTGTTCTTTCAAGAATAAACAATAGCAAAAAAATATTAAGTTTTTTTTAATGTTTGCGGAATGTTTCTTTAATAATGGGGAGAAACACGTTACAGACGGAAAAACATGCTATAATTGAAATATAGACACAAGTTTGACAAATATGCAAGTAAAATTTTTATGCACGCAGGAGGATCCTGTTTATAGGTATCCTGGGGCAAAAGGAAAAAGCAAGATGGGAAGCTGGAAATTCCAATCTGCAAGTTTGTGTCTGCGCAGCGTCCACAAACTTGAAAGCCAAATTGGCTTTGCGCAACTAAGCCGCGCAGAAATGAGGGAAATTATGAAGAAATTAAAGGTGGCGGCAGCTCTTATTTTTTCCGCAGCGCTGATGATGGGATGCGGGAAAGATGCAAAAGAAGAAATTCCTGATGCGGCGGATATGTCAGGGGATGCGATTGTGATCAATGAAATTCCCTGGGCGACGGAAGAGATGAATGCGGAAAATGCAGTTGCCCAAGCGGAGGAACCGGAAACACAACAGCCGGAAGAAGTTCAGCCCGAGGAAGTGACGGTAGACCCGGAGGAACTGCAGGAGCCTCAAATCGGGGAGGCGGAGGTGACGGAGAAGATTCCGGAGACAAAGGATGAAAATAAACTGCAGATTGTATTTTTAGGGGACAGTATTCTGGACGGGTACCGGAATGAAACGGGGATCGCTTATCTGACAGGGGAATACTGCAATGCGGATGTATATAATCTGGCGATGGGCGGAACAACGGCAGCTTTGACAACTTATGAAAATGCGTCTTATGGGGAATGGGATTCCCGTTCCCTGCAAGGAGTCGTCCATGCTATCTGCGGGGAAGTGGATGCCGGGATTATGGATGGATACCGGGCGGGGGAGGTATTTGACAGTTGCGATTTTTCCAAAACAGATTATTTTGTCATTGAATATGGGATGAATGATTTTCTGAGCGGGATACCGCTGAATGACGAAGATGATTTTTATGATGAATATACGTATGTAGGGGCTTTGCGCATTGCGGTGCAACGGCTCCGTTCCGCATTCCCGGATGCCGTCATTGTATTGTGTTCGCCTAACTATGCCCAGTTCTGGGGGAAAGACGGTTCATACTTAGGGGATGGCAATGTGGTCAGCAATGGGGGCGGCAAGCTGGTGGAATACTATAGGGTATGCGGCAACGTGTCGGCGGATATGCATACATTGTTCCTGAACGCCTACGAAGGGATTGGGCTGGATACCTATTCAGCCAGCGAATATCTGGAGGACGGTATCCACCTGGCGGAAAAAGGCCGCCGGAAGTATGCGGAAAAACTGTCACAGGTTATTTTGGAATATGAAGCGACAAAAAATAATTAAAGGTAGCGGTAAATAGCAAAGTATGGTAAAATACTAAGCGGATGTTTTTACATCCGCTTTTAGCTGTTGCAGAATGGAGAATGATAGGATTGAAAGAATTGGAATACCCTTTTGACAGTGAATATATTTTGAAAAATTCCAAAAAGTTAAAGCGTATTTTGTCAGGGCAGGACACAGGGCGCATAAAGAAGAAAATTGCAGTGCTGGGGGGAAGCACTACCCATGATATTATCCGTATTTTGGAAATTTTTCTTATGCATCAGGGGATTGAACCGGAGTTTTACGAATCGGAGTATGGGCAGTATTTTCAGGACGCTATGTTTGGAAATCCTGAATTGGATGCATTTGCCCCGGATATCATATATATCCATACCAGCAGCAGGAACATTGCCTCCTATCCGAAGCCGGGGGATGGCGGGGAAGTGGCGGAAGCTATGCTGGAAGAGCAATATGCCCGTTTTGCGTCCATGTGGGGCAAACTGGAGGAGACTTACCGCTGCCCGGTGATACAGAATAATTTTGAATATCCTTTTTACCGCCTGTTAGGGAATCAGGATGCGGTCAGCGCGGGCGGGAGGATCCGCTTCCTGACGAAGCTGAACGAGCGGTTTTACCAATACGCGGAAACCCATGGGAATTTTTATATCCATGATATCAATTATATTTCATCGGCTTACGGATTGGATAAATGGTCCGACCCTTTCTATTGGCATATGTATAAATACTGCCTGTGTATACAAGCTATCCCGGAATTTTCGTATAACCTGTGCAATATCATCAAAGCGGTTTTCGGTAAAAATAAAAAAGCGCTTGTGCTGGATCTGGACAATACGCTTTGGGGAGGCGTTGTAGGCGATGACGGGCCGGAAAACTTAGAGATCGGGCAAGAGACTTCCATGGGACAGGTCTATGCAGAATTCCAGTCATATATAAAGGCGCAAAAAGATATCGGCGTTATGCTGAATGTGAATTCCAAGAATGAGGAAGAGAATGCCCTTGCGGGGCTGAACCATCCGGCAGGGATCCTGAAACCGGAGGATTTTATTCTTATTAAGGCAAATTGGGAGCCTAAGAGCAGGAACATGGCGGATATTGCCGAAGAATTGAATATATTGCCGGAAAGCCTTGTATTTGTGGACGACAATCCGGCGGAACGGGAGATCGTAAGAATGCAGTTCCCGGGTGCGGCAGCGCCTGAGATAGGCACGCCGGAACAATATATCCGTGTCTTGGACAGGTCCGGTTTTTTTGAGGTAACCAGACTTTCGGAGGATGATCAGAAACGAAGCGATATGTATAAGGCAAATCTCATGAGGGAAAAGCAGCAGTCCGCCTTTGCGGACTACGGCGGATATCTGGAATCCTTGGAAATGAAAGGCATAGTCAGATCTTTTGAGCCTGTGTATATGGCAAGGATTGCCCAGCTTACCAATAAGAGCAACCAGTTTAACCTGACGACCAGAAGATATACCCAAAGCGAGATTGAGCAGACGGCGGCTTCCCGGGATTTTATTACTTTGTATGGGAAGCTGGAAGACAAGTTCGGCGATAACGGGGTTGTATCCGTTGTGATCGGGCAAAAGAAGGAGAAGACGCTTCATATAGATTTATGGATTATGAGCTGCCGGGTGCTAAAAAGGGACATGGAATACGCCATGATGGACAGGCTGGTGGAGGAATGCAGGAAGGCGGGGATAGGCACAATCACGGGTTATTATTATCCTACCGCTAAAAATCATATGGTGGAAAACTTTTATGAACTGCAGGGCTTTACGAAGACCGGGGAGGATGGCAAGGGAAATACAGTATGGGTTTATGAAATCCCGGATCTTTATGAGAAAAAAAATAGATATATAGAAATCATAGCATGAGAATCATGAAATATTTACAAGGAATTGTGAAACGATAAGCTGTGAGGATATATGGTAAGTTTATCTGTTGCGCAAAGAAGTAAGGATTCAGAAAAAGAAGAGAAGATGAGAAAGGAGTACAGGTATAAAGATGACAAGAGAAGAGATATTTGCAGCATTAAACGAAGTGTTTCAGGATGTATTCGATGATGAGTCGGTTACGGTAGGGGAGGGAACGACTGCGGATGACATTGAGGATTGGGATTCCTTAGAGCATATTAACCTGATCGCTGCGGTAGAGCAGAAATTCAAAATGAAATTCTCCATGGGACAGGTAGTCACCATGAAGAATGTCGGGGAAATGGCGGATATTATTATGAGCCAGATTAAGGATTAGATTCCAGCAGCTCAATCATCCCTAAAAAAGGGTTCATAAGGAATACCACACGCCTTTCCTGGAGGGCAGGGGCGGGCGCAGGGGCGTCTATAGCGGTGAATTTTTTGCTGGACAGCAAGGCAAAATCCGCATCAAAGCAGGGTGTTTCATAGCAGATATGATAAGGGCTGTTTTTATATTTTTTCAGAAGCCCTGCTATGACGGACTGTTCGTTGGAAGGGGAAACCAGCTCTATCCGGTAACCGTCTTTTTCCATAAAACAGATATGGATATTGCGGTAACTGTCGTGGATGATGCCGGAAGAGGCGGTGTACCCCAGACATTCAAATTCCTTTTTGGCTTCTTCTATTTTTTTTACTAAATATCCGATATGATGGATTTTTAAAGAAATCATAATTATCCTCCAGACATGATTATGATGATTGGTATAAGGAAAGGATCTGTTTTATGCCGGCAACCTTTACATCCTTTTATTTTTTGTGCTTTTATGCATGTATATTACTTATATATTATCTGATTCCGGCAAAAATGCAATGGGTATTTTTGCTTTTTGCCAGTGTCTGCTATTATCTGCTGACCGGGAACGGAATACTGATTTTATATCCCGTTGCTGCATCGGCCATAGCTTATGGGGCAATCCGCGTAATGGCAGGGACGGAAGACGGAAAAAAGCGTAAGCGGGCATTGGCTGTTTCCGTGTTTCTTTTGATCGGCGCTTTAGTTATTTTAAAATATATAAATTTTGGCGTTCATACGGTAAACGGCATCGCATCTTTATGCGGGGCATCAGGGGAAGTATGGAAAGGCTTTTCGCTTTTGGTTCCATTGGGGATTTCTTTTTATACTTTTTCGGTTCTTGGTTATATTGTAGATGTCTACCATCAGATAGCTGTGCCGCAGACGAATTTCTTCAAGCTCTCTTTATATGGGATGTATTTTCCGTCTATTTTATCCGGCCCTATCCTCCGGTACAGGGAAGACGGGGAACAGTTTTTCCGGCCTCATTCGTTTGATTACCGTCAGGTTACGTTTGGGCTGCAACGGATGGTATGGGGTTTTTTTAAGATCCTTGTTATTTCGGAACGGATGAACCTGGCAGTCAATACGGTATATGACAATTATACCCAATATCCGGGCGTCTATATATGGATAGCTACGGTATGTTTTGCTTTTCAGCTTTATACTAATTTTTCCGGTTCCATGGATATCGTCCTGGGCATGTCCCAGACCTTTGGGATCAGCCTGCCGGAAAATTTTGAAACCCCGTTCTTTGCCAGGAGTATTTCCGAATACTGGCGCAGATGGCATATCACGTTGGGGGTGTGGATGAAGGAATATGTTTTTTATCCGCTGCTGCGTACCAATGCTTTTCAAGAACTGGGAAAGAAGCTGAGGGGAAAATTTGGAAAAAAGAAGGGAAAACAGATCACTACGTTTCTTGCCATGTTCCTGCTTTGGTTTACGGTAGGCGTTTGGCATGGCGGGGATTGGAAATTTGTCATAGGATCCGGCCTGCTTCACTGGTTTTATATTGTTTCCGGCGAAGCGCTGGAACCCTTTTTCAAAAAAATAATGGAACGGCTTTCTATAGACCCGAAGAGCAAATGGGTAGACATGTTCCGCATCTTACGTACGTTCTTCCTTGTCAATATAGGGTTTGTATTTTTCCGGGCTTCTTCTGCACCGGATGCGTTCCGGATACTGCAGGCAGGGGTAAGCGTATGGAACCCGGGGGCGCTCTTTGACGGGTCGTTGTTTACTTTGGGGCTGGACGTGATTGAGGCGGTAATCGCTGTTGTGTCTATCATCATATTGCTGGCGGTATCCCTTCTTCAGCAAACAGGGCCGGTCCGTGAAAAAATAGAAAAGAAGAAGCTCCCTCTCCGCTTCCTGATCTGGTATGCGTTGCTGTTTTATACCATATTGCTGGGGTATTATGGCCCGGGCTACAGTGCGGCGGAATTCATTTATCAGGGATTCTGATTTCCATGGGGCAGCGCATTTCCCGTGGACGTATGGGGGATATTCTGCTAGAATATAGGTTATGATGAACATATGAGCATAAATGCCCGGGCGGGGAAGCGCAGCCTGCGGCAGAATGAGAGGAAAGATGGATAAGATTGCAGTTTTAATACCATGTTACAATGAGGAAAAGACAATTGCAAAGGTAGTGGCCGATGCAAGAGAAGCTCTGCCGGATGCGGTAGTCTATGTGTATAATAATAATTCAAGCGACAGGACGGCCGAGCTGGCGGCAAAAGCCGGGGCAGTGGTACGGAATGAATACATGCAGGGAAAAGGGAATGTGATTCGCCGTATGTTCCGGGAGATTCAGGCGGAATGTTATGTGATGGTGGATGGAGATGACACTTACCCAATGGAATATGCGGCCGGGATGGTGGATAAGGTTCTGAACCATAACGCAGATATGGTAGTGGGGGACCGGCTGTCAAGCACATATTTCACTGAAAACAAAAGGCCTTTTCATAATGTGGGCAATAGCCTGGTAAGGGGGAGCATTAACCGGCTGTTTGGCTGCGATATAAAAGATATTATGACAGGCTACCGGGCTTTCAGTTATGGTTTCGTGAAGACATTCCCTGTATTATCGAAGGGGTTTGAGATAGAAACAGAAATGACCATTCATGCAGTGTCCAATAATATGCAGATAGAAAATGTAATTGTGGATTACAGGGACAGGCCGGAAGGCAGCGAATCGAAGCTGAATACCTATTCGGACGGGATTAAGGTATTGGGGACCATAGGCAGGCTGTATAAGGATTATAAGCCGCTTGGCTTTTTTACGATGCTGGCGGTGCTTTTGGCAGCGGTGTCCATTATTTTCTTTATACCGGTTCTGATTGATTTTGTAAAGACAGGAATGGTGGATAAATTCCCGACCTTATTTGTATGCGGTTTTGTAATGCTGGCTGCGATACAATCTTTTTTTTCGGGGCTTATCTTGTCCAATATGGCATTGAAGAACCGGAGGGATTTTGAATTCCGGCTGAACATGATTCAAGGGCGGAAAGAGCATGGCGATGTGGATTAATAGGAACAGTAAGAAAAAAATAGGAAAAAGCTGGAATCAATGGGATATCTGCCTATTTGCCGCGGCATTAGGCTTTTATCTCTTTTTTCCATTTTATGACGGTCCGGTCTGGTGCAAGGATTCCCCGAGCTATGCGACTATGAATATTACGAGGGAACCTCTTTATCCAACATTTTTATGGATATTCCGCCGGCTATTTGGGGAAGAGGGTTATTTGATGCCGGTGGTGGTCGCCCAGAGCATCCTTGCGGCTTATGCCACATGGAAGCTGGCGGTTACGGTGAAGGAGTATAAAGACGGGAGCAGGTTTTTGGCTTTGCTTTCTGTTGGTTTCCAGTTCGGGGTGACTTTTTTATGCCGGTTTGTGGCGGTAAGAGGTTCTTCCTATATCGACAGCATTATGACGGAGGGGCTGGGGCTTTCGCTGTATGTGCTGTTTATTGTGCAGCTCTGCAAATATGTGGCGGAACAGAAAATAAAAAATCTGGGAGGAACCGCTTTTTTTGCATTTTTGCTGGTTAATTTAAGAAAGCAGATGCTGGTGACCCTTTGCCTGATGGCGGCGGTTTTCATTTTGTATGAACTGATAAAGGAAAGAAACGGGAAAAAGCTGCTCCTTTTGCTTTTGATGACGGCGGGTATTTTTGGGGTCTGTCGGTTTACGGACAAGCTTTATAATTATTGTGTCAGGGGAGCCTGGATTGAGCATTCCGGCAATTCCATGGGAATGCTCTGCACATTGATCTATACGGCGGGGGAAGAAGACGCCGGATTATTTGAAGACGAAACTTTAAGAGGGCTGTATGAAGAGATTTCGGCAGAAGCGGAAAGACAGGGGCTGAAGATAACCTATGCGCCGCAGGGATGGGTGGATTTATCTTCCCATTATGCGGACAGCTATGATGCTATTGGCTATGGCATTATCAATCCGGTGATCCAGGGGTATATTGCAGAAAATTATGAGTATACGGAGATAGAGGCGGTCTTGCAATATGACAGATATTGCAGCGATATGGTAAAAACATTGCTTGGGCAGGAAAAAGGGGATCTGGCAAGGGTTTATGCATCAAATCTATGGAAAGGGTTTGTCAATTCCATTGCAAGGGTGAACCGGTATTTAAATATTTATGCGGCTGCGGCGTATCTTTTCTATATTGGGCTTTATACCTATGGTGTGTGGAGAAAGAAGGGATGGAAGAAGCGGGACAAGAGCGCGGTAATGGCGGAAATCGTGCTGGGCGGCATTGCGGTAAATGCAGTTGTCGTGGGCGCGATGATTTTCTGCCAGCCCCGTTATATGATTTATAGTATGGGGCTGTTCTATACGGCGCTTTCCATGCTGGTTTACGACTGGCTGAAAGATTGGAAAGCAGGGAAAGAGAGAAGGCGCGCTGGCGTATGATATGGAAAACGGGATCAGGGGAACGGATTGAGGCAGACGTATGGGGAAAAAAATATTCGGTAAATGGTATTTCATTTTAATAGGGCTGTTTCTGCTGTCTGTATCAGCAGTATATGCTGTTTTCCAGGAAGACAGCTATATTGCGGTGCATGATAATCTGGATTTGTTTGTAGCGCAGTTCCAGATGCTGAAAAATACGGGCAGTTTTTTTTCCCATGGGGTAGATGTGCCTTTTCTGGGAGGAGTTACGAGGGATAACCTTCCTTCCGAATTGTCCCTTTATACGCTGCTGTATTTTATATTTCCTTCTTTTTGGGCATATATTATCGGTTATCTGATAAAGATGCTGACAGCAGTGATCTGCGTCTGCCTGCTGGCGAAGGAATGGTATGGTGCGGAATATGAGCAGTGCCGGCCTTTGGCGGCGCTGATGGGGCTGGTTTATGGGATTTTAAATGTCTTCCCGGCATTTGGCATTCCTTTTGCATCCATTCCTTTTGCGCTGTATCTGCTTTTGCGGATTTACAGAAGGCCGTCGCCCGGGCTGTATCTCCTGTTATTTAGCTATCCGTTTATTTCCTATTTTTCTTATTTTGGTTTTTTTATTCTGGCTTATCTTTTTGCAGGAATTATCTGGCTTGGCATCCGGGATAAAAAAATACCGGTATCTTTGGCAGGGGCTTTCTTTGCGCTGGCTTTCGGTTATGTGTTTTTTGAATACCGCCTGTTTTATACAATGCTGTTCGGCGGGGTGGAAACGATCCGTTCTACCATGGTGGAAGCGGACTTGACAGCAGGGGAAATCCTGGCTCAGAGCGTGGATGTATGGCTGCACGGCGTATTTCATGCGGAGAGTGTCCATGATAAATTTGTTTTGTGGGTCTGTGCGATATATTTTATATGGCTGAACGGGAAATATATTGCCGGGAAAAAGATAAAGGCAATGTTTGGCGATATTTATAATTTGCTGATGCTTGTTCTTGCGTTTAACAGTATCGTATATGGCATTTATAATTGGGGGGCATTCCGCGGACTGGTGGAAACTCTGGCGCCTCCGTTAAAAGGGTTCCAGTTTAACCGCACGATATTTTTTAACCCGTTTCTCTGGTATGGGGCTTTTTTTGTAGTTCTGCAAAGGATATATGCTTATGCTTCAGAAGAGGGAAAAAGAAGGGAGCGGTATATGTTCCGGCCGGCGGTTTATGGGATGGCGCTTTTGGCGATGGCTATTGTCCTGTTGACCCCCTCCAGATATAACGACTTGTATTTTACGTGTAAAAATAAGGCGCTGGAGCTTCTGAAGGGGAAAGAAATTGATGAAATGAATTATAGGGAATTCTATTCGGAGGATTTGTTTGCACGGATTAAAGAGGATATTGGCTATCAGGGGGAATGGTCAGCGGCTTACGGGTTCCACCCGGCAGTGCTGGAATATAACGGGATATGCACATTGGACGGATATCTTGGTTTTTATCCCCAGCAGTATAAAGAAGATTTCAGGAAGATGATTGCCCCGGCGCTGGAAAGAGTGGAAGCAAGCCGGCTTTATTATGATAATTGGGGGGCAAGGGCATATCTGTATCCGGGAACAGATCTTTCGGCGGTAAGTTCGTCCAAATCCTTTATGGTGACAGACCGGGATCTTTATGTGGATGCCCAGGCGTTTGAGGATTTGGGGGGGACGTATATTTTTTCCAGGTTTGAACTTGGCAACGCAAAAGAGGCTGGCTTTAGCCTGGTGCAGGCTTATGAGCCGGAGGGCGCGCCTTATGCAGTTTATGTGTACCGGAGGCAAAGCGGTGAGGCATAGGCATAAGGAAAGCGATTAATTTATGGTTATGCTTTTGGGCGAAAAGAGATTTACATGAAATGTATGGCTATCTTATTCAGTAAATGGAAAGGTTTACGAATGCCTGCACAAAAGGGGAAAGGAGGAGGGACGATGTCGGGATTGTCCGGATTGCCAGGAGGGGTAAGGGCTGCGGCAGGGATGGAAGGAAAAATGAAAAGGGTAGAAGAAAGAAACCGGGGCTGGGGGGAAGAGAAAGGCAAGAGGCTGGAAAAGGCGGCGGAAGCTATATTTTATCTGCTGGTGTTTGCGTCAATTATGTGTTTTGCCATGGTGCAGACTTATGGGGATCCGCCGGATGAGATCAACCGGTTTAAGATAGTCAGTTATATCTGCAAATATGGAAGGCTGCCCCATGGGGCAGACCCGGAAGTGCTTTTGGACGGATATGGGGCTTCGTATGCGTTTCAGCCGATGCTTACTTATATTATCCAAGGATTTTTGCTCAGGTTTATGAAGCTGTTTACGGAGGACGGCTATATCCTGCTTCTGGCTGCCCGAATGGTCAATGCTGTTTTTGGGACGCTGATGGCATATTTTGTAAGGAAGTCGGCAAAGGAGGCTTGGGATAATCCGTATATTCAATGGACATTTACAGTTCTTGTAGTCTTTCTGCCCCAAAATATTTTTATTCATTCTTATGTCAATACGGATTCCATGGCTATGCTGTCGGTTGCCATGATCTTTTATGTGCTTCTCAGGGCGCAGAGGGCAGGTTATGACAGGAAGGGATGCTTTCTGCTCTCGGCAGGGATTATTTTTTGCGCGATGTCCTATTATAATGCATATGGGATGATACTGGCGGCAATCCTGATGTTCTTTCTTCATTTTGTCCATTTCAGAAGAGGGATCCAGGTAGAATGGAAGCCGATGCTCAGAAAAGGTTTCTATATTTCCCTGGTCGTCCTTTTAGGGATTGGCTGGTGGTTTGGACGCAATGCGATCCTTTATAATGGGGATATCATCGCTATGGAGGCCAGAAGGAATTGTGCGATCGTAACATCTATTGAAGAGTATAACCCTTTGCTCCGGTTTACTTACCGGAAGGCAGGAAAGAGCATCCGGGAAATGCTGTTTGAAACAGGGTATATTACATTGCTTAGGGATAGCTTTATTGCCATGTTCGGGCCGATGAAGATTCCCACCCACGGATTGATTTATCTTGGTTATAAATGGCTTTGGACAGGGGCTTGTATCATGGCTTTTTTCCCATTGAAAAAACTGCGGGAAGCATTTGGGAAAAGACGGGAAAAAACATCTTTTGACGGTGATGGAAAAACAGGGGGCGTGTACTGGGAAACAGAGGAAAGAAAGATCAGAAGAGAGGGCGGCAAAAAGGAAAAGGCGGCTTTTTACATATGCATGTTTTTATTCTGTGCCATCACGGTTGGTTTAAGTATTTATTATTCTTATACGTGGGAATACCAGCCTCAGGGAAGGTATATTCTTCCGGCGCTGATTCCGTTTATGTATCTGGTCACTTTGGGGATCTGGAAAACATATCTGCTGCTTGACTGGTTACGGCGTCCGCTTGGAAAAATATTATGTCTTGGTATTATGGGATATGTAATGGCGGCTTTTGCCTATAGCCTGTTTATCCGTTTTTTGCCCTATTATCTGCAGGGGGAGAATATGTTTTCCATGATTGGGAAAGGCTTAGGTTAGTCACAGAAGAGAAGCTGCTTTTGCGGAATTTCTTTCGTGCGCCGTCGCTGTAAATTATGCTGACAGGAGGGAAGGCAGTGCGGGAAAGGATGAAATCAGGGAGGAATGTAACGGCCTTGACCGGAAATCTATTCGATGGTAATATAAGTTACGGTAAAAGGAAAGAGAAAGGAGACGGATATCATGCCAGTTAGAGTACACAATTTTTTAGGAAGATTGGGATGGAATGCAAGAAAATATTTTCCTATGCTGTCGAGTGAAAGTTATCTGAAGCTCCAGTTTGTGACGAGAAGGAAGCTGCAGAAGAATTATATAGATTATTTTATGAATGCAAAAGAAGTTCCGCAGCCGTTAGTAGTTAATCTGGAGACGATTAACCGGTGCAACAGCACTTGCGAATTTTGCACAGCAAATAAGAATGCGGAAAAGCGTCCTTATAAGCGGATGGAGGATGACCTTTTTTACAGTATCATTGACCAGTTGGCAGACTGGGGTTATAAAGGGCATCTGACGATGTATGGCAACAATGAGCCGTGGCTGGATACGCGTATTGTGGAATTCCATAAGTATGCCAGGGAAAAGCTGCCGGGTGCGTTTATTTTCATGTCTACGAATGGGCTGCTTTTAGATGTGAATAAGGTGAAAGCGGTAATACCTTATGTAAACCAGTTGATTATCAATAATTATTGCCTGGATATGAAACTGCATAGAAATGTACAAGTGATATATAAATATATCTTAGATCACCCGGATGAATTTCAAGATGTGGATATTCTGATACAGATGCGCTATTTAAAAGAAGTGCTTACCAACCGGGCAGGCAGCGCGCCGAATAAGCAGGCGACAGAAAAGGTAATCAAAGAAACTTGCCTGATGCCGTATACGGATATGTGGATTATGCCAAACGGCAAGCTGGGGATATGCTGCTGCGATAATTTTGAAGTAACGGATTTGGCGGATCTGCATGAAACGCCTTTAAAGGATGGATGGAACAGCAGGAAATATAGGATTTTACGGGAAGCCATCCAGACAGGGAGGCAGAACTATCCGTTCTGCAAACATTGCGATTTTATTGATGCAGGGCTGCGCATGGATGCGGTGGATGATGTGCTGAAAAACCGGGGGACAATGCATGGGGCAAGGCAGTCTATCTTTAAAAAATAAGAGGATGCGGATCAGGGACGCCGGAATAGTGGGATATAGAAAGGAGCAGTATGGACGGAAGTAAGAGAAAAGAGTCCGTGGCATGGCTGGTATTTTGTTTCGGGCTGTCGATGCTGTTGATGGGATGCGGAAGCAAGGGGGACTTGAAAAAGCAGGAAGGACAAGCCCTTTCTTTGCCTTTTGCAGGAAAAACACTGACCGTCTGCGGGGACAGTATTTCCACTTTTACCGGTTATATCCCGGAAAATTACAGCAAATTCTATCCGGAGATGGGCGAAATTACTGATGTGGAAGATACCTGGTGGATGCAGGTGCTGGAACGGACAGGGATGGAGCTTTGCAGGAATGCCTCATATTCAGGAAGCACGGTGAGCGGCCCTTCCCTGGAAGAAGTGGATGGAAGATATGCCTGCAGCAATAGAAGGATATCCGATCTGGCAAGCGAAGAGGGGGAGGCGCCAGATATCATTCTGGTAATGATGGGGGCGAATGATTTGCTGACAGATGTGCCGCTGGGCAATTACGACGGGGAATCCGCAGTGGAAGAAGGGGATATCGCTACCTTCAGTGAAGCTTATGCCCTGATGCTGGATAAAATGACAGAGCGGTACCCGGAAGCGGATATTTACTGCTGTACGATAGCAGAAGTAGGAAGATGGGATGAAGAGGGGAACGGCTATGCATACAAGAATGCCCATGGAGCACAGGCCAAGGACTATAATGCGTGGATAAAAGCGGTGGCGGAAGCGAAAGGGGTTCCGGTTATTGATGTATACGGATGCGGCATTACTTCTGAAAATATGATGGATTATACAAGCGAAGGCACTCACCCGAATGTGGCCGGGGCGAAGCTGATAGCAGATAAAGTATGTGAGGAATTCTCCTGAGAGGGAGGTTCCTTATTTTTTGGAAAAGCGCCGGATAAAGCAATGACCTGAAAATCCGGCCTGCCATATGAAAAAAGGGGTTTGCCAGCCAATGCTGCTGTCAAACCCTTTTTTGTTATTCTATTTCGTTTGCTTTCGCTTCTTCATGGTATTCTTTTTCCGTATTGACGCTCCAAATATTACTTCTGTCGCGGATGTTGTTCTTAATGTTCTTTACGGCTTCAAAAGAAGTGCACATAGAATGGTCAATATTGTTGTATCTATGCTGCCCGTTACGGCCTACGCAGTAGAGATTGTCGATGGTGTTCAGGTAGCCGATCAGCTTATCAATATCCTTATAAGTGTCAAAATAAGCGGGATAAGCTTTTTTCACCCGTTCGGAATGGGTATCCAGCACTTGGGATACGTTGTCGATAAGACCCATTTTTACCATTTCATGCAAAGCGAACCGGGTGAACTTCTCATCGGACATATTCCAATACTTATCCCCTTCGTTGCAGAAATATTCTAATCCTACCCATACGGTATGTTTTATATCTTTAATCATATAGGGAGACCAGTTATTATATATTTGAAGGCGTCCAAGCTTAACAGACCGGTCATGGACGTAAATCCAGCAGTCGGGGACAATATTGCCTACCGTTTTCATTTTTGTTTTATTTTTTAAGTTCAGTTTTGGCACTAATACGCCCAGCGTGCGGTAATCCCTATAAGGAAGACCGGCCGCAATTTTTGCCATACGTTTTGGCACGTCATTCATTCCGCCTACCAGATCCTTGATTGGCATAGAGGAAATAAAGATATCCCCTTCCATTGTGGAAACAATGCCGTCATGCTCATAAGCCAGGGCAGTGATATGGTTGTTTTCATCTTTTATAAAACCTGTCACTTTGCTGTTTTTTAGAATCTTGCCGCCTAACTTCGTGATTTCTGAGGCGGTGACATCCCATAATTGCCCGGGTCCCAGTTTGGGATATTTGAATTGTTCAATGAGGGAAGTTTCTACTTTCCGGTTTTTTTTATTTGGCAGGAGTTTGCCAAGCATATCTTTGATGATGGCAAAAACAGACAGTCCTTTTGCGCGTTGTGCGCCCCAGTCGGGGGCAATTTCGCTAGGGTGCCTTCCCCAAAGGTTTTCGGTATAATTTTCAAAAAACATAGCATACAGCTTCTGGCCGAACCGGTTGATATAAAAATCTTCCAAGGACTTTTCTTCCCGTTTGTGGAGCAATGCTTTCAGGTAACTGAAGAAAACATGGACAGTCGTAAGAAGCCCCATGTTTTTGAGGGTTTCAAATTTTAAAGAAATCGGGTAATCAAAGAATTTTTTCTTAAAATAAATGCGGGATACCCGGTTCCTGTTGAGCATGACCCGTTCTTCCTTTTGGGGGTTTGGGCCGCCTGCCGCTAAAGGCATTTTCCGGCGCAGAAGAATGTCGTCATAAGTGGGCGCTCCTTGTTCAGGCAGCATTTTTTCCCACCACTCGTTGACTTCCGGAACTTTGGAAAAGAACCGGTGGCCGCCCATATCCATACGGTTGCCGTTATGATTTACTGTTTTGGAAATACCTCCCATGGCCTCGCTTTCTTCAAATACGATAACTTCATAGTCGTTGTCTACAGCCGGGCTGCCGGGCTGTCTATTGGTTAGTAATTCATAAGCGGCGGTAAGCCCCGCAGGGCCCGCGCCTATGATAAGCGCTTTCCTCATGTTCAAATCCTTTCCATTGTTTATATTCCAGTCAAAAAACTTGCTGGTTCCTATTTTAACATGGAATTATGGGATTGTCCATGGACAGATAGGGAGAATTGGGGTAAACTATCATTGGTAAACAGAGGGTGGGTGCACAGGTTTGTGCCTTGGCTGTCTCTATCAACTTAAAATGCGCATAAAGCGGCGCAGAAATGAGGATATTTATGATAATAATAAGAATTTTCAGCCTTATTTTATGGCTGTTTTTGATCCCTTGCTGTATCGGGCTGATTCCGGCGCCCTGGATTCCGGAAAAGAAAAGGGACTTAGGAGTTATCTGGATTGCGGGGTACCTGATTATGCTGCCTTTATGCTGGCTGGTAACAGTGCCATGCATCCTGCTTGTAAAATATGACAGTTTCCTGGTGATGGTGCGATGGTATACAGCGCTAATGGCTGTGGCTGTTGCGCTGGGGATAGCCACTGGTTTTTGGGCTTATAGAAAAGGGAAGCCGGTTTTGCGGCGTCCGGTTTTCGGTGCAGGCAGGAGGACATGGGTGGAACGGGCTGGATGGCTGCTGTTTTTTGCTTTGCTTGCCTGGCAATTATATAAGGCGTTTACGCTGGCTTCGTTTGACGGGGATGATGCGGAATATGTGGCTCAGTCGTTAGTTACATGGCAAAGCGACACGATGTATTTAATTAAGCCGTACACAGGGGGGACTACTTCCCTGGATATCCGCCATTCCTTAGCGGTACTGCCTGTATGGGTGGCTTATATTGGACGGATGGCAGGACTGCACACGACAATCCTGGCACATAGCGTATTGCCTTTTGTCTGGATTCCCTTGACATATACGGTGTTTTATGAAACAGGGAAGCATTTGTTCAGAGGGAAGAAAGAATGTCTGCCCGGATTTATGATATTGCTGGCGCTTTTGCAGATGTTCGGGAATGTATCTATTTTTACCAATGAAACTTTTTTTCTGACTAGGACATGGCAAGGGAAGGCAGTGGCGGTTAGTTTTGTCCTTCCGGCTACGGTCTGGCTTCTTTTTTGGATTTTTGACAGGAAGAAGGGGGAAAAAGGGACAGCCGCAGGTATGTGGGCGCTTTTGGCTCTGACCAATATGACGGCGGGGGTATGCACTTCCATGATGGTTTTTTTGAATGCGGTCATGATTGGGGCGGCAGCGTTTTGGTTGGCGTTGTCGGAAAGAAAGTTCAGTATTCTGGTGAAAGCGGGACTGGTTTGCATCCCTAATGGGATATATATGCTGCTTTATCTGTTTTTACATGTATAAAAAATACCCGGATCGGGAAATAGGAGATGGAATATGTACGGGATTTTTATGGAAAGCGTAGTAATATTTAAAAATTATACGGGAGGCAGATATCTTATTGTTTTATTTGCGCTTGCCCTGGTTTATCTGTTGGCGGCGGAAAAAGACAAAAGAAGGCGGGCTTTATTTGTATATATGCCTTTGAGCCTGCTGCTGCTTTTCTTTTTTCCCATATTCAGGAAAGTATTTGTCCGGCTGATGGGCGGGGAAGGCGATACGTATTATAGGGTGCTTTGGCTGATTCCCATGGGGATGATCATTGCATACAGCGGTGTAAAACTGGCATCGTGGCTATATGAAAAGAAAGGGGCATGGGCAGGCGGGATTGCTTTTGCGGCAGTAGGCGCGGGGATTGTGTTTGGCGGGAAATATGTATATGCCAGCCAGTATATGTCCAAAGCGGAGAACATGTACCATCTGCCCCAGAATGTGATTGACATTTGCGATTTGATTGCGCCGGAGGAAGGGGAGGAACGGATCTGGGCAGTGTTCCCTACGGATCTGGTTTATTTTGTCAGGCAGTATGATACGGATATCCAGCTTCTTTATGGAAGGGAAATGGTGGAACCGAAATGGCAGTATGCGGAGCCGGTGCATACGGTTATGAATCATCCCACGACCATAGACGTGGAAGAACTTTTAAAACTGACCCGGGAAAGGTACTGCACTTATATTGTCCTGCCAAACGTTAAGGACAAAGGGGTAACGCAGGATCCGGAAAGTTTTGGGCTGGAACTGATCGGCATTGTGGACGGCTATCCGGTTTATTATGACCCGGTAGCGGCAGCAGTGATAGAAAAGCAGTTTGGATAGGTGTTGCTATGTTATTTCATTCATATACATTTCTATTTGTGTTTTTGCCGGTAAGTCTGACCGGATATTACTTTCTGGCAGGCAAAAGAGGCGGTAAGGAGGCAAAGCTTTGGCTGGTTGCCGTATCCCTTTGGTTTTATGGATGTTTTGGCATGGAATATCTGTTTCTTTTGCTTGCCAGCGTGCTTTTTAATTATAAAACCGGACAGATGATAAGGGGATGCAGGAAAAACGGACGGAACGGAAAGAGGGTTCTGGCGGCCGGGACGGCAGGGAACCTGGCGTTGCTTGCTTATTTTAAATATATGGATTTCTTTATAGGGAACTGGAATGCCCTAAGCGGCGGGAATCTGCCGCTGCTTCACGTGGCGCTTCCGGTGGGCATCAGTTTTTTTACTTTCCAGCAGATATCTTATCTGGCGGACTGTTTCCGCGGGGAAATAGAGGATAGCGGTTTTTTTGATTATATGCTTTATATCGTATATTTTCCGAAGCTGGTGGAAGGCCCCCTGGCTTTTGCGTCGGAGCTATTTCCGCAGTTTGCCGGGGCAGGAAAACAAAAATTCAATGCGGAAGGCCTGATGCGTGGGATTTGCCTGTTCATCATGGGGATGCTGAAAAAGGTGATATTGGCGGATACTTTTGGGGAGGCGGTGAACTATGGGTATTCTAACCTGGAAATGATGCACGGTCTGGATGCCTTGCTGCTGACTGTTTTTTATTCCCTGCAGCTATACTTTGATTTTAGCGGTTACTGCGATATGGCACGGGGGATCAGCCGGATGTTCGGTATCGAGCTGCCGGTGAATTTTGAGTCCCCATACCAGTCCGGAAACATTATTGAATTCTGGAAGCGGTGGCATATCACATTAAACCGTTTTTTTACAAAATATATTTATATTCCTCTAGGGGGGAACAGAAACGGGAAGTGGAAAACATACCGGAATCTGCTGTTTGTTTTTTTTATCAGCGGTTTATGGCATGGGGCCGGATGGAATTTTATTCTTTGGGGGATGATGCATGGAATATTGTATGTCCTGACAAAGGCATGGCAGGGGCGGAATGTGCCGGGAGGGGAACGCCTTGGGAAAAACAAGAGGGTATTTCATGGCGCGGGTGTAAAAAGAGGCGGGAGAATAGCAGGGGCAGCCGGCAAGGCGTTCACGTTCTGTTATGTTTCTGCCGCATGGGTATACTTTAGGGCAGAGAGCGTAGCGCAGGGCAGCCGGTTGCTCGGAAGGATCTTGACAGGAGGTTTTGTGCGTGTGGACAGGAACCTGGCAGGGTATTTTAACCTGGAGGAATTCTGGTATATTCTTAAGGTTTTGCGGCTGGACAGATGGGAATATGGGCATGATATCCTGATGTGGGTGTTTACGGTTTTTGCATTGCTATTGGTGTTTTTCGGGAAAAATGCAGCCTGGGCGGCGGAAAAAATAAAGCCAAAGGCGTGGACGGCGGCGGTGTTTGCCTGCCTGCTGCTTTGGTGCGTGCTTACCTTTTCCGATGTAAGCACGTTCCTGTATTTCAATTTTTAAAGGGATGAGAGACAATGAAGCAATATAAAAAGTGGCTGGCTGTATTCGCCTTGTTTTTCCTTGGGCTTGCAGCGGCGGTTATGCTATTGGTGGTATATGTAGACCCTTTTTTCCAATATCATGCGCCATTGGAAGATTTCCCCTATGTAGTGGATCATCAGGTCAACCAGAACCCGGGGATGGCAAAACATATGGATTATGACAGCGTGATTCTGGGATCGTCCATGACGGTAAACTTTAATACGGAGTGGTTTGGGGAGCTGATGGGGCTTAAAACTCTGAAACTGAGTTATAGCGGGGCTTTCCCGAAAGATCAGGCGAACATTATGGATATCATCTTTGCATCAGGGCATAAAGTAGATGCCGTTTTTCTCGGGATAGATGTGATTACCTATAGCGGCGGCGTGGATGAGACAAAATACCCGGTTCCGGAATATTTGTATGACGATACGGTTTGGAATGACATCCCTTATTTGCTGAATAAGGATGTGGCGCTGCAATATATCCTTCGGCCTTTGGCAGATCCGGATAAAACCGATCTGGCTACCGTATATGCAAGCTGGTGGACAGAGGAATATTATAATAAACAATGGGTGATGCATAACTATGTGCCGGCAGAACCCGCCCTGGAAGAAGCTGACCCGGAAAAATATGTGAAAAATATGGAAGCTAATATGGCAGCGAATATCTGCCCTTATATAGAGGCTAATCCGGATACCGTATTTTATATTTTTTTTCCGCCCTACAGCATTCTTTACTGGAACGATGTGCTTTTAGAGAAGCAGATGGATGCGGTGATACGGGAGTATGAGTATATTGCCCAAAGGCTGTTTCCCTATGAAAATGTAAAGGTGTTTTTCTTCCCAAACCAGGAGTGGATAGTCTGTGATTTGGATAATTATGCGGATTACAGCCATTATCATCCGGATATTAACCGGTATATGACGGAATGCTTTGCGGCGGGGGAGTGCGAAGTGACAATAAATAATTTAGGGGAAGAATTAGAGAAAATGAAGCAGATCGTGTATGATTATGATTTTGAAGAACTCTTTTCCATAGAATATTAAGATCCGGGAGCCAAAAGCCCGGTCTGGAGATTCCCGGAGTCTCTTCTTTGGGGTGCGCCCCGCTTGGGCAGCGGGGCTATTATAAAATTATCTTACCGATGTCCTTCCCGTATTTACAAACTCTGCAAGCCTTTCCGCCATGATTTCCCGGCCGGCATCGTTCAGGTGAATGTTGTCGCTCATATAATCGAGGTAGTTATCTTCATTGATTGTCCCATAATAATTGTCAATAATGGAGACGCCGCAGGAAATAGCAACATCAATTTCTTTCAGGAGATAGTGGGGAAGCGCCCCGTTCCCTAAATCTGCCATCCCCCCGTTCTGGTAATTGCCGTCTGCATCAATGGACTGGGCGAAGGTATGGGACATAACCACAATCCTTATATAAGGATAGGTATTTTGGATGGTTTCGATAGCTACCCGCAGCCCGCCGGTATAAGCGCTAAGCTCATGGGGGTCATTGGGATTATCGGAGGGGATGCCTGCCAGATAATCCGTACCGTCATAGATAATGGCAATGATATCTATTTTGCTGTAATCAATAGACTTTAAAGTTTCTGCCGTCTGCCGATATAGACCGTTCTCTTCGGCGGCCGCGGCAGACTCTATACGTGAGAAATCCCCTGTACAGATGCTTTGCGCAACATAAGGAAGGTTAAAAATGTCTTTTGGGTAACCTTCATTATAGGATGAATACCTGGCTCCAACGGTAGATCCGGGAAAACCGCCGTTATATACGGTGGCATTTGTCTTAGAAGAGAGTAAGGAAGTAAGGCTTTTCTCCCCGGTTTCATCGGTGAGGGGGCTGTTTCCCAGACAGAGAACCGTTGTGACCCCGTCATCTTCATGCCCTTCCAGCTTTGATTCGCTTAAAGGGATAATCGTATCGAGCGCTTCCACATCGTACCCTTCGGCAATGTTGTCAGGATCAAAATCAGATTTCACGCCTTTGTTCCATATGGCTAATTTAACAACAGCAGTGACTGCAAGAATCAGGATTGCTGCAAGCAGCAGGATATGGCCGTTTAGGCGGAAATGTTTTTCTGTTTCCCTATTTTTTTTCCGGCGTTTTCTTGTATTTGATTTTTTCATGTTAATCCTCCATAGTGAAAATCTTTTTTTATTGTACTATGATTTACAGAAAAAATCCACTTTTGTTATAACAGAAGCCGGTATCCGCGTTGACGGCATATGCCGTGAAATATGGGTACGGCTGCCGGGACAGTGGAACGTATACTTTTTATGTAGATGGCAAATAGCGCCGGCAGGATCAACCATGCAGTTCTTTATACCACTTACTGTATTTGTACATCCGGTAGGTGGTTCCAAGTTCTTTGAGCTGTTCGTCATCAGCGCACCGCGCTTTGAAGGCATTTCGTTCGTCGATATCCATGCTGACATATTCCATGTACGGGATGCGAAGTTCAGTAATAGTTCCACCGCATTTGGGACATGTCATCTTGTGTCCATTCAACATATGGACACGGTGGCAAGGTTTACAGTAGTGCATATACATCATGAGTTATTATTCCCCTTTTCCAAATTGCGACCTATTGCAATATTTTTTTGTTACCCTTTGATTGTGTCAGTTATGACGAAAAAAGTCAATAACTTAATGATAGTAATTCATCGACAAAATGAATAAAAATGTTCTTTTTGGATAAAATAACATAAATAAATTATGTAAAGTGGATAATCATAAAGAAACTTGTGGATAAATGGCGTAAAAACAAGGAATTATGTGAAAATGGAAACAGCCGTTTTTGACAGAAAAGTTTACATAAAGAAAGGAGAAAAACGGGAAGGAAAGGGGGTATGGAATCTGGAAAAAAGGATCTGCCTGCCCAGGCTTTCCGGTTCTTTGAACCTGCGTAAAAAGTGCGGTATTCAAACAAGAAAGGAAGGATAATACAAATAATTGCCTTCCGGCGGGCAAAGATACCGGATATTGACGGCAAGGAGATAAGAAGGTATGATGGGAGGAAGAACGCAGGGGTTTGGCTAAAAGCTTTGCAGGAAAGAAGAAAACGCTTTGGTATGGAGGAAAGAAAGAATGAGGACTTATCTGGTAACAGGGGGAGCCGGCTTTATCGGTTCTAATTATATTCATTATATGCTGAAAAAATATGGGAATGAAATCCGCGTGATTAATGTGGACGCCCTTACGTATGCAGGGAACCTGGAAAATCTGAAGAGTGTGGAAAACCAGGAAAATTATACTTTTGTGAAAGCGGATATTTGCGATAAGGAAGCGGTTGCAAAGATTTTTGCGGAAAATGATATTGACAGGGTAGTGCATTTTGCGGCGGAGAGCCATGTGGACAGGAGCATCCGTAACCCGGAAGTGTTTGTCCAGACAAATGTTTTAGGGACCGCTGTTATGTTAAACTGCGCAAAAGATGCATGGGAGCTGCCGGACGGAAGTTTTAAAGAAGGGAAGAAATTCCTGCATGTCTCCACGGATGAGGTTTATGGTTCGCTAGAAGAGGATGGGGGATATTTTTATGAGACGACGCCATATGCGCCTCACAGCCCATATTCAGCCAGCAAAGCGAGTTCGGACATGTTGGTGAAAGCGTATATGGATACCTACCAATTTCCGGCCAACATCACGAACTGCTCGAATAATTACGGACCATACCAGTTTCCGGAGAAGCTGATCCCGCTCATTATCAATAATGCGCTGCAGGGGAAAAAGCTTCCGGTATATGGGGACGGGAAGAACGTGAGGGATTGGCTGTATGTGGAAGACCATGCAAAAGCCATTGACATGGTGCAGGAAAAGGGGCGTTTGTTTGAAACCTATAATATAGGCGGGCATAATGAGAAACAGAATATAGAGATTATTCATATCATCCTTGATACCTTGCAGGAAATGCTGCCGGAAACAGATCCAAGAAAAAAACTGGTCAGCAGGGATCTGATTACCTATGTGGAAGACCGCAAAGGCCACGATAGGAGGTATGCGATTGCCCCGGATAAGATAAAGGCGGAAATCGGCTGGGAACCGGAAACTATGTTTAAGGAAGGCATCAAACGGACCATCCAATGGTTTTTTGAACATGAAGACTGGATGAAAAATGTGACAAGCGGCGATTATCAGAAATATTATGAGGAAATGTATCAGTAGGGAAATGTCCCTATGACAAATTACACTACAGAGGGTAACTGCCAATGACCAAAGCCGCTGCTGCCGGCTTTGGTCATTGATTTCCGTCCTGCCCTTTTTTTCTTCCTTTCCCCTTTTCCGGGAAATGGAAATTGATATTTCTCCCTGCATATTTACATTTTCATTTTCCTGCATTTGTGGTATACTGATATTCATATGTTTCTGTTTATTATGGATAAGTTAAGGAGGGTTCCGCATATATGAAGGGAATTATATTAGCAGGGGGCAGCGGTACGAGGCTGTATCCGTTGACGAAAGCGATTTCAAAGCAGATTATGCCGGTATATGACAAGCCTATGATTTATTATCCTTTATCTACCCTGATGCTGGCAGGAATCCGGGAGATACTGATTATTTCCACGAAGAGGGATTTGCCTGTGTTTGAGGATCTGTTTGGGACAGGAGAGCAGCTAGGGCTTAAGATGGAATATGCAGTACAGGAATATCCAAGAGGGCTGGCAGACGCCTTTATAATTGGGGCTGATTTTATCGGGAAGGATAGCGTGGCGCTGGTGCTCGGGGATAATATTTTTTATGGGCAGAGTTTTTCCAGAGTGCTGAAGGAGGCGGCGTCCAGGGAAAAGGGCGCGACAATTTTCGGGTATTATGTCAGGGATCCACGGGAATACGGGGTAGTGGAATTCGATGAGACAGGCAGAGCCCTTTCCATCGAGGAGAAGCCGGAAAAACCGAAAAGCAATTATGCGGTGCCGGGTCTGTATTTTTATGATAATGACGTGGTGGGGATTGCAAAGAATGTGAAGCCTTCCGCCAGGGGGGAAATAGAGATTACAAGCATTAATAACGAGTATCTGAGCCGGGGCAGCCTGATGGTGGAGACATTAGGGAGAGGCTTTGCCTGGCTGGATACAGGGAATCATGATTCCCTTCTGGATGCGGCGGATTTTGTGGCAGCCGTCCAGAAAAGACAGGGGCTTTATATTTCCTGCATTGAAGAAATTGCTTATAAGAGGGGATTTATTACAAAGGAACAGCTTTTGAAACTGGCAGAACCGCTGATGAAGACGGATTATGGAAAATATATGGTAGAGGTTGCGAATGGGCTCTAATGTAAAGAGGATTATTATTTTATTGATTATCCTGATGTTTGTGGCAGTAGGGGGCATTGTTTTGTATGCCAATATCCGTTCCGGCGATGAAAGCGCAAAGACCGGGGAGCCGGAAGCGGAGAGCGGGACGGAAGAGGCAGGCACATTGCAGATAGGGGATGATACCCGTGCTTTTCTGGAGGATGAGACTTTTTTTGAACCGGACAAGCAGCCCTATTCGTCCATTGAGAAAATGGAAGGAAAGAATTTGTCGCTGCTGATGACTTCGGTACAGAAAGACCTGCGTATCCAGATCGTGGATAATGCGGGAAAACTTGTGGAAGGGGAGAGTTTTTCCGTAGTATTGAACGGGGATAAAGAATATACAGATGACGACCAGGACGGCGTAATCTATATCGAACATCTGCGCGCGGGGGAATACGCGGTGGCGCTGCAGGAAGAGGAAGGCTACCGTGTGCCGGATACGGAAGCGAGAATCACAGTAAAACAAAGCGTGGAATATGTGGTGATTGATGACATTGACTTGCTGATTTTATCCGAGGATGAGGTCAATGCGGAACTGGAGGATCTGGAGGCCAATGAGGCTTTGGAAGATGCCGACTCATCGGAAATCACCAAGATGCAGGAAGGGAATCCGAATGCAAAAATGGGGATAGACGTCTCCAAATGGAATAAGGAGATTGACTGGGATAAGGTGAAGAAGGCCGGGGTGGAGTTTGCCATTATCCGGGTAGGCTACAGAGGGGCAACGACAGGGGCTTTGGTGGAGGATCCTTATTTTGAGACAAACATAAAGGGGGCGTCCCGTGCAGGCATTCCGGTAGGGGTGTATTTCTTCACGCAGGCGCTGGATCCGGTAGAGGCGGTGGAAGAGGCCAGCATGGTAACCGCTTTATGTAAAGATTATGAGATTACATATCCGGTATTTCTTGATGTGGAAGGGCTTGGAGGCAGCGGGCGGGCCGACGGGCTGGATGTGGAGGCAAGGACGGCGGTCAGCAAAGCTTTCTGCGCCACGGTAGAAAGCGCAGGCTACCGCGCCGGCGTATATTCTTCCAGGAATTGGCTCAACCAGATGCTCGATATGGATAAACTGAGGGATTATGTAGTGTGGCTGGCGGAATATAGGGATGTTCCCATTTATCAGGGGTATTATCATATGTGGCAGTATACTTCAAACGGAAGCGTGGATGGGATTGAAGGAAGGGTAGATTTTAATCTGAGTTATCTGAAAATAGAAAATACGGCCGGAAATGCAACGCAGGAAGCGGAGGAAGATTCTGAGGCCGGGAGAGAGGATATTGCCCCGGAAGAGGCAGAGGAACCAAAGCCGATAGAAGGGGCAGCGGATGCGGAATGGTAAGAACTGCGGATATAAGGCCTGATGATGGAAGAAACGGCAAAAAGAAAGGGATTTTGAAAAGCGTAAGGAAGAAAAGGAGTAAAGAAAGTGGGCAAAATAACAGTTGAAACTTGTGAAATAGAAGGGCTGAAGGTGATCGTCCCTACAGTATTCGGGGATGAAAGAGGATATTTTATGGAGACATATCATTATGAGGCTTATAAGGAGGCCGGGATTGACCAAGTGTTTGTGCAGGATAACCAATCCTCTTCCAGAAAAGGCGTTCTCCGGGGCTTGCATTTCCAAAAAGAGTTTCCCCAGGACAAGCTGGTACGGGTAATCAGCGGGGAAGTGTTCGATGTGGCGGTAGACTTAAGGGAAGGGAGCAGCACATTCGGCAAATGGTTCGGGGTGACGCTTTCCGCAGAAAATAAAAAACAGTTTTTTATCCCGAAGAATTTTGCCCATGGTTTTTTAGTTCTTTCGGATTATGCGGAATTTACTTATAAATGCACGGATTTCTACCATCCTAATGATGAAGGGGGGATTCTTTATAATGACCCCGGAATTGGGGTGGAATGGCCGGTTCCGGAGGGGATGGAACTGGTTATGTCCGAGAAAGATAAAAAGTGGGGCGGCATAAAAGAATATGTTGCAGGCAAGTAAGGATACTGTATGGAAACTGGAAAGAAAACAAAAAAGCTTGGAAAAAATGGAAATAAGAAAAGAAGGAAGCGGAATGGGGATATAACAAAAAAGGCATTTATAGGGCTTTTCTATTTTCTTGCTACGGTGCTTGCGGCAGTAGTCCTGCTTCATCACAATCCATTAGCGGACCAGACGACGGAAGTAATGAAAAAAGTGATGGCCTGCCTGCTGATTTCATTTACCTGTGTTATTTTCGGTATTTTTTATGACCGCCTGACGGTTCTTCCGAAAGAACTCTACCAGAGCAGGAGGCTGATATGGAAGCTGGCAAAAAATGATTTTAAGAAACGTTATGCCGGTTCTTATCTTGGCATGGTATGGGCATTTGTGCAGCCAGTGGTAACGGTGGTCATGTATTGGATTGTATTTGACCGGGTATTCGATACGAGAAGCCAGCTTGTGGCCGGAGGGATCGAAGTCCCTTATGTGCTGTATCTTACGGCAGGGCTGGTACCTTGGTTTTATTTTACGGAAGCCTTGACAAATGGGACGACCGCTTTGCTGGAATACAATTATCTTGTAAAAAAAGTAGTATTTAAAATCAGTATCCTGCCAATTATAAAAGTAATTGCAGCTACCTTTGTCCATATTTTCTTTGTATTGGTGTTATTTGTGATTGCCATTGCCTACGGTTATTATCCAAGCATTTACACGCTGCAGATTTTCTACTACAGCTTTTGTGAGTTTGTGCTTGTACTGGCAATTAGTTATGTGACTTGTGCAGTCGTGGTATTTTTTAAGGATTTGCAGCAGATCATCAGTATTGTTCTGCAGATTGGGATGTGGGCGACGCCGATCCTTTGGGATATTTCAGTCCTGACTGACCGGGTGAAGCCGGTTTTCAAGCTGAATCCAATGGTTTATATCGTGAATGGATACCGCAGTGCAATCTATGAACAGGAATGGTTTTTTGAACATTTTTATTCTTCCACCTATTTTTGGATCTTTACGGTGACGCTGTTTTGCATTGGATCTTTGATTTTTAAAAGGCTGAAAGTGCATTTTGCCGATGTTCTTTAGGCGGGGGCGCTGCAGTTCTGGCTGCGGCAGGAGGCGGCAGCAAATTGGGAATGGAGAAACAGCAGGATGAATAAGAAAAAAGTAGCAATTCAGGTGAAGAACCTGGATAAAGTGTATAGACTGTATGACAAGCCTTCGGACAGGATGATGGAAGCGCTGGGTTTTTCCAGGAAAAAAAAATATAAGGAACATCATGCCTTAAACCAGGTGAACCTGAAAGTCTACCAAGGGGAAACGGTTGGTATTATTGGCACGAATGGTTCGGGGAAATCTACAATTTTGAAGATTATTACGGGGGTTTTAAACCCTTCCGCCGGGGAAGTGAAAGTAAACGGCCGGATATCCGCCCTTTTGGAACTGGGGGCTGGATTCAACCAGGAGTATAATGGGATTGAAAATATTTATTTGAATGGAACGATGATCGGTTTTTCCGAAAAAGAAATTGATGAAAAGATGGATGCTATCCTGGAATTCGCGGATATTGGCGATTATGTGTATCAGCCGGTAAAAACTTATTCCAGCGGGATGTTTGTCCGTCTTGCTTTTGCAGTTGCGATTAATATTGAACCGGAGATATTGATCGTGGACGAGGCTTTATCGGTAGGGGATGTATTTTTCCAGGCGAAGTGCTACCATAAGTTCGAAGAATTTAAGCGGATGGGGAAGACGATTTTGTTTGTCAGCCATGATTTGAGCAGTATCAGCAAATACTGTGACCGGGTAGTGCTTTTAAACCAAGGGGTAAAGCTGGGGGAAGGCTCGCCGAAAGAGATGATTGACGTCTATAAACGTGTGCTGGTAGGGCAGTATGAAGTGACGGAAGACGAGGGCGGCGGCCTGCTGAATGACAAGGAAGTGACAGATGCGGCTGCGGCAAAAGCAGGCATAAATCCGGATCTGCTGGAATATGGGACGAATGCTGCTAAGATCACGGAGTACTATATTACGGACGATAAGGGGATACATACTACCGCCGTGATAAAGGGACAGGAGTTTACGATCCACATGAAGGTGGATTTCGCCGAAGATGTTCCGGCTCCTATTTTTGCTTTTACGATAAAAAATATTAAAGGGACGGAGATTACGGGGACAAATACGATGGTGGAGAAGGCCTTTTTAGAACCGGTAAGCGCAGGGGGAAAAAAGGAGGCGGTATTTACCCAGAAAATGAGCCTGCAGGGAGGGGAATATCTGCTTTCCTTAGGGGTGACGGGATATGAAAGAGACAAGTTTGAAGTGTATCATAGGCTGTATGATGTATTAAACATCACTGTGATCTCCGATAAGGATACCGTTGGCTATTACGATATAGGGACAGTGGCCGAGGTGTATGACAGAAATGAGGAGAAGCCGGAATGAAAGAAAAAATAGGGAAAATCACGTTGGATTATAAGCATTATCCGGGGGAAGATTATTACTGTGACGGGGATGTGGAAGATGAATTGCTGGAAATCGTAAAAAATCATTCCCCGGAAGAGTTCCGGAGAATCATTGAAGAGAAGGCTAAATGGCCGGTCTTGTATCATCTGTCGCCGCTCCGTGAAAATATGGCAGACTGGCTTCCGGTGAAAAAAGAAGATAAAGTACTGGAGATCGGCTCCGGCTGCGGGGCAATCACCGGAAAGCTGGCGCAGAAGGCAGGAAGTGTGACCAGCATTGATTTATCGAAAAAACGGAGCCTGATTAATGCGTACCGTCATCAGGAGTGCGGGAATGTGACGATACATGTGGGGAATTTTAAGGATATTGAGCCGGACTTGCCTACGGATTTTGACTATATTTGCTTTATTGGGGTTTTTGAATACGGGCAAAGCTATATTGATACAAAAAACCCATATGTGGACTGGCTGAAGATGATGCAGGGGCATCTGAAGGAAGACGGAAGGATCGTTATTGCCATAGAGAATAAGCTGGGGCTAAAATATTTTGCCGGGTGCATGGAAGACCATTTGGGTTCTTATTTTTCCGGCATTGAAGATTATGCCGGGGGAGGCGGCGTACGGACTTTTGTAAGAAGCCGCCTGGAACAGATGCTGCAGGAAAGCGGCCTGACGGAATACTCTTTTTACTATCCTTACCCTGATTATAAGTTTATGACAGCGCTATATTCCGACAGGCGTCTGCCGAAGCCGGGGGAATTGTATGATAATTTAAGGAATTTTGACAGGGAAAGAATGCTGCTTTTTGATGAGAAACAGGCATTTGACGGGATTGTGAAAGACGGGCTTTTCCCTGTTTTTTCTAATTCATATGCAGTGGTTATCGGGCCGGAACCGGAGATAGCCTATGTGAAATATTCCAATGACCGGGCAGAAGAGTATGCCATCCGTACTGAACTGCGGGTAGGGGATCAGGGGCCGGTCATAAGGAAACAGGCTTTATCAGAGCCGGCGGCAGAGCATATCCGGGGGATGGGGACAGCTTATCTGGATTTGACCAAGCGGTTTGCGGGCAGCCTGCTGGAAATCAATAAGTGCCGGATTATGGAAGACGGAACCGGTGCGGAGTTTGAATATGTACAAGGCATAACGTTGGAAGAAATCCTGGACGGTTTTTTGGACAGGGGGGATATGGACAGTTTTTCCGTTTTGCTTCAGGAATATAGAAGGAGAATATCTTATGGGGAAGATCTGCCGGTGGCGGATTATGATTTGATCTTCGCCAATTTATTGGTCCCGCTGCCGGAAGGCTCATCCTGGGATGATTTGGAGACAGTAAAATCCATGCCTTGGACGGTAATTGATTACGAATGGACTTTCGGGAAGCCTATCAGCGCGAAGGAGACGGCGTACCGTGCGCTTTATTGCTATATCCTGGAGAATAGGAAAAGGGGAAAACTGGATCTTTCTTCTATGGCAGGAAGGCTTGGGCTGACCGGGGAAGAGGAAGAAAGCTGCAAGGCCAGGGAGATGGAATTCCAGAAATTTGTGACCGGCCGCCGGAAATCAATGGGAGAAATCAGGGAAGCCATCGGGAACCGGGTGATGGAACCGGAAAAATGGCTGCATAAATTTGACGGGTCTTCCAAGGAAGAAAGGGTTCAGGTTTATATAGACAGGGGAAAGGGATACTGCGAGGAGGATTCTTATTTTGTCAAGGATGCCTGTGAGGGGGACCGGATCATTCATCTGACTCTGCCTGTGGACAAAGATGTGAAGACATTGCGCATAGACCCGGCGATGGATTATTGCGCGGTGAAGATAAAAAAGCTTTTGTTTAACGGGGCGGCTATAGGGAACGGAAAAAAGCGGATTGTAACTAACGGCAGGCGGCTGGGGGAAGGAAGCTATGTGTTTGCCACGGAGGATCCAAACATCAATATCAGGATTGAGGATTTGGAAAAAGGGGAAGGGAACACACTGGAAGCGGAGATAGAAATGGTAAGGCTGCCCTTTTCCATTGCCATGGATATGGCGGATGCGGCAAAAAAATGGTTTTAGGACGTGATCGGAATGTTTCATGGGGTAAAGCAAGGGATAAAAAAACTGCTGGCCGGCAGGCAGCGGGAGAAGTATGAAAGGCTGCTGGAAAAAAAGACAGTGACTTATGATTCATGGGCAAAAAAGACGGAGAGGGAAAGAAATGGCGGGCATAGCCAGGGCAGCCCCTATACCGTAAAGGAGGTGCCTTATGAGTCTTGCGTTGACTACTGCCTGGGAAAGTCTTTGCAGACGGAAACGGCGGATATTATTCTGTTTGCAGATTCCTCCGGAAGAGTAAGAGACGGCGCCAGGGAGGAAGTGGCGGAATATTTTTCTTGCCATGGGGAGATAAACATGCTTTATGGGGATGAAGATGTGTTAAGCCCTGAGGGTATCCGTTATACTCCCTGGTTTAAACCGGACTGGTCGCCAGATACTTTTTTATCCTTTTTTTATTTTGGAAATATATTTGCTGTCAGGACAAAAATGCTTAAGGAATTGACAGAGGAAGAAAAATATTGGATGGCGGAAACAGACGGCGGGGAAGAAAGGAAAGCTGTTTATAAGCTATGTTTTTTGCTGGCAAAGAAATGCGGGGGATTCAGGAGGCGGGAAAAAAGCGCAGGAGGGGACTGGGATTTTCCCATCGGGCATTTGGACGAAGTGCTGTTTCATGGGAAACAGAACAGGGAATGGATGCTGGAACTGGAGCCGGTTCCCGGGGACATGGACAGGCAGAAAAAAGGGGAGGCAGGAAAATTATCGGTGATCATTCCTTCCAAGGATAATGCGGATGTATTAAAACGCTGCATTCTTTCCGTAGCAGCAGAAGCGGAAAGGGGATATGGGAAACATTACGAAATTATTCTGGTGGATAATGGCAGCAAAGAGGATACGAAGAGGGAACTGGAGCATTGGTTAGGGGGGCTGGGAATTCCTTTTACGTATTGTTACCAGGAGATGCCTTTTCATTTTTCGAAGATGTGCAACATGGGCGCAGAAGCGGCGGCAGGGGACGTGCTGCTGTTTCTGAACGACGATGTGGAGCTGCCGGATTTTGCGGGCAGCGGAAAGGACAACTTTCTGGAAACCCTTGTGGATATGGCATGTCTGCCATATACGGGGGCTGTAGGGGTCAAGCTGTATTATCCGGGTTCGGTCAGGATACAGCATGCGGGAATTGTGAACTTAAAACTGGGGCCGGTGCATAAGCTGCAGTTTAAAGAGGATACGGTCAGCTATTATTATAGCTGGAACAGAAGAAGGCGCAACGTGATCGCGGTAACCGGCGCCTGCCTTGCAGTGGAGAAGAGCCGGTTCTTTGAAGCAGGGGGGTTCCCGGAAGATCTTCCGGTGGCTTTTAACGATGTGGATCTTTGCTTTTCCCTTTTTGAAAACGGATACTATAATGTGACGCTGCAGGATTTTGCACTGTATCATCATGAATCCCTAAGCCGGGGCAACGACGGGGAGAGGGATAAGCTGGAGAGGCTTCTGCGGGAAAGGGATAAGCTGTACGAAAGGCATCCGGCCCTTTACGGGAAAGATCCTTTTTATCATAAATATCTGGCTAATGATATATTAAGCGCCGGCTTTGACCTGCAGGCGGAATATGGGATGGAATATGATTCTGTACGCGCCCAGGCAGAAGAGGCCGGGAATCTGCTGTCAGGGGCAAGAGAAGACGCCTGCGTTATGATCAGCCTGGAATATGCCGGGCCGGCAGCCCTTTTTGACGGAACGGAAGAGAAAAACACGGAATATTTCCTGCAGGGATATTCATTTGTGTCCGGTTCGGACAATGCTTTGTTTGAGAGAAAGATTCTGTTAAAACCGGAAAAGGATGCGGAACAAAATGGAGGCAAGTTAATGGCTGTCCGGCCGGAGCTTTTTAGACGCAGGGATGTGGAGGAGAATCTGCCGGATCAGGAACATGTGGGGCTGGCCGGGTTCGGCGCAGTAATTGACGGCAGCCTATTGGCGGAAGGCAGTTACCGGATTGGAATGTTTGTGAGGGAAACCTGTTCCGGGCAGAAGCTGTACTGCTGGACAAACAGGTATTTGAATACGAGGATGAACGATGGAAACGATGGATTATAAAGAGGCTTACGAGAAGGAGCATATGAAATGCGCGGACTTGGCGGGGCGGATAGCGGAACTGGAAGAAAAGAACGAAGAGCTGAATTTTAAAATAAACAGAATTAAAAATAATCCGGCCTGGAAAATAAGCGCCCCCCTGCGTAAAGCGATGCATTATTGCATACGTCAGAAGGACCGGCTGAAAAACTGCGGTAATTGGAAGGGCATATGGGCAAAAATAAAGTATAAACAAAGGGAAAGAGAGGCTATGGAACGCTATGGCTCCGCCAGTTTTCCGGATGAGGAGAGGCGGCGTGGGGAAGCAGGCACAGTATTCCCCCATATGGTGAAGTTCAGCATACTGGTTCCCCTTTATAATACCCCCCGCGAGTATTTGGCGGACATGCTGGATTCGGTAATACAGCAGACGTATGGAAACTGGGAGCTTTGCCTGGCGGACGGTTCCGAGGACGGCTATGCATATGTAGGGGAAATGTGCCTGGAATATCAGAGGGCGGATCAAGAAAGAACAGGGGGCAACGGGCGCATCGTATATAAAAAGCTGGAGAAAAATGAGGGCATTTCAGGCAATACGAACCGGTGCCTGGCCATGGCAACCGGGGAATATATCGGGCTGTTTGACCACGACGATATCCTCCACCCTTCTGTATTGTATGAATATGCGAAGGTAATCAACGAACAGGGCGCAGATTATATTTACTGCGATGAAACAACCTTTAAAAACAGCAATATTAATAAAATGCTGACCATGCATTTTAAGCCGGATTATGCTATTGACAATTTACGGGCGAATAATTATATTTGCCATTTCAGCGTCTTCCATAAGCGGCTTCTGGATGGGGACGAGCTGTTCCGGAGCAAATATGACGGCAGCCAGGATCATGATATGATCCTTCGCCTTACGGATAAAGCAAAGAATGTGGTTCATGTGCCAAAACTGATGTATTATTGGCGTTCCCATGCGGGGAGCGTAGCCAGCGGCATACAGGCCAAAACTTATGCGGTGGATGCGGCCAAAGGGGCAGTGGCGGAGCATTTGCGTAAGCATGGATTTGAACATTTTAAAATTACAGGGACGAGAGCTTTTGAGACGATTTTTAAAATCAGTTATTCGATTGCCGGTAATCCGAAGATATCTATTGTGATTGCCAATAAAGACCATGAATCGGATTTGCGCCGGTGCCTGACTTCTGTTTTTGAAAAATCTACTTATGATAATTTTGAAGTAATCGTAGTGGAAAATAACAGCAAGACACCGGAAATCTGGAAGTATTATGAGGAACTGAAAGAAAATGAGAAAGTGAGAGTAGTCGTTTATGAAGGGGAATTCAATTATTCTGCTGTCAATAATCTTGGGGTGAAATCGGCAGAGGGGGATTATATCCTGTTTTTAAACAATGATACACAGGTGATTACTGTCAATTGGATGGAAGAGCTGTTAATGTATGCCCAGCGTCAGGATGTAGGCGCTGTGGGGGCAAAGCTTTATTACGGGGATAAAACGATCCAGCATGCAGGCGTTGTTTTAGGGCTTGGCGCCCACCGTACGGCTGGCCATAGCCATTATAAACAGCACAGGGAAAATCTTGGTTACATGGGCAGGCTCTGCTATGCCCAAAATGTATCCGCCGTGACAGGGGCATGTCTGATGGTATCCAAGGAACTTTTTGAAAAAGCAGGAGGCCTGGATGAATCTTTTGCAGTTTCGCTCAATGATGTGGATTTTTGCATCAGGCTGAGGGAAATGGGGTATTTAAATGTATTTACGCCTTTTGCGGAGCTGTACCATTACGAATCCATATCCAGGGGGCTGGATGACCAGGGGGAAAAGGCAAAGCGGTATGAGGAAGAGTCTGCCCGGTTCCGGAAAAAATGGAGGGAAGTCCTGGAGAAAGGGGATCCTTATTACAATCCTAATTTTTCGCTGGACAGAAGCGATTTCTCTTTGCGGGTAGAGTAAAAGGAACGGATGGGATGACGGGACGGTCAAGGGCAGTGCAAAAACGCTGGCCAGCGGACACGCCGCAAGGGATATGGGGCAGAAAACAAAGAAAGGGTAAGATATGGTCATAAGCGCCAGCAGACGGACAGATATTCCGTGCTATTACGGGGAATGGTTTGCCAACAGAATCAAAGAAGGGTTTCTTTATGTAAGAAATCCCATGAACCCGCATCAGGTCAGCAGGATCAATTTGTCGCCGGATCAGGTGGACTGCATCGTATTCTGGACGAAAAATCCGGCAAATATCATGGAATATCTGGAAGCTTTCCAGGATTATATGTACTACTTCCAATTTACGCTGACCGGCTATGGGAGAGATGTGGAACCGAACCTCCCGGATAAAAAGAAAGAACTGATTCCTGCATTCCAGGCTTTGTCGGAAAGAATAGGGAAAGAAAGGGTAATCTGGAGATATGACCCTATCTTAGTCAACGGGAGATATACGATGGAATATCACTTAAAAGCTTTTGAGAAAATCGCGGCCAGCCTGGCTGGCTATACAGAAAAAGCAGTGATAAGCTTTGTCGATTTTTATGGAAAAACGCAGCGCAATATGAGGAAGCTGGCTATCCGGGATATAACAAAAGATGAGATGGCCAGCTTAGCTTCCGGCCTGGCCCGGATTGCTTCCCGGTATCATCTGGCAATGGAAACCTGTGCGGAAGAAATTGATTTACAAAGCCAGGGCATCCGTCACGGAAGCTGCATTGACCAGGAACTCATTGAGAGATTGCTTGGATATAAATTAAACGGCAAAAAGGACAGGAACCAAAGGAAAGAATGCGGATGTATGGAAAGCGTGGACGTAGGAGCCTACCATACATGCCCGTCTGCCTGCCTTTACTGCTATGCCAATGCCAGCGTTGCAGGAGCAGTGGAAAATTTCAAACAGCATAGCCCCTGCTCCCCCATACTATGCGGCAGCATAAATAAGAACGATAAAATTACAGACAGAAAAGTGAAATCTGCAAGCCGTCTATAGCGGCGCGGCAGGAAATGTGATATACTGGAAAAAACCGTAATTCGGAAAACTATTTTTATAGGAGGAAGCAAATCATGAGCTATCAGGAAGAATTTAATTTCTGGCTAAACGATCCGTATTTCGATGAAGATACCAAAAATGAACTTCTGTCAATCAGAAATGATGAAAAAGAAATCGAAGACCGTTTCTATAAAGAACTGGAATTCGGTACAGGCGGTCTGAGAGGCGTGATCGGGGCTGGAACAAACCGTATGAATATTTATACGGTGCGTAAAGCGACACAGGGGCTTGCCAATTATATCTTAAAGCAGGGCGGCAAGGAAAAAGGCGTTGCCATTGCCTATGATTCCCGGAGGAAATCGCCGGAATTTGCAGATGAAGCGGCTCTTTGCCTGGCAGCAAACGGTATTAAGGCCTATGTTTTTGATTCACTGCGCCCAACCCCGGAATTGTCTTTTGCGTTGAGGCAGCTTGGATGTATTTCGGGCATCGTTATTACAGCGAGCCATAACCCTCCGGAATATAACGGCTATAAAGCTTATTGGGAAGACGGCGCACAGGTAACGGCTCCTAAGGATAAAGAGATTATTACGGAAGTTAAAAATGTGACCGATTATCATGAAGTGAAGACGATGGACAAGGAAGAAGCGATTCAGGCTGGTTTGTATCAGGTGATAGGGGAAGAAATAGATGACGCATACATGGCAGAGCTGAAAAAGCAGATTATCCATCCTGAGATCATTAAGGAAATGGCGGATGACATTAAGATCGTATATTCCCCGTTCCATGGAACCGGCAATATACCGGTAAGGCGCATATTGTCCGAATTAGGGTTTAAGCATGTGTATGTAGTGCCGGAGCAGGAGCTGCCTGACCCCGACTTTACCACGTTGGACTACCCGAACCCGGAAGACCCGAAGGCTTTTACCCTTGCCCTTAAGCTGGCAAAGGAAAAAAATGCGGACATCGTTCTTGCTACCGACCCGGATGCAGACAGGCTGGGCATTTATGCGCTGGATACGAAAAGCGGCGAATATGTCCCCTTTACCGGAAATATGTCAGGGATGCTGATTGCGGAATATATTTTAAGGGAGAGGACGGCAACAGGGACAATGCCAGAGAACCCCGCGCTGGTAACTACTATTGTAACAACGAATATGGCAAAGGCGATCTGCGACGCTTACCAGGTAAAATGCATTGAAGTGCTGACAGGGTTTAAATATATCGGGGAACAGATTAAATGGTTTGAGCAGAGCGGTTCCAACCATTATGTGTTCGGCCTGGAAGAAAGCTACGGATGTCTTGCCGGTACCCATGCAAGGGATAAAGACGCGGTAGTGGCTGTTATGTGCCTGTGTGAAATGGCCGCATGGTGCAAGAAAAACGGCAAGACCGTATGGGATCAGATGCTGGAGCTGTATGAAAAATACGGTTACTTTAAGGAAACCCAGTATACGATTACTTTAAAGGGCATTGAAGGCTCAAAACAGATTGCGGCGATTATGGATAAACTGCGGAATGACCTGCCCAAAGAATTTGGCAGCTTAAAAGTAGTGGAAGCCAGGGATTATGACAGGAACAGGATTGTGAATATGGAGAGCGGGGAAGAAAGGGAAACCGGGCTTCCGAAATCCAATGTGATTTATTTTGACCTGACAAATGATTCATGGTGCTGCGCCCGTCCGTCCGGTACAGAACCGAAGTTGAAGTTCTATATGGGAGTGAAAGGAACCGGCTTGGAGGATGCGCAGGATAAGGTGGAAAAACTGACAGAGGCCTTGAAGTCTCATATTTAACAGATAAGAGCTTATGGGAGGGAAGAAATGCGCGGGGTGCGTGTTTCTTCCCGTTTTTCAGAGTATAGAAGGTTTTGTCCAAGGACGGGGGATTTTCCCCTGACGGGCAGGCATGGAACGGAAAAGGCAAGACGGGTGGAAAGGCATGGGGTTTGGAATTTTTAGGGCAAGCAATTTTCGGAAGACATACTGTTATTTGAAGAAAAATGGCTGGAAGAATGCATATTATGCAGTTTTGGAGAGGGTTCTTGACAGAAGAGGGAGTAAGTACCGCTATGAGGCTCCGGGCAAAGATGCTTTGGAGCGGCAAAGAGAAGGGGAGGAGCCTTATCAATTCAGCATTCTCGTGCCGGCTTATGAAACGGATGAAAGATATCTGCGGGAAATGATAGATTCCGTCCTGGAACAGAGCTATGGGAACTGGGAGCTGATTCTTGCGGATGCCAGCAAAACAAGGAAAGTGCAGAAAACGGCGGAAAGCTATCAAGATAAAAGAATGAAATATATCCGTTTAGGAGAAAATAAAGGAATAGCCGGAAATACGAACGCAGCCTTAGCGGAGGCGGCAGGGGATTATGTGGGGCTGCTGGATCATGACGATGTGCTGGCGCCTGATGCTTTGTTTGAAATGGCGCAGGCGGTTTTGAAAGGGAGAAAAAAAGGGAAAGATGTCTGGATGCTTTATTCGGATGAAGATAAATCGGATGGGGATATGACGGAATTTTACGAACCCCATAGGAAACCGGGGCTGAACCTGGATTTGCTTTTTTCCAATAATTATATTTGCCACTTTTTGGTGATGAAGAAGGAACTGATGCAAAGTCTTGGATTCCGGTCCGATTATGATGGGGCGCAGGATTACGATCTGATATTGCGTGCAGTAGGAAAACTGGTTTATGAGGATCAAAGGGGAAGGGGGACGGTGGTTCATATCCCTAAAGTCCTTTACCACTGGAGATGTCATGAGGCTTCCACTGCAGAAAACCCGGAAAGCAAGCGTTATGCGTATGAAGCGGGGAAACGGGCCTTGGAAGATTTTATGGAAAGCCGCGGATGGAGCGGGGAGGTATCCCATACGCTTCATTTAGGATTTTACCATATCCGGTATGCCCGCCATATTTTTGCCCAGAGGAAGGAAGCGGGCGTGACCGGGGGAAAGCTGGTGGACAGGTTTGGGCGGGTTACAGGAGGCATATATAATGCCAGGGGAAAATGCCCGTATCTTGGTTTGAACCGGAATTTTAGCGGATATATGCACAGAGCCGGCCTTAGCCAGGAGGCATATGCCGTAGATCTGCGGTGTATGCAGGTAAGGAAAGAGCTTTGGGGGCTTTTTGAGGAAGTGTTCGGGATACCTTACCGGGAAAAACAGATCAAAGGGCATAACCAGTTCCCATATGGGGAGGACTGTCCCTATGGATGGGAAAGGAAGGGGGATGTGCCGGAAAAGGGCTGCAAAGAAGCGGCGAAGGCAACTGAGGAGGCGCTTAGGCTGCGATGCCTTGAGTTTGGCAGGCGGGTGCGGGAGGCTGGATATACGGTAATATGGATGCCGGAATGGGAAAGAGGGAGCAATGAGGGAAAAAGTAGATGTAACGGTAGTGATACCTAATTATAATGGGATGAAATATATAGATAAGTGCTTGAAGTCTCTTTATGAAGGAAGCGTAGAGCCGAAAGTGATTCTTATAGATAATGGCTCCACAGATGGAAGCGCGGAACTGGCAGAAAAGAATTATCCTCTGTGCAGGCTGGTGCGCTTTACGGAAAACAGGGGCTTTTGCCGTGCAGTAAACGAAGGGATACGCCTGGCGGAAACAGAATATGTGATTCTTTTGAATAATGACACGGCAGTGGATAAAGAATTTATATTTCGTTTATGGAAAGCGATCCAAAAAAGAAAAAACGCTTTTTCAGTCAGCGCAAAAATGCTTTCTATGCAAAACCCGGAACTCATTGATGATGCAGGGGATTTATATTGCGCTTTGGGATGGGCGTTTGCCCTGGGAAAAGGAAAAAGCCGTACGCTTTATACAAAGCCGGCTGAAATTTTTGCATCCTGTGCAGGGGCGGCCATATACCGGAGAAGCGTTTTTGACGTGATCGGGTACTTTGATGAAAATCATTTTGCTTACCTGGAGGACATTGATATCGGGTACCGGGCGAGAATATCCGGTTTTTCCAATTACTTTGAGCCAAGCGCTATTGTATATCATGCGGGAAGTGCAGTCAGCGGTTCCCGGCATAACAAATTTAAGGTACGGCTTTCCGCCCGGAACAGCGTGTATCTCCTATATAAAAACATGCCGGTTTTCCAGATTTTTCTGAATTTGTTTTTTGCCGTGGCGGGAATACTGATAAAAGCAGTCTTTTTTGCCGGGAAAGGGCTGGGCGGAACTTATTTGAAGGGGATTGCGGAAGGGGTCCGCTTGTGCATGTCGGAAAAGGGCCGGAAACAGAAGGTGCGTTTTCGCCCGGAATGTATAGGGAATTATGTGAAAATACAGATGGAGCTATGGGGGAATATGCTGAGGGCGGCGGACCTGTTTCCATTTTTATGGAAAATTAAGTTGTACTTTTAATGATAATATTGTAAAATACATATCAGTATAGGAAATTTGGTGAAATTATGATAAAAGATAACCAAAAATATTTTAATAGACTGCACCTGCTGGTGGATGCGGTTGTTATTGCCCTTTCCTATTCACTGGCATGGTTGATAAAGTTTGCAACACCGCTTGCAGACACGGAACCGGGCGTGACTGCGTTGTCTGTTGAGACATATTTCAGTGCGCTTTATTTTATTGTACCCGGCTATGTTCTATTATACTATTTTTTCAATATGTATACGCCGAAACGGACGACAAGAAGAAAGTATGAGATCGCAGGCATTTTTAAGGCCAATACAGTAGGCACCATGCTGTTTATGGTGATTTTATATGCGTTTAAAATTGAGCATTTTTCCCGTCTTCTGGTCGGGCTGTTTTATGTCATCAATATTGTGCTTTCTACGTTTTCAAAAACAATGATGCGGAATAGCCTGCAATATTTCCGTAAAAAGGGGTATAATCTAAAGTATGTACTGCTAGTAGGATATTCCCGTGCGGCGGAGGAATATATTACCAGGATTAACGCAAACCCTCAATGGGGGTATGTGGTGAGGGGGATTTTGGACGACAGGGTGCCAAGCGGTACGCTGTATAAAGGTGTGAAGGTGCTTGGAAGAATAGAGAACCTTCTATATATCCTGCCGGAAAATAAATTGGACGAGATTGCCGTTACCTTGGCATTGGAGGACTATAACCGGCTGGAACGGATTGTGGATTTATGTGAAAAATCAGGGGTTCATACGAAATTTATTCCTGATTACAATAGTTTTGTGCCAAGCAGGCCATATACGGAAGATTTGATGGGGCTGCCGGTAATCAATATCCGTTATGTCCCGTTGACGAATACGTTAAATTGGATAGCGAAGCGGGCAGTGGATGTAGTAGGGGCGCTGTGCGGCCTGATCATTGCTTCGCCAGTCATGCTTCTGTCGGCGCTTTTTGTAAAGATTTCCAGCCCGGGGCCTGTGATTTTTAAACAGGAGAGAGTGGGGCTGCATAACAAGACTTTTTATATGTACAAGTTCCGGACGATGGAGCTGCAGAAGCCTTCCCAGGAAAAAAAGGCATGGACGGTTAAAGACGACCCCCGCGTGACAAAAGTGGGGAAAATACTGAGGAAAACCAGCTTGGACGAGCTTCCCCAGCTTTTTAACATTCTTGCCGGTGAGATGAGCCTGGTGGGGCCAAGGCCTGAAAGGCCGCTTTTTGTAAAAAAGTTCAAAGAAGAAGTGCCGCGCTATATGATTAAGCATCAGGTCCGCCCCGGGCTTACAGGCTGGGCGCAGATCAATGGTTATAGGGGGGATACTTCTATCCGTAAGCGGATCGAATATGACATATTTTATATAGAAAACTGGTCGATGGGGCTTGATTTTAAAATAATGTTTTTGACAATTTTCAAGGGGTTTATTAATAAGAATGCATATTGAGCTGATACAATAGAGAAAATTGCATCATATTTTCACGGGCAGCTTTTGCCGGAGGCAGCGGCATAGCGGGAAGGGAGAAAGAAAATGGCTGAGAATTCTAAAAAGAAGAAAAAAAAGCAGGATGTGAAATCTTCTAAAAACGGGCAAGGGAAGAAGATGTCTGCCAGGGAAAGGGAAAAAAAGAAAAGAGGGAAGATCATTCTTTTCATTGTGGAAATTTTTGTCCTGCTGATTATGGCAGCAGTATTGTATGCTGTGTTAAAGGTGGAAAAGGTTGGAAAAGTTGAGCTGAACGAAGAGAAGCTTGTTATCAATGAGGAGGTTAAGGAACGGGAAGAAACGACAAAAATGAAAGGATACCGTAATATTGCGTTGTTTGGCGTGGATTCCACTACTGGGGCATTGGCAAAGAACACGCGCAGCGATACCATTATGATTGCGTCTATCAATCTGGATACCGGGGACTGCAAGCTGGTTTCCGTATACCGTGATACTTATCTGAACTTAAGCAATGACACCTATAATAAGTGCAACGCAGCCTATATGAAGGGCGGACCGGAAATGGCAATCAATATGCTGAATATGAATCTTGATATGAACATTACGGACTTTGTTACCGTTGGTTTTGCCGGGCTGGCGGATACGATTGATGCGCTGGGCGGCGTTATGATAGATGTGGATGAAGCGGAAATCCATCATTTGAACAGTTACCAGTTTACGATGGCAGAGGATCTGAAGCGTACCTATAAGGAAGTGACGAATACAGGGTATCAGCAACTGACCGGTCTTCAGGCCACTGCTTACTGCCGTATCCGTTATACGGCAGGGGATGACTTTAAGCGTACGGAACGTCAGAGGGAGGTTCTTATGGCTATGGCGGAAAAAGCGAAGACGGCTTCCGTTGCCACTTTAAACCAGATTGCCACCGATGTTTTCAACGAAATTTATACATCGTTGGATCTGACGGAAATTGTGGAATTGCTTGGGGGCATCAGTAATTATAATATTGTGGATCAGGCAGGGTTCCCTAATGAGGAATATAGGACAACAGGAACGATTGGCTCAAAAGGAAGCTGCGTTATACCAGTGGATCTGAAAGAAAATGTGGAATGGCTGCATCAATTCCTTTTTGACGAGAGTTATTCCGTTTCCTCCGAGGTGGAATCTTATAGCCAAAAGATTAAAAGCGATACCAGCCCATATTTGAAATAGTGAAAATAGCTGTAAAGAACAGAAGGGCCTTCTTCAGGCCCTTCTGTTGCATCATAGGATTTGGGCGCCATAAATGACGGGAGAAGTGGTAAGGGTGAAAGAAGTTGACATCATTATACCGGTATATAAGCCGGATGAAAACTTTCTTGCATTGATTGATAAACTGGAACATCAAACAGTAGCTGTCCATAAAATTATCTTGATGAATACGGAACAAAAATATTTTGACCGGCTGATTTACGGGACGCCGTTTTTAGAAAAATATCATAATATTTATGTAACGCATCTGTCGAAGAAGGAATTTAACCATGGCATGACGAGAAGGCAGGGGGTAAAAAAATCAAGCGCCCCGGTGTTTGTGATGATGACAATGGATGCTATGCCTGTGGATGAATATCTGATAGAAAGGCTGATTGCGCCTCTGGAAAGGGAAGAGGTAGCGGTGGCTTATGCGAGGCAGATGACGGCAGAGGGATGCAATGAAATTGAACGTTTTACAAGAAAATTTAATTATCCTGAAACAAGAAGCGAAAAATCCATGGCGGATATGGAACGGCTGGGGATTAAAACTTTTTTCTGTTCCGATGTATGTGCCGCATACCGGAGGGATGTATACGAAGCCTTGGGCGGGTTTGTGAAGCATACGCTTTTTAATGAGGATATGATATACGCTGCCGGCGCAGTAAAGGCGGGATATAAAATTGCATATGAGGCGGATGCCCGGGTTGTGCATTTTCATAATTATACTTGTATGCAGCAGTTTCACCGGAATTTTGATCTGGGGGTTTCCCAGGCAAACTATCCGGATGTATTCGCCTGTGTCCCCCCGGAAGGCGAAGGGATTGCCTTGATAAAGAAAACAACAAAACATTTATGGGAATCTGGAAATAAGCGGCTGATTCCTAAGCTTTACATAAATAGCGCATATAAATTTTTTGGGTTTTTTTTAGGGAAGCATTATAAGAAGCTTCCGAAAAAATTAGTGCTGAAATGTACGATGAGCAAGGAATATTGGGAGCAGGATCAGAGGAGGCGTTCCGTCAGTAAGATAGACGCAGCAAGAGGATACGGAAAAGCGGAAGGAGAACGGTAAACTGCCGTTCTCCCTATTTTCTTATAGGAAAGTCCTTCGCGAGAAGGACGTAAATTGAGGAAGAACCGAAGGTTCTTCATGAAGTGGCGAAGCCACTTTTTAATCACAAAAAACGCATATTTTTGTCACAAAAAGAACACATTTTGAAAATATACTATGTTTATCATTAAAAAAGAAAAGAGGTAATCGTTATGTATGGAAATAATTATCCCAATGATTATGACAATAAAAATATAATTGACGCTACGGCAAGAGAGGTGAAGCCGGAAGGCGGTAATTTCAGCGGGCAAAGTATTTCTGGCTATCAGGAAGGAAGATATGCCGGCGCCGGCGCAGATCACGAAAGCACGGCGGGGAGCGTCTATGGAAGCTATCGCTATGACGGCAGCCAGAATAGTTACGGCAGCAGCGGGAATAACTACACAGGCATGTACGGCCAGGATTATACATCAGGGAAGAAGCCGCCTAAGAAGGAAAAGAAAGGCAGTTATTGGAAAAAGGCTTTGGTTATGGTAAGTCTTGGCCTGTTGTTCGGCGCTTTTGCCGGTATAGGGTTTTATGCGGTCGAATCTGCTTCCAGATGGGGAAATAACGGCAGCAAGGCAGAAATTGCAGATACGGCAAAGGAAGTTGCGGATGAAGCGGCAGGGGATGCGGACGGCATTGCAGGAATAACGGAAAGTCCGGCGGCAGAACCAAATACGCAAGGCAAGGCCATTGTGATGGACGTCAGCGATGTGGCTTCGGAAGTGATGCCGGCTATCGTTTCTATTAATAATATGTATACGCAGACAATGTCTTATTTTGGCCAGACGCTGAAAAGCGAATCCACGATGGCGGGTTCAGGGATTATTGTAGGGAAAAATGCGGAAGAACTGTTGATTGTATCCAATTACCATGTGGTGGAGTCTGCGGATAAGCTGATCGTGCAATTTGCAGATGGAACAGAAGCTGAGGCACAGATGAAAGGTTCTGACCCGGATATGGATCTGGCAGTGATAGCTGTGTCTATGAAGGATGTAGGCGCGGTAACGCAGGAAGCCATTGCGGTAGCGGCTTTGGGGGATTCGGACAGCCTGACCGTAGGGGAGCCGGCCATTGCAATCGGAAATGCCTTGGGATACGGGCAGTCGGTAACTTTAGGGGTTATCAGTGCATTGGACAGGGTCATTGATTTGTCTTCGCCCATAGGCAATGGGGAAGACAAAGGAGATGGAGCAACTTTTATCCAGACGGACGCTGCAATTAATCCTGGGAACTCAGGCGGCGCTTTGCTGAATATCAAAGGTGAGGTAATCGGGATTAACTCCAATAAAATTGGAGGGAATGTGGTAGAGGGCATGGGGTATGCCATTCCGATTTCTGCGGCAAAACCAATCATTGAGAACCTTATGCTAAAGGAAACCAGGGCTAAAGTAGCGGAAGAAGAAAAGGGTTATCTTGGTATTTCGCCCCGTACAGTAGCGGATGAAATGACAGAAATTTACGGAATGCCAAAAGGAGTATATGTAGCTCAGGTATATGAAGGGACAGGGGCATATGAGGCCGGGATCCGTAAAGGGAATATTATTACGGAATTTGACGGCAATAAGATTGGCAGCGCAGAGGATTTGCTCCGTGTAATGGAATATTATGCGGTAGGGGACACGGTAGATGTGACAGTGATGCATGGAAGCCAGGACGGATGGGAAAGCAAAACAGTGACAGTGACGCTGGGAGAGAAGTTCGATTAAAGGAAAACAGGATAGAAGCATCGGGAAGAAATACGCGGAACCATGGGTTATCATGGCTCCGCGTAAAACATTTTGCTATTCATATTTTTTTCCGGCCACATATACCGGAATGAAAAGACCGCAAAAGAAACTGGCTAACAGCAAATAATTTCCGGCATTACTCCAAACTTCTGCTCCGATTTTGCCTATCATAAAAGCAAGCGCTGGGAAGACTATCATGGAACCGCATACAAAAATCCGAACCGCCCGGATAATATGCGGCCAATTGTTGTTGTTAAACTTTACTCCCGGTACATGCATGCGGAAGACCCCATCGTAGAATATACTTACATTGTTTTCATCATAGAATGCCGGCAGCTTTGTCTTAACGAAGAAACAGAAATATGCTCCAAAGATAGCACATAAAACCATGATTGTGGACAACGTTTCCATAAATGGCTGTTTTGTCATATCGTTTAGGAACATGCCAATGCCGCCTGCCAAAAGGGATAGCCCATAAAAAGCGAACCAGCGGGTTTTTCTATGATATGCTCTTTCGGGGCTTTCATCAGCATAAGTAATTGCCGTTTTAACAATATTTTCAACTGCGTCATTTGTCATTGTTCCGCCATTTTCCATTCTTTCGCTCATCAGAAGTTCTGTGACAGAAATGCCTAATAAATTGGCAAGGGGGATTAGTAATGCTGTATCTGGTATGCTTGCACCGGTTTCCCATTTACTAATGGCTTTATCTGATAGGAATAACCGGCTTGCAAGTTCTTTTTGCGTATAACCTTTTTCCTGGCGGAGCTTTGCTACAAACGCGCCGAATTTCTGCTTGTCAATTTCAAACACATCTATCACCTCCATAGACATTCTAACTTGGAATATGCTATCTGGCAATCGAACAGTAGGAGAATAGTGCATATTACAAGTAGAACAGCGGTAGAATTTTCTTTCCGCGCATATTTTTATGAACCATTCTTTTGGGCTTACGGCATATGGGGCAATACTGCCTTGTGTCATATGTTTTCTTTTGCTTCTTTATGAACTATGGGCATTTAAGTTGATTTTGGCATACTTTCTTTGCATAAGATGCCTGTTTTAAGAGACTTTCCGGAATGCTTCAAGTCGCATTGCCCGGTAGCCGATGACTACTGTCCATACATAAGCGCATGTTTTAGGTATCATTAGCATACCGATCATAGGAAATGTTTCGGCCCAGAGTACGACAGGGATATAAAAGCCAAAACTGAGGACGATCGTCAGCCACATCCAGCGGAATGCAGTGTCGTTGTGTTCTTTTGCTTCCCGGAAAAATAATATAATAATCATTAAACCTAACAGCGCGAAAGGGATATTGCGGTAAATTCCCCATTGCAGCGGCGGGGTTGTGCTTAGCCATTGGTTTTGCGGGCATAAGCATAATAGGATGCGGAACAAGGACAACAGATATACGATGGCTGTTGTCTGACGGTTCCCATTTATGCGATAACGGGTTCTCCATACATGGTATAAAAGAATGTAAAAAATAGTCATAGTAATAGAGGTAATGAGTTTTCCTATCCCAAGGGCAACGGTGAAATGTTCTAACCCGGAAGTGCATAATGCAATAGCGCGGGGGATTAGGTGAAAAGAGTCGCCAAGGCCGAGAACGATGGCCATAATGCCGAATAAACGGTATTGCCTGTTCCCGTGGCTTCTGGCAATCATGAGAATGCCGAGGGTAATTACAGTAATTAAATAGATTGCATCGAATAGAGTTTCTACAATAGCCTGCATATTTTTTTCCTTTCTATAAATAAATACATCGTTTTATGATTTCAAGAATTGCGCTGTCGTCATAATTTTGCCGGATCAAAGCGGAAAGAATCAATGAAAAGATAATATCTATAAAATTTTGCGGGTTCAATCTCTCATTAAAAGCTTCTTGGCGGATATTTTTATCATTCATTAAAATGGTATAGAGGGTTTTTTTGATATGTTCCCATGACTGTTCCATCAGACGTTTGCCATTTTTCTTGTCTTCTTCCAGAAAACTCATGGAATGTAAAGTAAAAAAACCAGGATACTTTTTTTCCCCTTCTTTTATGCAGTCAAAAATCCACCGGATGTAATCCGGAAAATCACAGGAACAAGGCTCAGGGCCTGGGAAATGGAAGATATCGCGCCATATGCTTTCTACAGACTCTGCCAGCAAGTCTGATTTGGAATGAAAATAATTATAGATCGAACCTACGGAAACACCGCAGGCAGCAGCCACATTCCTGATATTTAATGCCGCCCACCCTTGCTCCTGCATTAATTGTCTGCTGACGTTTAAAATAGCTTCTTTGGAAGTAATTACAGTATTCAAAAGCCCACCCTCCTATCCATAATGAACAATGTTCATTATAAAGTCCGCCATTTGATTTGTCAAGCCCCGGGAAGAAAATACTTTAGAAAATGTTCACTTGTGTATCAATATATCATGCTTTATAATGAATTACAGAGTATAAAGAGCAATATGCATTTAAAATAAGAAATTTACAAAATAAGGAACCTGCGGGGTAAGGGAAAGGTGTGACAGAAAATGGACAATTTTGACAATAAAGACGATGATTTTGAAATCCGTGACGATGAACTGGATATGAAGGATACAGAAATCAACGAAGATGATTATGAGGACGATGAGGAAGAGGAAGGGATTAAGAAAGAAGATAAATCGGAACGGAAGATGACTGCGCAAAAGAAGGAAAACGGCGGAGGAAAGGTATCCGGGGAAAAGGAAAGCGAATATGAAGACGTCTGTTTCATATGCCGACGCCCGGAAAGCAAAACAGGGAAGATGTTTAAGCTGCCTAACAATATTTCCGTGTGTAACGATTGTATGCATAAGACAATGGATACCGTCAGCCAGTTCGATTACCAGGGGATGCTTGGCAATACTGACTGGAATAAGGAAATTGACCAATGGGGAAAAGGGAAAGGCTTTCCTAATATCAGCTTTGTGAATCTGGCAGATCTGCAGGGAGACGGGGGGATACCAAATAAACAGAAGCTGAAAAGGAAAAAGGCAAAGGATAAGGCAAAGCCTGTCCTGGATATTAAAAATATCCCTGCCCCTCATAAAATAAAAGCGCAGTTGGACGATTATGTAGTCGGCCAGGAGAAGGCGAAAAAAATCATTTCCGTGGCTGTATACAACCACTACAAAAGAGTGGCAACGGGGACGATGGATGAAATTGAAATTGAAAAATCCAATATCCTGATGATCGGGCCGACGGGAAGCGGTAAAACATATTTAGTGAAAACCCTGGCAAGGCTTCTGGATGTTCCGTTGGCCATTGCGGATGCGACTTCCCTGACCGAAGCGGGATATATAGGGGATGACATTGAAAGCGTAGTATCCAAGCTGTTGGCGGCCGCGGAAAATGATGTGGAAAAAGCGGAACAGGGTATTATATTTATAGATGAAATTGACAAGATTGCCAAGAAAAAGAATACGAATTCCCGGGATGTGAGCGGGGAATCAGTACAGCAAGGAATGTTAAAGCTGCTGGAAGGGGCAGAGGTAGAAGTGCCGGTAGGGGCAAACAGCAAGAATGCCATGGTTCCCCTGACAACGATTAATACGAAAAATATTCTTTTTATCTGCGGGGGCGCATTCCCGGATCTGGAGGAAATCATCAAACAACGCCTGAATAAAGGGACTTCGATTGGTTATGGGGCGCAGTTAAAAGATAAATACGATAAAGACAAAAATATCCTGAGCAAAGTTGTGGTGGAAGACATCCGCAAATTTGGCATGATCCCGGAATTTTTAGGGCGTATGCCTATCATCTGCGCCTTGGAAGGGCTGACAAAGGAGATGCTGGTTAAAATTTTAAAGGAGCCTAAAAACGCGATTTTAAAACAGTACCAGAAATTGCTGGAGTTGGATGAAGTTAAGCTGGAATTCGATGAAGGAGCTTTGGAGTCCATTGCGGAAAAAGCAATGGAGAAAGACACCGGTGCAAGGGCATTGAGGGCTATCATTGAAGAGTTCATGCTGGATATTATGTATGAAATACCAAAAGACGACAATATCGGGAAAGTGACAATTACAAGGGAATACATCGAAAACACAGGCGGGCCGGTCATTGATATAAGAAGTAATAGCTTGGAATTGCCGGATAATCTTAACATTATTGAGCAATGAGTCATACAATAGCAGAAAAAGGTAAAGAGTAGATATATGGCTTGCAGAGAACAGGCGCTGTCAAATGAGTATGCGGAAGCATTGGTGGATTATATCTTGATGGGTGATGAATTGGACGGGATGGATTATTGCGTGGAGATGATTGACGATCAGTTTGCGGTCATTTATTTCCGGCGGCCGGGCATGGCGGCAATCAGTATCAGCGATTATACCTATAATTCGCTCCCTAAGCTTTACGGGCTGATGCAGGATGAACCGTCTGTTATGGCGGATTACGACCCTTTGAACCTGATGCGGTCGGGAATTTCCCAGATACAGAATCCGCCGCTTTCCTTGACAGGGAAAGGGGTCGTGATAGGATTTATTGACACAGGGATCCGGTACAACCTGGATGTATTTAAAAGAGCGGACGGTACATCAAGGATACTGTCCTTGTGGGATCAGACAATACAGGATGGAACGCCGCCCGAAGGCTTTTCGTATGGAACAGAGTATACAAATGAACAGATTAATGAAGCATTGAGGAACGGGGATCCTTTTTCCGTGGTTCCTTCCACAGACACGGACGGCCATGGGACGGCCGTAGCCAGCGTGGCGGCGGGAAGCAGTCTGGGGTATGGGCTGAATTTTATTGGCGCGGCGCCGGATGCGGATATTGTTATGGTAAAATGCAAAGAGGCAAAGCAATACCTGAAGGATTTTTATTTCATACCGGATGGGGTACCGGCTTATTCCGATGTGGATATCGGTATGGCTGTGAAATATCTGGACAGTTTTACCAAGGTAGGAGAAAGGCCGGTAGTAATATGCATTGGCATGGGTACAAACTGGGGGGATCATGCCGGCAATTCAGTTTTAGCCAGGTATTTGGACAGAATAGCAAGAAAAAGGAACCGGGTGGTAGTGGCGGGCGGCGGGAATGAAGGTAACGCCGCCCATCATTTTGGCAGCGTATTTGCAATGGAAAGCGATGAAGTTACGAAGACGGCTGAGGTGCGGGTAGGGGATGAGGAACCGGGCTTCGTTATGGAGCTTTGGGGCGCAGTCCCCAATACCATGAGTGTATCCATACGCTCTCCGGGCGGGGAGGTGATCCCTTATTTTGATTTCAGAAGCAGGGAAACGAGAAATTTTCATTTTATTTATGAAAGAACGAGAATTTCTGTGGATCATATATTGGTGGAGCAAGGCGGGGGGGATGAGCTAGTAGTGTTCCGCATGGAACAGCCTACGGCAGGGGTATGGACGTTTGACATATCGGTGAGGAGAGGCGCGGATTATGGATTTATCAGCATGTGGCTGCCAATTACCCAGTTTTTGAAATCGGAAACGTATTTCCTGAAGCCTACGCCCTATATTACGCTGACAGAGCCTTCCCTTGCAGAAAATGTTATTACAGTCTCGTCTTATAATGCAGGGAATAACAGTTTTTATATCGAGTCGGGCAGGGGGTTTGCCAGGGACGGCGGGATCAAGCCGGATATTGCGGCTCCGGGGGTAAATGTATCGACAATCCTTGGCAGCCGTACCGGTTCTTGTATGGCCGCTGCGGTTACGGCGGGAGGCGCGGCTCAATTTATGCAGTGGGCGGTTATTGAAAAAAATGATTTGCTGGCCCAGAGCATGGAAGTAAAAGCATATTTTATCAGAGGCGCGGTGCGCAGCCCGGATATTATTTATCCCAGCCGTTCCTGGGGTTTTGGGAGGCTGAATGTATCGAGGGCTTTCGATATCATTGCAGGGACGGCGAATGGCAGTTAGCGTGGCTGCCCCGGAAAGGCACGGAGACAGAATGATTTATTTTGGAATCATAGCGATGATTTTTGCTGGCGATTTTTTTATAAAAAACCATATGGAAAGAACATTGGAGGAAGGGGAAGAAAAAGAAAAGCTGAATGGCTTTCTTCTCTTGAGAAAGCATCATAATAAAGGGGCATTTCTGAATGCCGGACAGAAAAGGCAGGCAGCAGTAGCGGCGGTATCGGTTCTGCTGACAATAGGGGTAGCGGCAGTCTTTGCCCTATCCCTGGGAATGCAGGGGAACAGAATGCTGAAGGCAGGGCTTTCCATGTTGCTTGGAGGCGCGTTCAGCAATACCTATGATAGGTTGAAAAGAAAATATGTGGTGGATTATTTCAGCTTCCATGTGAAATGGAAGCGGCTTGCCCGAATTGTTTTTAACCTGTCGGATTTTGGGATCATTTTAGGCGCATTGGCGGTTGCCCTTTCAGCGGGGCGGATGGCGGATTGAGCGGAAAAACGCTGCCCCGTCTATGCCCCGGTGCGTGTGTTGAGGAATGCTGCGTTCCCATTTTGTGCGCTTAAGGGCGGATAACAGTTCCTGTATTGCCTTTTAACGCCTCTTTGACATGCGCAAGGGATGTAATCAATACGCTGCCTTGCGGACATGCATCCAGATAAGAGATGGCGGCTTCTATTTTCGGAAGCATATTGCCTTCCCCGAACTGGCCGTTCTTTTTGTATTCTATGGCTTCTGCAGTCGTCAGGAAACGAAGCTCTTCCTGGAAATCAGCGCCGAAATTTTTGTAGACGCAAGGTACGCTGGTGAATATGATTAACTGATCCGCCTTCAGGTCTGCGGCCAGCTTCCCGGCAATGGAATCTTTTTCGATCACAGCGGAAGCCCCTTTTAAAGCATGATTTTGTTCGATAACAGGAATGCCGCCGCCGCCGCAGGCAATTACGATCTGCCCGGCATCAGCAAGCGTCCGGATAGCCTCTATTTCTACAATTTTAATAGGCTGGGGGGCCGCAATTGCCCGGCGGAAGCCCTTGCCCGGCTCTTCCACAACATAATTCCCTTTTTTTATTTCTGCTTCCGCATCTTCTTTTGACATATAGCGTCCGATGATTTTCGTTGGTTCATAAAATGCTTCATCGTACGGATCAACAGTAACCTGTGTCAGAACGGTACTGACCGTCCGGGAGACGCCGCGGCTAAGAAGCTCTGCCCGCAGGGAGTTCTGGATATCATATCCCACATATCCCTGGCTCATAGCGGAGCAGACACACATAGGAGCTGGGGTATAGTCGGTATAAACCCGGCGCAGTTCCGTCATAGCTTTGTGAATCATGCTTACCTGGGGGCCATTGCTGTGCGTGATGGTAAGCTGATCACCTGCTTCCGCCAAATCAGCAAGCGCTTTGGCAGTAATTTGCACTGCATCCCGCTGTTCTAACGTTGTATAGCCTAACGCCTGATGTCCCAGAGACACTACGACTTTTTTCTTCATAACGATAACCATATTCCTTTCTGAAGCGGAAAACATGCAAGTCTTCCGGCTTTTCTGCCTTCATTTCACATTTTGCTGTCATAAGCGATAAAAGGATTATATCAAAAGAAAAAGGGTTTGTATAGTTCATTGCATGTATTCAGGAGACTCAAATAGAGATTTTTTTTATTGTTTTTCCATTTCTTGACAAGATTAATAATTAAAACTATAATAGTAATTAATACTATTATTAAGAGACAAATAAATTTCTATACTTTTTTATGACATTCCGGAAGGAAAAAGATGTAGAAAAACAAAAGCTGTGAAAGAACAGACAGGAAACGGAGGTATTTTTATGGCAATTTATAAGTGTAAAATCTGCGGGGCAGTTTACGATGAAGAAAAAGAAGGGAAATCAGTATCCAGCCTGGATGCGTGTCCTGTCTGCAAGCTGCCGGTTTCTAATCTGGAACTGGTATCCGGGACGGAAAGCAAGGCAGTGCCGGAAGCTTATGCGGGCGGGCTGGATTATGACAAAGCGAGCGCCCGGCACGACAAATCCTGCCGCTATATGGAAGAAATCCATCAAATGGCGGTGACAGGGAAATCAATCGGGGGTTCGATGGGGACCCAAATGCCTATGCCGGATTGGGATGATATTTTGTTGCTTGGCTCACAGTTAAACCCGCCTCCGCTGGATGAGGATAGCGTGGTAGATACGGTTACTGTTATCGGAAAGCACGCAAAGAAACCTATGATATTGGAAAACCCGGTTTACATTTCCCATATGTCTTTTGGCGCGCTGTCAAAAGAGGTAAAAATTGCCCTCGCCAAAGGTTCGGCGATGGCAAAGACGGCTATGTGCAGCGGCGAAGGGGGCATTTTACGGGAAGAAAAGCAGGAGGCATATAAATATATATTTGAATATATTCCTAACAAATATAGCGTAACTGACGAGAACCTCCAGGAGGCTGATGCAATTGAAATTAAAATTGGCCAGGGGACAAAACCTGGCATGGGCGGGCACCTCCCCGGTGAAAAGGTGACTGCGGAGATTGCAGCCATCCGGGGGAGAAAAGAAGGGGAAGATATCCAAAGCCCCAGTAAATTCCCGGAACTGAATTCCAAAGAAGATTTGCGCGATATGGTGGATATGCTGCGCAGACGGTCGCAGGGGCGTCCTATTGGCATAAAAATCGCTGCGGGAAATATCGAGCAGGATCTGGAATACTGTGTTTTTGCCTGCCCTGATTTTATAACCATAGACGGAAGGGGCGGCGCTACCGCTTCCAGCCCTTTGATGCTCAGGGAAGCGACTTCGATTCCGGCCATTTATGCTTTAAGCAGGGCAAGGAAGTATTTGGATCTTGCAGGTTCTGATATTTCGTTGGTGATTACAGGCGGACTAAGAGTATCGGCGGATTTTGCCAAAGCTTTGGCTATGGGGGCAGATGCGGTTGCCATTGCCAGCGCGGGGCTGATTGCGGCAGCCTGCCAGCAGTACCGTATCTGCGGCAGCGGTAATTGTCCGGTAGGCGTAGCAACTCAGAACCCGGAATTGCGGGAACGCTTAAAAGTGGATGCCGCAGCTCAAAGAGTAGCTAATTTCCTGAATGTATCATTGGAAGAATTGAAAACTTTTGCAAGGGTTACTGGAAATTCATCGGTTCACGGGCTAACGCTGGATCATTTAGTGACGACAGATAAGGATATTGCCGAATATACTGGCATCCGGCATATAGGGCAGCCATGCGGCGGCAGGAATGCTGCTGATTCCCCTCAAAAAGGAGAAGAGGAACAGGGGATAAGCCAATATAAATGCAAGGTATGCGGGGAAGTTTTTGAAGTAAAGGGCGGGGAAACGCCGGTATGCCCGCGCTGCCGGGCAGAAGGCGCCATGCTGGAGGCTGTTAACGTGGTTCCCGGAAAGAAAGGCAAATATGAAGGAACCCGGACAGAGAAAAACCTGGAGGCTGCTTTTGCCGGTGAGTCGGGAGCCAGAAACAAATATACATATTTTGCTTCTGCAGCAAAGAAGGAAGGTTATGAACAGATTGCCGCCTTGTTTCTGAAAACGGCGGAAAATGAAAAAGAACACGCGAAGATGTGGCTGAAAGAATTGGAAGGCATAGGGGATACCGCTGCCAATCTTTTGACGGCAGCAGAAGGGGAGAATCATGAATGGACCGATATGTATGAGGGCTTTGCCCAAACGGCTGAGGAAGAAGGGTTCCCCGAACTGGCAGCTAAATTCCGTATGGTTGCTGCCATTGAAAAACATCATGAAGAACGTTACCGCACCCTGCTTAAAAATATAGAAACTGCCGCGGTTTTTGAAAAGAGCCAGGTTAAGGTATGGGAATGCCGCAATTGTGGACATATCATGGTAGGGACAAAGGCGCCGGAAACTTGCCCGGTCTGCGCCCATCCACAGAGCTATTTTGAAATCAGTGCGGAGAATTATTAAAAATCCCCCGGGTGATCCGGAATATGTTTGATAGGTAAGAGAGAAAAAAATGCTTGGTGTAACAGCAGGAAAAGTATGCTGTTTTGCCAAGCGTTTTTTCTTTCGGGGGATAAAGAGCGGGGATGTGTGCAATTTGTATAAATGAGGCATATTTTTTTTGGATTGGGTTATGCGTTTAACCTTTGAAAAAAAGTTATATTTTTTCTATACTTAGAAAGAAATCTTTGGACGGGAAGTGTGCGGTTATGGAAAATGAGAGAATTAGGATAGCTGACATTGCAGAAGAGCTGGGGCTTAGCACGGCGACTGTTTCCAATGTAATTCATGGAAAGACAAAGAAAATATCGGATGAAACGGTGAGAAGGGTTCAGGGGCTTATAGAAAAAAGCGGCTATTTTCCAAGCATGGCAAGCATATTGATGGCGCAGAATAATTCTAAAATCATTGGCGTTGTAGTGAATGACCATAAAAAATACGAAGGCCGTGTGTTGGAGGACGGTTTTATTGCGGCGTCCGTCAATGCCCTGGCAAAGGAAATAGACTTGGCGGGATACTTTATGATGGTAAAAGTAACGGCAGGATGGAATGAAATTGTCCGTTTCGCGTCCATGTGGAATATGGAGGGACTGGTAATTATTGGATTTTGTGAACAGGACTGCAAAAAGCTGCGTGAGTCCATGCATATACCGTTTGTAGTATATGACGGGTATTTTCAGGAGGCGGAAGGGTTATGCAATATCATCATAGATAATTATGACGGGGGATATCAGGTAGGCGGACATTTGAAACGTATGGGGCATGAAAAGGCGCTTTGCATCTCCGATAATTCGATATGCATGGATTTGGAGAGGATGGAAGGATGCGCGGCGGCTATGGGGGAGGCAGCAGTCAGCTTTATGCAGATTCCGATGCGGGAAAGGGAAAGGATACGTTTTTACCGGGAAAAAGAGGCAGAGATCATGAAGCATACCGCTGTGTTTGCGGTATCTGATTTTTATGCAGTGGAATTGATCCGGTTTTTACAAGAAAGAGGGTTCCGTGTGCCGGATGATATTTCCGTTGTGGGCTTTGACGATAGTCCGTTATGCAATTATTGCACTCCTGCTCTGACTACTGTAAGGCAGGATGCCGGTGTGAGGGCGGGGACGGCAGTTTCCGTTCTTCAGAACTTAAAGCTGGGAATGGAAAAGCGTGCTGCCGTGAAATTACCGGTTTTTCTTGTAGAACGGAAAAGTGTAAGGGAGAGGAAGCTGCAGTAATGCGGGAAAAATGAAACAGGGGGCAGTTCAGCATGAAAAAAGAAGAGTCGTTTGAAAGAACAGTATGCAAAATAGCTTTGCCTATAACCTTGCAGTCTTTGCTGCAATCTTCATTTAGTGTGGTTGACCAGGTGATGATAGGGCAGCTTGGGAGCGGCAGTATTGCAGGAATTGGGATAGGCGGGAAGTTTGCTTCGCTGTATTCGGTGGTTCTTGCTGCCATCGCATCGGCAGCCGGGATCATGATCGCGCAATATATGGGAAAAAAAGAGGAAGAATCGGCAGCCAGGAGCTTTTATGTAAATATGGCATTGTCCATTGGGCTGGCGGCAGTGTTTATGGTTGTTTGTATGGCATTTCCGGAAGCAGTTATGGCGCTATACACAAAAGAAAAGACTGCCGAAATTCTGGCAGTAAAATATATACGTATTTTAGCAATATCTTTTCTGCCGGCGGCAGTCAATTCGATTGTTACTACGGTGTTCCGGTGCATGGAGGCTGCTGTCTTGCCGTTGTATGTAAGCATATTTGCTTTGGCGCTCAATACTGGGCTGAATTATCTGTTCATATTTGGGAAGTGGATATTTCCGCCAATGGGGGTAGAAGGGGCGGCGCTGGCAAGCGGGGCGGCGCAGATTATATCGTGCATGATAATTTTATTTTTCTTTAGTATATATCAGAAAAAATGGGGACTGAAGCTGAAAATTAGCTGGCATGATAAAAAGTTCCATAATGCGGAATACCAAAAGCAATATTTAAAAATACTTTGCCCATTGCTGGCATGTGAATTTTTATGGAGCCTGGGTGAGAACGTTTATACGGCCATCTATGGGCATATAGGAACGGATGCATGCGCCGCCATGACTATGACAATCCCGGTCCAGACAGTTGTGATCGGGGCTTTATGCGGTTTATCGCAGGCATCAGGCATCCTGGCCGGCAAACGTCTTGGGGCAAAGCAATATGGCCGGGCGTATGCAGAGGCGAAGAAACTGATGAGCTATGGTTTGGCTGTTTCCATAATCTTGTCTTTGCTGCTGCTGGCCGTTAGCCCGTTTTATGTGAAGCTTTACCATGTGGAGCCAAAAGTGCAGGAGATCACAGAAAGCCTGCTTCGGGTGATTGCAGTGATTGCCCCTGTGAAAGTCCTGAACATGATCTTGGGCGGAGGGATTATACGGAGCGGGGGAAAGACAAAATATACCATGTGGATTGACTTGATAGGGACTTGGATATTTGGGGCGCCCTTGGGGTTTTTAGCTGCTTTTGTCTGGAAATTGCCAATGGCATATGTTTATTTGGTTTTATCCCTGGAGGAATGTATAAGACTGGGTATCTCATGGATTGTCTTTAAAAAGAAGGTCTGGATGGGAAGCTTAAGGTAGAGGGGGATAAAATGGTTGACATTGTTTTAGATTAGCGCTACCATTTATTTTATGATATTCCTACTAAAATGCTAGGGATTAAAGAAGAAATCTAGGAGGAGAAGCATGGCAAATATTAAGATAAGCGCAACGGAATTAATTGGCAGGACTCCTTTGCTGGAAGTAAGGAATTTTTCAAAAGCAGAAGGGATAGAAAATGTTTCCATTCTTACAAAATTAGAATATCTGAATCCGGCAGGAAGCGTAAAAGACAGAACCGCTTTGGCTATGATTGAGGATGCGGAGAAAAAAGGGGTCTTGAAAGAAGGGGCGGTTATTATAGAGCCTACTTCCGGAAATACAGGGATTGGGCTGGCATCTGTGGCAGCGGCAAGAGGGTACCGTACGGTTCTTACCCTGCCGGATACCATGAGCATAGAAAGAAGAAACCTGTTAAAAGCCTATGGGGCGGAACTTGTTTTGACAGAAGGGGCCAGAGGCATGAAAGGCGCGATTGAAAAGGCGGAGGAACTGAAAGAGAGCATCCCTGGGGCAGTGATCCTGGGACAGTTTGATAACCCGGCAAACCCGGCGGTTCATGCGGCGTCCACCGGTCCGGAAATCTGGGCGGATACGGACGGCAAAGTGGATATCTTCATAGCGGGCGTGGGAACCGGGGGGACGATTACCGGGGCAGGCGCCTATCTGAAACTGAAAAACCCTAATATAAAAGTAATAGCAGTAGAACCGGAAGGTTCCCCTGTGCTTTCGGGGGGAACCTCAGGACCTCATAAAATCCAGGGAATCGGTGCAGGATTTGTGCCGTCTGTTTTAAACACCAATGTGTATGACGAGGTTCTTTCAGTTAAAAACGAAGATGCTTTTGAGGCAGGAAGAAGAATGGCGACAAAAGAAGGCATCCTGGTAGGGATTTCATCCGGCGCGGCGTTGGCTGCCGCGGTACAGCTAGCAAGGAGGGAAGAAAACGCCGGCAAAACAATTGTCGCCCTTCTGCCCGATTCCGGTGACAGATATTTGTCAACGGAGATGTTTTCCGTTTCGTAATTCCAATAAAACCCGAACATAACCTTGCAGAAATTGTCAGTCTGTGGTATGATACGGACGATATTAGATAGACAAGAACAGGGACGGGAATGAGGCGGCAATGGATACGATAATACAAGTAAAGAATGTCAGCAAGACGTTCGCAGGTAAGGCAAATACGGTGGAAGCGTTGCGCGGGATCAACCTTGATATTCACAGAGGCGAGATCTATGGGGTGATCGGTATGAGCGGCGCCGGAAAGAGTACCCTGGTAAGATGCCTGAATTTTCTGGAAAAGCCGACAGAAGGAACAGTATTAGTGGAAGGAAAAGACCTTTTTGCTTTGTCTGATAAAGAACTGCGCCAGATGCGGACGCAGATAGCGATGATTTTCCAGCATTTTAATCTGCTGATGCAGCGGACGGTACTGGATAATATCTGCTTTCCGTTGGAGATTATAGGGCAGAAGAAAAAAGCGGCCAGGGAAAAAGCAAAGGAGCTGCTGCAGATCGTAGGGCTGTCAGAGAAGGCGGATGCTTATCCGGCGCAGCTTTCCGGCGGGCAGAAGCAGAGGGTCGCGATTGCAAGGGCATTAGCGACAAACCCGAAGATACTGCTTTGCGATGAGGCTACCAGCGCATTAGATCCTACCACAACGAAATCCATTTTAGCCCTCTTAAAAGATATCAACGAAAAATATGGGATTACAATTATTATTATTACTCATGAAATGGCGGTGGTGCAGGAGATATGCACTCATGTGGCTATTATAGACGGAGGCAGCCTGGCGGAAACCGGAACGGTGGAAGAGGTATTTGCAAGGCCCAAAACCTCTGCAGCCAAAAAACTGGTATTCCAAAACGGCGGCAATTATGAAGAAATGAAAGGCAAACATTGTATCCGTATTGTATTTAAGGAAAATTCCTCTTTTGAGCCGGTGATCGGCAATATGGTCTTAGAATGCAAAGCGCCGGCCAATATCCTGCTGGCAGATACGAAAGATATCGGCGGGGTGGCGCATGGCCAGATGATCCTGCAGCTTCCGGAGGATGAGATTACGGCAGGCAAAATGATTCATTACCTGAAAGAAAGAAAACTGGAAGTGGAGGAGCTGGATAATTATGTGGGATAGCGCAACGGTTATGATGTTGGTAAAGGAAACGGGCACGACTTTGTATATGACATTGACATCGACAGTCCTGGCTTATGTGATCGGGCTGCCTATGGGGATCCTTCTGGTGATTACGGCAAAAGACGGATTAAAACCTAATGCAGTGGTTTATAAGATATTGGACGTGATAGTAAACGTAGTGCGTTCTATCCCGTTTTTGATCTTGTTAATGCTGTTAATTCCCTTTACACGGCTTTTGGTAGGGAAAAGCTATGGGGCTACGGCAACGATTGTGCCTTTGACGATGGCGGCGGCGCCGTTTATCGCAAGAATGGTCGAATCTTCCCTTTTGGAGGTGGATAAAGGTGTGATTGAGGCAGCGCAAAGCATGGGAGCGGGAACCGGGGATATTGTCTGGAAAGTGCTTTTGGCGGAGGCGCGGACTTCGTTGATCGTGGGGGCGACAATTGCCCTTGGGACAATACTTGGTTATTCCGCTATGGCAGGGGCGGTAGGCGGAGGCGGCCTTGGCGATGTGGCAATCCGCTATGGTTATTACCGCTATAAGGCAGGCATTATGATTGTTACGGTTGTCCTGCTCGTGATTTTAGTGCAGATCCTGCAGGTTATTGGAACAAAGCTTTCCAAAAAACTGGATAAGAGAATTACAAGTTAAAGACTGCCATAATAAATTATGCGGATTATATAAGATAATCAACTGCCGGATCATGCGGCGGTTTAAAATTAGAGGAGGATAAGATTATGAAAAAAAGAATTGTATCGGCGCTTATGGTAGCTGTTCTCACAGCGGGTGTTTTGACGGCCTGCGGTTCTAAGAACGGCGGAGGGACAATTACTGTTGCGGCTACAGAAGTGCCTCATTCGGAAATCCTGGAAGCGGCAAAGCCTATTCTTGAGAAACAGGGATGGGATCTACAGGTAACGGTATTTAATGATTATGTACAGCCAAATGAGGTGGTGGAAGCAGGGGATTTTGACTGCAACTATTTCCAGCATACCCCTTATCTGGACAGTTTTAATGCGGAAAAGGGTACACACTTAGTAAATGTGGGGGAAATCCATTACGAGCCCCTTGGCATTTATGGCGGAACAGAGTCAGATCTGGCAAATATTTCTGACGGTGCAACGATAGCCGTTCCTAATGACACGACCAATGAAGCAAGGGCGCTTCTTTTGCTGCAGGATAACGGTATTATTACATTAAAGGACGGCGCCGGGATGGAAGCGACGAAGAACGACATTGCAGAAAATCCCCACAATGTTGAAATTGTTGAGCTGGAAGCGGCGCAGGTGGCAAGGGTAATTGAGGAAACTTCTTTTGTTGTGTTAAACGGGAACTATGCATTGCAGGCAGGGCTGAATGCGCAGACAGATGCTTTGGCTTATGAGACTGCAGATTCTGAAGCGGCTAAGACTTATGTAAATGTTATTGTTGTGAAGGAAGGCAATGAAGGGAATGAAGGGGTAAAGGCTTTAGTGGAAGTATTGAAATCTGATGAAATCAGTGATTTTATGAGTGAAAAATACCAGGGTTCTGTAGTTCCGTTCCGCTAAAGGATGCTTTGGTTTCCGCAATAAAGGATATGAGGGTGTGATAAAAGGCGGCGTTATGTCCGGCGCTGCCTTTGCCGCACTCTCTTTTCTCATATGGGAAGCTATTTGTCAGGGTATGAGGGGGAAGCGGCAAATAAAAAAGGGTATGATAAGGAGCAGCATATGAAATATATTTTTTTGGATATCGACGGCACATTATTTGACCATAGGAAATACGCCATTCCCGACAGCGCTTACCAGGCAGTGGAACTGGCCCGCAGGGCAGGGCATAAGGTGTTTATCTGTACTGGCCGCACCTGCTGTCTGTTAGATCATGTAAAGGACATGGATTATGACGGAGTGGTGGCTGCAGCAGGCGCTTACGTTCAGATACAAGAAGAAATCATTTACGAAGACAGGATATCGTATCAGGAACTGGAAGGAATTATGGAATTTTGCATAAGCAAAGGCGTTTCCTATGTTTTGGAAGGAAAAAAAGGGATTTATATGCATTCCATGGTAAGGGAATATTTTTTTGAGGGGGAAGGGCGGGAACGCCCCGGGCATGAGTTTTTCAAACAGCCCGCGGTTTATAGCATGGAAGATTACGACCCGGAAACGGAGACGATCTACAAATTCTGTATTTACAGTTTAGAAGAAGAAGCTTTGGCGGAAATAGAAAAGGAATACGGCGGCGGATACCAGTTTATCCACAGTATGCCCAATGAGGGTTCCTTGCACTGCGTTGAGGTAATGTCCATAAGAAATAATAAAGCAGGCGGCATCCGAAAGGTTTTGGAATACTATGGGGGCGGCATGGAGGATACGGTTGCAGTCGGGGACAGTATGAATGATTTAGAGATGATTAAAGAGTGCGCGGTAGGGATTGTCATGGGCAACGGGGATGGAAAGTTAAAGGCTTATGCGGATTATGTGACCGCGGATATAGATAAAGACGGGGTTTACCAGGGGCTGGAGCATTACGGTTTATTGGCATAGAAAATACATTTTCCGGTTATATCCTTCCTGTATGGAATGGACATGGGAAAGGGAAAAGAAAGGGGCAGAGATGGAAAGGGAAAAATTGGGATCCCGTCTGGGATTTATATTGCTTTCGGCAGGGTGTGCCATTGGGATTGGAAATGTATGGAGGTTTCCTTATATAGCAGGAAGGTACGGCGGAGGGGCGTTTGTGCTTTTTTACCTGTTTTTCCTTGTTATTATGGGGCTGCCTGTTATGACAATGGAGTTTGCGGTAGGGCGTGCCAGCAAAAAAAGTATTATAAAGAGTTTCCGGCAGTTGGAAAAACCGGGGACAAAGTGGCATTTGCACGGTTATGCAGGGATGGCGGGCAATTATTGCCTCATGATGTTCTATACGACGGTAGCGGGTTGGATGCTGTACTATTTCTACCTGATGCTGACGGGACGTTTTAACGGGGCGGATGCGGAAATGGTAGGGCAGATATTTGGCGGAATGCTCGCGGAACCGGGGATTATGGCCGGGCTGATGCTTATCGTAGTCGCGGTAGGATTTGCCATCTGTTCGGCGGGGCTGCAAAGCGGCGTGGAACGTATGACAAAGGGGATGATGGTGGCTCTTCTTGGGATTATGTTATTGCTTGCTGTCCATAGCCTGACGATGGAAGGCGGGCAGGAAGGCCTCGCTTTTTATCTGAAACCCGATTTTGAAAGAATGATGGAGGTGGGGATTGGCGAGACTATGGTGGGAGCTATGAACCAGGCATTTTTTACGTTGAGCTTAGGGATTGGTTCCATGGCTATTTTTGGAAGCTATATAGGCAAAGAACATTCTCTTTTAAAGGAATCGGTCAATATTGCGGTGCTTGATACTTTTGTTGCTATTGTGGCGGGGCTGATTATTTTTCCGGCCTGTTTTTCTTTTGGGATTAATCCTGACAGCGGCCCTTCCCTCATTTTTGTTACTTTACCCAATGTATTTAACAGCATGGCAGGAGGAAGAATATGGGGGACGCTGTTCTTTGTATTTATGTCATTTGCGGCATTTTCCACGGTATTGGCTGTGTTTGAAAATATTATTTCATGCTGCATGGACATGTGGGGGCTTTCCCGTAAGCGCGCCTGCCTGATCAATTTTGTCCTGCTTTCCCTGCTTTCCCTGCCTTGTGTCTTGGGATTTAATCTCTGGTCCGGTTTTATGCCTTTTGGGGAGGGCAGCAATATCCTTGACCTGGAAGATTTTATTGTCAGCAATCTGATGCTGCCTATTGGCTCTTTTGTTTATCTGATGTTCTGTGTGACGAAGAAAGGCTGGGGATTCAATCATTATCTTGAGGAAGCAAATACCGGGAAAGGGATAAAAATGCCAAGAGTTCTTAAGCTTTATCTGCAGATTATCCTTCCGGCTATGATATTGTTTATTTTTGCCAAAGGGATAATTGATAAATTTTAAAGGGGCTGTAGGGCAAACAGCAGGGTGGCTGGATGAAGATTTCAACAAAAGGACGTTATGCGGTCAGGGTAATGCTGGATTTGGCGGTGAACGATGCCGGGGAATACATCAAAGTAAAGCAGATCGCAGAACGCCAGGGAATATCGGAAAAATATCTGGAACAGATCATTTCTGTTTTGAATAAGGCCGGGTATGTGAAAAGTGCAAGAGGGGCTCAAGGCGGGTACCGTATAGCAGGGGATCCTGAAGACTATACGATAGGCATGATTCTGCGCCTTACGGAAGGGAGCCTCTGCCCGGTAGCATGTTTGGAGGATAAAACGGGCCAATGCGGGCGCAGCGGCACTTGCGAGACTCTGCCGGTGTGGAGGAAGCTGGACGAAGCAATTAACCGCGTGGTAGACAGCGTTACGATTGCAGATTTAGCAAAGGGGCAGTGAAAGATATACAATGCTTGTTTGGCAGGGAGTTGGCTGCCACTACTTTGCGCATATGCCCATAAAGGGTTATATTTACTCATTCTGTGTTCTTCTTCCAAATCCTGATTGTTTGAGTTGTTTAATGTGGTTATTTTACCAAAAACGCACGGACGATTTGGTAAATATTCTGTGAAATAGATTGACAGAGGTACCTCTGAATGCTATTATTAGACTGACAGTCTGTCTATAAGAAATAAAAGCAGGTGATGCAAATGCGTGTGGTGAAAGAAGCGGAAGAGCGGAAGAATGAGATATTGGATGCGGCAGAGCGTTTGTTTGGAACAAATGGCTTTGACAACACAAGCACGGCTGACATTTTAAATGAGATTGGCATTGCCAGAGGCACGCTATATTATCATTTCAAATCAAAAGAAGAAATCCTGGATGCTATGATTGAACGTATGGTGAAAAGACTGGCAAAAAAAGCGGAAAAGATTGTAGCAGAAAAAGATACGCCCATATTGCAGCGGCTTACAAAGATGATGCTTGCCCTTAGGGTAGACGACAAGAATTTCGGCCACGGGCTTCTGGAACAGGCGCATCGGCCGCAAAATGCCCTTATGCATCAAAAAATGCAAAAATGTATTCTTGCTGAAATCAATCCGCTTATCACTGGGTTAATACAAGAAAGTATTGCACAGGGTATATGTAAAACAGATTATCCCGGGGAAGTTGCAGAAATGACATTCCTATATGCAAACACGGTATTCGACGATCTTATGGAACTCAGCGCAGAAGAAAAACAAAGAAAGATAGCTGCATTTATTTATAATCTGGAACGGCTTCTACATATGGAACAAAACAGTATGAAATCAGCCATTATGCCTATTTTTCAAGAGAATGAAAAGTAATACGAAAGGAAATTTGATGTTAAGGGACATTGCAGTTCCTTAATTTCCAACCCAAAACCGACAGGCAGACAGTCGATAGCCTATTAACTATGGAATAATTTTCCGGTCAATTTGTCATATGCGATTTTAAGGAGGGAGCTTATGGAACAATATAGATACAAGCCATTACGTTTTTATATCACTTGTTTTGCCGTTACATGGATATTTTGGATTTTTGCAGCAGTGATCAGTAAATCGCCGGATGATAACGGTGTATCCGCCCTGCTGATGCTGTTCGGATTAACCGCTCCTGCCATCACAGCGGTCATTACGGTATTGGCTTCGGGGAACAAAGCGTTAAAAGAAGATCTAAAAAGAAAACTCATCGGTTTTTACCGTATAAAACCGTTTAGCATTATAGCGGCGATTATCGGGTTTATGGCAATTGTTGTTGTTTCCATCCTGCTTTCCGTATGGGCAGGACAGTCTTTAGAGCAGTTTGCCTTTACGGAAGATTTCTCATTTTCTGTCGGAGGAACTTCGGCGCTGCTGACGATTTTACTTGCAGCAGTGATTGAAGAGGTTGGCTGGCGGGGATATGGCGAGGATTCTGTAGCGTTTTATTTCTCATGGTTTACGGAATCCGTCATTTTTGGCTTTGTGTGGGCGCTGTGGCATCTGCCTTTGTTCTGGATTGCGGGTACGTACCATTATGGGCTGAAAGAACTTGGTGTTTTATATGTGCTGAATTTTTTAACCGGCGTCATCCCATTAGGGTTTCTGACCACATGGGTGTATGTAAAGAATAACCGCAGTATGCTTGCCTGCATCTTATTCCATTTGTTTGTGAACACGATGCAGGAGAAAATCGCCATGACGCCGCAGACAAAATGCGTGGAGACAATCGTTATATTTTTTGCGGCAGCAATCATTGTTCTGACGAATAAGGAAATGTTCTTTGAAAAACAACATATCGGGAATCTGTTGGATGATAAGGAAGAAAAGAAAAGACAAAGCGAATAAACGTTCCGCTTTGCTGTCCGGAATGTAAGCAGGAGGTATCTTATGAAAGAATATGATGCATGGGCGGAAGCCGCGAGAATAGCTCCGGCTTTTCCGGCGGTATTTGTTTTTATTGCAGTCATTATAATTGAACTGGTTTTCATCAGCAAAAAGAAAATTGATTATGGACCGGAACGAAAAATCCAAAAAGCAAAAGAATTAGGGCAAGTCGTGACAGCGCAATTAGACAGTAAAAAAAGCCAGCAGAATATTAACTGGGGCAATCCAAAAGGCGAAAAGCGCGGGGAGAATTTGGCAGCCAGGTATGTTTATTCCATAGACGGCGTACATAAGAAGCATAAAGTAATCAGTGTTTATACCTGTGAGCGAACGTGTATCTTTCCGGACACGATCAATATCTACTATTTGGGAAATAAGATTTATACCGATTATGATAATCCATCGCCGCTTCCGATGTTCGTTCTTTTGGGTATTCCGCTTGTAGCAGCGATCCTTGTTTTGTTGTTGACTGCTCCCGAATTAATATAAGCCTGCATCTGAATGACTGCCCGTCCCATATATTCATAAAGCCGGGAATCTGCCCGGAAAGCTTTCTGTTTCCATGCTCCCGGAATTATGGTAGGATGAAGGAAAGGGAACGGTGGAAGGAAGCGCTGAAAAGAGGTGGGAAAATGGAACGGATTGCAGATAAACCTTGTTTTACTTATTCTGTTGACAACGTTTTGTCGTCAGGGCTAAATGTAAAGTGTCCTAAGTGTCATGGCTTTGGTATCGTAACGGCAAATAAAGATACTGCTTTTTTCAGGTGTACAAATTGTGGACATACAGAAGAAAAAGACCGTAGAATTTATCGTTATGAAGTGCATAATCAATGTAAATGCTGTGGACAGTATTATCGAGCGGATATTCAGGATGTGGACAAACAGCGCTTTCAAGTTCTCCGCATTGCTTGTCCGTTCTGTGGAACTGTAATGGCGGGTAAAGTCCATAAAACGGCAGAAGTGTTTTCCCATATTGGTGAGATTAAGGACGGGAAGGAATCGTATTTCGGGCTGGAGCTGTGGTTCCTGACATCCTTTCGGGGCAAGCTGGTCTGGGCTCTCAACCGGGAGCATTTAGCCTATTTGACCGGTTATCTCAGCGCCGGCCTGCGGGAGAAACCGTTCAGCGTTGCGGGGAAAGCGCAAGCAGACCATCTCCCTGTTTTTATGAAGACTGCGAAAAATAGGGGGCGTATTCTCAGGCTTTTGAAAGATATGCAAAAGAAATAGCAGAGGAGGAAGGCAATATTGCATAGATTTTATGCGTATAGGGGATATGGGCATAAAATTTCAATTTTCCGGTTTACTTCTTTCCGATTATGCATTAAACTTAAGAGTAAGAGAAATGACCAATAATATCGTGGTAAGGAGGATTCACATGACGGAGTTGAAGGGAAAGTCAGTTTTTTCCGGGATTGCCATCGGTAAGATTGCAATCCTGAAAAAAGACAATCAAAGTGTTAAAAGAGCGCATGTAGAGGATGCGGCAGGCGAGATTGCCAGAGTTGAGACGGCGAAAGAAAAGGCGATTGAGCAGTTGAAGGCTTTGTATGAGAAAGCAGTAAAGGAAGTAGGGGAATCGGGCGCAATGATTTTTGATGTCCACCAGATGATGCTGGACGATCAGGATTACTTGGATTCGATTACTAATATGATTGAAACACAGAATATTAATGCAGAATATGCAGTTGCGGTAACGGGTGACAATTTTGCAAAAATGTTTGCCGAAATGGATGACGATTACATGAAAGCCAGGGCGGCGGACGTAAAAGATATTTCGGAACGTTTAATCCGCGTCCTGCAGGGGAACAGCGGAGAGGGCTTAAATGCGGATGAGGCGACGATAGTAGTAGCGGAAGATCTGGCTCCCAGCGAGACAGTGCAGATGGACAAGAGTAAGGTATTGGCGTTTGTGACAAGATTCGGTTCTTCCAATTCCCACACGGCGATCCTGGCAAGGACAATGAATATTCCGGCGCTGATCAGCGTGGACTATAATGATGAGATAGACGGTAAAATGGCCATAGTGGATGGCTTTGAAGGGAAGATTATTATAGACCCTGAAGAGGATGTTTTGGAGGCTTATAAGAACAAACATCAGGAAGAAGTGGAAAAGCGCAGGCTGTTGCAAGAGCTGAAAGGGAAAGAAAACGTTACAAAGAGCGGAAAGAAGATTAATATTTATGCTAATATCGGCAAGGTTTCCGATGTGGCGAATGTTCTTCAGAATGATGCAGGGGGCATCGGTTTATTCAGAAGTGAATTCCTTTATCTGGAAAAGGATACTTTCCCGACAGAGGAAGAGCAGTACCAGGCATATAAACAGGTAGCGGAAACGATGGCTGGTAAAAAGGTGATTATCCGTACTTTGGATATCGGCGCGGACAAACAGGCGGATTATTTCGGGCTGGATCATGAAGAAAACCCGGCGATGGGATACCGTGCAATCCGTATTTGCTTAAGTCAGCCGGATATTTTTAAGACGCAGTTGCGTGCATTGTTCAGGGCGAGCATATTTGGCACCATTTCCATTATGTATCCTATGATTATTTCGGTAAAGGAAGTAAGGCAGATTAAGGAAATTGTGGAAGAGGTAAAAAAAGAACTGACAGAAGAAGGGCTTCCTTTTGCAGAGGTGGAGCAAGGCATTATGATTGAGACGCCGGCAGCGGTTATGATTAGCGATCTGCTGGCAAAAGAAGTGGATTTCTTCAGCATCGGCACCAATGATCTGACCCAGTATACTTTGGCCATAGACAGGCAGAATGCAAAACTGGATAATATTTATGATTCCCATCATGAAGCTGTCCTCAGGATGATTAAGATGGTAGTGGATAATGCCCATAAAGAAGGTATTTGGGCAGGAATCTGCGGGGAGTTAGGCGCAGATACTACTTTGACGGAGGAATTCGTTAAGATGGGATTGGATGAGCTGTCCGTAACGCCTACTTTTGTGCTTCCTGTAAGGAAGATTGTGCGTGAAATGGAATAGAGAAATAAAGGCAGGCAGCATTTGACGGCTTGATCCTGCCGCTGCAGGCGGCAGAGGGTAAATCCGGGTGAAAGGCTGCAAAGATAGGAGCGGCGGGGGAACCCCTGTCTTTGGAGGAATATAGGGAGCAGGAATAATGTTATCAGCGCCGGTACCGGGCTGATAACATTATTTACGTGAAAAAATTTATTGAGGATATTCAGCAGTATGTATTCAGATGAGGCTGGATATCCGGGGAATGCAGGAGAGACATTATGGCAAAAGATACAACAAAGGATATGACGCAGGGGCCGCCCATGAAGCTGATCCTGGGATTTTCGGTGCCGCTGCTGTTCGGGTTTTTATTCCAGCAGTTTTATAGTGTGGTGGATACGATTATTGTAGGCCGCTTTTTGGGTGTTCATGCGCTGGCGGGTGTAGGAAGCACCGGGTCTTTGAACTTTCTGATTATAGGCTTCTGTATGGGAGTATGCAATGGCTTTGCCATCCCTTTGGCGCATAAATTCGGTGCGAAGGATTATTCCGGGCTGCGGCGGTTTATGGCTAACAGTATGTGGCTTTCCATTCTCTTTTCTGCGGTTATGACTGTGGCTACGGCGGTTTTCTGCCGTCAGATGCTGACAGCGATGAAAACGCCGGAGGATATTTACCCCTATGCCTATCAGTATATTTTTATTATTTTTCTGGGGATTCCGGCAACTTATCTGTATAATATGCTTTCCGGGATTATCCGGGCGATGGGGGACAGCAAGACTCCTCTTGCTTTTTTGACATTGTCTTCCTTCCTGAATATTGCTTTGGATTTCATATGCATTATTAACCTGGATATGGGGGTCGCCGGGGCGGCGGTAGCTACCGTGGCTTCGCAGGCAGTTTCCGGAGTGTTTTGCCTTATTTATATGGCGAAGAAATTCCCCTTGCTGAGGATTGAAAAAGAGGAATGGAAGATTCATCTGTCTTATATGGGCGTCCTGTGCGGAATGGGAGTGCCTATGGGGCTGCAATATTCCATTACGGCAATTGGAAGCGTGATTCTGCAGTCGGCGGTCAATACGCTGGGGGCGGCGGCGGTAGCCTCTGTTACGGCGGCAAGCAAGGTGGGGATGTTTTTTTGTTGCCCGTATGATGCCATGGGTTCCACGATGGCAACCTATGGAGGGCAGAATGTAGGGGCAAAAAAGCTGGAGCGCTTAGGGCAGGGGATAAAAGCTTGTATGCTGATTGCTGTGGTTTATTCCGTAATTGCATTTACGGTATTGTTTTTTGCCGGCGCGGAGCTGTCTTCCCTTTTTATGGATTCAGCGGATGAGGGGATTTTAGCCGATGCAAGGATGCTTCTGGTGATAAACAGTATGTTTTTTATCCCTTTGGCGGTTGTGAATGTTGTGCGTTTCCTGATTCAGGGTATGGGGTTCGGGACATTTGCCATCCTGGCTGGGGTATGCGAGATGGCGGCAAGGGGACTGGCCGGAATGCTTTTAGTGCCCCGGTTTGGCTTTATCGGCGTATGTTTTGCCAGCCCTCTGGCATGGATCTTTGCGGATGCGTTCCTGATCCCGGCTTATATCCATGTACGGAGGAAGCTGGAAAGGACTTATACGGCAGGCCAGGGGCCGCGGCGCTGATGGGGTTCATACAGCGATGGAAAGGACATTGCATAGGCGGCTAATAGTATCCGGGCGCTCTTTTGTCCATGTTTGCCGTTGCTGTTTTAAGCAAAGAAAGAAAAAGAAACGCTGCCGGATAATGAAATGATGCGGCAGCGTTTCCTGGTATAAGGGGGTAAAGAAAATCTATATATAATTCAACAGCCAGATATCGGTGTTGAAGGATTTTTGATTCTTATAGGAAAGCTCTTCCAGAAAAGAATCGTGAAGTGCGGAGTACTGGCTCCAATTATCATCTGTTGGTATGATGTCTGTAATGGATACAGGCACGGTGTCTTTATGCATTTATTTTCCTCCTTTGGATAAATTTAGTATAGGGGCAAAATATGAACGCCATGTGTTTAAAGTCTTAAAGATACCTTATTTTTCTTAGGAAAAAGTGAGGGATTTCTTAATTAACTATAAAAGTCGGATGGGGTTTTATATCTTGTCAATGGTTGTCGTCGCATGATAGAATGTAAAAGTTCAGGAAAGGCGGACTACAGATATATTTTATGAATCAAGGGCTGGTTTTATGACAGCTTTTAGGTTAGATATTCCGGAAGAAACGGAATGGGAAAGGGCAGCGGTGGAAAGAAATGAAATATGTGAAGCAGTTTGGGGTTATACTGGCGGTTACGCTGACGGCAGAGTTTATGGAAAGCCTGATCCCGCTGCCGGTTCCGGCGAGCATATATGGGCTGGGAATCATGCTTGTTTTATTGGCGGGCGGGCTGGTGAAGGCGGAGGCGGTAAAAGAATGTGCGGATTTCCTGATTGAAATCATGCCATTAATGTTTATCCCGGCAGCGGCAGGGCTGATGGATTCTTACCACGAACTGGAAGGCATTTTATTGCCGCTTGCTGCAGTGACAGTTGTTACGACGGTGACTGTAATGGCGGTGACGGGGAAATGCGCGCAGGGGATCATCAGGAAAACGAGAAAACGGGAGAATGGATAGGAGGATCAAATGGCAGAGTTTTTTGGGAAGTCATTGTTTTTTGGGATGGCGGTCAGCGTGATGGGATATGAACTTGGGCTGATATTGAAAAAAAAGCTGAAAAGCCCGTTATGCAATCCCCTCCTTATTTCAATTGCTTTTGTGGTGGCTGTGTTAAGCATTTTTAAAATAGATTACAGCGATTATTATGAAGGCGGGAAATATCTAAGCTATTTGCTGACTCCGGCTACAGTATGCCTGGCAGTGCCTCTTTACCAGCAACTGAAATTATTGAAAAAGAATTGGGCCGCTGTGACAATATCGGTTGTATCCGGGGTATTATCCAGTTTGGTGACGGTTTTTCTCATGTCAAAGCTGTTTGGCTTTACCCATGAGCAATATGTGACGCTTTTGCCGAAGTCTATTACAACGGCAATCGGGATGGGCGTATCCGAAAAACTGGGCGGAACCGTAACGGTAACTGTTATCGTCATTATCGTTACGGGTATCCTGGGGAATGTAATGGCGGAAAGCGTATTCAGGCTGTTCCATATTCAGGAACCAATCGCAAAAGGGCTGGCGCTTGGAACAGCCTCCCATGCCATCGGGACGGCAAAAGCGATGGAATTAGGGGAAATTGAAGGGGCGATGAGCAGCCTTTCCATTGTGGTATCCGGTATCCTGACTGTAATTGCCGCTTCCTTTTTTGCGCCGTTGATATAATGCGATATGATAAAGATGCCCGGCCGGGGGGAGCAGCGGTGCATTCATAGGAATTAACGGGAAAATATACGGGAAAGAAACGAAACGGCCCCGGCAATGAAAAATGTTGCCGCAAATATTCCCGCCATTCCTTGTCCCATAATTTTTAAAGCTATGAAAATATTTTCATTCATATGTTTTCCTCCTGCTTTCTTAATTTATAAATATCCTGCTGCTAATTGGATGACAAGCCCTCCGGCAATGACGGAAGCGATCTGCCCGGATACGTTGGCGCCTGCGGCCTGCATAATCAGTACATTGCCGGGGTCTTCCTCCATTGCCAGTTTCTGGACAGTCCGGGAGGACATAGGAAACGCGGAGATGCCAGCAGCTCCTATCATAGGATTTATTTTTTTGTGCAAAAATAAGTTCAGTATCTTGGCAAAAAGCACTCCTCCTGCCGTATCCAGGATAAATGCAGCCAGGCCGGTTCCCATGATAAAAAGGGTATCAATACGGATAAAGGTATCCGCCTGCATACGGAAAGAAATAGTAAGGCCAAGGATCAGCGTGATTAAATTAGAAAGGACGTTTTGGGCAGTTTCCGATAACGGGCCAAGGACTTTACATTCCCGGATAAGGTTGCCGAACATGAGAAAACCGACCAAAGCTATGGAGGAAGGCGCAATTAGGCCGACAATAAAGGTGACTGCAATGGGAAAAATAATACGTACCGGCCTGGATACTTGGGAAGGCTTGTACTCCATGCGGATACGCCTTTCTTTTTTGGTAGTCACTAACCGGATGGCAAAAGGCTGCACGATGGGGACAAGCGCCATATAGGAATAGGCGGCTACGGCAATGGCCCCCGTATAGCGGGAATGGAGAATTTGTGATACAAGGATGGCGGTGGGGCCGTCGGCAGCTCCTATTATGCCGATAGAAGCGGCGTCTTTTAAGTCAAATCCAAGTATGGCAGCAATTAAAATGGCGCCAAATATACCGAACTGGGCGGCTGCGCCAAAGAAGAACATAACTGGTTTTGACAGAAGGGGGCCAAAATCAATCATGGCGCCGATCCCGATGAATAGAAGGATGGGGAGAGCTTCGGAGGCTTCAATGCCGACATGGAAGAGCCATTCGATAATACCTTTCGTCTCGCCTGCGCCGTCTAAAACCTGATTCAGAACCCCGGAGAAGGGCAGGTTGACAAGAATTGCGCCAAACCCCATGGGAAGGAGCAGGGAGGGTTCATATTCCTTTTGGATGGCAAGCCATATAAGCAGGATGCCGATGAGATACATGACGGCCTGCTGCCATGTGACGGCGATGATTCCTTGAAAAATAAATTCCATAGTCTACCTCTTTTCTTTCCGTAATAAGAAGTATGCGTTCGGACATTCCGATCCCTGCAAATAAAAAAGACTTTTACCGTATATGCCAAAAGGCATACAGTAAAAGTCTTGCCGTTTCAATTCCAGGCGGGTTATGGCAGAAAATGCCGAAACCGGGTATGGCGCGTTGGAATACATATGGAATGCCGGCTACTCCCTTTGTCTGTTATTATATACCGGAAAGGGGAATTTGTGTGTTAATTTTCTGCTAAGGTTTTTTCAAAAACAGAGACATGGTCCTGTGTCAAACGTTTTACTTCTGCAGATATGGTTTCAAATTGATGTATGAGGGCAACGGACAGTTCTTCCGCATGGAGGTAAAGCTCTTGTGCCTTTTCCGGCTTATCCGCTTTGAGACTGTCTAAAATATTCTTCCCGGCCTTGTGGACTTCTTTATGCAAAGGACCGACTTCCTTCCATAAAGACAGGATGCGGGTATTGCCCGGCGTCCTGGAATAATAGAAATGGCCGAAAGCGCATTTAAGTTCATTCGTCTGTAAAGCGGCCGCCGTCCCTGTCTCAACCATATGGTGCAGATTATCCAGCCATTTTTTATGGGCATGGATGGCGGACTGGATTTGCTGATTGAAGTTATCGTTGTCTGTCATATAGAAAGGATCGTTCGTTATCTGGCCAATAGCCTTATTGAGCTTGGATAGTTTATCTTCTGCTGTCTGAAGCGGCTTGTCGATATCTTTTAAGTCTCTGTTTATTTGCGTCAGATATGCGGCGTCTTCTTTTAAGTAGGAAATCTGGTTGCCGACTTCTGCTGACTGTTCTTCGATCTGCTCTAAAGAGCCGCTGATTTCCGCGCTGTTGCCGGCAATATTATTGATTTCATTATTGATATCAATGACTTTCTGGCGGTTTTCCTGATTCAGGGTATCAATTTCCGTAAGCTTTTCCGTCATTTGGGACAAAGCATCTGCAGTAGAATCAATACTCTTCTGGCTTCTTTGGGAGGCGTCTTCCACTTTTCCGACGAACTGCCCCATATTGGAGGTAAGGGAATTGGTCTGTTCCGCCAGTTTGCGTATTTCATCGGCAACTACGGCAAACCCTTTGCCGGCATCCCCTGCCCTTGCGGCTTCAATGGATGCGTTTAAAGCCAGAAGGTTTGTCTGGGAGGATATATCATTAATGGAAGAAATTACTTCCTGCATATGTCCAATCACATCTAAAAGTGACTCCATATCCTGTTTCATTTCCTGGGAAAAGGAGGAGGCGGATTTGGAAATCGTAACGATGGCATTAATGCTTTCTTCGCTTTGCTGCGTATGGGCAAGAATGTCGGCGGCATTGACCGATATTTCGATAATGGACATCGACTGCTGTTCCTGCGCCTGGATGACTTCGTTTGCTATTTTGGATGAAACTTCGGAAGCAGAATTAAGGGAAGATATGGAATTATTCAGATAATCGCAGGTTTTTTGCAGCATCCCGATCCTCTCATTAAGGATAAGGGATATTGTGCTGAGGCTCATTGCGGAGTCTAAGGCGAAGGTTGATATGCTGTTAAATTGCCGGCGCCCTTGTTCCAGCCGTTTGTAAATGGCATAAGCTTCCCGGTTTGCCGGCTGTTCCGTTATTGGTGTAAGGGTTGCCAGTTCTTTTAAGCCATTTTTATTGTTGCGAAACATTTGTATACCTCCCTAAAAATTTACATACTTTTCATTAAATTTCATCTTTTTATTCTACCACATTTTGCAGAAATGGACTATAAAAATGTAAAAATTATTCACACTTTAAAAGTTGGCTGTAAAATGTTATATTATATATAAAGGCAATAGAGCGGAAAGTACTGGAAAAAGGCCTGTTTCAGGCGGATAAAAGCGATATGAGGTTAGGGAGGGAAAGGAATGACAAAGGAACAATATTTAAGGGCTGATAAAAGAGTGCTGATGCTGTGCGGGGGTACGATATTGTATATGATGATATCCATGCTGTATGCAATAGCGCAAAAGACGGCAAATATTGGAACATATATTCAACTGGTCATATTTGCATTGGCATTTCTGGTTAGCATAGCCGGGTTTTTTACGTTCAGGGGAAGGAAAAAATGCGGCATTATTCTGACAGGGATGGGGGCGCTGTCTTTTTTGGCAATGATGTGCTTAGGGTCTGAGGAACTTACTTATGTGTATGCATTTCCTATCCTGATTGCTGCCATTACATATTTGAATAAACGGTTTTCCTTGTATGGAACATCGGTTATACTGGTGGCGAATGTGGTCAGGACGTCGAGGGATGTTTCTTTGGGGACAATGGATATCGGTTTTGTCATGATAAGGTGGACGATTACGATTTTAATATGTATTGCGGTTTACAGCGTCATGGATATTACGCAGAAATTCAATGAAGAAAATATGAACCAGATTAAACGGGCTGCGGCGGAACAGGAAAGAGCCGCTGCAAAAATGGTGGTTACGGCGGAAGAGATTAACAAAAATTTTGAATGCGCTAACGGAATGCTGGAGAAACTGAAAATGAGCATTGATACAAACAGTTTTTCCATGAACAATATTGCGGAAAGCACAGAAAGCACGGCACAGGCGATTCAAGAACAGGCGAATATGTGCAGTTCAATTCAGGAAAGCTCAGATTTGGCGGGGAAAGAGACTGTAAAGGTGGCGGAGGTATCCAAATCCGCTTCCCGGAATGTGGAAGAAGGGGCGAGACTGGTACGGAATCTGAAAGAACAGGCCAGAGGCGTGGAGTCTGCAAGCCGGGATACCGTGGATGCCACGGCGCGCCTGACTGACAGGGTGGATGAAGTGAAAAATATTATTGGGGATATTTTAAATATTTCCTCCCAGACAAACCTTCTGGCGCTGAACGCTTCTATAGAAGCGGCACGTGCAGGGGATGCCGGGAAGGGCTTTGCAGTCGTGGCAGAGGAGATCAGGCAGTTGGCGGAACAGACAAAAGAAGCGACCGGAAGGATTACCGGCATTATAAAGGATTTAATCGACGATGCAAAAAGCGCATCGGATAGCTTGGGTCATTCCGTAGAATCCATTAATAAACAAGCGGAAATGATTGATGTAACAAAGGAGAAGTTTGAAAGGATTGACGGGGAGGTTACGGCGCTGGCGGGCAGTCTTCATAATATGGAGATGACAATTGGGGAAATTCTTCAGGCAACAGGAGTTATTACCCAAAGCATAGCTCATTTGTCGGCTACAAGCGAAGAAGTGGCGGCATCCTCAGAAGCTGGAGTAAAGACAGCTTCCGAAGCGGCGGAGCAGATGGAGGAATGCGGGAAAGTGTTGGAAAATATCCGGATATTGTCCTTGGAGCTGAAAGCATCTGCAAAAGGGTAAAAGAAGCATAGGATTGGAGAAAAAGAGGATATCAGATGGAAAAGGTAATTGAAAATTTTTTAAAATATGTAAAAATTGACACAGGGTCAGAGGAAGGAGGCATATTTTTCCCTTCCACTCAAAAACAGCATGATTTAGCAAAGGTTTTGGCAGAGCAGCTTCAGAAGATAGGGGCGGAGGAAATTACTTATGATATGAAGCGCTGTTATGTATATGCTTCTATCCCTGCATCCGAAGGATGCGCTGCATCTCCGGTAATCGGGTTTATTGCCCATATGGATACGGCTCCTGCAGTGACGGGGGCAGGGGTAAAGCCACGGATTATCGAAAATTATGACGGGAAGGATATTGTCCTGAATTCCAGGAAAGGGATTGTGATGAAAGTGGCAGATTTCCCGGAATTGCTTTCCTATCAAGGGAAACGGCTGATTGTAACCGATGGCACGACGCTGCTGGGGGCGGACGACAAAGCAGGGGTTGCAGAGATTATGGCGATGGCGGAATATTTACTGAATCATAAAGAAATTGCCCATGGTAAAATACGGATTGGTTTTACCCCGGATGAGGAAGTGGGGGCAGGGGCGGATTATTTCGATGTCAAGCTTTTTGGGGCGGATTATGCCTATACGGTAGATGGAGGAAAGATTGGGGAATTGGAATATGAGAATTTCAATGCAGCGGGGGCAAAAGTGACGGTTCATGGGAGAAGCGTACACCCCGGGGAAGCGAAGGGGAAGATGCGCAACTCCGTTCTTATGGCGCAGGAATTCCAGTCGATGCTTCCGGCAGCGGAAAACCCTATGTACACATGCGGCTATGAAGGATTCTATCATCTGGATTCTTTGAGGGGGTCTGTAGAAGAGACAGTTGCGGAATACATTATCAGGGATCATGACAAAGGGAGATTTGAAAAGAGAAAAGAATACTTCCTGCAAGTCATGGAATTTTTAAATGGGAAATACGGGGAAGGCACATTTGAAGTTGAGCTGGAGGATTCTTACTATAATATGAAAGAAATTATAGAAGAGCATATGCATTTGGTGGAGAATGCAAAAAAGGCCATGACAGAGCTTGGCATTGAACCGGAAGTGATTCCGGTCCGGGGCGGCACTGACGGCGCAAGGCTGTCCTATATGGGGCTGCCGTGTCCGAACCTATGTACAGGAGGACAGAATTTCCACGGGAGATTTGAATATGCCTGTGCGGATGAGATGGAGAAGATCGTAGGGCTGCTTGTCAGGATTGCGGAAAAATATGCATCGTATCCGGGTTTCTGATAAAAAAAGCATATCCGGCGACTATGACAAACTGTGGCATTCATATATTATAATAACATGATGAGCGGGTGTATATGATATATGAGCCAGTACATAAAAAGGGTTATAAAACAGGCGGGGAAATGGATACCGGAAAGGAAGGAAGGGCAGTCAAAGGAAGGATACCGGAATTTACTGCTGGCAAAAGGGGCAGCCGTGCTTTTATTCTTACTGACTGCCTTTGCACTGGTAAGAGGGGCGGCGGCAGTGATGCCCGGTTCCGTAACGGTGAGCAGCAGTGTGAACGGGAAGCTGCTTCCTGTCAGCAGCGTGGAAACGGACAAAAAGCAGGTGGCTTTGACTTTTGAGGCGGCTTACGGGAATGCAGATATTTCTAAGATACTTGATATTTTGGAAAAACAGGATGTCCATGCGACATTTTTTCTGACAGGGGGATGGGTGGAAGAATATCCGGATGATGTAAAAGCAATTCTTGCGGCGGGGCATGATTTGGGGAATGCTGGCGATAACCATAAGCATATGCCCCAGCTTACGGCACAGGAGCTCCAAGAGGAAATTGAGCAGGCGCATACAAAGGTGCAGGCGCTGACCGGATATGAAATGTTTCTTTTCCGGCCTCCCTATGGAGATTACGATAATCATGTAATCAGCAGTGCGGCGAAGTGCGGTTATTATTCTGTCTGCTGGGATGTGGATTCCCTCGATTGGAAGGACTACGGGGCAGATTCTATATTGAATCAGGTACTGAAAGGCGGAAATCTGCAAAACGGCTCCATTATCCGCTGCCAGAGCGGAACGAAGTATACGGCAGCGGTTTTGGATGATCTGATTAAGGGAATCAGGGAACAAGGGTATGAAATAGAGCCGGTATCCCGGCTGATTTATAAAGAAAAATATCATCTGAATACGGAAGGAAGGCAGATGAAGGACTAAAATCACCACTGATCCCAGGTCATGTAAATAATAGTGGTTAAGAGGAGCGTAAGGCATGTGCCGGCAGATATGAAGCGGGATAAAACGGCTGTTTTTGTTTTGCCGGTATAAATCCTGTGGCTGTCGGCTAAGCCAATGGCGGTATAGATAAGGCAGATAACGATATACCGGAAATCACTGCTGCAAGTATATGGGTATTTGAGGGAAAAAACAGCAAAACTGAATAAAAAAGTAAAATAGCCGGTGGAGAGGAAAAGAGCCTCGATGCCGGCTGTTTTGGAGGGCAGGGATTTTCCGGGGGAGTTTTTGGGGAATATTTTTTTGTATTGCGCCGCAACAAAAAGAGCGGCACAAGCGACTGCCATAAAGATGGCAAGAGGGTATACAAGCTGGCATAGGAGAAGGGGGATACCGGAAAGTTCCTGAGGGTATACTTCGGTAAATAAAGAGGTCTGAAACAGGATGACCCATGCATTGTGGATCACATCCCCGCTTAGGGGATGAAAAGGAAAGGAAAAATGCCAGTCAGAGAGCGCAGGAATGCCGATTCTTTCCCAAATGCCGTAATTGCCGGTATACATGACAGAAGCTTCGGTAGCGGAAGAAATGCCGGGTTTTACATGGAATTGTATTAGATTGCGGATGATCCAAGATAGTCCGGCAGTGCCGGAAACAATGGCAAATAGCAGATAGTTTTTGATGGAATTCAGTATAATATGTTTGTCTTTGGTACGGATGGAGTGAATGAAATCAAGCAGGAAAATAAGGCCGGCGGGGAGGGCAATTATCACGGTATTGATTTTGCATAACATGCCGGAACCGATAAAAAAAGCAATCAAAAGCAGATTTTTTAAAGTCTTTTTTTGGATCCAGCATAAAACAGAATAAACACAACATGCCAAGAGCAAGGCAGAGAGCATATCGTTATTTATACTGCCGGACATAATGGTGAGGGCAGGATGAAAAGCGGCAAGGGACAAGCCGGCGAAAAGCCCATTGCCTTTGGCTCCGGTTTTTTTGAGGATCAGATAGGTAAGGAGCATAAAAAGGCCGGAGTAAAACAAAGGAAGGATCTGGAGATTTTCAAAAGCCAGGTCTTCCGGCATTCCGAGGGAGGTTAAAAAGATCAGCCAAAGACCTGATATGACATAATGGAGCGGCGGATGATAATAGGAGAAGAGCTGATATGGATTAAAATCCGGGAGCCTGCGGAATTTATAGATGTATTCTATATAGCCGATGTGGCCGGGGTTTACCTGGCTGGTAGCAATCCCGGTATAAACGCCTTCGTCGTGCTGTCTGTCATAAAGGCCGGATAAAAGGACATAAGAGCAATGGAAAAGCATTCCCGTAAAAACAATCGCAAGTACGATGCCATTTTCCGACAGCTTTTCTTTTTTATGTAATAAAAAAAGGATGACAGGCACGGGAAGAAATAGGGCGAGGCAGCCAAACCGTATAAAATCCCCGGAAAGCCGGGAAAAGGAAGGGATCCCCTGCAAAAGAGCCGTAAGGAGAGAGAAAGAAAAAATAATAAACACGATATATTTATGTATGCGGATATCTTTGGAATTGAAATTCATCATATGGAGTAAAAACCTTTCCTGAGATTAAAAAGCGTACGCTGCATTGCTGAACCGGCCAAAAGGGCGGGTACAGCGGCTATGCATGGAAGGCATACAGGAATTTTCCGGCATGGCCTAGCGTAAAGGGCTGCTTTTTTGTATAATAAGGAAGGAGCAGGTTTATGTCAATACCTTTATGATCCGGCTACCGGAAAGCCTGGCTGACAATACCGCATGACAGGCCGGTTTTGCGCGGTGGGTTTAAAGATGAAAATAGAAAGATGCGATAGGGAGAAAAGGCCAATGGGCAGGATAGAACAAATAAGAAATAGAGCAAAGACTGGCAGCGGGGGGGAGAAAACCAAAGGAGGAATGATTTTTCTTTTCCTATTTTTAGGAGTTATTTTCATGGAAGTTTTTGTCTTTAATTTTTCCGCCTGGAAAAGCTTGTTTTATAAAGAAAGGTTTTTCTTTGAGCGGATGGGCATGGAAGCAGGGGAGGAAACAGCGGAGGTATCCGGGGAATATGTGGCGGAGGACGGCGTTCTGGTTTTGCATTTGGCCGGGGCGGATAAAGAAATACATAATCTTTTCTTTGCGATGGATTTTCCGGGGCAGGAAGCGGTTCCCTATACGGTGACGCTGACGGATGAAGGGAATGCTTATCCTTATTCCCTGCCGGAAAAAGAGCTGATGCCGGGGATTGAAAAAAGTTATTACACGAACATTTACCCGGCTGGGAAGGTGAGGGAAATCACGGTACAGTTTCTGGTTCCCGCGGGAAGCCCGGTAATGGTAAACGGGATCTGCGGGAATGCCCGGTTTCCTTTTATGTTTAGCGCTGGAAGGGTCATACTGATGCTGGGGGCTGTATTTTTATGGTATGGTGTTTCTAAGGGGAGTGCAGGGGAAGGGAAGGATCTGTGTGCAGGGAACGGAAGGCAGTTTTTGATAACAGCGGCGGCGGTTTTACTGCTGATGGGGACCGCATGGAAATTAGCGCATATAAACCCGGTATGTGTGACTTCCCCTTGGCCGCACCATCAACAATACCAGGAACTGGCAGAGGCTATGGCGGAAGGGAAATTATACCTTGATTATGAACCCTCTGAAGGGCTTTTGCAGGCTCCGAACCCGTATGATACCATTTATCTTCAGGCAAATGGTATTGACTATAGGGCAGATTATGCTTATTTTGAAGGGAAATATTATGTATATTTTGGGGTGGCGCCGGAGCTGCTGCTTTATTTTCCTTATTATTTGCTTACCGGCCGTCATATACCTAATTACATTGCCGTTTTTATCTTTTACAGTGGTTTTATCCTGGCAGTTTTTGCCCTTTTTTGGGAAATGATAAAAAAGTGGTTTCCCAAGACCCCCTTTTTTTTCTATATCATGTTAAGCGCCCTTACGGTATGCTCCGGGAATTATTTGTTTGTCATTGCAAGGCCGGATTTATACGATACGCCGATTATGGCTGCGAATATGTTTACCGTTGCAGGGCTATGGCTATGGATCAAAGGGAAATACGCCCTTTCTTCAAAAGGAAGGCGGATATGTTATTTTCTGGGTTCGCTTAGTATGGCGCTCGTGGCGGGCTGCCGCCCTCAGATGCTTTTATTTTCCTTTTTGGCGGTTCCGCTTTTCTGGGAAGAGGTGATAAGAAAAAGGGAATTGTTCGGGAAAAAAAATAGAGGGGATACTGTTTGCATCTGCATTCCGTATCTTTTTATTGCAGCGGGAATTATGTATTATAACAAGGCAAGGTTTGGATCGCCTTTTGATTTTGGGGCGGCTTATAGCCTGACCAGTAATGATATGACAAAGCGGGGGTTCAATCTGCACCAGGCTTGCCTGGGATTATGGCATTATTTTTTCCGCCCTCCCGTGGTGGAAAGCGATTTTCCGTATCTTCAGGGCATCCAGATTGCTTCCGGCTCTTATATGGGGAAACTGAATGCGGAATATACTTACGGGGGGATGCTTGTAAGCAATGCTTTTTTGTGGATATTGTTTTGGATGGGGAAAGGGAAAAAAATATTGAAGGAGAAGGGGATTTATTTCTTTGTCTGTGTCAGCGCCGCAGTACCGGTGATTCTTAGTATCGTAGATGTGACGGGGGCTGGGATTTTACAGCGTTACATGGTAGATATGATATGGGGGGTCTGGATGGCCGCAGCGCTGCTTTTCCTTGCCCTGGCAGAAAAGGCAGGGGAAAAAGGAACATTGCGCAGAGTCATGGCCTGTGCTGTGATTGTCTGCTTTTTACAAATATTGTATGGGTTTGGGATTATTTTTGGGAATGGGGATCTAAGTGTGAATGTGAGGACATCCAATCCTGAGCTATACTATTATGTGAAAGAATTGATGTCTTTTTAGGGAAAAAGGGCAGCAAAGTTAAGGGGGTACGCAATGGCAGCAATGTGTGGACAAAAAGCCCAAAATTTTATTTTACTATTCCGTTGACGCTGCCGCGGGCAATGTGCTATTATGATTCCACAATATTCGTGAGAGATGATAAATGACGTGAAACCTATTGATTGGAAGGCAACTTCTAATGGATAGGTTTTTTTGTTCCTTTTTATAATTGATTTAATATCCAGGGGTAATCCGGGTGTCAAAAGCCCTGTCCTGAAAATAAAAATAACGAATGCAAGGAGAAAATATGTTGAAAAGTAAAAAAGTAAATCATAAGTGGCAGTTATTCCCCCTTTTCCTGGCGGTTTTTTTAGCAGCGCCTTTTCCGGTGAATGCGGAAGAAAATTTAAAAACAGTTCAAAAGATCCACCATGCGCACATGGGGAATCAGGAGGAAGGGGGAGCTTGTTATGAGGAAGTAAAGCATATCCATAACGGGGATGAAAAAGGAGGAGAATGTTTCCGCCTGCCGGTATACCATGTCCATGAGGGAAGGAAAGAGGATGGAGGAAAATGTTATCAAAAACAAGTCTTTCATGCCCATACGGGTTCTAAGTCGGCGGGAAAGGGCTGCTATGGAACACCGGTATACCATAAGCATACGGGAAGCGCCAGCGCCGGGGGCGGTTGTTATGGGTCGCCGGTATACCATAGCCATGCAGGAAGCGCATTGATCGGAGGAGGCTGCTATAATCTTCCGGTGTATCACAAGCATACGGGAAACGCCAATGCCGGGGGAGGCTGTTATGGGTCGCCGGTATATCATGCCCACACAGGAAGCATGGCGGCCGGAGGCGGGTGCTACCGGATACCGGTATATCATGTCCATGACGGGAATGAGTCGTCAGGGGGGAAGTGCTATAACCCGGTCGTGCATCAGCATGAGGATGCCTGCTATCAAGCGGCAAAGTGCGTTTTGGAATATTCAGGGGATCTGAATATACAGAGAGAGGAAACAGGCTATTGCCATTATCATGGAGAGACAAATGTGGTGCATTTCCGTGCCAGGTTCCGGCATTCATCATGCGGCGGAGGGTATACCGAAGATGGGAATACGACATGCTGGGCTTGCCAGAATATGAATTCGGAACATACTTACAAAAAATTAATCTGCAAGAAAAGTGAAAATGATCCGGAAGGGTATCTGCTAACTTGCAGGAAAGGGCCGGAAACAGTGGAATCATGGGCAGCAGGATGCGGGAAGAACACCTCCAGCATTGAAAAATATGCTTTAAGCTGCGGGAAAAGCGAAAATTCAGCCGATTCTTATAAAAGAAACTGCAATATGAATGACGGGCAGACCGAAAGCTATGGGATGAATTGCAATAAGACGGAGAAGCATATCGAACATTATGCTTTAAACTGCAAAAAGACGGAAAAAGATGTGGAATCTTATGATTTAAGCTGCGCCAGAAATAATGAAACCGTAGACAGTTATGCGCTTTCCTGCCCTAAAACAGAAGAATCAGTAGACGGGTATGTTCTTTCCTGCGGGAAAAACGAGGAAGAAGGATATGCGGAATTTTCCGTCAATGCAGGGGATTCCCAGTGGACGGGGGAAAAAGTACTTTTACAAGCGTCATATCAGGATCCTGACGGTTTTCTGCAAATACTGCCTCCTATTTTCTGCTGGGAAGGGGAAGGGGTGGACGGAAGAGAAGGAAGTGAAATAGAAGTGGAGGAAAATGGGGTTTACCGTGTATATCTACAGACGGAAAATCAAGATGTCCCAAAAGAGGAACTGATGCTGTCTGTCGGGGTAAACAATATAGACCGTACGCCTCCTGTGATAGAAGAAATTACATATTCCAAAGAGGAAGGGGTTCAAAGCAATACAATAAGGATTATGGCAGAGGATTTGCAGCCGGATGGGAGCCGGGGAAGCGGACTGGCAGAGAAAGCCTACTCTTTTGACGGAGGGCAGGACTGGCAAAAAGAAAATTCCATAGATTATCAAGAAAACGGGGAAGTCCTGATTTCAGTAAAGGACCGGTGCGGGAATATTGCCACTCAGTCCATAGAAATCACGAATATAAAAGAAGAGGACAAAAAGCCGGACGGGACGGACAAAGAGAAGGAAGACGGGACGGACAAAGAGAAGGAAGACGGGACGGACAAAGAGAAGGAAGACGGAACGGACAAAGAGAAAGAAGACGGAACGGACAAAGAGAAAGAAGACGGAACGGACAAAGAGAAGGAGGACGGAACGGACAAAGAGAAGGAGGACGGAACGGACAAAGAGAAGGAAGACGGGACGGACAAAGAGAAGGAGGACGGGACGGACAAAGAGAAAGAGGACGGGACGGACAAAGAGAAAGAGGACGGGACGGACGAAGAGGAAGAGGACGGAACGGACGAAGAGAAAGAGGACGGGACGGACGAAGAGGAAGAAGACGGGCAGGACAAAGAGAAGGGGGATGAACCGGATGAAAAGAAGGAAGACGGAGAGGATCATAAGAAAGGCGACGAAACAGATCATAGAAAGAAAGAGAGTTTAGACGGAAACAAGAAGGATGAGCCGGATGAGAAAAAGGGGGAAGATGATGAGCCGGATGAAAATTCTGTGGATGAAGAGGACAAAAAAATAAAGAAAAAGGAAGAGGGAAAACAAAAGGAAGAGGAAGAAAGAGAAAAGAAGAAAAATACGGATTCCGGAATCTATGAAAAAGAAAAAATGAAAGAGGGGGATATGGAAGAGAGCAGAAAACAGAGAAAAGGCACAGTTACAACGCCAGGACAGGACGGAACCTCCGGGGAAAAAGACCAGGTGAGGATAAAGGAGACAGGGGCTCAACCAAAAGCGGAAAGCCGGACGAAACGGATGCGTGCCGCAGCGGCGGGAAAAGCAGTAAAGGCGGTAACGTTCACGGCAGGCAGCGTAATGGCGGCAGCGGGGCTCATTTATGTCATTTATCTGATGTTTAGGAGCATACAGATATATGATTGCGATGGGGAAGGAAACTGCCGCTATGCAGGAAGCTGTATTATGAAAAAGACGGAGGAGGGATTTGAGGTGAGAATCCCGGATATGATATGGGAATGTTCTTCTACCGGGCAGTATAGACTAAAGCCGGGAAAAATGTTTGCCAAAAAGAATAAAGGAAAGGAGTTAATGGTATTGGCGGGGGAACGGAAGGAATCTGTCTGGATTGACAGGGATATTCCGCTGACAACTGCAAAATATGTATAAAGTTTACAATAACATAAACATATCATTCAGGAAAACGGTGGAAGCATAAAGCGGTATTTGCTTAGAGTTTTTTTATCTGAAACCAAGCGTATGCGCAGAAACCGTGGAATTGGAATGGTTTAGTGAATCCGGGGAAAAAGGCTTTATTTATCATGCAGGAAAATGCCCGATAGGATGAGTGAATAGGAAAAGGTACTAAAATACAAAATAAATGCATATAAATTCTTGATTTTCCTATTTGAACATGATATGCTGACCTATAGTTAAAATGAAATGGGAGGTTTATATTATGAAAAAAACATTAGTAGCAATGATGGCGGCATTATTATGCATTTCTCTTTTTGCCGGATGCGGAGGTTCTGCCCAGGAACCGGCGGCAGCTCAGGAGAATGCCGGCAAAGAGGAAACGGAGAATGCAGCGGAAGAAAACGCAGGGGAATCGGAGGCTTTGGCAGACGGGATCCTGAAAGTGGGAACCAATGCAGAATTCCCGCCTTTTGAATATGTAGGCGACAATGGGGAACCGGATGGTTTTGATATTGCCCTGATAAAGGAAATCGGCAAAAAGCTTGGCGTGGAAGTGCAAGTGGAAAATATGGAGTTTGATGCATTGGTTGCGTCGATCGGGAAAAAGGTTGATGTTGCGATTGCCGGCATGACCGTTACGGATGAAAGAAAAAAAACCGTTGATTTTTCCAACCCTTATTATATGGCGGTGCAATATGTGATTTTGCCGGAAGGCTCCGGAATTGCGGGAGCGGAAGATTTGTCAGGGAAGAAAATCGGGGTGCAGCTTGGCACTACCGGGGATTTTATTGCGGAAGAGATTGAAAACGCTGAGGTTTCCCAATATAATAAAGCCCTGGATGCAGTGAATGACTTAATAAACGGAAGGCTGGACTGCGTCATTGTGGATAAGAATCCCGCGTTGGTATTTGAAACCAGGTTTGAAGGCCAGGTAAAGGCGGTGGATGGAGACAACTTTGGTTTTGAGCCGGAAGAGTATGCCATTTCCTTGCCAAAAGGGGATACTGTGCTGGCAGAAAAAATTAATGCGGCGCTTCAGGAAATGATGGAAGACGGTACTTTTGATGCGCTTGTGGCAGAGTATATTGAGGAAAGCTAAGAATAGGGGGAGTATAAAACAAGTTTAGGTTCTGGAGGATAGCGGAGTTATCCGCTATCCTTTTTCCGGCTTGACAGGAAAATCCCGCTGAAATTTTTAAAACGGAAACTGGTGTGAGTAATTTTAGGAAAGGATGACAAAAGAAAATGCAGACGTGGTTTGAAAAAACGGCAACGATGTTTGAGGCGGCATTTATCAGCGGTGACCGTTGGAAACTGTATTTAAAAGGGCTGGGGGTTACGCTTCAGATTGCGGTATTTGCCGCAATATTGGGTATGATCATTGGCACAATTGTGGCATTTATGAAGCTTTCAGTGAAAAGAAACGGGAAGAAAACGATATTAGCGGTAATTGCTAATATATATATAGATGTGATCCGGGGAACGCCTTCCGTGCTGCAGTTGATGATTATGTGGTTTATTATATTTTCCGGGGCTATGAATGGTATTCTGGTGGCAATTCTGTCTTTTGGCGTGAACAGCGGCGCTTATGTGGCGGAAATTGTCCGGGCGGGCATTTTGGCTGTGGATAAGGGGCAGATGGAAGCCGGGCGTTCCCTGGGTCTGTCAAAAACCCAGACAATGATATCCATTATCATTCCGCAGGCAGTAAAAAATGTGCTCCCTCCGATTGGAAATGAGTTTATCGTATTGTTGAAGGAAACAGCGATTGTAGGATATGTGAGCCTTACGGACTTGACAAGGGCGGCAAACCAGATCGCTTCGCGGACATACGAACCCTTTATGCCCCTCATTGGAGCGGCAGTCATTTATTTTGTTGTGATTAAGATTTTGACAATTTTGCTGGAAAGGTTTGAGAGGAGGCTGCGTAAAAGTGATAATCGTTAAAGACTTACATAAAACTTTTGAAAATAACCATGTATTGCGCGGGGTAAACTATCATGTGCATCAAGGGGAAAAAATAGTAATTATCGGTCCCTCCGGTTCCGGGAAGAGCACATTTTTACGCTGCCTGAATCTGCTGGAGACGCCTACCGGCGGTGAGATATGGTTTGACGGCATTAATATTACGGATCCCAAAACGGATATTGATAAGGTGCGGGAGCATATGGGAATGGTATTCCAGAATTTTAATTTATTTAATAATCTGACCATTTTACAGAACATTACGCTTGCCCCGGTAAAATTAAAAGTGATGGGGAAAGAGGAAGCGAACGAAAATGCATTGAAATTACTGGAGAGGGTAGGGCTAAGAGAAAAGGCGGATGTATATCCAAGCCAACTGTCCGGCGGGCAGAAGCAGAGGGTGGCAATTGTCCGTTCCCTTGCGATGAACCCCCGGGTTATGCTGTTTGACGAACCGACTTCAGCTTTGGATCCAGAGATGGTGGGGGAAGTCCTTGACGTTATGAAAGGGCTGGCAGAGACAGGTATGACAATGGTTGTAGTGACGCACGAAATGGGATTTGCCAGGGAAGTAGGATCTAAGGTGCTTTTTATGGATGAAGGGATCATTATGGAAGAAAACGAACCGCAGGAATTCTTTAATCATCCAAAGAGCCAAAGACTGCAGGACTTCTTGTCAAAAGTACTGTAATCTATCGCTCCTGGGGGGAGGATGGGAAAAAAGGCGAAAGCAGATAAAGCGGAAGCGTATAAGCCAAGGGATAGGCATAGCGGAATTCCGAAGCGACAGGTGTAGCGATTAGCAAAGTAAGGATAAGGGAGGCTCCTGGGAGGAACAGGATACACCGGTTATACTGTTTTTTGGCGCAGACAATGGCGATGGAGAGAATAAAGGCCCAGAACATAGAACCCATGCTGAAAAGAAGTCCGTAAAGCGGGAGCATATCTCCCAGCTTTTGCAGGATTTCTTTTGTTTTAACAACGAAAGGACCGCCAATCAGCGGACGGCTTTCGGCGCCGGTGGCGCTGGCGGTGATACCGTCGATATCGCCTACCGTATATGCCACATCGGGATACCAATAACCGATGGTCTGGTCAATATGGGCTTGGAGATAGGAGCCAGGATACTGTAGGCCAAGGGATAACCAGAGCGCCAGATATTCCCCTTTGTGTTCCGTAAGATATTCCGGGTTGCCGGCCCGTACCAGCTCTTTCATGTTATCGGCAAATCCGGGAGCATATAATTCTTGGATATAAGTAGTGTCAATGACCTTATGGACGCTTTCCCATTGTCCCGGCGTCAGCTCTTTTGCCTCACAGATCACCCTTGCAACTTGCTGAAGAGGGATACATATGGACTCAATAAAGTCCGGTTGTGTGACTTGGGCTATGTTCATAAGCGGGATTTTTACGATGAGGGCAACGGCTAAAATGGACAAATGTAAGGTTATGGCCATTTTTAACTGGCGGCGGAAGGCATAAAGAAGAAAAGGCGCCGAAAATAAAAAAGCATACCAGCCATTCGAACGGAATAGACATATCATAATGCCTGACAGGATGTATAGGATGCAGGATATTATTTTTCCGCGTGGGGCATCCGCTGCAAAGCCGGAAGCATCGGAAAGAAAAAAGAGACGGGTCAGCGCAGTGGTAAAAAGAAGAACTGCTCCTGAAAACATCACATCTTTCCATATGGTCACAGCGAATACAGCATGATAAGGGATGAGGGCGTAAAAAGCAATGATAAAAAGGCATACGGCGTTTTTAACTTTCAGCTTTTGCAAAGTGGCAATTAGCCATGCTGTGCAGCCGGACATAAAGCACATTTGAAAGAGCGTAAAGAAAGCAAGGGATGTGTTTTTGTCTTTGGTAAAGAAAAAGCCAATAGAGTAAAGGGCTTTGATTGTCATTGTATGAGCCCATGGGTGATGATTGCTGTAAGGGATCATATGCAGTATTTGCTCAAACTGGTTAATGCTGTCCGGGGTCATAATTGCCGGGTATTCATAGAGAAAATATGGGAACCAGCACAGAAGGCAGATGAAAAAGGAGAAAAGAGGCATATGGGCAGACAGCTTTGGGGATAACGGCAGCGTATAAGGAGCTGCAAAAAGGAAAAGCAAGGAAAGGGTATTATATATAAGGGAGAAAAAGCCGGCTCCGCAGGCAGTCAAAATGATGAACTGAAAAAACCGGTTATCAAGGCTTTCTATTAAGGAAGAAGATCCGGCGAGAAGAAATAGCAGGGTGAAAAGAAAAGAGACGGCCAAGGCAACCGTGGAAACATGCTTTGTGAAAACATGGCTTTTTTGTGTTTTAAGCTGTGAGATAGACTTAAAATATAGAAAAAAGGATGTAAATAAGACCGGTGTGAGAACATTTCTGGTGGAAAAATGACCGGCACGGCTGACTGCCCAAAGTGCAAAAAAGCTTTGGATGAACAACAGAAAAAAGGTGTATGGGTTTTTTTTGCATAAAATCCTGAACATAAATACCTCCGGGATAAAGCTTCTGGATTGAGAAAAATAAAATCCGTGCTATAATTGTATAAATACTTTCGTTATTTTTGATGTTATCGGGATTATTTATATGATATAATGAATTGCGCCAAAGGGCAAGCAAGTCATTAATTTTTTGCGAAAATGGGCGGTATGGGATATCATGAGTTTGATATTGATCATACACCATGCAAAAGGAAAGCGGAGGAAAAAAAGATGATAACAGTAAGTCTGTGCATGATCGTAAAAAATGAAGAAAAGATTTTGGAAAGGTGTTTGTCCTGTCTTGCAGATCTGATGGATGAGGTTATTATTGTGGATACGGGTTCTACGGACGGAACCAAGCAGATAGCTTCCAAATATACAGACAGAATATATGATTTCCAATGGGAAGATGATTTTTCTGCAGCCAGGAATTATGCATTTTCCAAAGCGACAGGGGATTATATTTATTCGGCTGACGCGGATGAAATCCTGGATGAAGTAAACAGGGAAAGATTCCGGGCGCTGAAAGAGAATATGTATCCGGAGATAGAGATTGTCCAGATGTATTACTGTAATCAATTAAAGTTCCGTACAGTATATAATTATGATAAGGAATATAGGCCAAAAATGTTCAAGCGGGTAAGAAGCTTTACGTGGATTGACCCAATCCATGAAACAGTCAGGACAGACCCGGTGGTTTTTGACAGCGATGTGGAAATTATCCATAATCAGGAAGAAAACCATGCGAAGAGGGATCTGGAAGCTTTCCGCAGAATATGGAGCAAGGGAGGGAAACTTTCCTCCAGATTATATGATATGTATGCAAGGGAACTGTACCTGGCGGGGGATGCGGAAGATTTCCGGGAAGCGGAAATGTTTTTTGAGAAAATGTGCGATGATGAGAAGTGCAGCGGGGATGAGTTAAAGGCGGCTTTGGGGATTATGGTAAGAGCTGCAAAAATTTCGGGGGATGCAGGGAAGTTATTTAAGTATGCGCTGAAGGCGGTTGCTTTTGGAAATATTTCAGAAGTATGCTTAGAGTTAGGGGATTATTATATGGAACAGGAAGATTATGAAGAAGCTTCAGTATGGTTCCATAATGCGGCATATGAAACCGAAAGTATTTTTGATATCCATAGCAGAGGGGACAAGGCATTTGATAAAATGGCGGAATGCTGCAGTAAGTTAGGGCTTATGGAACAGGCAGAGTATTATAGGAAAAATGCGGAAGAGTGGAAAAAGAATGCCGGAATAGGGCTGGCGGAAGGAGAAGGATGGTAAGATGGGATGGGAAGAAAATGTCCGTAAAGTGACCCCATATGTGCCGGGGGAACAGCCCGGGGATAAGAAGGTCATAAAACTGAATACGAATGAATGTCCGTATCCGCCGGCGCCAGGAATACGAAAGCTGGCGGAAAGCTTTGACTATAACAGGCTGCGTTTATATCCGGATACGGAGGCGAAGAAGCTGTCGGATGCCCTTTGCGCCTATTATCATATTAGACAGGAGCAATTATTTATTGGCATTGGAAGCGATGATGTCCTGGCCATGGCATTTCTGACTTTTTTCCATTCAGGGAAACCTATTCTGTTTCCTGATATTACCTATTCTTTTTATGATGTATGGGCTGACCTTTTCCGTATTCCTTACCGGCAAAATAAGCTGGATGAAAAGTTCTGTATTGTAAAAGAAGACTATATGGCAGAAAACGGGGGCATCGTCATCCCTAATCCTAATGCGCCTACCGGGGTGCTGGAAAGGGTGGATGTGATAGAAGAGATTGTGGCAGCGAACCCGGACAGTGTGGTAATTATTGATGAGGCGTATGTGGATTTCGGGGGAGAAAGCTGTCTTAGGCTGATTGGTCAATATGAAAATTTGCTGGTTGTGCAGACTTTTTCCAAATCAAGAGCGATGGCAGGGCTGCGTATTGGTTTTGCCATGGGCAGCCCCAAACTGATTCATTATTTGAAGGACGCTAAATTTTCATTTAATTCCTACACGATGAATATGCTTTCGGTGGAACTTGGCGCAGAAGCGGTAAGAGATGTCGCTTATTTTAAGGATACCGTAAAAAAGATTGTAGATACGAGGGAAAGGGTAAAGAAAGAATTGCTGGGGATGGGTTTTGTTTTTCCCGATTCCAGGGGGAACTTTATTTTTGCCGCCCATCCGGACGTTCCGGCCAAAAGGCTTTTTGAGGAATTGAAAGGAAGGGGTATCTATGTCCGTTACTGGGAAAAGCCTAGGATTGACAATTATCTTAGGATTACAATAGGGACAGATGAAGAGATGGATATATTGATAAGCAATCTGAGGAGTATTATGGAAAATAAGCCGGAATAGAACGGCGGAAAGAGGTAAAGGATGATTAAAAACATTTTAAAAGGTATTGTAATTGGGCTGGCAAATGTAATTCCCGGAGTCAGCGGCGGTACGATGATGGTTTCCATGGGGATTTACGACAAACTGATTCATTGCATTACTCATTTGTTTTCGGAATTGAAAAAAAGCGTTCAGTTTTTGCTTCCTATTTTTATCGGTATTGGCATAGCAGTGGTAGTGGCGCCTTTTGGCATTGAATTTTTGTTTGAACAGTATCCGTTCCAGACGAATCTTTTGTTTATCGGCCTGATTGTGGGCGGCCTTCCTGCGGTATGGAAGAAGGTGAAAGGGAATTCGGTAAAAGCAGGGCATATCGCAGCCTGCCTTGTATTTTTTTCATTGGTAGCCGGGCTGGCTTTTGTGGGGGATAGCGAAGGGGCTTCTGCTGATTTATCTTTTAGCCTGATTTCCGTAATTAAGCTCTTCGGTGTAGGGATCATTGCGTCTGCAACGATGGTAATCCCAGGAGTCAGCGGTTCTATGATGCTGCTTTTACTGGGATATTATCATCCGGTGCTGGAAACGATAACTAATTTTATCAAAGCGGCAGTTGCTTTTGACATGAATGGGATTCTGGCAGGCATTGGAGCGCTGATGCCTTTTGGCATTGGTGTTGTCGTGGGCATTTTTGCGATTGCCAAGATGATTGAGATTGTTTTTGAAAAATTTCCGCTGTATGCATACTGGGCGATTATCGGCCTGATTCTTTCTTCTCCGGTAGCGATTCTTTTAGTCAGTGGGATGGGGACAATTACGGTAATGTCTGTGATTACTGGTATTGTGGCTTTGGCAGTTGGTTTTGTAGTTGCGCTTAAGCTTGGTGAATAAAAAGGCAGGAAAGACAAAGAGGAATAAAACAGGGATTCATCATGCTGAGGGATGAACGGGGGGAGGAAAAATGGAAGCGTATACGGATTTTGCCGGCGTATATGATATTTTTATGGATGAAACGCCGTATCAAGAATGGGCTTCTTGCCTTTGCGGCTTATTAAAAAAATACGGAATCCGGAAAGAGGATGAACCTGGCCGGTTAGCCGGGCAGACTGTGCCGGAAGAGGAACGGGTGCGTTCCATGGCATTGGCTGCGGAACGGAATGTGGTGGTGGATTTGGGCTGCGGGACGGGAACGCTGACGGAGCTTTTGGCGAAGCAGGGATATGACATGATCGGGATTGACAATTCGGAGGAAATGCTGCAGGTTGCCCGGGAAAAGAAAGAAAAATCGGGGAATGAAATCCTATATCTGCTGCAGGATATGCGGGAACTGGAACTGTATGGAGCCGTAGGGGCGGTAGTAAGTGTCTGCGATTCATTGAATTATCTTTTGGAGGAAGAGGATATTCTTCAAGTGTTCCGGCTTGTGAACAATTATTTGTATCCAGGCGGCGTTTTTATTTTTGATTTTAACACAGTATATAAATATGAAACTGTGATTGGGGATTCGACAATTGCAGAAAATAGGGAAGACTGCAGCTTTATATGGGAGAATTATTATGACGCCCAGGGGCAGTTGAATGAGTATGATCTGACTGTTTTTGTAAAGGAAGAGGGGGGAAAAGGGGAAGACAGGTTCCGCCGCTTTACGGAAACCCATTACCAAAGGGGCTATACATTGGAGCAGATGCGCCGTATGGTAGAGGAGGCAGGATTGGAGTTTGTAACCGCTATGGATGCGGACAGCCATGGGGAAGTGAAAAAAGAAAGCGGGCGCATCTATGTAATTGCGCGTGAATGCAGAAAAAAGTTATATTAAACGGAAACGGGGAAAATGGTCATGGAAATAGACAGAGATTATATTGTAAGGGCAACGGCGGCTGATGCACAGATACGGGCATTTGCGGCAACCACAAAAAACCTTGTGGAGGAAATGAGGAAGATCCACAATACAAGCCCAGTGGCCACTGCAGCATTGGGGAGGCTGCTGACCGGAGGGGCGATGATGGGGGCAATGATGAAAGGGGAAGAGGATCTTTTGACCCTTCAGGTAAAAGGCGATGGTCCGATCGGGGGAATGACGGTGACAGCAGACTCCAAAGGGAATGTAAAAGGTTACGCTAATCGTGTCCGGATATTGCTTCCTGCCAGTGCCAATGGAAAGCTGGATGTGGGAAGAGCGGTGGGCAAAGGAAGCCTGCGGGTAATAAAAGATATGGGATTAAAAGAGCCTTATGTGGGGCAGACTATTTTGCAGACAGGGGAAATCGCAGAAGACCTGACTTATTATTTTGCCGCTTCAGAACAGGTTCCTTCTTCCGTGGGGCTGGGCGTTTTGATGGAGAAGGACAATACGGTAAAACAGGCCGGCGGGTTTATCATACAACTGATGCCTTTTGCGGAAGAGGAAGTCATTGCCGGGTTAGAGTCCAGCCTTCAAAGATTTGCTTCAGTAACGGAGACGCTGGAAGCCGGGAATTCCCCGGAACAGATGCTGGAAATGCTGTTAGCGGGGATGTCCATGCAGATTGTGGATACGATGGATACCGGATACCGCTGCGATTGCTCCAAAAAACGGGTAGAGCGGGCGATCATCAGCATTGGAAGAAAAGAGATAGAGGAAATGATAGCGGAAGGGAAAGAAGTGGAGGCGGGCTGTCATTTTTGCAATAAAAATTATAGATTCACAGTGGAAGAATTGAAAGGGATGCTTGTCCATACAGAATAAGAAAGGATGGACGGGAAGAGAGAGGGAAGATGAAACATGGATTGATAAAGGCGGCAGCCGTAACGCCGGAAATTAAGGTGGCGGACACAGTATATAATGCAGGGCAGATATGCCTTGGAATGAAGGAGGCGGCTGGGGCCGGGGCAAGAATTATTGTTTTCCCGGAATTGTGTATCACTGGGTATACATGCGGGGATTTATTTTTGCAGGAGCTTCTTCTTAAAAAAGCCAAAGAGGGGCTTTTGACAGTGGCAAAACAGACGGAAGGCATGGATGCCCTCATCTTCGTAGGGCTTCCCCTGGCAAGGGGAAATAAACTTTATAATGTGGCGGCGGCTCTGCATCAAGGGAAGATCTTGGGGTTTGTGCCGAAAGCGAATATCCCTGCCTATGCAGAATTTTACGAAAGCAGGCATTTTGCGCCGGGAAACAGGAAGCCGGAAGAATATGTGCTGACTGCAGGAGGGCGGGAAGAAAGGATTCCTTTTGGGACGGATCTGCTGTTTGAAATAGAGGCGGTAGACGGGCTGAAAGTGGGGTGTGAGATCTGCGAAGATTTGTGGGCGGCGGATTCCCCGGCTAATGCCCATGCAAAAGCCGGCGCTACGGTAATTGTGAACCTGTCCGCTTCCGATGAAACAGTGGGAAAGGATGAATACCGGGAATTGCTGGTGAAGTCTTCCAGCGCAAGGAATATTGCGGGGTATATTTATACTAGCGCAGGGGAAGGGGAATCTTCCCAGGATCTGGTTTTCGGGGGGCATAATATCATTGCGGAAAACGGGACAGTGCTGGCGCAGTCCAAACGGTTTGTCAATCAGATTGTCTATGGGGATCTGGATATCCATAGGATCTGCCATGAAAGACGGAGAATGACGACTTTCGGTCAAGAGGATACCGGGGGATACTGCACGGTAAAAGTTCCTATGTGTCAAGAGGAAACCGTAATAGAAAGAACTTACGGCTGCAGTCCTTTTGTGCCGGATGAGCAAGGCAAGCGGGAGAAACGCTGTGATGAAATTCTCTCCATCCAGTCTTATGGATTAAAAAAGCGTTATGAGCATACGGGCAGTAAAAAGGCAGTGATCGGGATTTCCGGCGGTTTGGATTCCACGTTGGCGCTGTTAGTAACAGTAAGGGCTTTTGACCTGCTTTCCCTGGAACGGAAAAATATTGTGGCGGTGACAATGCCTTGCTTTGGGACGACAGACAGAACATACGATAATGCCTGCAAGCTGGCGGAGGTTTTAGGCGCTGATTTACGGGAAGTGAACCTGAAGGGATCCGTTGCCCTCCACTTTGAGGACATTGGGCAGGATATGGAATGTCATGACATTACCTATGAAAATAGCCAGGCGAGGGAACGCACACAGGTTCTAATGGATATTGCCAACCAGGAGAACGGGCTGGTTATCGGAACAGGGGATATGTCCGAACTTGCCCTTGGATGGGCGACTTACAATGGGGATCATATGTCTATGTATGGAGTGAACGCCGGGGTGCCTAAGACGCTGGTAAGGTATCTGGTTGAGTATTATGCCGGCGTTTGCGGGAACGGGGAGCTGAAAGAAGTGCTGTCCGATATATTGGATACGCCGGTCAGCCCGGAACTTCTGCCGCCGGTAGACGGGGTAATTGCCCAGAAGACGGAAGATCTGGTTGGCCCGTATGAACTTCATGATTTTTTCCTTTATTATATGCTGCGGTGCGGTTTTGAGCCTGAAAAGGTATACCGTATTGCGCGTATGTCTTTTGCCGGGCAGTATGAGGATAAAGTGATTTTAAAGTGGCTGAAAACATTCTACCGGAGATTTTTTGCCCAGCAGTTTAAACGTTCCTGCCTGCCGGACGGGCCGAAAGTAGGGAGTGTGGCCTTATCGCCCAGAGGTGATCTGCGTATGCCTTCCGATGCCTGCGGGCGCATTTGGATGGAAGAGCTGGAAAGGATGGAGGAAGGGGAACGATAACTGTCAGAAGAAAAACAAAGAATTTCCAAGGCATAAATATTGCCTAAGAAATTCTATGTCCTGTCTTTATGGCTGCTGTGCCGCGGTACTGTCCGCAGCAGCAGCTTCTGCTTTTTGCAGGGATGCTTTAATCGCATCCAGAAGTACCATGGAAGTATATTTGTTATCGTCCGAATAAGTAATGCCGTCCAAGGACTGATTTTCGCATATCTGGGATGCAAGGTCTTCAAAAGCCGGTTCGATCAAAGGATACATGGCAGACACGGCTTCGTCCAGGTTGACGATACGGATGCTGTTAATGTTCGCTTCATCTACCGTAACTTCAATATCCACCACATTGTCGTTAAGAACAAGGGAAGTCGTATAGACACCGGGCATATAAGAGTTCGCCGGCTGTATGGTATTGGAGTCTTTATCCTTGTTCTTGGGAAGGAACATAATAATCAGCAGTATAATAAAAAGAATCCCAAGAACGGCAAAGATGCCGGTATATATTAATTCTTTTAGATGAAGTACAACGATTTTGGTTTTGGAACTCATAGCAATATTCCCGCCTGTTTTCTTTTTACTATCATATTAATGAGAGGGCGGTTTTATACCAAATTTATGATTTGCTTGAGGGGGAAGCCGGTTAATCTTAATTTATATTTTTTATCTTGCCGGCATCTGGAAATCTGCAAGCGCTTTGTTCAAATAGTCGTTAAAAGGTTTCATGGCCCGGAAAATCCTGACTGCTTTTTGACAAAATGTATCTGCATCTTTTATTTCTTCATCTTTCAGGGGGTATTCCAGATACCAGCTCTTGAATTTCAGGTATTCCGCCTGGGGGTGTTCTTTTTCATATCCTGCAGGGACATTCTTTAATGCCGTTCCCTGTACAGTGAAATATTTTTCAAAATCCGGCTCATGTATCATCTTTTCCCATTCTGCGCCATTCCGGGCAATATAATCCCGTATCATCGCCGTTGCGTCTTTCAACATATCGGCAAATAGGCCGCCGCCTAAAAAGGACTGATTGCCGGGCTTTATCATAAGATAATATCCGACAGGGACAGGCAGCTTGCCTTTTGAAGAGATATGGGCGCGGAACGCAGGGTTATAAGGCGATTTGTCATGGCTGAAGCGGGTATCCCTGACCATCTTAAATGTAAGGTCTTTCGGATGGTTATGCAGGATACTGCTGTCAAATTTTCCGATTTCCAATATTAATGTCTGCAATAAATTTTCAAATTCGGCGTTTGCCTTTTTGTAGCCGTCCTTATTTGCATGATACCATTCACGGTTATTGTTCATGCTTAATGCGGATAAATAGTCAATTATGGACTGGGTATTCATCATATGTCATCTCCTTTACGGTTTTTGGACAATGGAAAGCAGTGTGGAATCTAAAAATTCCTGTATCAGGTATTTTGTGCGTTCGGGGGATTGGTAAGGTTTGCAGAAGGAAAAATCCTGTGATAAACCGTCAATGTCTTCCATGGCGTTTTTTACATCCACCATAGTCTGGACGGAGACTTCCGTGGCTGTCATATAATCCAGATGCAACGGGTTTATCCGGTGGCTTTGTATTGCGTAATTTACCCTGTCTTTGCATTTGCATTTGCCGTTGCCATATTCTCCGCAATACTGCCCAAGGAAGTCCGCCATTTTTTTCCTTATCCGTGAAAGCCGCTGGCGGTACGCTTCCGGGGTAATCCCCAAAATATCCCCTGCCATGCGGCTGTCAATCTGAAACATTGTCCCCAATATGAAAATACATCTGCTTTCTATGTCGAGGCATTGCAGCATTACGTTGGTGCAGGACATTTTTAATTCTTCCGCTAATAGATCCTTTTCCACATTTTGTGTCAAATCCGGCACGTCTTGTATTTTTCCGTTTTCGATATCATCCCCATAATATTCAAAGCTCAACGGATGTCTGGCAAACATGTGTTTTTTGTAATTTTTCAAATGATTGGCCGCAATGCGGAATAACCATGTGGTAAATGAGCTGTTACCTTGGAAAGAGGACAGATGCGTAATCATTTTCAATAGGATGTCCTGCGTGGCATCCTCCGCATCCGCAAAGGTACCAAGCATCCGCAGGGATAAATTGAACACAATGTCCTGTACGTCAGTAACAAGCGTTTCAAGGGCTTTTTTATCCCCCGCAGTAGCTTGTCCCACTAAATTCTGTAATTCTTCGTTTGTTTTATTGTTCATAGACTTTTACCTCCTATTTTATTAGACAACGCATCTCCGGCTTTGTGACAGAAAAGTTTTTCATATTTGGGCTTGAAAATTTTTAGTTTGCAATCTTTATCCTAACATATAGCGATAAATTTTTCCATTTTGTTCATTGGGGGCAATTAGGAAGGGATGCGGAAGAAAAGGGAAGATCCGGCTTTTATGGTTTGGCTTTTATTGAAATGTAAGAAAGATTTGGATTTCTTAAGGATTTCTTTCTTTTTCTTTGCATATCTTCTTTAGTTTTCCCGTTTAAGATAAAAAATGTAATTTTTTTACTTTCTTAAAAATGTGGTATACTTTCCGAAGAGGGAAAAAGAAAGGGGCATAAACACAATGGGAGGATATCATATATTGATTGTGGAGGACGATAAGGATATCAGGGATGGCATTGAAATTTATCTGAAGAATCAAGGATATGCCGTATCCCAGGCTGCAGATGGGATGGAAGGACTGAGGGTGGCTGAGAAAGAGGAGATCCACCTTGCCATTGTAGATATTATGATGCCGGGAATGGACGGGATTACCATGTTGATGAAGATGCGGGAAAAGGGATATGACTTTCCGGTTATCATGCTGTCGGCAAAATCGGAAGAAGTGGATAAGATCATGGGCTTAAATATGGGGGCCGATGACTATGTGACAAAACCTTTTACAACGATGGAACTGCTGGCAAGGGTGAACTCCCATTTGAGGCGGTATGGCAGATATCTGCAGGCAGTAGGAGACAAGAAGGAGAACGGTAAGATTCATATCATTGGCGGGCTGGAGCTGAACGAGGAGACAGTTGAGGTTTTGGTAGACGGAAAGCCGGTGAAGATGACGCCGCTGGAATTTAAAATCCTGCTGCTTCTGATGAGGAACCCGGGCAGGGTGTTCAGTGCAGACGAGATATACGAAAGGGTCTGGAATGAACAGGCGGTCAATACGGACACCATTATGGTGCATATCAGGAAGATAAGGGAGAAAATAGAAATCAATCCGAAGGAACCGAAATATTTAAAGGTGGTGTGGGGCGTTGGATACAAAATTGAAAAACAATAAAAAAATCAGTATATTAATAGCGGCAGCGGTAATTGCGCTATTTTCCGCCGGATTTATGGCGTTATATCCTACTTTTGAAAAAAAGGCGGATCTGTATTATAAGGACAGTCTGTTGAGAGAAAGCTTTCTTGACTTTCTTTACCGGGGGAATTATATATTATACAAAGATATGAAAGAGAAAATGGATGAGACCAGCTATAATTATGAAGATTTGTATTTGAAGATGGAAGAAGAATATGTGTCCGGTTCATACACGGAGGCTGGGAGTGAAGCCGACATAAGGGATGATCTGCTATATGAAGGGATTGACGGCCTGCCGATGGAGATGAGGGGCAGGCTGGAGAATATTTTTAATGAATGGGAAGATGAGTTCCGCAACGAGTTTTCCCAAAAGGCGGATTATTGCGTGATTGACGAAGAAACAGGGGAACTGATAAAGAATACGGGGAGAAACATTGAGTCGTTGGCGCTGTCAGGGGAGGATGACCCCGGACAGGAACTGCCGTATATTTACTATGTGCTGGTGACTTATGACGAGGCAGGGAATCCGGGCCGGGTTGCAGTAAAAGGCTCTAACTCCGATGAACTTTTGAAAAGAGTCCAGGTTATGATGAAAAGCAGGCGGCTGGAAACGGAGTTTGGTTATGTCCATGAAAACGGGTATTACGTAAAAGAAAAGGATTATTACGGATACAGCGCGGAGAACCGGATGAAAAAAGTAAGCTGTGCCGTCCGTGCGCCGGAAAAAGCTACTTTTATTTATGCACTGACGCAGGAACAGAAGGATGCAATGATAAACTTTTCGCCCGGCTGGGATGAGTGGTTTGCTTATTACCGGGCCGGGGTTGGCAGTGTTTACTGGATTATGCTTGGAGGGGTGACGGTTATCGCTTTCCTCATGATGTTGAGCGGCAAATATTACCTGCATCATAGCAGGGCGGCAAGGATACCGTTGGAAGTTACGGTTTTTCTGGCAGTTATGATAGGCGGCGCTTTTATGAATACGGTTATTGATTTGGTGAACTGGACAAACAGAGGATATTTTCACGCATTATGGAACCAATACTTATTTTTCCTGCCGGCGGAATGTTATGGAATAGTGACTGGGGCTGTAAATGCAGGGTTCCTGTTCCTGATGTTCGGGGGATGGTTTTATGCTGTGAATACGTTAGGGGAGATTCCGGCTTATGGCGTGAAAGGATTTTTGAAAGAAAGAAGCCTTTTGATCCGGTATGCAGGATGGTTTGGAAAGCAGGCGGGGAAAGTGATCCAAGGATTGAAGGAGGAATTCCTGCATGTGGATCTGGACGGGAATGTGGGGTATACACTTCATAAAGCAGTGCTGATTAATTTTGTGCTTGTCGGGATTATGTGCAGCATGTGGCTGTTTGGATGGCTGGGGCTGGCCGTGTATTCCGTTGCCTTATATATTCTTCTGAAGAAATATATTCAGAAACTGCAGGGACAGTACAGGAACCTGTTGGATGCCACGGGTTCTATTGCGCAGGGGAACTTGAACACGGCGCTTGATAAAGACTTCGGGGTATTTGAATCCTGCAAAGACGCGCTTTTTGAAATCCAGGAAGGATTCCGCAAAGCGGTGGATGAAGAAGTGAAAAGCCAGAGAATGAAGGCGGAGCTGATTACGAATGTTTCCCATGATTTAAAAACGCCGCTGACAGCCATCACAACTTATATTGATTTACTGAAAGAAGAAGGGATTACGCAAAAACAGAGGCAGGAATATATCGGAGTGCTGGAGAGAAAGTCCCTACGGCTGAAAACCCTGATTGAAGACTTGTTTGAAGTGAGCAAGGCAAACAGCCGGAATGTAACAGTGAATCTGGTGGATGTGGATATTGCTCATTTGATGCGGCAAGTATATCTGGAGTATGAGGATAAGATAGAAGAGGCAAATCTGGACTTCCGTTTCCGCATGTCGGGGGAGAGAATCATTTTGAAGCTGGATAGCCAGAAAACGTACCGTATTTTTGAAAATCTTTACTCCAATATTATGAAATATGCCATGACCGGGAGCAGGGTATATATTGATCTGGAAAAATCGGACGGGGAGGCAGTGATCGGGTTACGGAATATGTCTGCGGAGGAACTGCATATAGCGCCGGAAGAACTGACAGAACGTTTTGTGCGGGGAGACAGTTCAAGAAATACGGAGGGAAGCGGCCTTGGGCTTGCGATTGCGAAAAGTTTTACGGAGATTCAGGGAGGAAAGATGGAAATCATTGTAGACGGGGACTTATTTAAAATAATTCTTTCCTGGAAGTGTGAAGAATAACTGATGCGATGGCCGGGCCGGCCGGAGGAATAGAAACCGCATTTTTCTTCTTTTGAAAAGCTGTATAAGGAATGAACAGCACACTTGTTTTCGTAGACGAAATGAAGTATAATTTCTATTAAATACGTCAATCACCGTACGATTGCAGGCATAAGGAGGAAAGGGTATGTATCATTGCCATCTGCATTTTTATTTGTTAGGTCGGCAAGGCAGAATGTTTGAAATCATGAAAGAGATGCCGCCGCTGGAACACTTTACTCATGAGTATATGGAAAGCGAAGAGCTTGATGAAGCATTAGCGGCAAAAGCGGATGTGATTCTGGCCGATTTGGAGGAATTGGATGTAAAAGAGGCAGTGCAGACACTTGTTTCGGCAAAACGCGGGGAGGCCGAACTGATTCTGCTTGCGGATAAAAACCGGACGGATATTTTTTCCGGTGATTTGCATGGAGTCAAAGATATTTGGGGCTGCCCCATGTCAGAGGAGGAAATCAGGTTTCGTTTCCAAAGATGGCAGCAGGAATGCAAGACGAGTAAAGATTATTGGCAGACGAGCCATTATTTTGAAGCGACAATTAATAATGTGCCAAATCTTATTTGGTATAAAGACAAAAATGGAATTCATGAAAAGGTGAATGACAGTTTTTGCAAAACAGTGAATAAAACAAAAGAACAGGTGGAAGGCAGGGGTCATGCCTATATTTGGGATGTGGAGCATGATGACCCGGCTTGCATAGAGTCCGAAAAGGAGGTTATGGACAGGCGGCAGACGTGCGTATCGGAGGAAGTGATCCAGACAGGAGGCGGGATGCGGACGCTGACAACCTATAAATCTCCTTTGTATGATCTGGATGGCAGCGTAATGGGTACGGTAGGGGTAGCCATTGATGTGACGCAGGAACGCGCATATGAAAAAGAGATCATACAAAAAAACGAGACGCTGGAAAAAATTTTTACTACGATTGACTGTGGGGTAATACGCCATACGGTAGACGGGTCGCATATTCTCAGCATTAATAAGGCGGCGCTGAAAATTATGGGCTATGAATCCCAGGAGGAATTACTTGCGGACGGGTTTGACATGGTGGCCAACAGCGTTTTGGAGGAAGACCGGGATAAGCTTCAGGAGTGCATGAAGAATCTGCAAAAAGAGGGGGATATTGTCAGTATAGAATACCGCGTGCGCCATAAGAACGGGGAAGTGCTTCATCTTATGGGGAACGTAAAGCTTTTTAAAGAAAACGGGAAATTATATTACCAGCGTTTTCTTCTGGATTGCACTGCCCAGAAACTGCAGGAGAAAAAGAACGAAAGATGGCAGATGGAGTTAATCCAGGCTTTGGGCATTGACTACAGCATTGTGTGTTATTTTGACCTTAATGAAGATACCGGTATCCCGTTCCGCTATCATGAAGGAGATGGCGGTGTTTTTGCCCCTGGCCCGGATGGGAAGATTTCTTTTAAAGGGAGCATGGAACGCTACATACAGGAATTTGTGCATGAGGAAGACCGGGAAATGCTGCTTCACTTGTCCTCAAAAGAAGAACTGGAAAAAGAATTGGCAGAGAAGCAGATGGATTATGTAAACTACCGCGTCTGTGTAAACGGCGAAATAGAGTATTTCCAGATCAAAGTAGTGCGTACCGGGAAATGGAGCAAAGAAAAGCATGGCATGGTAATGGGGATTCGCAGTGTCGATGAGGAAACCAGGAGTGAGATGGAGAAGAAGACATTGCTGGAAAATGCGTTGATGCAGGCGAACCGGGCCAATAAGGCAAAAAGTATCTTTTTATCCAATATGTCTCATGATATCCGCACGCCGATGAATGCGATTGTGGGATTTACGACTCTTGCCATTACACATATTGACTATAAAGACCAGGTAGAGGAATATCTGAAAAAAATTATGTCATCCGGGAACCATCTGCTTAGCCTGATTAACGATGTCCTGGATATGAGCCGCATTGAAAGCGGCAAGATGCATTTGGACGAAAAACCCTGCCGGCTGCCGGATATCCTGCATGGGCTGCGCAATATCCTTCAGGCGGATATTCATGCGAAGCAGCTTAATCTGTACATAGATGCTGTGGACGTACTGAATGAAGAGATCTGCTGTGATAAGCTGCGTCTGAATCAAGTGCTTCTGAATCTGTTGAGCAATGCGGTGAAGTATACGGGCGCAGGCGGCATTATCAGTATGCGGGTAACGGAAAAAACAGGCGCGCCGAAAGGCTTTGCTCACTATGAATTCCACATTAAGGATACTGGAATCGGCATGAGCGAGGAATTTGTCTCCCATATTTTTGAACCTTTTGAGAGGGAAAAGAGCAGTACAATAAGCGGAATCCAGGGAACCGGGCTTGGAATGGCAATTACAAAGAACATTGTGGATATGATGAACGGCACAATTGAGGTAAAAAGCGAACAGGGGGCAGGCACGGAGGTGACGGTGGGCTTTACCTTCCGCCTGCATACCGGGGCAAAAGAGCCGCAGGATATACCCAAGCTGAAAAACTGCAGGGCATTGGTTGTGGACGATGATTTTCATACATGCGACAGCGTAACTTATATGCTGGGGCAGATTGGGATGCGTGCGGAGTGGACGTTGTCGGGAAAGGAAGCGCTGCTGCGTACACGCCAGGCGGTGACAAGGAATGATATTTATACGGTATATGTGATTGACTGGATGCTGCCCGATATGAACGGTATTGAAGTAACCCGGAGAATCCGCAAAGAAATGGGGGATGCCGTGCCGATTATCCTGTTGACAGCTTATGACTGGCAGGATATTGAGGAAGAGGCGAAGGAAGCCGGGATTACGGCATTTTGCAGCAAACCGCTGTTTTTGTCGGAGCTGCGTAGCTGTCTGCATTCCATTGTAGGCGCAGAAGAGACGGGGAAGGACGGAAAAAGGGAAAAAGAGGTAAGAAGGCATACTGGCCGTATTCTGTTGGCAGAGGACAATGAGCTGAACCAGGAAATTGCCGCGGCTATTTTGGGGGATGCCGGATTTACTACGGAAATTGCCGGAAATGGGCAAATAGCGGTGGATATGCTGAAAAATTCAGAACCGGGGTATTACCAGCTCATCCTTATGGATGTGAGGATGCCGGTTATGAACGGTTATGAGGCGACTAAGACGATCCGCAAACTGGAGGACAAGGAACTGGCGTCTATCCCGATTCTGGCCATGACCGCGAATGCATTTGAAGAGGATAAACAGGAGGCGTTGAGCAGCGGGATGAATGGCCATTTGGCGAAACCGATTGATGTGGAAGTCCTGCTGGATGCGTTGGATCGTATTTTGGAGTAGCATAGATGAAATAAAAGCAAACAGGGCAGATGCAGAACGGCGGATAGCCGGAGTTTCCGGCAAGTCCGCCAGTTTTGTAATGAGGCATAACGATATTCCGGAAGGGAGAGGGCAGATGAAAATAGGGTTTACAAAGATGCATGGCTGCGGGAACGATTATATTTATATCAATGGAGCCGGGATAACGATGGATGGGGAAGAAAAGGCAAAGATGGTACGTATGCTAAGTGACAGGCATTTCGGAGTGGGGGGCGATGGGGTGATTTTTATCCATTCCCTGGACGGGGAAGGCGCCGGGGCTGATTTTGAGATGGAAATGTACAATGCGGACGGCTCCCGGGCGGAAATGTGCGGAAATGGTATCCGGTGCGTGGCGAAGTATGTATATGACAAAGGGCTTACGGATAAGGAAGCGGTAAGGATTGCAAGCTGCGGGAATGTGAAGTATCTGGAACTTACAGTAGAGGAAGGGAAAGTGAAAAGCGTCAAAGTGAATATGGGGGCGCCCATCCTGAAAGCGGAGGATATCCCGGTAGTTTCCGGGCAGGAAGAAGCAATTGCGGAGAGGATTGAGGTAGAGGGGAAAGAGTATGAAATGACATGTGTATCCATGGGAAACCCTCATGCAGTTATCTTTATGAAGGAATGGGAAGACCTGGATGGCTTTGCAATAGAAAAAACAGGTCCTTATTTTGAAAACCATATGCGTTTTCCGAGACGGACGAATACGGAATTCGTGAAGGTACTGGACAGAAATACAGTTCAGATGCGGGTATGGGAAAGAGGGACCGGGGAGACCTTGGCCTGCGGTACGGGGGCATGTGCAACGGCGGTGGCCTGTATCTTAAATGGTTTGACGGAAGAAGAAGTTACTGTTAAACTATTAGGCGGGGAACTGAAGATCCGGTGGGACAGGAAAGAAAATACGGTTTATATGACAGGGCCTGCAGAAACTGTTTTTGAAGGCGAGATAGAAATGGAAGTATAGCTTGCTGTGAAATAGGCAATTGAGGTTTTAAACTGTCAGGGTGTCCTGCAAATGGATTGGTTTTATAAATGTCTAAAATGTTTATGGTTTAAGAGGAGAAGATATATGTTTAAGATCAATGATAATTATTTAAAATTACCTGGAAGTTATCTTTTTTCTACCATTGGAAAAAAAGTGAATGCATATGCCCAGGCGAACCCGGAAAAAAAGATTATCCGTCTTGGGATCGGCGATGTAACCCAGCCGTTAGCCCCCTCCATTATTGATGCGCTTCACCGGGCAGTGGATGAGATGGGGAAGGCGGAAACATTTCATGGGTATGCGCCGGACTTAGGATATGAATTCCTGCGCAATGCGATTGCAGAGAATGACTATAAAGCGCGGGGGTGCGATATAGCGGCGGATGAGATTTTTGTTTCTGACGGGGCTAAATGCGATTCCGGGAATATTCAGGAAATTTTCAGCACAGACAATAAGATCGCAGTCTGCGACCCGGTATACCCGGTATATGTGGACACGAATGTGATGGCGGGCAGGACAGGGATTTATGATGCTGACAAGGAAGTATGGAGCGATGTGATTTATATGCCTTGCCTTGCGGACAATAATTTTGTGCCGGAATTGCCGGAGGAAACACCGGATATCATTTATCTGTGTTTCCCGAATAACCCGACGGGTTCTGCGGTTACGAAGGCACAGCTTCAGGAATGGGTGGATTATGCGAACAAGGTAGGGGCAGTGATTATATATGATGCGGCTTATGAAGCTTATATCTCGCAGGAAGATGTCCCGCATACGGTCTATGAATGTGAGGGGGCAAGAACCTGTGCGATAGAGCTGCGTTCTTTTTCCAAAAATGCAGGGTTTACCGGCGTGCGCCTTGGTTTTACTGTGATTCCCAAGGAATTGAAATGCGGGGGGACTTCCCTTCATTCCTTATGGGCGAGAAGGCATGGGACAAAGTACAATGGGGCGCCTTATATTGTGCAGCGCGCCGGGGAAGCGGTTTATTCGCCGGACGGCAAATCCCAGATCAGGGAACAGGTTGCTTATTATATGAAGAATGCGGAATATATTTTGAAAGGCCTGAAAGATGCGGGCTATGCGGTATCCGGCGGAGTGAATGCTCCTTATATCTGGCTGAAAGCGCCCAATGGGATGACTAGCTGGGAGTTTTTTGACTATTTGCTGGAAAATGCCAATGTGGTAGGGACTCCAGGCTCCGGGTTCGGACCCAGCGGCGAAACTTATTTCAGGCTGACTGCCTTTGGCAGTTATGAGAATACGGTTGAGGCAGTGGACCGGATTAAGAGACTGTAGGTTAAAAGAAGGCGGAAGACCCCTGCTTATTATGGCAGGGTTTTTTGCTGCCCTAAACACCGGATGCTTCAAAAATAATCTGCCCTTCCCTGCCGCAGACGGTCAGACTGTCGATGCCCGTCCAATGGATGGTTCCCAGATACGGCCGGTATGCCCAAGGCACTGGTTCTGTTTCCGTAACCAGCATCTTTTTGATGACCTTTCTTTTTTGTGTAATGACCAGGGAAATATTTGCTTTATCTATGGTCTGCACGATCCTGAGCTGTGCGCTTTTGTCTATATTGCAGGATTTGGAAGGTTTTCCATGCATCCACTGGTTTTTAAAATTGCTGGAAATAATGCAGCCTTGTATAAAAGTAAAGTAGGGCAGGTTCCACCCCCATCTGGAGCCTATGTACATAACAGACTGGTGGATGAGGCTTAAATAAAAACAGCTTTTTCCTGTTGGGGTTAAAAGGAAGAACTGATCCGGGAAAAATGGAGCCTGCAAGGAGATATATCCGTTGAGGCTGGATCTGATATAGGGGCGGCTGGTTTTTTCATTACAGGAAATATTCAGTTTTCTGCAGTGGTCATTGTCATAGTATTTTAACAGGCGTAAATACATATCAATAATGTGTGCGCTTTCTTTTCTCATGGTTTCTGTTAATTCGTCATTATATTCGGAATGAATATCTATCTTGTTAAAACGCATAAATCCCCCGTACTAGCGTGAACTGATGTGATCAGGCATCTTGAAAAACCCTGGCTTTCCAGGAAGGGCGCAGGAATTGTCTTTTAGGATAGTTTACCCTATTTTTTTTGCAATAGCCAGATGGGATATCCATGCTGGAGAGAACAAAGCAGCCCGGGGCGGAAAGCGCAGGAGAAGATAGGCGCTGGGCGAAACTGAGAAAATAGGGGCGGTTTGTTTCTGGAATGGCCGGCAAAAAGAAGATAATAGATGATTTTTTATGGGGGATCTTGTATAATGAAAGAAATAAACGGGAAAGAAAAATGGGCTTTATGGAACAAAGCCACGCAGGAATGAGGGAAATTATGAAAAGAAAAAGATGTGGTATAGTATTTTTGGCAATTCTTCTTCTTATATGCTGCGGATGCGGCCAAAAAGAAGAGATGGGGCGGACAGAAGATATGGAAAAAAGCGTTTTACAGGAAAACAGAGTCAGTTCTGCTGGAAAGGAAGGAAACCAGGCTGTGGATACGATAGGGAAAATCAGGATGGACGAAGAAGCGCCGGTGGGCAGCGGGGAAGAGGATATGCCAAAGGACGCGTTTTGTTTAGACACTGCAGACTTTGCGGTACATCTGCTCAAAGAAAATTTGGAAGAAAATAAGGGGGAGAATGTGATGGTATCGCCGGCGTCGGCACTGACAGCCCTGGCTATGACGGCCAATGGGGCTAAGGGAGATACGCTTTCCCAGATGCTTTCTGTCCTGGCCCGGAATCAGGATATGGACAGCTTGAATGAAAACCTGAAAGCATGGACGGACGGGCTGACAGATACAGAAGGCGCCAGTCTGAAGATGGCCAATGCCATATGGATCCAGGATGAAGGAAGGAAGCTGACGGTGGAGAAAGACTTCCTGGAAAAGAATGCCGGTTATTATCATGCGGATATTTACCAGGTTCCTTTTTGCGAAGAAACTTTGAACGATATCAATTCATGGGCGGAAGAAAAAACAGATGGAAGGATAAAAAGGATTTTGGGTAACTTACAGGAAGACGCAGTGATGTATTTGGTGAATGCCGTTGTTTTTGACGGAAGCTGGGAAAAGGCTTATGAGCCATACCAAGTAAGGGAGGATGTTTTTTTCAATGGAAAGAAAGGGAAAGAAACGGTTCCGTTTATGTATTCGGAGGAAAGCGTTTATATTAAGGACGAAAAGGCTGCAGGCTTTATAAAGCCTTATAAAGAAGGATACCGGTTCGCCGCTCTTTTGCCGGACGAAGGGATCAGCCCTGAAGAATATATAGGCTCTATGGATGGGGAGCATTTCCTTGCCCTGCTGGCCGGGGCGGAAACGGAAGTAACGGTGAAAACCGGTATGCCAAAATTTGAAGCGGATTACGAGACGGAATTAAGCGGCATATTGGCAGAAATGGGAATGAAGGATGCATTTGACTGGAGAAAGGCAGATTTCCGGGGGATTGGCGTTTTGCCCGGCGTCCCGGTCTGCTTAAGCAGGGTTATTCATAAAACTTATATTTCCGTAAAAGAACTCGGCACAGAGGCTGCTGCTGCAACGGTTGAGGAAATGGTGGCCGGGGGCGCAAGACAGGAGCCTGCGGCGAAAGTCTATGAAGTATATCTGCAAAGGCCGTTTGTGTATGCCATTGTGGAGGAGGAATCCAACCTCCCTGTTTTTATAGGGGTTTTAAATCAGGTTAAAACCAAGTAAAGCCCCGCCATGCGCATCGGATAAGGAAAGCGCATGGAATTTTTTTCCGGGATTTTCCCGTCAAAATCTATAGATGGAAGCAAAGGAAAAGTACGGATATCATGAAAGGGAAAGATAAGAACAAGAATGGCACGGCAGGAGAAAATAAAGAGAAAGCAAGGAAAGTATTGCATGATAAAGAGATCAGGGAGCCTCTGTTTGATTTTTTAGAGGAAGTATATGGGAAAACAAGGATAATAGAAGAAAAAAGGATGGGGAAGTCCAGGGCGGATGCAGTGATGGTAACCCCGGACAATGTATATGGGCTTGAGATCAAAAGCGATGCGGATACTTATGCGAGGCTGGGGCGCCAGGTGAAGGATTATAATCTGTATTATGATTATAATTATGCGGTGGTAGGCACAAGCCATGCGCTGCATGTGGAGGAACATATCCCGGAGTGGTGGGGGATTATCACGGCAGAACGGATGGGGGATGCAATAGATTTTTATGTTTTGCGTAGGCCGGGCAAGAACCCGGAGATGAATTGGAAAAGAAAAATGAGTATTTTGTGGAGGACGGAGCTTGCTCATATCCAGGAGCTGAACAAGCTTCCGGCATATAAGGAGAAGAGCAAGCTTTTTGTTATTGAAAAAATACTGGAAAAAACCCCGGAGGAGATTTTACAGCGGCAGTTCTGCGAAGAATTGTTTGAACGGGATTATACGGTAATTGCCGGGCAGATAAAAGAGTATAAGCGTAATAAGAAACATTAGATATTGCTGCTTAGGCATAGCTGGCTTGGCAGGAAACCGGGAGAAAAGCAGTTGGCAATGCTTGCATATTCGGCAGCCGGCGGATATAATAAATATGACGGATCAAAAGAAATCAGCAGAAATAAACGGGAGGGGATGATATGCCGGAAATTATGACGATGGGAGAGCTGCTTTGCGAGATTATGCGCCCGCAGGAAGGGATGCAGCTGTATGAAACAGGAGATTTTAAAGGCCCGTTTCCCAGCGGCGCGCCGGGGATCTTTATTAGTACGGCGGCAAGGCTTGGATGTCCTTCCGGTATTATAGCTGGTGTGGGGAAGGATGATTTTGGAAAAAATATTGTAGACCGTCTTACAAAGGACGGCGTGGACTGCCGCTGGATTATAAGGAGCGGGAATGGCTCTACGGGGGTGGCCTTTGTTACATACTATGCCGGCGGGGAGAGAAAATTTATTTTCCATATGGAAAATACACCGGCTACGGAACCGAAAGCGCCGGAAAGCCTAGCGGGAATGGAAGATGCCAAGTATTTTCATATTATGGGCTGTTCTTTGATGGCTTCCGCAGCGTTTGGGCGGGAAATACTGAAAACCATGTATTTATTTAAAAAAAATGGGACGAAAATCAGTTTTGACCCTAATGTGAGGCTTGAATTGCTGCGTGACCCTAAAGCCTTTGATTTGGTGCAGGAGGCATTCTGCAACTGTAATCTTTTTATGCCCGGCGTGCAGGAACTGAAAATGCTGACCCAAAAGGATACCATAGAGGAAGCGGTGGAAGCGGCTTTCGGGAACCAGGGGCTGGAAACTTTGGTTCTGAAAAACGGTTCCAAGGGTTCCCGGGTTTATACCCGGAAAGGGCTGGAACTGGAAATGGGCGTATACCCGGTGGAGCAGTTGGATGCCACTGGGGCAGGGGACAGCTTTGATGCAGCTTTTATCTGCGGGCTGGCACAGGAGAAAGGGCTTGAAGAAGCGGCCAGGATGGGAGCGGCTGCCGGGGCGCTGAACGCGGCGGCGTTTGGGCCGATGGAAGGCCGTATTTCACCTGAAACGATAAACAAAATGATGCGGAATAATTTTAAGTAATGGAAGGAGAAAAAGATATGGCGTTTGTGACATCGGAAAAAATGTTGTTGGATGCTCAAAGCGGGGGTTATGCAGTGGGGGCATTCAATGTAGAAAATATGGAAATGGTGATGGCAGTGATCGAAGCGGCGGAAGAGCTGGGCGCCCCGCTGATGCTTCAGACGACGCCGTCTACTGTAAAATATGCTGGGCTGGATATGTATCTTGCAAATGTAAAAACGGCGGCTGAGAGAGCAAGCGTGCCGGTATGTATGCATTTGGACCATGGCGACAGCTTTGATCTGGCTATGCGCGCGCTCCGCATAGGATACAGTTCGATTATGATTGACGGCTCCCATCATGTATTTGAAGAGAATATAGCGATCACTAAGGCGGTGGCAGATGCCTGCAGGCCGTCCGGGATTCCGGTGGAAGCAGAGCTTGGCAAAGTAGGCGGCAAGGAAGACGACTTAGACGGCGGGAGCGGCGGCTATACGGATCCGCAGGAAGCAAAGGAATACGTGGAGCGTACGGGCATTGGTTCCTTGGCGGTAGCGATCGGGACAGCGCATGGCGTTTATAAAGGGGAACCGAAGCTGGATTTAAACCGTCTGGAAGAAATACGCAAAGTCGTTACGATTCCGCTTGTGCTGCATGGGGCGAGCGGGCTGTCGGAAGAAGCGGTTACAGAGAGCATCAAAAGGGGGATCTGCAAAGTGAATTTTGCTACGGAGCTGCGGATTGCCTACACGGATGGGGTGAAACAATTCTTAGCGGAGCATCCGGATGCTTTTGATCCGAAGAAATATGGAAAAATGGCCATGGAACAGGTAAAAGAGATTGTAAGACAGCGTATCAAAATGTGCGGCTGCGATGGGAAAGCGTAAAAAAACTGGAAATCTTATGCGGAAGGGCATATGACAGGAGTTTTCAGATTTTATGGATTTTGGCAAAGCAGCGGGGCTGCTGGACAACGGCAGGATGGAAAAACCATCCTGCCGTTATTGTGTTGCGGATGTTTTTTCTATAAGGAATGTTTTTGTATAATTTCCATAAAAAGGAATATTAATTATTTTAGTTTTTGCGCATTATATCTATAAATAAAGAATGTAAATCAATATAATATAAAAAAAGAATAAAAAATTTATAAATAGAACAAACAATTTGTTAAAAGTTACAAAGACGGATGGAATGAAGGAGGGGTATAATGAATTTAATTTATAGCCTGAAAGGTAAATTTGGAAGAAAGGAGGGATGGTTATGCCCAATATTTTGTTGACAAGGATTGATAACCGCTTGATTCATGGACAGGTAGGGGTGACATGGACTATGACGCTGGGCGCTAATCTGATTCTTGTAGCGGATGATGAAGCCGCTGAAAATGAACTGATGCAGCAGCTTATGGCTGCAACTGCCAAATCATCAGGGGCAAGCGTAAGGTTTTTTACCATTCAGAAAACAATTGACGTGATTCACAAAGCGGCAGACCGTCAAAAGATTTTTATTGTCTGCAAAACGCCGGCAGATGTGCGTAAGCTGATTGAGGGAGGCGTTCCCATTAAAGAGGTGAATGTAGGGAATATGCACTTTTCCCAGGGAAAACGCCAGATTAGCAAAAAGGTGTATGTAGACGATGCGGACATGGGGGATTTGAAGGCTATCCGGGATGCGGGGGTCGAACTTTATATCCAGGATGTTCCTGGGGACATAAAAGAACGTATCAAGGAAATCTAACGAGATAAGGGAAAGGGACTTTTTTTATGGAGATTACATTGATGCAGGGCATAGGCCTGGCGATTATGGCAATTATTGTAGGTGTTGATTTTTGGCTGGAGGGATTCTTTATTTTCCGTCCGATTATCGTAAGCACGCTGACTGGTTTTATTTTGGGGGATATCCAGCTCGGGCTGCTTACTGGCGGCATTACGGAACTGGCATTTGCAGGCTTAACTCCTGCTGGCGGGACACAGCCGCCGAACCCGGTTTTGGCAGGGGTAATGTCCACAGTTATCGCGTATACCACAATGACGGAGGCTACCGCCGCTATGGCATTGGCGCTTCCTTTCAGCTTCCTGATGCAGTACATTATCCTGTTCTGCTATTCCACATTCTCTTTCTTTATGAAAGGGGCGGATCAGGCAGCGGAAGAAGCGGATACGGCAAAGATTGTAAAGATTAATATGACATGCACGGCGATTGTTGCATTACTGTATGGGCTTGTAGTATTTTTGTGTACATTTGTAGCCCAGGATGCGATGAAAGCCTTTGTGGAAGTGCTGCCTGCATGGCTGACCCATGGTTTTGAAGTAGCCGGGGGGATCCTTCCCGCAGTCGGCTTTGCGATGCTGTTAAAAGTTATGCTTAAGGCAGAGTTTATCCCATATCTGTTGATTGGCTTTGTAATTGCTTGCTTCTTGGATTTCTCGAACTTGCTGCCGATAGCAGTGGTCGGTGTTGCAATGGCGTTGTTCGTATACAATATAGAAAAGAATATAAAGGCAAGTAGGGCAATTTCGAATGTGGCAGAGGAGGAAGAAGAAGATGGCATCTGATAGAAATAAAGTTTTGGACAAAAAGGACATTAACCGGTTAGCGCTTTACTCCGTGTTCCTTCAGGCTGGTTTTAACTATGAGAGGATGCAGTCCTGCGGGTTCCTGGGAGCCCAGCTTCCGGCTTTGAAAAAGATTTATAAAGACGATAAGGAAGGGCTGTCCGCAGCCATGACGGATAATCTGGAATTCATCAATACACATCCGAATCTGGTAGGGTTTCTGATGGGCTTATTGATTTCCATGGAAGAGTCCCGTGCTGACAGAGGGATTATCAAAGGTCTGAAGGTGGCATTATTCGCACCGTTAGCTGGTATCGGCGATGCTATTTTCTGGTTTACCTTGCTTCCTATTGTGGCGGGCATTTGTTCTTCTATGGCAATGGAAGGAAGTGTTCTTGGGCCGATTATTTTCTTCTTAGTGTATCTGGCAATTTTTGCAATGAGGTGGTTCTGGACGCATCTTGGCTATAATCTGGGGGTAAAAGCAGTGGCGCAGATTACGGATATTTCTGAGGTGCTGTCAAAGGCAGCCACAGTTTTGGGATGTACGGTTATCGGCGGGCTGATTGCTTCTTATGTAAGTATTAATGTACAGACGGAGATTGTCGTGAATGAGGCAAAAACGGTTGCATTGCAGGCGGATTTCTTTGACAAAGTATTTCCGAATATTTTGTCCATTGGATATGTGTTCCTGATGTATTATTTCCTGAAAGAGAAAAAGGTAAGCCCGGTAGTGCTGATCGTAGTTACGTTCCTGCTCTCAATCGTTCTTTCCTTCTTCGGGATTTTATAAAATGCCGGAAAAAAGGATTTTGCTGTTTGTCAGCGATATGGATGGAACGCTGCTTCAGGAGGATTTTACCATAAGCCCCGGTAACCTGGCCGCAATAAGGCGGCTGGAGGAGGCGGGGATACGGTTTGCCATTGCTACAGGGCGGACTTATTATGATGCGGCAACAATATGCAGGAAACATTCTTTAAAACCATATATCATTTCCAATAATGGAGCTTGTGTGTTTGATCCGGAGGGAACATTGCTCTTTGGCAAGAAGCTTGAAAAAGAGTTTGTATCCGCAATCGTAAATTATCTGGAACAGGAGAAGATATGTTATGGCTTGGAAGAAAGCGGAGGATATATTGCCCCGGAAAATTGGACGGATGTTTTTGACCGGGAGATTGCCAGGCTAAGGGCAGAAGGAATGGCCATTCCGGAGGAAAAGGCGCTATTTGCCAAACAGGAGACGCAGGGGCAGAACGGGATCCGTATTGTGGAAAAAATGGAGGAATATCTGGAGCAGGAAGAAGCGGTATATAGTATTTCGCTGATCACATATGATGAAAATGTGCTTAAGAAGGTAAGCGGCTGGACAGCCCGCTACGGGGGACCTGCCGTCTGCGTATCGGGGACTCATAATGCTGAGATTATGTACCAGGACTGTACAAAAGGAAAATCCCTGGAATTCTTGTGTGGGCATCTTGGCATTTCTTTGGAACATACCGCAGTAGCCGGCGACAGTTTAAATGATTTGGATATGCTGGAAAAGGCGGGGCTGGGGTTTGCCATGGGAAACGCCAGGGAAGAAGTAAAAAATGCGGCTGATATCGTTACAAAGAGAAGCAGGGAGGATGGCGTGGCAGAAGCGGTTTACCGGATTTTGGGAGAGATGGCACAACAATAAATGGAAAACAAACTGTAGGAATGCCGCTGTATCAAAGGAAAAATCCTGGATACAGCGGCATTTATTGTCATTGGCCCGGAAAAACCGCAGGGGCGGTTGCCTTCCGTTGAAAGATCAATTTTTCATGGATTACATAAAAAACCTTTTGCAAGATATCCCTAGGGGGCAGGGTTTAATATTTTATCAATTTCCGCCAGCAGCCGCTCTTTGACAGGCGGTTTCAGGAAATATCCGGCCGGCTTTAATTTTAATACCGCTTCAATATTAGCCCGGTCATTGATGGCGGTTAAAAAGATGACAGGGATATCTTTCATATCTTCGTCTGCACGTATCATTTCCAGCGTCATTTTACCGTTGCAGACGGGCATTTCATAGTCCAATAGAATTAAATCCGGTCTTTTTTTGCCGATGGAAGTCATGGCCTGGGCGCCGGAAATGGCAACGGCAACTTCGTAGTAACCTTCCAGCATGGCTTTCATTGTCCGGAGCGCCGTACCGTTATCATCGACCACTAAGACCCGTTTTTTATCCTCTGTTTCTTTGATTTTCCCTGCCGTGTTTTTTTCTATTTCCTGTTCGTTCAGATCAAGTCTCCGGCATATGGCTTTTTTGATTGCGGTATTTTCTACCGGACGGATCAGGTTTTCAAACTGTCTGTTTTCATAATATTTGAAAAAGGCGTTGCTTTCTTCCTTTGTGCCGATCGTTAGTACGGGAATCCGTGCATACTGGTCGCTTAGCATAAAAAATATGGAAGTGTCGATATCATAAGCGCCTACCAGGCTGATCAGGACCAGGTCTGGATTGACGATCTTCATCATCCCTTCTAAAACGCCCGCATTTTCTGAACAAAGCTGTACATGAAAAAACTGGGATAAAAATTTATTTGTTTCTTTCATTATATTGTTCAGCTTTCCGATTAATAGAATCTTTTTCATTTTTATTACCATGTTCCTTTCTCTTCCTGCGGATGCATGTTTCCTGCAGAAATCAGCAGGTTAGCAAGGCGGTCTGCCTCTTCAGGATCCAGATTGGTGACTGCATCTGCGAGTTGTCGGATGTTCCGTGCCATATCTTCCGGATAAGCGTAGGACTGTAATTGTTCTATTAACTGATCCGCCTGGTCGATATCCATTTCCTGCATACTGATCCGTACCATTTCCACAAGGGCTTGTACCAAAGAATAATCTGTCACTTCCTGTTTTGGGGCAGCCCCTATGCCAAAGACTCCTTGTAATTTCTGACGGTAACTGCGCCATTCTTCTAAAAACGGCGGGGTCATGGACATAACCCATTCTATTTTACCATCTTTTGCTGCATATTCCAATATTTTTGCAAGCCCGGACAATGGCATAATTCCAACAGTGGCCGCCAGGCTTTTCATGGCATGTACTTGGATCCGGTACTGCTCAAGAGATTCTGGCTGTCCGGCCTGTTCGTATGCCAGTTCCAGGCGTTCTGCGGCAGAATCAATCTGTGCATAAAACTCTTTGAGCGTATATTCCAGCAGTTCCATATCAGGCAGATGCAGCCAGGCATATTGCCAATCCAAACCGTCTACCTGGGGAAGCTTTTCCAGGAAAGCTTCCCCACCGCCTGTCTGGTCTTGCAGGGAGGGGGAAGGCTTATCTTTGCTGGCGGCAGACGCGGGGGGGATATGCTGCTGCAATTCTTCCGGCAACATATGCTGTATCATATTTTCCAGTTTTTCAGGGACAATAGGTTTAGAAAGGAAGTCATCGAATCCTTCCGCTAAATATTTTTCTTTTGCCCCGGCGACTGCATTGGCTGTCAGGACAATGACAGGAGTATCCTGGCATGGGAAACCGGAAAGTTTTTTCATGCGGTGGAGGGTTTCCACCCCGTCCATTCCCGGCATCATGTGATCAAGGAAAATTAAATCATAGCGGTTTTCCTGCACAAGCTGCAAGCATTCCATTCCTCCTTCCGCTTCCGTTATCTGTATTTTTGTTTCTTTTAGCAGATTTTTCAATACTTTGCGGTTTACGGCATTGTCATCGGTAACCAGTATCTTTGCATCCGGCGCGTAAAGCTGAGTGCTGTAGCTGTAGTTTTCCGTGATCTGATGCACACGGGATTCAAAATCCCCAATGGGCGTATCGTCAATTATTTCCTGTTCCAGTTCAAAAGAGAACTTAGAGCCTTGCCCATAGACACTTTCTATCTGCAGCCGGCTTCCCATGAGGGAAAGAAGCTGGATGGTGATATTCATGCCCAGACCGGTGCCTTCGATATTGCGGTTCCTGTCTTCCTCGATCCGCTCAAATTCTGCGGAAAGTTTGGGCAGATCTTCCTTTTTGATCCCGATGCCGGTATCTTCCACTTCAAATGTAAGAAGGGCTGTTTTTTCCGTCCGGCGGCTTTGGAGACGGAGCCAGACGGTTCCTTCGTGAGTATATTTGACCGCATTAGTGAGGATATTTGTCAGTATTTGGCGGATACGTACATCGTCCCCATAGAGCCGGGAAGGGATATTATGATCAGCTTCCACTTGGAAACGGATCTGTTTGCCGGCCGCCCTTTGGGAAGTCATGGTGGCCAGATCATGGATCAGGCTGCTGATATCATATTCTACCGGTACAATTTCCATTTTGCCGGAGTCTATTTTGGAAAAGTCCAGGATATCGTTGATGAGTGAAAGCAGAGCCTGCCCTGCCGTATAGATATCCATGGCGTATTCTTTTATGCACTCTTCCTTCGTTTCGCGCAGGATCATTTCGTCCATGCCAAGCACCGCATTGATAGGGGTGCGGATTTCATGGGACATGCGCGCCAGGAATTTCCCTTTCGCTTCATTGGCGGCCAAAGCCTCCTGCCTTGCTGCGTCCGCCTCCTGTTTTGCCTGGGTGAGCAGCAGATTCTGCTGTTCGGTTTCTTTTACTTTTTTCTCCGCATTAGCCCGGTATTCTTTGGAAAGCTGCAAGATGTGCATGACTGCCATCGTGATGCTGAATATGGTCATGCTGTACTGGCCTGCTGCATTTCCATAGGCATTTCGGAAGACAGTATTCATAATCATGTTGGCAATGCCTCCTGACAGCAGCACTAGCATGGAAAGGACGGATAATAATGTCTGGTAGCGTTTGTTTTTGTAATCGAACTGAATCAGGCTGATAATAGCGGTAAGGCAGACAATGCCAATGATGGCCGCTGATACATTTACCATATTTTTCAGGCTTTGTATGCCTAATAGCTGCAAAGAAATCTGTATGGCCGCCTGAATGGTAACGCAGCATAACAGTATGGAGAAGCGGCGGGGGTATTGGGTATGCAGATTCCGTTCAAAATAGAGCGTTAAGAACATAGGGATCAGCAGGATTAAATACTCCTGCATTTCATAAGCTTCCTGCACATTGTAAAAGATATTCAGCGTATCGGTCCCGATAAAGCAATAAACCCCTGCAGCCAGGCCTACCAGCCCTAAAAAAGATTCCCCTCTGGCCGGCTGGCTGGTATGGCGTCGTATCATGGCAAGGACAAACATAATAATCGCCATAATGATAATTAGCAGACAGCAGCCGATATCGGCGATGTTATTCCCTACCAGCCCGATAACTACCATATCCCGGGTTTCGATTTTCACGTTCCCAAGGGCTGCCGCCGCATTGGGATAGGGGGAACTTAGGGCAATCCAGAGTTCTCCGTCTTGGAATACGTTTGGAATATTGACAAAGTGTTCATAGTTTCCGGGCGTATCGCTGTCATTTAATTTGTATTGGTAAATCACTTCGCCGTCGAGGATAACCAGCGCATTGGCGTCTGTGGAAGTAAAGTTCATGGTCAGGCCTGCATATTCCCAGGGCAGCGTATTGGCAAAAACAACCGTGTCCAGGATTCCGCTTTTGCCGTTATAAGGCAGGGTGATCTCTTGATAATTCTTGGCCAATGCGTTTTCCGCAAGCTCTTTGAACTCTTCATAGCCGTCCGTGTCCGGTGCATCCGCGTCATTGAGCAGCGTTATCTTCCAGCCCTCGTCAAATGAGTATTCAATCTGGTCCGGCAGCATGGAGAATTCTTCTTGTGCCTGATGCCGGAATAGGGCGATGACCATAAAGATAAGTATAAAAAGAATGGCAATCCCTGCCAGTTTACGTAAATTTTTCATTTTATTACCATGCTCCTTTTTCCCGATATGCGGATTTGCGCCTGATGGCGCAAATTTGCGGTTGGGAATTTTAATTTTTAATTGCGGCTTTTGTATTTATCTTATCATAAATTTCCTCCATTGCCCAATATTTGTTCCACATTTATATAACGGGAAAATTCTTTGCATATATAGAATCCGGATCCTGATAGGGAATTGCTGTGCAGATGTTTTGGCAGTTTATTTTGATATGTTGATTTTTTTCACTTTTTTGTTGCCATGCATCCTGTGTTATGCTACAATATCCATCGGTGACATACAGATGTACGCATCAGAGAAACAAGAAAGGGAAAGAACTGTAGGTGTTTTGCATGGATTCAACGGGCAATTATTTTGTGGTAAGAAAAAAAGCGGTGCCTGAAGTGCTGCTGAAAGTGGTGGAGGCCAAGCGTCTTTTGGAAACCGGTAAAGCGGCGAGCGTGCATGAAGCGACGGAAAGGCTGGGGGTCAGCCGGAGTTCTTTTTATAAGTATAAGGACGATATTTTCCCGTTCCATGATAATTCCCAGGGGACGACGATTACTCTTACCCTGCAGATGAATGATGAACCGGGGCTTTTGTCGGACGTTCTGAAAGTGATTGCGGATTATAGGGCGAATATATTGACGATTCACCAAAGCATTCCGATCAACGGGATTGCATCGCTTAGCATTAGTGTGCAAGTATTGCCGGCGACGGGGGATATGTCGCGGATGCTGGAACTTTTGGAGCAGCAAAAGGGCGTGCATTATGTGAAGGTATTGGCCAAGGAGTGAATCAGATGCAAAGCTGGGCGGGAGGCAAAGAATATACTGCTTGCTGGAAAAGGATGCAGCAAAGGAAATAGAAAATAGGCCGCAGGATGGCCTGAATAGGAGGAAACGGAAAATGATAAATGTAGCGGTACTGGGATACGGCACAGTGGGAAGCGGTGTTGTTGAAGTCATTGAAAAGAACAAAGAGGAAATTGATAAGAAATCCGGGGAAAAGCTGAGCATCAAGTATATTCTTGATTTGAGGGATTTCCCTGGGGACCCATATGAGAATAAAGTGGTGCATGATGTGGAAATGATTATGAACGATCCGGAAATTCAAGTCATCTGCGAGACGATGGGAGGAATCCACCCGGCATATGAATTTTCCAAAAGAGCCCTGATGATGGGGAAGAGCGTCTGCACTTCCAATAAGGAACTGGTGGCAAACCACGGGCCGGAATTAATCCGCCTGGCAAAGGAGCATAAATGTAATTATCTGTTTGAGGCCAGTGTCGGCGGAGGGATTCCGATTATCCGGCCGATTAATTATTCCTTGACGGCAGAAAAGATTGACGGTATCACAGGCATATTAAACGGTACGACAAACTATATTTTATCTAAGATGGCGGCAGAAGGCGCCGGGTTTGAGGAAACGCTGAAGGAAGCGCAGGAGAAGGGGTATGCGGAACGCAACCCGGAAGCGGATGTGGAGGGGCATGATGCCTGCCGTAAAATTGCTATCCTTTCTTCTTTGATGACAGGGAAAAATGTAAAATATGAAGATATATATACAGAAGGGATTACTAAGATTACCGCAGCCGATTTTGTTTATGCGCGGGCCCTGGAGCGTTCCATTAAGCTTCTGGCTATGAGTAGGGAATGCGAAGACGGCGGCTTTTACGCAATGGTTGCCCCGTTTATGATTCCGGTGAGTCATCCGCTCTACAGTGTGAGCGGCGTATTTAATGCAGTGTTTGTCCATGGCAATATGCTGGGGGACTCTATGTATTACGGCAGGGGCGCGGGCAAGCTGCCTACGGCAAGCGCAGTAGTTTCGGATGTGGTGGACTGTGCAAGGCACATCGGGAAAACGATCATGTGCTTCTGGGACGATGAAGACGTGAAGCAGGCAAACGTAGATCATATCAAACACCGGTTTTTTGTAAGGACGAAGGCGGCGCTTGAAAAGGAAGCCGTGGATATTTTTGGGCTGGTCAGGGTAGTGGTGGCCGATGTGGAAGATGAATATGCGTTTATTACGGAAGAAATGAGCGAGAGAGAATTCAAGGAAAAATCGGAAAAGTTAGGATGTGTGATTAACAGGATCCGGCTGGAAGGTTAAATATGGACAGGAAGAAAAAAGAGAGGGCTGGGAAATGAAATATATTGTTGTGCTTGGCGACGGAATGGCAGATGAGGAGATTGAGGCGCTGGGGAACAAAACGCCGCTGGCATATGCTTCCACGCCGGAGATGGATAGGCTGAGCAAAATGGCCGAGATTGGAATGGTTCATACTATACCGGATGGGATGAAGCCGGGATCGGATACGGCGAACCTGGCGGTGCTCGGTTACAACCCGGAGATTTATTATTCCGGGCGTTCGCCTTTGGAAGCGCTTAGCATCGGTGTGCCTATGAAAGAAACGGATATTGCTTTGCGCTGCAATATTGTCACTGTTTCGGAAGAAGAAATGCCGTTTGAGGAAAAAAGGATTCTCGACCATAGCTCCGGTGAAATCAGCACAGAGGATTGCGCAGTTTTGCTGGAGGCAGTTAAGAAAGGTCTGGAAACGGAAGCTTACCATTTTTACACGGGAACAAGCTACCGTCATTGCCTGATCTGGGAGAACGGGGAAGCGGTGGACTTGACGCCGCCCCATGATGTGCTGGGGCAGAAGATCGGCCCATATCTTCCTGCGGATCATGTGTTAAAAGGAATGATGAAAAAAAGCTATGAGATCCTGGTAAATCATCCGCTTAACCAGGAAAGGAAAAAACAGGGAAAAAACCCCGCGAACTGCTGCTGGTTCTGGGGAGCTGGGACGAAGCCGGAGCTGGATTCCTTTGAAGGGAAAACAGGAAAACGGGGAATTATGGTTTCGGCAGTGGATTTATTGAAAGGGATTGCGGCCGGGGCTGGGATGGGAGTCTGCCATGTGGAAGGCGCCAATGGCGGTTTGGATACGAATTATGAAGGGAAAGCCCGGGCAGCATTGAAGGGGCTTTTGGAAGATGGGTATGATTTTGCCTATATTCATGTGGAAGCCCCGGATGAAATGGGGCATCAGGGAAGCATAGAGAAAAAAGTGCTGGCCATTGAATATTTGGACCGCAGGGTACTGAAGCCTTTGACGGAATGCCTGGACAAGGAAGGTGTGGACTATCGGCTGATGGTATTGCCGGATCATCCAACCCCCATACGCGTAAGGACCCATACCGCGGGCAGCGTTCCTTATATGTTGTATGACAGCACGGCTCCTTTGGAAGGATGCCGGGATTATAATGAAAAAGAGGGGAAAGAGAGCGGGATATATGTGGAACAGGGCTATAAACTGATGGAGCATTTTTTGGGCAGATAGACCTGTGCGCCAAAAACTTTTGCCCAGGCGCCTGACGGCAAATGATGGAAAAAAATCCGGGCAGCCTGTCAGGCTATATTGTGAAATAAAGCTTTTGTCTGTCAAGGGGCGGGCAGTAAACATAGTTTAAGTAGTAAGAAATAGAAAAACAGAACGGAGAAAATATTATGAAAAAAGTAGTAAAGTTCGGCGGCAGTTCTCTGGCCAGCGCAGAACAGTTCAGAAAAGCAGGCGATATTATCCGCAGCGATGAGGAAAGAAGATATGTGATTCCCTCAGCGCCCGGAAAGCGTTATGATAAGGATACAAAGGTTACGGATATGCTTTATAGCTGCTATGCAAAAGCGGAGGCAGGGGAAGAATTTAAAGAGGAATTAGAAAGCATAAAGGAACGCTATGAAGAAATTATAAGAGGCTTAGAACTGGAATTATCTTTGGATGATGAATTTGAAACAATAGAGAAGAACTTCAGGGAAAAGGAAGGGACAGATTACGCGGCATCCAGGGGGGAATATTTGAACGGTATTATTATGGCCTCCTATCTGGGGTATGAATTTATTGACGCGGCGGCCGTTATTTTTTTTGATGAACACGGGGAGTTTGCGCCGGAGAAAACAAATAAAGTTTTAGCGGAGCGCCTAAGCCGAATGGAACGCGCGGTTGTGCCAGGTTTCTATGGGGCTTATGAAGACGGGAGGGTGAAAACATTTTCCAGGGGAGGTTCCGATATTACAGGATCTATTGTATCGAGGGCTGTTAAGGCAGATGTATATGAGAACTGGACCGACGTATCCGGTTTTCTGCTGGCAGATCCAAGAATTATAGATAACCCGCCGGGGATTGACAACATTACGTACCGGGAGCTGCGGGAGCTTTCTTACATGGGCGCCACAGTCCTGCATGAAGATGCGATTTTCCCGGTAAGGAGGGAAGGGATTCCGATTAATATCCGTAATACGAACTGCCCGGAAGCGAGAGGCACATGGATTGTGGAAAGCACTTGCCAGAAATCGAAATATGTGATTACGGGTATTGCCGGAAAGAAAGGGTTCTGTTCTGTCAATATTGAAAAAGATATGATGAATGCGGAGATTGGGTTTGGAAGGAAAGTCCTTCAGGCTTTTGAGGATTACGGGATTTCTTTTGAACATGTGCCTTCCGGTATTGACACGATGACAGTTTTTGTTCATCAGGATGAGTTTATGGATAAAGAACAGAAAGTAGTTTCCGCGATTCACAGGCTGGCAGACCCGGATACCATTGATATTGAATCGGATTTAGCCCTGATTGCCGTAGTGGGGCGGGGGATGAAATCCACAAGAGGGACGGCCGGCAGGATTTTTTCCGCATTGGCCCATGCAAATGTTAATGTAAGGATGATTGATCAGGGTTCCAGCGAATTGAATATTATTATCGGTGTTTCTGATGATGATTTTGAAAATGCAATCCGGGCAATTTATAAAATATTTGTAGAACTGCAGTTATAAAAAAAGCGTGCGTTTTAACGCACGCTTTTTTCTGTACGTGATCCGCGTGCCAAAAGGCCTGTCTGGCAATCCAGCCTTAGTTCTCTGTCAGGTATTGAAGGAAAAGATGGCTAAAGCCCGTATCGGCTGAAGCGCTTACAAAGCCGAAAACAGGTGTTATGTTCATGTTGGCATAACATTTCCACTCGGAAAGCTTTGCAGAACTTTCCAGATAAATTCCAACCGGAACCGGTTCAGCCATAGCAGAGGGTTCTGCAGGGTCCGTTAGGCTGGCAGAGGGATTTATCTGTCCATCGAAAGGGGTATTTTCATCCATTGCATTTTTTTCTTCCGTAGCGGCGGCGTCGATATAATAAAAATAAGGTTCATATTTTTTATATTCCTCCGCTGAAAGTTCTTCCCGCACATCCCGGAACATCATTTCTTCCGCGTAATGCTGGAAAACCGCCGGATCGCTGACAAAGGCATCCAAAGCGTTTGTCTGTACCAGGCCGGCAAGGCGCTGGGAAAAAGCGAAATCAAGCTGGGTCATGGAGGTAAGGGAGAGCGTGGAAGAGGCATCAATCAGGCATTGATAGTCATTCATGTCGATGCCGGCATAGGCCGCAAAATCCGCCTGGAAATCTTCCTGCATTTCATAACCGTAGGAATTTAAGATAACGGCGGAAAAGGCAGTCTCTTTGCTGTTTATCATATCCTTAATGAAAATTCCGGCTGTAAAAATGACAAACAGGCCGACAATTGTATGGATTTTATAATAATCCCAGAAATATCCAAGTTTTTCCCGGAAAGATTTTCCTTTCAATTTTTGCTGCTGTTCTTTGACTTCGTCCTTCATGGCCATAATATATTGCCCTCCTCATTCTTTATATATGATTGTTTGTTTATAGACAGGAGAGCAAAACCTGTCAGGCGGCATTCCTGGACAGGGCTTTTGCCATCCAAAATCATTATAGTCCATCATAACGGTAAAAAAAATCAGTGTCAATGTACAAGAAAAGAAATATGGGAAAAAGAATGGACGCGCTCAGTGTATGCCGCGGAAAAAAGACAGATTGCCGTTACAGAGAAGCATATGATTCCAGCCAATGCTGCGGAAACATTTGAATTCTCCCTTGAAAGTTTATATAATTTATAATATGATAATAGCATTGATACGTAGCTGCGCAAAAAATGAAAATGGCTGCCGGCGCATCCGCACCCCGGCATGGATCTACGTTTCAGTGCATACTATTGGTACAAGCACATAATACGGATAAGGTGGTAAAAGAATATGATGAGCGAAACATATGTAGAATGTCTTGTAAAGAAAAAAACAAGCGCGGGGATGCTGTTTCTCAGGATGCTGACGATACTGATGGCGGTTGTTTTTCTGTTTGCGGGTTTTTGCCTTTTTATCTGGCCTGCGATGCTTATCGGGCTGGCAATGGCGGCAGCGGCTTATTTTGTTTATATGAATTCCGACCTGGAATATGAATATCTTTATTTAGATAAAGAACTAACGATTGACAAAGTAATGGCGAAGACGAAGAGAAAAAATGTGACGAAGTATGAGATAGAGAGCATGGAAATCTTTGCGCCTGTCAAATCCTGGCATCTGGACGAATATAAGAACAGGACAGTGAAAACGTTAGATTACAGTTCCGGTGTGGAAAACCAGCCGGACAGAAGGTATGCCATGTATTATGACGGCGGAATTAAGGTTATTTTGGAGCCTAGCATGGATATGGTAAAGGCAATGAAAAATATTGCGCCGAGAAAAGTATTTACGGATTGACATAGTGATGTAAGTTTGATAAACTTTTTCAAACTTACATCACTATTCATTTATAAATTGGACGGCAGAACATAGAAAAAGCTGTTTTTTTCCGAAAGAAGCAGCGTATAGGACACGATAGGAGGATAAGAAGATGGGTCAGATAATTGGCGAAGGAATTACTTTTGATGATGTGCTGCTGGTGCCGAGCTATTCTAAAGTCATTCCTAATCAGGTAGACTTGACAACATGGCTGACAAAAAAAATAAAACTGAATATTCCGATGATGAGCGCCGGGATGGATACAGTTACGGAACATAGGATGGCAATTGCTATGGCGAGGCAGGGGGGGATCGGGATTATCCATAAGAACATGTCGATTGAAGCGCAGGCAGAGGAAGTGGATAAGGTAAAACGCTCGGAGAACGGTGTTATTACGGATCCGTTTTCTTTAAGCCCGGAGCATACCTTAAAGGATGCAGACGCTTTGATGGCGAAATTCCGTATTTCAGGTGTGCCGGTCACGGAAGGACGGAAATTAGTAGGGATAATTACGAACAGAGATTTAAAGTTTGAAACGGATTTTACAAAGAAAATCAAGGAATCCATGACTTCGGAAGGGCTGATTACTGCGAGGGAAGGCATCACGCTGGATGAAGCGAAGCAGATTCTGGCGAAAGCAAGAAAAGAAAAACTTCCTATTGTGGATGAAAATTACAATCTGACCGGGCTCATTACGATTAAGGATATTGAAAAGACAATAAAATATCCGATTTCTGCAAAAGACAGTCAAGGGAGGCTGCTTTGCGGGGCCGGGGTAGGCATTACGGCGAATGTGCTTGACCGTGTAGGGGCGCTGGCGGATGCAAAGGTGGATGTGATTGTATTGGATTCCGCCCATGGGCATTCGGAAAACGTGCTTCACTGTCTGCGGATGATTAAAGAAAAATATCCGGATATCCAAGTGATTGCGGGAAATGTGGCAACAGGGGAAGGAACCCGGGATTTAATAGAAGCAGGGGCGGATGCGGTAAAAGTAGGGATAGGCCCCGGTTCCATCTGTACGACACGTGTGGTAGCGGGTATCGGCGTGCCGCAGATTACGGCAATCATGGATTCCTATGCCGTGGCTAAGGAATATGGCATACCTGTGATTGCAGACGGCGGGATTAAATATTCCGGCGATATGACGAAAGCGATTGCCGCCGGGGGAAATGTATGTATGATGGGGAGCATGTTTGCAGGCTGCGATGAAAGCCCGGGAACATATGAGCTGTATCAGGGCAGGAAGTATAAGGTCTACCGCGGCATGGGATCTATTGCGGCAATGGAAAATGGCAGCAAGGACCGTTATTTCCAGGCAGACGCCAAGAAGCTTGTACCGGAAGGGGTAGAAGGACGGGTAGCTTATAAAGGGACTGTAGAAGATACGGTATTCCAGCTACTGGGGGGGCTGCGCTCCGGCATGGGTTACTGTGGCACCAGGACAATTGAGGAATTGAAGCAGAATGGAAGGTTTATGAAGATTTCGGCTGCATCCTTAAAAGAAAGCCATCCCCATGACATCCATATTACAAAAGAAGCGCCTAATTACAGTGTGGATGAGTAGGGAAGTTTCCGGCTGGATTTTATAGATGTATCCACGATGCGGCTTTACATGATATAGGGAAGAGTTCCTGACAGAAGAAAACGGCAAGATAAACCAGGGGAATAGACTATTTATCTAGTTGATTCCATTTTTGTATCAAATTTTATACAATTAATACCATATTGACAAATATTGGTTATTTTAGGATTTGCGGTACAAAGGGTTATGGTGATAAGAATGCCGGTTGATTACGTGAAATTGGGGGCAAGAGTAAAGGCGCGGAGGGATAAAGCTAGAATGTCACAGGCAGAATTGGCATCGGCAGCAGATTTATCGACTCAGCATATTAGCAATATTGAAAATGCAAAAACAAAGGTAAGCTTGGAAAAGATTGTAGATATAGCGAATATTCTTGACTGTTCGGTGGATGAACTGCTTTGTGACAGTGTCATAAAAGCCAAAGTGATCTATATAAATGAAGTTGCAGGATTGATGGAATCCTTTTCAGATGCCGAAATGAGGGCATTGCCCGAGTTTTTAAGAAGTTACCGGCACTTCAGTAAGTTATTGGAAAAGTCTATACAACGAGATGATGTATAATAGCCATTGGGCGGGAGCCTGATGGCTATTTTGGTTAAGAATTCTATACAGAAGAGCAAAGGAAGTTCGGGCAATAAAAAAATTAATCTTTATTATTTATATTTTTTATGATAGTATAATTAATAATTGATTTATATGAGTTGTTATATTTATAGATTTGAGGAGGTAGTCCCGCATAAACGGAGGAAGGGATTAGGGCGGGCGGATTTTATGAGCGAGATAGTAAATACAGAAAACGGGCAGCAGCAAGAAGGGGAAAAAGAAACGGTTTCCAGGAATTTTATAGAGCAGATGATTGACAAAGACCTTGCGGAAGGTGTTTATGATAAGGTACACACCAGATTCCCGCCGGAACCTAACGGATATCTGCATATCGGTCATGCGAAGAGTATTTTGCTCAATTATGGATTGGCAAAGCAGTATAAAGGGCAGTTTAACATGCGTTTCGATGATACGAACCCGACGAAAGAAAAGACGGAGTTTGTAGAATCAATAAAAGAGGATATTGAATGGCTGGGGGCTGACTGGGAAGACCGGCTGTTTTTTGCTTCCGATTATTTTGAACAGATGTATGAGGGCGCTGTAAAACTGATCAAAAAGGGGAAAGCTTATGTGTCAGATTTGACGGCGGAGCAGATGAAGGAATATAGAGGGACATTGACGGAACCGGGAAAAGATGACCCGAACCGGGACAGAAGCATAGAAGAGAACCTGAAACTGTTTGAAGAAATGAAAAACGGCATTTACCAGGATGGGGAAAAAGTGCTCCGGGCGAAGATTGACATGAAATCGCCGAATATTAATATGCGTGATCCGATTCTTTACCGGGTAGCGCATATGGCGCATCATAATACCGGGGAAAAATGGTGTATATACCCCATGTATGATTTTGCCCATCCGATCGAGGATGCGATTGAAGGGATTACCCATTCGATCTGTACATTGGAATTTGAAGATCATAGGCCGCTTTACGAATGGGTGGTGCGGGAGCTGGAATATCCTAATCCGCCCAGGCAGATTGAGTTTGCGAAATTATACCTGACAAATGTGGTGACAGGGAAAAGATATATTAAAAAACTGGTGGAAGAAGGCATCGTGGATGGCTGGGATGACCCTAGGCTTGTGTCAATCGCAGCATTAAGGAGAAGAGGATTTACGCCGGAATCTATCAAAATGTTTGTGGATTTGTGCGGGGTATCCAAAAGCAACTCTTCCGTGGATTATGCCATGTTAGAGTACTGCATCAGGGAAGACCTGAAGTTAAAAAAGCCCAGGATGATGGCTGCGCTTGACCCGCTGAAACTGATTATTGATAATTATCCGGAAGGGCAGACGGAAATGCTGACGGTAGCCAATAATATGGAGAATGAAAGCATGGGAACCCGGGAAGTGCCGTTTGGAAGGGAATTATATATTGACAGGGAAGACTTCATGGAGGAACCGCCGAAAAAATATTTCCGGCTGTACCCGGGCAATGAAGTAAGGCTGATGAATGCCTATTTTGTCAAATGCACCGGCTGCATAAAGGATGAGGATGGGAAAGTGATTGAAGTACACTGTACGTATGACCCGGAAACGAAATGCGGAACCGGATTTACGGGGAGAAAAGTAAAAGGCACAATACATTGGGTACCTGCCTTACAAGCAGTAAAGGCGGAAGTCAGGCTGTATGAGAATATCATTGATGAAGAAAAGGGCGTATATAATGAGGACGGTTCACTGAATTTGAACCCCAGTTCCTTGACAGTATTGAAGGACTGCTATCTTGAGCCGGCGCTTGCAGATGCGGAAGAATTCGACAGTTTCCAGTTTGTCCGTCAAGGGTATTTCTGCGTGGACTGCAAGGATTCCAAAGAAGGTGCGCTTGTCTTTAATAGGATCGTATCGCTGAAAAGTTCTTATGTACTGCCTAAAAATTAGAAATCCCGCCACAGGCAGCGGGGCATTCGACACTTGTGGCAGCCGTTAAGGCCAAATGGATGGCTTGGGCCGTTGCCTATGGAATTAAGAAACGGAAGGAAAGAAAGCGGTTTTGGAGGTTTAAAATATGGCAGGATTGTTATCTGGATTGAGCCGGTTTGGATTAGGCTCTTTGGAAAATATGGATTTATATGAAACCCCTGGGGAGGATGATAAAAAGGCGGCAGAGGCAAAACCGGCGCTTCCCGCATTTCATGAACAGGATTTTTTGTTTAACAAGTCGCATACATGCCCTATCTGCGACAAAGAGTTTAAGGTAAAAACAGTAAAGGTGGGACGGGTAAGGCTGATTGGCAGCGATATGGATCTGCGTCCGAAATATGAGCATATGGATACCCTGAAATATGATGTAATTCTATGCCCGCGTTGTGGTTATGCTGCGTTAAGCCGTTATTTCAAATTTTTGACATTGCCGCAGGCAAAGTTTATTAAAGAAAAAATTTCCGTGAATTTCCGTCCGAGGGATGAGGACAAGAGGGAAATTTATACGTATGATGAAGCTTTAGAACGTTATAAACTCGCTTTGGCCAACGCGATTGTAAAGATGGCAAAGCCGAGCGAAAAAGCATATATCTGTTTAAAAACAGCATGGCTTTTGAGAGGGAAAGGCGAACACCTTGACAAAGAAGAAGAGGGGTATGCGGACAAGAAAAAGAAGATAGATGAAGAGGAAAAAGAGTTTTTAAAAAGTGCATTGGACGGGTTTCTTACGGCAAGGCAGTCGGAGAGCTTTCCTATGTGCGGCATGGATGAGTCAACGGTGGACTATGTGATTGCCGTTACCGCGATGAAATTTGAACAGTACGATGTGGCTGCTAAATTAATCGGCGGAGTCATCACTTCCCCTAACGCAAATGCCAGGATGAAGGATAGGGCGCGCACGCTCCGGGATCAGATTATGAAGCAGATTAAGATGAAGAATGCATCAGGGAATGGCGGGCAGGGATGAATGATTTGACAATTGCGCTGCGCCGTGATACCGGGAAGCATTTGTATGAACAAATTTATTTGCATATGAAACAGGAAATAAGGGAAGGGAAGCTTCTTCAGGGAGAGAGGCTTCCCTCTGTCCGTTTCCTGGCGGAGTTCCTCCAGGTATCGAGAAGCACAGTGGAACTGGCATATGGACAGCTTGTATCCGAAGGATATATAGAAGCGAGGCCATATAGGGGGCATTTTGTCTGCCAGGCGGAGGAACTGTTTGACTTGGGGAAAGAAGAGAACATCCAGGAAGCATGGAGGGGGAAAGAGGCGCAGGGAAAAAGAGAATTTGCTTATGACTTTTCCCCTAATACGATAGATATGTCGGCTTTTCCCTATGCCACCTGGAAGAAGATCACCAAAAATATTCTTGTGGATGCTAACAGCGATATTTTTATTCCCGGTTCGCCAAAGGGGGATTACAGCCTGAGGGAAACGATTGCCCATTATCTTCATAATTCCAGAGGGGTGAACTGCCTGCCGGAACAGATTATCATAGGCGCCGGAAACGATTACCTTCTTATGCTGCTGGAAAAAATTCTGGGCAGGCATGTAAAAATTGCCATGGAGAATCCTACTTACCGGAGGGCATACCGTATTTTCGATTCTTTTGCTTACCGCATCAGCCCAATTGCCATGGATGGCAGCGGAATGAGCGCGGAAGGGCTTTATGAAAGCGGGGCGGATGTGGCTTATGTTATGCCTTCCCATCAGTATCCGACAGGGATTGTCATGCCGATAGGCCGCAGGCTGGAACTGCTAAAGTGGGCTGGGGAAAAGCAGGGGAGGTACCTGATAGAGGACGACTATGACAGCGAGTTCAGGTTTAAAGGGAAACCTGTGCCGTCCCTGCAGTCTTCCGACAGGGCAGGAAAAGTAATTTATATGGGGACTTTTTCCAAGTCTATTGCGCCGGCTATCCGTATGGGTTATATGGTTCTCCCTTTGCCGCTGCTGCAGGTTTATGAAGAGAATTGCTCTTTTTATTCCAATACTGTCTCCCGGATAGACCAAAGGATTTTAAATGAATTTATTGGAAAGGGGCATTTTGAGCGGCATCTTAACAGGATGCGGAAGATATACCGGGAAAAACACGATCTGCTTTTAAACGGGCTGAAAGGCATGGAAAAAAGGTTTATGATTTCCGGTGAGAATGCGGGGCTTCATATCCTCTTGCAGGATAAGACGGGTACGGAAGAAAGGGAACTGACAAAAGCGGCGGCGGACGCCGGGGTAAGGGTCTATGGGCTTTCTGAATTCTGTGTCGGGGAGATAGCCCCTCTGTGGAAAGCGGATACTGTGATCTTAGGCTATGCATCTCTTGGGAAGGAACAGATTGCGGAGGGGCTTAGACGGCTTTGGGATGCTTGGGGGAGCCTGCCGCATAGAAGGCAATAAAGAAGAACTGCATATGGATATTCAGTATCCATTGCAGCTCCTTTGTCAGAAATAATAAAAAATAACCCTGCCTGCCTCCGCTCAGATCCGAAACATTACATCGCGAAGGGGCTTGGATATTGCTGGATCCGCCTGATATGCTTAGACCGAATCAGCGGAATTGTCGTCGTCATCGTCATCGAAAAACTCTTCCACTTTTGCTTCTGTGGTTTCGGCAACATCCTTTGCGGCTTCTTTTGCTGTTTCGGCGGCATCCTTTACTGCATCCCCCGCTGTTTCCACAGCATCTTTTACCGCGTCTTTTGCCGTATCTGCTGCATTAGAAACTGCATTTTCCACCTTTTCCAGGTCAAGGTCTACATAATTGCGGGAGCCGTCATCGTCCTCCGTGTCATCACCTAAATCGCTGCTGAAGCTGTCATAATCATCATCGTCATCCAAATCTTCCGGACAAGAAGAATTCTTATTCTGCAAATAATAATAAGCGCCTGCTGCGGCTGCCCCGGCGAATGCAGTAAACATTAAAAATTTACCGAACTTTTTAGCCATACATGTACTCCTTTCAATTTCACAGTTATAGGAATATATTAATACTATTTTCTCAAATTGAAAAGAGATTATGTATAAAAATATATATTTATTTTCAGAATTCTTTCTTGTGCGCCTCCGTCAAATATGTTATATTAAAGTCCGACTCATAAAGTCAATACATAGACTGGCGGAAAAGAAAAAAGCGCCTGTTATTTCCGGATAAAAGGTTTTGGGGAAAAACATATGAATGAAAAATTTTTTGACTTAAAAAAAGAGAAACAGGACCGTATGATCAATGCGTCCTTAAAGGTTTTTGCACTAAACGGTTACCGTCATGCGAGTACGGACGATATTGTGGCTGAGGCGGGAATCAGCAAAGGGCTGCTGTTTCATTACTTTGTGAATAAATTGGGATTATATACATTTTTATATGATTACAGTGTACGTTTTATGCTGCTGGAACTGTCCGGCTGCATGGGCGGGGAAGAAGATGATTTTTTTGAGTTAGTGAAAAAACGGGAAAACGCCAAAATGCAGGTGCTGAAAAATTATCCTTATATGCAGTTGTTCTTGGATAGTATCCGTTATGAGAATGTAAAAGAAGCGTTATACGCTACGGAAGAAAAGAGGAATGCGCTTCCGGAAGCGGAAGAGGCTTTTATGAAACGGGCGGATTTGACACGGTTTGCCCCCGGGGTGGATGTGGCGAGGCTGAATGCGGTGATCGGATACACGCTGAGGGGGCTGATGGAAGACCATTTCCTGGAGAATTCGTTCCATCCGGATATGATGAATGAGGAAGTAAAGGCTTATCTGGACATGCTGAAAAAAATGGCATACCGCGCGCTATGATTCCAGGGGTTCCCGTCAATAGCAATGATACCGTCATTATTTACGCACTGCTTTGGCATGTTCTATTTCTTATGCCCAATAAGGCATCCCGGCCATAATATTTTCTGCAAGATGTTTTGCTGCCGTACGATTCAAAGTTTGCATATCGGATTTACCATATCTTATATTTTCCTTACAATTTTAGGTCAATTGGATTTCCAGTATCTATGTTACTTTCAGTGGACAAAAGGATACATGCCCGGATATAAATTTTCTGATAGGATCCGGGTATGAAAAAGTATGCATTTTTCTCTTGACATAGGTATGATTTCGTACTAAAATGGCGTTTGTACGATTTCGTACTTAAGGAGGTGTGTTGTGAAGGAATTCAAAAAATTAAAAAGATATAATTATTTGTTTGGGGAGACGGAAGCGGTTTATCATGGGATTTCTTTAAAATTAGGCCTTTCAGACAGTGCAATGAGAATCCTATATGCTATCTGCGATCAGGGAGACAGTCGTCTGCTGCAGGAAATCTGTCTTTATTCAGGGTTAAGCAAGCAGACTGTTAATTCAGCAGTCAGGAAGCTGGAAAAGGAGGGGGTTTTGTATCTGGAAAATGCCGGGGCAAGGGCAAAAAATGTTTGCCTGACAGATAGGGGCAAAGCTTTGGCAGAAAAAACGGCATTGCGTATCATAGAAATGGAAAACGATATTTTTGAATCCTGGGCGGAAGAAGATATGGAAGCTTATCTTAAGCTTACGGAACAATTTTTAACTGATTTAAGGAAAAGGGCGGAAAGGATTTGATAAAGGGGAGGCTGGGCGGTTGCATTTTTTGAATCATAAAGCGGTGTTTTCCGATGCAGACCGGTACGTTAAGAAAGGAGTATGATGATGAAAATGGATATTCAATTATCGGATCATTTTAATTGTAAGAAGCTATTGCAGTTTACCTGGCCATCTGTCGTTATGCTGGTGTTTACTTCTGTATATGGAGTGGTTGATGGTTTTTTTGTATCGAATTTTGTTGGCAAAATCCCATTTACTGCAGTTAATTTTATAATGCCTTTTTTGATGATACTTGGTTCTGCAGGCTTCATGTTTGGGACAGGCGGAGGCGCTCTTATTGCGAAGACAATGGGGGAGGGAAAACAGGAAAAGGCAAACGCTCAGTTTTCCCTTATTGTGTATGCATCTGTGTTCTGCGGTATTGGGCTGTCAGTTTTGGGCGCTATTCTTATCCGGCCATTCGCTGTTTTTCTTGGTGCAAAAGGGCAGCTTTTGGAGAACAGCATGATTTATGGACGTATTATTCTGGTAGCGGTTCCGGCTTATATTCTTCAATACGAGTTCCAATGCTTGTTCGCCACGGCGGGAAAACCTGGTCTTGGGCTTGCCGTGACGATTGCCGCCGGGGTAACGAACATGGCATTAGATGCCCTGTTTGTAGCGGCGCTTGGATGGGGGCTTGCGGGAGCAGCCGCAGCAACGGCTATGAGCCAGTTTGTTGGGGGGATCATTCCGGCTATTTATTTCCTGCGGCCTAACAGCAGCCTCTTAAGGCTTGGGAAAACGGGCTTTGACGGGTCAACGCTTGTAAAAGCCTGTGTGAACGGTTCGTCAGAGTTAATGAGCAATATTTCGATATCGGTAGTGAGCATACTTTACAATGGGCAGCTATTAAAATATGCCGGAGAGGACGGCATAGCGGCTTACGGCATCCTGATGTATGTCAGCCTGGTGTTCCAGGCGGCATTTATTGGCTATTCGGTAGGGACAGCCCCGGTGATCAGCTATCATTATGGCGCAGGGAACAGCAATGAGCTAAAGGGGATTTTAAAAAGAAGCCTTACCCTGATTGGCGTATTTGCGGCAGCAATGTTTGGGGCGGCATATTTATTGACAGAGCCTATCGCCCGGATTTTTGCAGGTTATGATGAGGGGCTGTGTGGTTTGACTGTCCGGGCGTTTGAGATTTTTTCTTTTTCGTTCCTGTTTGCAGGATTTACGATTATGGGTTCTTCTTTTTTCACAGCTTTGAATGACGGGCCTGTTTCAGCCGCAATCTCTTTTATGAGAACCATGGTGTTCCAGATATTTGCCGTTTTGATTTTCCCTGTATTCTGGAAAGTAGACGGAATCTGGGTTTCCATTGTAGCTGCAGAGATGATGGCAGTGACCGTGACGGTGTTTTTCCTAAGGGTTAAGCAAAAAAAGTATAGGTATTAAGGAGCTGGCGCATTCCGCTCCGGAAGGGGAAAGCTGTTATGTTTATTTCATTTTATATGGGTCGTCGGCAGGATAGCCGCCGGTTAATTTTTGCATTCCCCTTTGCACAGCGTCTTTAGAGTTTTTCCAGTCCGCCGCATGGTTCCGGTAATCAAATTTTTCCACCAGCCATGCCACGTCATCGGAAAGCCGCTGCATATTTTTCTCCATCAGTGAAAAAATCACCGGGAAGAATTCCGCTTTTTCCTTGTCGTTTAGCTTTGTTTCCGCTGCCGTGCATAAATCCCCGAAATGAGGCAGACAGAATCCTTTGCCGGATTGTATCCGGCGGCGGAATTCCCCGTCTTTTTTATACATGACAAAAAAAGTATCCAGATAACGGTCATAAGTATCCGCAAAACGTTTGCATATATAACAGGATTTTTCCTGTTCTTGCGCCCAGAGTCCGATAGGGTTTCCTGCCCCGGCATTTTTTTTCAGTTTCCCCATAAGAGGAGTCTTCTGCGGGGTAAAAGATTGGAACTGGGACTTCATATCTTGATTTAGGCGGAGAAAATGAGTTTTCAAAATCCAGCCGTTCCCCAAAGTGTTTCCGTAATCAAACATTTTTTTGAAATGGTTCCGGCAAAACCCGGCTTTGTCCGTAGCTTCGCGAACATCGCTTTCCATATAAGAGGAACCAGATCCTAACACAAAATCCAGCAAGTCTTGTTCTACATTTCTTTCTATAAAGCAAAAGGGGCATTCATCGTTGGCATTTATGGCATCATTCAAAGGGATGGTATATAATTGCTCTTTCATTTAGGAAGACCTCCGTAGTTTTCTTTTTATTATACATAATTATACATAATCTGAAAAGGAAAGGATAGAGGGGGAAAAAATTAGTTTTACCCCCTGTGCAGATTCTGCATTTTGTTATATAATAACAAAGATTATGTTCAGCTCTCTGGAAAGGATTCTTTATTATAAATTTATTCTAAATATAAATTTAAGAAGGAAATGCACACGGGATGGAAAAAAGAAAGACAATCAAACATCAAATTATTTTTTGCGTAATGTCTGTGTCTGTGCTGCTTGGCGTGCTGCTTACAGCGGCAATGGTTATCAGCAACCTGATTACGACAAGGATGCTTTTATTGGATAATATGCAGACACTGGCCAAGGTATCTTCCCAGAATATTAGTTCCAATCTGCATCTTCTGACAGACAGGATGGCGAATCTGATGCTGGAAGAGGTTTTGGCGGATGATACTGCGGACAGCCAGGTAAAGCAGCAGGTTTTGGACGAACGGGAAAGCCGGATAGAATTTGTCTGGCTGGCAGCTTATGATGGGAAAGGGCAAAAGCTTTACGGGGATGAGGAAGCGCCTGCGGTTCTTGAAGGAAGAGAGTATTATGCTCAGGTTTTGGCAACAAACAATATTGTCATAGGGGAGCCGGTTTATGAGGACGGCATCTGGCAGATTGCCGTAGCGGCGACCATGAAAAAAGGGGAAGAAATTTATGCATACCTGATCGGCAGTTATAAATATGATCTTCTGGGCGATGTTCTTGGCAATATTAATATCGGCGCCAATGGGGAGGCGTATATCATAAACGAAAAAGGGGACATTATTGCGGACAGGGATGGGGAGAATATGTCTGCGCGGAATAATATTTATGATTTGTACGGGTCTAAGAAAAATAATAAACTGCTGGATGCGATGACGGATTTCCAGACGGGGGCTGCCGGGATGCGTATGCATGGGATTTACCGTTATGCAGCGTATTCCCCGGTGGCAGGGACGAACTGGACGCTGGTCGTGGATGCGCCTAACAGTGATTTCATGGGAGCAGTGGCAGTTACCGGTATTGTGAGTATAGCGCTCAGTGTTTTACTGGTCATGGGGGCTATCGTATATAGCGGCCGGGTAAGCAGCCGGATTTCGGATTCCCTTTCTTTGGCAACGGATCGGTTGAGTTCTCTGGCTGAAGGAAACTTAAAGGATGAGGTTTCCATTGCGCAGACGGGGGACGAAGCGCAAGTCCTGACGGAAGCGCTGGCAAAGACCATAAAAAATGTGGATACATATATAGAGGATTTGGGACATTCCTTAGGCAGCCTGTCGGAAGGGGATTATTCCAAAGAAGCGCCGGACAGCTTTACCGGTGATTTCCGGGCAATCAGGGAAGCCCTTTGCGGCATTACGGATTCCTTGAATGAGACGATGCGCCGGATCCATGCCACATCCAAAGCGGTAAGCAGGAATTCATCTGAGGTGTCAGAGTATGCGGAACGTCTTTACGGCGGGGCGATGGAGCAGGAGAAGGCTTTGGAACGGCTGGATGGCAGTATCCGGCTGATAACGGACAGAATAATGAGGATTGACGAGAGTGCGTCCAAAGTAAAGCAGTCCGCCGCAGGGGCGGAAGAAAAGGCGGATTTGGGGAAAAACCAGATGGATACGATGCTGGATGCAATGAATGATATTTACGCCGATATGCAGGAAATCATTCATATCAGCCATATGATTGAAGAGATTTCCGACCAGACGGGTCTGTTGTCCCTGAATGCATCTATCGAGGCGGCGAGGGCGGGGGATGCCGGAAGAGGGTTCGGCATTGTCGCCCAGCAGATAGGGATTCTGGCAGAGCAGACAGCGTCGGCTCTGCAGCGGACTGTGGAGATTATCGGTCAGACTAGCCTTTCTATTAATAAAGGGATGAAGGCGGCAGAAACCACTGCCGGTTCTTTTGCGGAAATCCATGAAATGACGAAGGAATTTACGGATATTTCCAGGGAAATCGGAAGAATTGCAAAGGAGCAGCAGGAGGCGGTGGCTCAGGTATCGGAAGAAATCGGAAGGGTACAGGAAGTGGCGGATACGAATCAGGAACTGTCCAGGATGACGGATGAGGCGGCGGCCAAGTCTTTAAAGGAAGCAGGGGAACTGGAAGAACTGGTGGAAGCTGTAAAGCTCCGCAGAGGGGGAAAGGATTAAGAAATTTCCGTGTTTGTTTTAACCGGGCGGAAAAGTCAAGGATAAATATTTTATAAAAGAATAGGAGGGTGTATATCATGAGAAAAGCAGCGGTAATGTGGTCAATGTTATGCCTGCTGGCGGCGCTGGCAGGCTGCGGGTCGGAAGGGAAGATGGAAAACGGGTATTATACGGCGGAGATGGCGGATTATTCCCATGGGTGGAAAGAGTATGTGTGTATTTATGTCAAAAATGATAAAATTGTTTCCGCAGAGTTTAATGCAAAAGATCCCAGCGGTTTTATTAAAGCCTGGGATAATGAGTATATGCGCAATATGCAGGAAGGGGTGGGCATTTATCCGAATAAGTACACAAGAGGATATGTGCAGCAGTTGATTGACGGGCAAAAGGACACGGAAGTGGATACGCTTTCCGGGGCTACCCATTCCGGCGGAAATTTTGCCAAGCTGATTGATGCGGCTATTGGGCAGGCACAGAAAGGGGATTTTTCGGCAGCGGTAGTCCCGGTGGAAGAATAACCGGGGAAGAGCCGGCGGGGAAAGAAAAAAGAGGAATATGATATGGGAAAGTTTTTAGTGGCTGGCGTGGTGCAGCGGGAGACAATTGTCAAGGTGGATCAGATCCCGGTGGAATATGCAGGCATTACAGGACGGCCGGGCACGATTTTTATGAGTACGGGCGGAGATGCATACAATGAATCGCTGGCATTGCAATGGCTTGGGAATTCGGTGGATTTTATGTCCATGGTAGGGTACGGGGAAAATATGGGATTGATTAACCCGCCGGGGTGTGAAGTGAACTTAGTGACCGACTATGTGCTTCCAAGACTGGCAGGAACCCCGGCTGCGGTAGTTTTTTATGATGAGAACAGAAGACAGCAGATTTTTGAGGATATTAAAGATCTTAGGGATACGCCTTATGATTTGGACCTGTTCCGGGAACGTGCCAGGCGGGCGGAGATGTTAGTGGTTTCCAATGCTAATTTCTGCCGTCCCCTAATAGGGATAGGCAAGGAGCTGCGCAAGCCGGTTGCTGTGAATGTAAGGGAATATAAGGAAGAAAAGCTATGTTATAACGAAGACTTCCTAAAAGGGGCGGATATCCTTTATATCAGCGACGACTGGCTGACAGGGGATCCGTATGATTTTGTAAAATCTTTGGCGGCCAAGTACCGGCCTTGGATCATTATCCTTGGGCAGGGAGCCTCCGGGCTGATTTTGTATGATAAGAATAAGAATATCATTGCTCATTATAATACAGTAAAAACGCACAAGACGGTCAATACGGTGGGGGCCGGGAATGCATTGTTTTCCTGTTTCCTTCACTTTTATAATAAGACAGGGGATTCGGTATTCGCCGTGAAGAACGCGATGCTGTTTGCGTCTTATAAGATAGGGTTTATGGGAACTTCCAGCGGATTTATGACTGAAGATGAGATTGCCTTATGGAGGAATCTGATTTGGAGGGATGGCAGATAGGATCTTGGGCGGAAAGCGGGGAGGAAAATGATGGAAGCCCGGTTTTGGAAGGGGAAGGAAACGGTATGTTGACGGGGTTTTTTCTGTTTATATAATATAGTAAGGATATCGGATTGATGTTCTGCGCGGCATTGGTTTTGATTTTCTGAATATAAAGCATACGGAGGATATAAGAATGAGTAGTAAAAATCAAAAGGCTGTAATCGGCGAAGAGGGCATTTTTGATGCCAGACAGCTTGGAATGCCTAAAATGCTGATTCTGGGGATACAGCATATGTTTGCAATGTTCGGGGCTACGGTACTGGTTCCGGCGCTGACCGGGTTGAGCGTGTCCACGACGCTGCTGTTTGCAGGACTTGGGACGTTTCTGTTCCATTTTCTGGCAAAAGGGAGAGTTCCTGCGTTTTTGGGGTCATCCTTTGCATTTTTGGCAGGATATTGGGCAATTGCGCCGAATGGGGAAGCCGGGCTGCTCCCATATGCGTGTTTTGGCGTGGCGTGTTCCGGGGTGTTATATCTGATTCTGGCGGCATTTATCAAGGCTTTTGGGACCGGGAGGGTTATGAAATATTTCCCGCCTATTGTAACAGGGCCGATTATCATAGCGATCGGTTTGAATCTTTCTCAGTCGGCTATCAATAACTGTGAGGCAAACTGGTGGATCGCATTAGTGGCAATTGCAATTGTGGTAATATGCAATATCTGGGGGAAAGGCATGATAAAGATTGTGCCGATTATCCTTGGGGTGGCAGGTTCTTATCTGGCAGCGGCCGTAACTGGCAATGTGGATTTTACGCCGGTAAGAGAAGCGGCATGGATTGGCCTTCCTTTTTCTTGGGAGCGGACCGTATTTGCAATTTTTCAGGAACCGGATGTTTCTTTGCTTGTCACTTCTGTCATTACGATTATGCCCATTGCCCTTGCTACCATGGTAGAGCATATCGGCGATATGTCTGCTATTTCTTCCACAGTAGGAAAAAATTATATCAAAGACCCAGGGCTGCACAGGACGCTTTGCGGGGATGGGATAGCAACGATGATCGCCTCTTTGTTCGGCGCGCCGGCCAATACTACGTATGGGGAGAATACAGGGGTTCTTTCCCTGACAAAGGTATATGACCCAAGGGTTATCCGCATTGCGGCAGGGTTTGCCGTGCTGTTTTCGTTTTCGCCGAAGGTGGCGGCAGTCATTTCCGTTATGCCCACTGCAACATTAGGAGGGGTTTCCCTTGTGCTGTATGGCATGATTTCTGCAGTAGGCGTACGCAATGTGGTGGAGAACCAAGTGGATTTTTCCAAGAGCAGAAACGTAATTATTGCGGCGCTGATCCTTGTCCTTTCGATAGGGATTAATTTCAGCAACAATGCGGCAGTCGTGTTCCAGCTGGGGGATATTGCAATCCGCCTGTCGGGGCTTGCGGTAGGCGCTCTTACGGGAATTGCGCTGAATGCGGTTCTTCCAGGGAAAGATTATAGTTTTGATGAAGATACGCCATCGGACACTTGCGTGGATATGAGTGGAACGAGAAAGACGACAAAGAGATAATCTTGTTCCGTAAAAGGATGAATAATGGGGCTTCCGGCATATATTATACAGCCGGAAGCTTTTTTGCCTTATAGGGAGTCCTCCGGTATAAGGGAAAAGGGACGGAGCCGCAGGTTCTTTATGAAGCGGTGCAGCCGCGGGCGGAACAGAAGCTGCGTTGCCAAGAGATTTTGGATTCAGGCGTCAAAAATAAAAATGAATAGAAAGGGGAGGGGCATGAAGACAGTAGATATGCATTGCGACACGGTTTCAAGGCTATATAAGAAAAGAAAGCAAGGAAGCGGGGAAAGGCTGGCGGAAAATGGGGGGCATGTAGATCTGAAAAAACTGAAGGCGGGGGATGCTTTGCTGCAGAATTTCGCATTGTTTGTGGATCTGGGGAAAACCGGGGACCCATGGGAAGACGTGATGGGGATGGCGGATTTGTATGATGAGGAATTAAAGGAAAATGAGGAAAGGATAGCGCCGGTTTCTTGTTACGGGGATATAGAAAAAAACAGCAGGGAGGGAAAGATGTCCGCGCTGTTAACAGTGGAAGAAGGGGGAGTCTGCCAGGGGAGCATTGCCCGCCTGCAGCATTTATATTCCCGCGGGGTCAGGATGATGACCCTTACCTGGAATTATCCCAATGAAATAGGTTATCCGGCAATCAATGCGCGGGATGGATGGAAAAAGGATGCTTTGTTTTATAAAAAGGCGGACAGGGAACGCGGGCTGACGGAAAAAGGGAAGGAATTTGTCTTGGAAATGGAGCGGATGGGAATGGCGGTTGACGTTTCCCATTTGTCAGACAAAGGCTTTTATGATGTCTGGCAATTGGCGAAGAAACCGTTTGCCGCAAGCCATTCCAATGCAAGGGCTGTGTGCCCTTGGGTAAGGAATTTGACCGATGATATGATCAAAAAACTGGCGGATAAAGGGGGAGTCGTGGGGCTGAATTTTTGTCCTGATTTTTTGGAAGAGACAGCGCCCGGGGAGGAAAACCCAGGCAGCATTGCCGCAATTGTAAGGCATGTAAAGCACATCATCCGGGTGGGGGGAGCGGAATGCATTGGCCTGGGGAGCGACTTTGACGGAATTGAGGGGCATGGGGAACTGCCTGATTTTTCCTATATGCCCAGGCTGTGCGATGCTTTGCGCAAGAGCGGGCTGAAAGAAGGGGAGATAGAAAAAATTTTTTTTAAGAACGTACTCCGCTTTTATAAAGAATTGCTGTAAGAAAGTGTGCTTTTACTGTCCGGCAGGTTTGAAGGGGTAAAAGCTGCCTGCCTGCTATTTTTTTGTCCTGCTTACCAAAAGATGCCGGCGGGAAGGCCTGCCGAGACTCAAATCCCAAGATAAGACAAATATTCGCATACTTATCTATACCGTTATCTGGCTTTGAAAAGATATAATAAGCATAACAATAGAAAATTGCCGGATACTGCCTGAATAACATTTATGTGCAAAGCCGTGGGCGGGGCGGGAACATGGACGCCTGGGCAGGCGGTAAGGAAACGGAGGACTGGAATGAAATATGGTTATTTTGACAATGGGAAACGTGAGTATGTGATAAACAGGGTGGATCTCCCTGCATCGTGGACAAATTATTTAGGCGTGGAGGACTTGTGTGCGGTAGTGAACCATACGGCAGGCGGGTATCTGTTCTATAAAACACCGGAATATCACAGGATAACCCGTTTTAGGGGAAACAGCGTGCCGATGGACCGTCCGGGCCATTATGTCTACATAAGGGATAACGGGGACGGGGATTATTGGAGCATATCCTGGCAACCGGTGGGAAAGCCGCTGGATCAGGCGGAATATATCTGCCGTCATGGGTTGTCTTATTCTGCTTATGAATGCAGATACCGGAAAATATGGGCGAAACAGACGCTGTCGATACCCATTGGCGATGCCTTGGAGTTATGGGATGTGGTAATCAAAAATGAAGATACCAAGCCAAGGGATTTGAGTGTATTTTCTTACTGTGAATTTTCTTTCCATCATATCAATATTGATAACCAGAATTTCCAGATGAGTTTATATTGTTCCGGCTCATCTTATGAAGATGGGATCATTGAAAATGATTTGTTTTATGAAGAATCGGGGTATCAATATTTTACATCCAATGTGGCGCCGGATGGATTTGACTGCCTAAGGGATAAATTCATCGGCAGTTACCGGACAGAGGATAACCCGGAGGCAGTGGAACGGGGGCAGTGCAGCGGTTCCCATGAGCTGGGGAACAATCATTGCGGTTCCCTGCAGAAAAATATACGGCTGATGCCCGGCGGAGAAGTAAGGATTCTTTTTCTGCTGGGAGAAGGGGACAGAGAAGCGGGCAGGAAAGCGAGAGAAAAATACAGCGGCTGGGACAAGGTGGATCAAGTATATGAAGATTTGAAGGGATATTGGGATGAAAAGCTGGGAAAACTGCAGATCCAGACACCGAATGAGGGGATGAATGCCCTGATTAATATTTGGACTCTTTATCAGTCCGAGATCAATGTCATGTTTTCGCGGTTCGCATCGTTCATAGAGCTGGGCGGACGGGTTGGCCTGGGATACCGGGATACGGCTCAAGATGCGATGACGATCCCGCATTCCAATCCGGGCAAATGCAGGCAGCGTATCATAGAACTGCTGCGGGGGCTGGTTTCCGATGGATACGGGCTGCATTTATTCCAGCCGGAATGGTTTGAGCCGGAGAAAAAAGAACAGTCTTTCCAGTCGCCTACCGTAGTGCCCAGGCCGGACAAGGGCAGCATTGTGCATGGACTGGAGGATGCCTGTTCCGATGATGCTTTGTGGCTGATTGCCTCCATTGTGGAATATATAAAAGAAACAGGAGAAACGGGGTTTGTGGATGAGAAGGTAACTTATGCGGACGGCGGGGAAGGTACGGTTTATGAGCATATGATGCGGATCCTGGATTTTTCTGCAAAAATGGTAGGGGCAACAGGGATCTGCAAAGGGCTGCGTGCGGACTGGAATGACTGCCTGAACTTGGGAGGCGGGGAAAGCGCTATGGTTTCTTTCTTGCACTATTGGGCATTGGAGAACTTTATAGAATTGGCTGATTATTTAGGAAGGAAAGAGGACGGGGAAAAATACCGCAGGATTGCCGGACAGGTGAAGAAAGTCTGCAATGAGGAATTGTGGGACGGGGAATGGTTTATCAGAGGAATTACGAAGAACGGGAAAAAGATAGGGACAAAGGAGGACAAGGAAGGAAAAGTACATCTGGAGTCTAATGCATGGGCGGTTCTGTCTGGGGCTGCAGATGAAGAAAAGGGGCGTAAGGCTATGGACAGTGTGGATGAGTATCTCTATACGCCCTGGGGACTGATGCTGAATGCGCCGTCTTATACGGTACCTGATGACGATATCGGTTTTGTGACCAGGGTTTATCCGGGGATAAAGGAGAACGGGGCTGTATTCTCCCATCCCAACCCATGGGCATGGGCAGCGGAATGCAGGCTGGGAAGGGGGGATAAGGCAATGAAATTTTATAATGCCTTGTGTCCTTACTGGCAGAATGATAAAATAGAGATAAGGGAAGCGGAACCTTATTCTTATTGTCAGTTTATTATGGGGAAGGATCACTCCGCCCACGGCAGGGCAAGACATCCTTTTATGACTGGCAGCGGCGGATGGGCTTATTTTTCGGCTACAAGGTATATTCTTGGTATGCGTCCGGGCTTTGAATCATTAGAGATTGACCCGTGCATACCGGCGGATTGGAAAACATTCTCCATGGTGAGGCAGTGGCGGGGAGCTGTCTACGAGATAGAAGTGGCCAATCCGGATGGGGTGATGAAAGGCGTAAAAGAGCTGTATCTGGACGGGAAGAAAGTAGAATGCATTCCTGCGGCGGAAAAAGGGACAGTGCATCATGTAAAAGCAGTGATGGGAAAGGAAGGAAATGCAGATGATTAAATTTGGCACGGGGGGCTGGAGAGCGATTATCGGTGATGATTTTACCAAGGCGAATATACAATTGCTGGCGAAAGCCCTATGCAGCAAAATGAAAGCGGAAGGTCAGGCAGACAAAGGGATTGTGATTGGTTACGACAGAAGGTTTTTGGCAAAGGAAGCGATGCAATGGGCAGGGGAAGTATTTGCGGAGGAGGGGGTTAAGGCTTATCTGATCAATAAGTCTTCGCCGACGCCGCTGATTATGTTCTATGTGATGAAACATGGTTTCCCTTATGGGATGATGGTGACGGCCAGCCATAACCCGGCAATTTATAATGGCATCAAAGTATTCACTGCCGGGGGCAGGGATGCGGATGAAAGCCAGACAAAGGATATAGAAGAATATATCAGAAGCACGGACGGGGCATCCGTGAAAGGGATGGAATATGAAAAAGCGTTGTCTCTTGGGCTGATTGAGGAAATCTATCCTCTCAATGAGTACCTTGACAATATTATATCTGCAGTGAACATGGATGCGATCAGGAAAAAAGGCCTGAGGGTAGTGCTGGATCCCTTGTATGGGGTAAGCGAAACTTCTTTGGCGACTATTTTACATACGGCGCGGTGTGAACTGACGGTGATCCACGACAGGCACGATACGTTGTTCGGCGGCAAGCTGCCTGCGCCGAATGCGGTAACGCTGCGGCCTTTGCAGAATGCGGTGATTGACTATAAAGGGGATATCGGAATTGCTACGGACGGCGATGCGGACAGGATCGGCGTTATTGACGATACAGGACGTTTCCTGCACCCGAACGACATTCTTGTGCTGCTTTATTATTATCTGGTAAAATACAAAGGATGGGAAGGTCCCGTAGTCCGTAATATCGCTACCACTCATATGCTGGATAAAGTGGCGGACAAGTTTGGACAGAAATGTTATGAAGTTCCGGTAGGGTTTAAACATATTTCCGCTAAAATGAATGCCGTAGGGGCGATTATCGGAGGGGAATCCTCCGGCGGGCTTACGGTGCGCGGGCATATTAACGGTAAGGATGGTATTTACGCAGCGGCTCTTCTGGTGGAAATGATTGCGGCAACAGGGAAAAAGCTTTCCGAAATTTATAAAGAAATCGAAGAAGAATGCGGGTCGATCTTTATGGAGGAAAGGGATTATAAATTTAACCAGGAAAAGAAGGATAAGATGCATAAGACCCTGATGGAAGAGAAAAAGATTCCGGAACTTCCTTTTGAAATAGAAAAGGTTTCTTATCTGGATGGCAGCAAGGTGTACTTTAAAAACGGAGGCTGGGTAATCGGAAGGTTCTCCGGGACAGAACCGCTTATCCGTATTTTTTGCGAAATGCCAGATATAGAGATGGCGAAGCAGGTCTGCGATATCTATGAGGAATTTTTAGGCCTGGGAAAATATGCTTAGGAATGGGACGGTAGATGGCGAATAGATGTGAATGCAAAAAGAGATTGCCGGATGGGGCAATCTCTTTCCGCATTATGAAGGGAAAGGCGGACGGTTAAAGGGGACTTATTGTTTTTTGCGGATGCGCAGTGATCTGCCTTTGAAAGGAGTATAATGATGGGATGGTCGGATATCGGGTGGAAGCTTGGCAGGAGCGGGGGTGAGGAGGCGCCGGATGGACAGAAAAAGGAAAGGACACGGAAGAAGGCTCCATTAAAGTGGAGCATGATCCGGCTTTTAACTTTATGCTGGCTGCTTCCTCTGGCGGTAATTGCATATGTGATCTTTTATGTGGCGGCGGCAGAGATCAATTCTCAGACGGAACGGACGATTGTCACATCAGCGGACAATGCCATTAAAATCTGCGAGATGCGGATGGATGCTGCGGTGGAGGCTTCTAAGAATGCTTCTTATCTTCCGGCCATGAAGGAGTGTTATAGCCAATACCAGAAGGACGGGAACATTCTGGCTTTCCGCAAAGGAGTAAATCTGTTTTTGGAACAGCATTATTGTTATAATGACAGTTTTTTATATACATCGTTATTTTTTACGGATTATCCTGCGGAACAGTTTTTTACCGCATTCCGGGGAGGCACCAGCAACGCGGTATATCAGGCGGGCAGGAGGTTTGAAGAGGAAGCGCTGCCGGAGGTGATGGAGATTTATCCCCAACTGGATACGGATGTGGCAATTTTCAGTGTGGGGGACAGGGTGTATCTTGTGCGGAACCTGATGACGCCTTCGTACCATCCGTATGCGGTTCTGACAATGGAGCTGAACAAAGACGTGGTATTTGGGAGCCTGGACAGTATATGGGGATATACAGGAAGCGCCATATACGTGGACAATGTTTTTTTAGTAAGTGATCACCAAGAGGTTTTTGAAGGCAGGACAGGGATCGGCACGGAATTATTTGAAGAAAATAACAGGAACTGCAAGCTGCTGAAAAGAGGGAAAGAATACTATGTTTATTCGGTAAGGAAGCCGGAAAGGCATTACGTAGGATATGTGATTGCATTGGATGGGCAGGCGGTCATTGATGAAACTTATGTGGTAAAATATATCTCCGTGATATTTATCTTGTTTATGGCGCCATTGATCGTCATTGTGTTTGTCTTTTTCAGCCGGAAGGTAACCAAACCTGTTGGCAGCCTGATCCAGGCAGCACATAAAATAGAAGAAGGGAATTTCGGGTACCGGATAGAAAGCAATGCCAACAGCCAGGAATTTGAATATCTGGAAGAAGCTTTCAATCATATGTCAGCCAGGCTGAGGCATCAGATTGAAACGATTTATACGGAAGAACTTGCATTAAAAGATGCAAGGATTATGGCTTTGCAGGCGCAGATCAACCCTCATTTCCTGAATAATGCCTTGGAAATCATTAACTGGGAGGCAAGAATCAACGAAAACTATAAGGTGAGCCGGATGATTGAGAATTTGTCCATTATGCTGGAGGCGACGATGGACAGGCGGCATAGGCGTTTTGTGACGCTGGCGGAAGAATTGTCTTATGTGGATGCCTATCTCTTTATTATTTCCCAGAGATTGGGGGAGAGGCTGCTCGTGGAGAAGGATGTGGATGAAAGTCTGTTTCCGGTGAAGGTTCCCCGTCTGGTAATCCAGCCGATTATTGAGAATGCAGTGGAGCATGGCATCAACGGGCAGACGAAGGGAAGGATTTCCATCTGCGTATTCCGGGAAGGGGAAAGGCTGGTTGTAGAGGTATGCAATACGGGAGGGATGACGGAAGAGGATAAAGAAAAAATAAAGGTATTGCTGGCGGAGGATTATGAGCCTGGGGACTTTGGCTCTGCCAGTTTGGGAATACGCAATGTAAACCGGAGAATTAAGATTATTTATGGGGGAGATTGCGGATTAACGGTAAAAAATAGTGGAAATAATGAAACAATAAGCAGGATTACATTGAAAATGGAACATGAGGGCAATAAAAGACAATAAATAGCAAGTCTGACAATTTTCTATTTTCTACTTATTTTATATGATGGATATAAGAAATGGAGACATATCAAACAAAGGAATCGGGAGGTAGAGATATGAAAAAAATGTTGGCAATGCTATTAACAGGCGCAATGGTATTATCTTTGGCGGCCTGCGGGAACAGTTCATCGGGGAATGCACCGGCACAAAGCAGCAGCGGGGCGGAAGAAAGCAAAGAAATGGGCGGAGGTTCTGTTACTTTGAACGTGACGACAACCTTTGCAGGTGAGGATACCAATGCTGCCAATTATCAGGAAGCGATTGCAGCTTGGCAGGAAGAGACAGGGAACAAAATCAACGATGCATCCGGAACATCTGCGGAAACGTTTAAGGCAAGGGTGATATCGGATTTTGAAATGGGTTCGGAACCGGATGTGCTTTTCTACTTTAACGGTGTGGATTCCAATCCTTTCGTGGAAGCAGGGAAAGTAGTTTCGATTGAAGAGATACGGAAAACTTATCCGGACTATGCAACGAATATGAAGGACGGTATGATGGGGGCTTCCCCGGTAGACGGGAAAAATTACTCCGTACCAGTAAACGGATATTGGGAAGGGCTTTTTGTCAATAAAGAAGTGTGCCAGGCAGCAGGCATCGAAATCCCTTCGGCAGACACCACATGGGATGAATTCATGGATATCTGCCAGCAAGTGAAGGATGCGGGATATACGCCCATTGCAACTTCTTTTGCAGAAATACCGCATTATTGGTTTGAATTTTGTATTTATAACTATTTAACCCCCGCAACCCACAATGTGTTACCTGGTTCCGTAGATGACGAACATGGAAAAGCATGGGTAAACGGTATCGGCGATATGAAAACATTGTACGAAAAAGGGTTCTTGCCGGACAATACGTTGTCTGCAACGGACGGGGAAACATTCCAGTTATTTATTGACGGCAAGGCAGCATTTTTGATTGATGGTTCATGGAAAGTAGGAGGCATTGAAGGAGCTACTGACGATGTTGACAATTTCACGGTAACTTATGTACCTGGGAAAAATGACCGTAAATCTACGGATATTATCGGCGGCCTTTCTTCCGGCTGGTATATTACGAAAAAAGCATGGGATGACCCGGAAAAACAGAAAGCATGTGTAGAATTTATTTCTTATATGACATCGGATGAAATGGTATCCAAGTTTGCAAGCGTATCTGCAACGGCATTGAAAAACGGTACGCAGGTGGATGAATCGCAGTTATCTTCTCTCGCAGTGGCAGGGCTTGACATGGTAGAAGGGGCAACCGGTATGGCATCTGCAGTGCAGGATCAGGTAACACAGGAAGAAAGAGTGCCTGTATTCAACGGGATGCCCGATATTGTAACAGGGAAAAAGGATATTGCGGAAGCGATTGCCGAATTGCTGGATTTGGTAGCAGCAGGGAAAACGGAATAAAAAGAAATATGGGCTAATCGGACTGGAGCGGAGAAACAACTTCTCCGCTCCGGCTTTCGGATTTAGTTTTCGGATTTGGTTTCCGGCTCTGACTTTCGGCTCCGGTCTCCGAATCCGGTTTCCGGAAGGAGAAAAAGGCATTTGTGATATGAAGTGGAAGAGGCGAAGGTATTCGTGTGAAAAATACTTCTAAGCCAGTAAAAGGCATTGCCTAAAAAGTATTAATCCACACGGGAAAACGCAAAGTGCAGCGTTTTTCATTTCTATTTGAGCCGCCCGAGGCGGCATGGAGGGTTACTATGAGTTCAAACATCTATAAAAATAAAAAACCGATTATTTTCTTTTTGGTTCCGGCTTTTGCATTTTTGGCTATTTTTTTGTATTACCCTTTTTTGCAGAATATATTGAACAGCTTTAAGGTAATCAATAACTTGGGCTCTTCGGCCAAAGGCTGGAATGATCCGTGGTTTACCAATTACGTGGAGCTTTGCAAAGATGAAAATATCCGGGTGGCTTTGGTGAACACGGTAAAGATGATTGCCGCTACGATTATCGGGCAGCTTGGCATTGCGATTGTCCTGTCTCTTATGGTGGATAATATTAAGAGAGGGCAGAAATTTTTCCGGACAGTTTACTTTTTCCCCATCGTCATAGCGGCTACCGCATTGGGGCTTTTGTTCAATCTGGTATTCCTTTATGATAAGGGGATGCTGAATCAGCTTAGGGAATTGTTCGGCGCTGTGAAGCTGGTGGATTTTAAAGACAATTCCCACGCCATGCTGACAATGATGATTCCGGTCACATGGCAGTATGTAGGGTTTTACTTTATTATCCTTATTACCGGATTGAATAATATATCCGACGATATTTATGAAGCAGCTACGATTGACGGCGCTTCCCGTCTGCAAAGGGTGCGTTATATTTCCCTTCCGCTTTTGCACAATGTGATTTGTACTTGCGGGGTGTTGGCGGTAACAGGGGCATTGAAAGTATTCGACTTGCCGTGGATTATGTTCCCGAAAGGGATGCCGAGCAACAGCACATGGCTGACGGGGACTTATATGTATTATCATGCTTTTGAATCCCATAATGTGGACTACAGTTCGGCAATATCGGTATTGATTGTTATCCTTGGCGTGGTAACGGCGAAGATTGTAAATGCCGTTTTTAAAGAGAAAGATTATTAGGAGGGAAAATATATGGCAGCGACAAATTATAAAATAAAGAAGAAACACCATAAATTTTCCGCAGGGATGGCAGGGGTCTACGCCATATTGACAGCCTGGGCGCTGACCACCATTTATCCATTGTTCTGGATATTGATGAACTCTTTTAAAAATAAAAAGGTAATCCGCTCGGATTCATTTTCCCTTCCAATGGGGGAACTGTTTACTTTTGACAATTACAGGACGGCTTTTGACAGAGTGAATATCCTTGGGGCATACAGGAACAGTTTGGTTATTTCACTGAGCGTGTCTGCAGCGGTTATCCTGTTGGCCGGTCTTGCATCTTATGCGTTGGTAAGGTATGATTTTAAGTTACGGGGGCTGTTAAACAGTATGGTAGTGGCAGGGATGATGTTCCCGGCATTTGCAACGATTATTCCGGTAATCCGTATGATGAATGTAATCGGGCTGGCAAATACGAACCAAATACCAAAATCGCTGTTGGCAGTTATCCTGCCCCAGATAGCGGGGAACCTGTCCTTTGCAATCGTGGTGTTAAGGGGATATATTGCGGGGCTTCCGGTGGAGCTGGAGGAAGCGGCTTATATGGAAGGATGCAATATTTTCCAGCTATTTTTCCGCGTTGTGATGCCTTTATGTAAACCGTCTTTTGCAACCATAGGTATTTTCTCATTCCTGTGGAGCTACAACGATTTGTTTACCCAGTCGTTTTTCCTGAAGACGAAACCGGAATATTCGGTGACGGTACTGCTTAGTTTGCTTACTTCCCAGGAAGGCACGAACTATGGGTTGATGGCATCCAGCGTTTCGCTGATTGTATTCCCGCTGTTGATTGTCTACTTGTTTTTGCAGAAATATATCGTGAAAGGTTTAACGGCAGGGGCAGTAAAGGGGTAACCGATCATTTTCAGGATAGGGGGACTTATGTATAAGGTAGTGATTATTGATGACGAGCCGATTATTGTCAGGGGATTGGAAAAAACGGTAAAATGGGAGAAATGGGGATGCGTGGTGGCGGGAACGGCTTATAACGGCATAGAAGGAATGGAAATGATACGGAAAGAAAAGCCGGATATGCTGATTTCCGATATATGTATGCCCCAGATGGACGGGTTAAGCATGATTGCGGCTTTAAAATCCGAGTTTCCCCATATGGAAATCACTATTCTTACGGGGTACCGTGATTTTGATTATGCCCAGAAGGCAATCCGGCTGGGGGTGTGCCGTTTCTTGCTGAAGCCTTCCAAAATGGATGAACTGAATGAAGCGATTTTGGCCATGCTGGAGAAACTTCAGGAAAAGACGTCCATAAGAGAGGCGGAAGAAGAAGCGGAAAGAGAAGAAGTCTTTACAGACTCCCCAAAAGACGGGGCAGATGGGGGGAAAGAAGAGCTGGAAAGCGCAGCCAGCAGCTTTATTGTAAAAAATGCGCTGGCGTATATAGAGGAAAATTTTGCGGATAGATTAAAGCTTGCGGATGTGGCGGATAACGTTTATGTCAGCCAGTGGCATTTGAGCAAGCTGCTGAATAAATATACCGGGCAGAATTTCTCGGAAATACTGAACCATGTCCGGATGGAAGAAGCAAAGAAGCTGCTGGAAAACCCTTCCTTGCGGATCGGGGATATTGCCGAAGCGGTAGGTTTTTTAGATATGGCGCATTTCTCCCGTGTTTTTAAGAAACAGGCGGGGGTGTCTGCCAATGAATACAGGAATACAGTTTGTACACCTCAAAAGAAGTAGGATAAAGAAGAAATTTGAAAAAATTATGGAAGGAAAAAGAGAAAAAGTATTGACATCTTGCTAAATTTGATGAAAACTATAGATAGAAAAATGATAGGCAAAATGAATTTGTCAATATAAGAAAACGAGGTTAAGTATATGGCTGTAGGAAAGAAAAAAGCAGTACTTATGAAAGCGGTTTCAGAGTTGAAAGAAACAGATTATTCTAAGATGCCGGAGCTGGAAAGTATATACAGAAGGCTTTCGAGCGGGAGAGAACAGTTTGCCGAGGTGCTGGATAAGAATATTAAAGCGGTTATGCAGATCAGCTCACTGGATTTGACCATGCAGCACCATACGGAGCGGATGATGGAGATTGCGGATAATGTGGCGGCGGCTACAGAGTCTATGTTCGGGGCAATAGAAAACCCGGCGGTTTCCAATGGAAGGACAAATAGCCAGGAGGAACTGACAAACACAATTATCCATGTTTCCGAAGAAATGAATGAAGTCTATAAGAAAATAGAGGTAGGGCAGGATGAGCTGACATCAATCAAAGAGCTGTCCAGCCAGACAATCGAAGTGTCCCGGGAAATGCAGAAAGATATGAATGAGCTGTTTGATGTGATCAACCAGATGAATGAAGTCATCGCAGGGATTGATGCGATATCAATGCAGACGAATCTGCTTGCCTTGAATGCATCCATAGAAGCGGCCAGGGCAGGGGAAGCAGGCAGGGGGTTTGCCATTGTTGCGGATGAGATCCGCGGGCTGGCAGAACAGACGCAGAAATTAACAGGCGATATGGGAAATTTTGTGGAAGGCATTAAGGCAGCTTCCCAGAAGAGTACGCAAAGCGCTACGAGTACAATAGAAGCTTTGGATACGATGACGGAAAGGATTGGGCATGTATGGGAGATTAACAGCGAGAACCAGCGGCATGTGTCCAAAGTGGATGATTCCATCAGTTCCCTTGCGGCAGTCAGCGAGGAAATCAGCAGTTCCATGGCAGAAATGGAGAACCAGATTAAAAACAATACCGTTGTGATGCGTGATGTCAGTGAAAAGCTGCAGAAGGCAGTGGAGCCGGTGGCAGAGATAGAGAAGACTCTGGACGGTGCAGTAAGGCAGATGGGCGGCATGACAGAAGATGCTTTCTTCCATTTAGAGCGTCATGAGTTTGCCCAATATTTGTCCAATGCGATTAATGCGCATAGGGTATGGCTCAGTAATTTGAAGAAGATGGTGGAAACAAGGGAAATTATCCCGTTGCAGCTAGATTCTTCCAAGTGCGGGTTTGGGCATTTTTATTATGCGATGTCACCAAAAATACCAGGGATAGAAAATGTCTGGAATGGTTTGGGGGCGAAGCATCAGAAATTCCATCAGTTTGGGGCTGGGGTGATCCAGGCTTTGCAGAATGAAGATTATATGAAAGCACAGAATATTTACCAGGATGCAGAAAGCTATTCAAAGGAACTGATATCGGATATAGAGAAGATGATACAGCTTTCCAGGGCATAAGGAGAGAATATTGACGGGCAGCGGGGTTCCGCTGCCTGTTTTTCACCATATAGGAAAGTCCTTCGTCAGAAGGATGTAAATTGATGAAGTGGCGGAAGCCACTTTTTTATAGAACGGAAAATGGACTTGTTATTTCCTGGTTTATGAAAGCGTTCCAGGGGATGCGTGTTCTTAAATAACGGACTGGCTTGTAAAAAATGGAAGGAGAGGAAAAGTGTACGAATTAGTTCAGGCAGGGGAAAGGACATATTATATTGACTGTCCTTCCAGGATCGGGATTTATAAAATAGATGATGAAAGGGTGTGCCTGATTGACAGCGGAAACGGCAAGGATGCTGGGAAGAAGGCACTGAAGATCCTGGCGGCACAGGGCTGGAAGGCAGAGATGATTTTGAATACCCATTCCCATGCGGATCATGTGGGCGGTAACAGGGTAATTCAGGACAGGACGGGATGTAAGGTTTATTGTCCGGGGATAGACAGGGCTTTTGCAGAGAATACGGCGCTGGAGCCTTCTTTTTTGTATGGAGGGAACCCTTATAAGGAATTACGCAATCCATTCCTCCTGGCACAGCCAAGCCAGGTGGGGGAACTGACCGGGGGGATTTTGCCGGAGGGGATGAGAATGGCGCGCATTGACGGGCATTCCTTTTCTATGGCGGCATTTGGAACGGAAGACGGCGTCTGGTTTGTGGCTGACGGGGTGACCGGCGAGACGATTATGCAGAAATACCAGATCCCGTTTTTGTATGATGTGGAGGAATTCCTCCATAGCCTGGATAAGCTGGAGAAATTGGAAGGGAAGCTGTTCATCCCTTCCCATGGGGAAATCTACACGGATATGCGCCCCGCTGTAAAAGCAAACAGGGAAAAGGTATATGAGATTAAGGATACGCTCCGGGAAATTTGCCGGGAGAAAGTGGGGATGGAAGATATTATCCAAAGGATTTTTGATCAATATAGTCTGGGGATGGATCAGAACCAATATGTATTGAACGGCACAACCTTGCGTTCTTATCTTTCCTGGATGAAGATGCGCGGGGAAATGGAGACGGAATTTTTAAGGAACCGCTTGTATTGGCATACCGTTGACAGGGAAAGCGCGGTTGAAAAAAATCCCTGCTTTTCCGGTGAATGTTCTCCGGGAGCAGTCTGGGAAAGAACGGGGGCGGTGAATGAAGATAAGGAAGGGCGGCTAAAGGAGATCGAATGTTTTGCCTTGGATCTGGACGGGACAGTTTATTTAGGGGAGCAGTGGATTGACGGGGCGAAAAACTTTTTGGAAGAAATCGTCCGGCTTGGGAAAAAATATGTTTTTTTAACGAATAATTCATCCAAAAGCCCGGAAGTATACGTGGAAAAACTGAAACGCATGGGACTGGAGACAGAGGTGGACAAGATCGTTACCTCCGGGCAGGCTGCTGTTTTCTATTTACAGAGGAATTGCCCGGGAAAACGGATTTTCCTTCTGGGGAATGATTTACTGAGAAAACAGTTTGAAGAAGAGGGGATTTTGCTGGATGAGGAAAATCCGGAAGTGGTAGTAACAGCGTTCGATACTACGCTTGACTATAGGAAAATGTGTAAAGCCTGCGATCTGGTACGAAAAGGGCTGCTCTATATCGCTACCCATCCGGATTATAATTGCCCTACAGAAGACGGGTTCATCCCGGATATCGGCGCTATTCATGCATTTATCCATGCTTCGGCCGGCCGCTTCCCGGACCGCATTATCGGAAAGCCTAACGGGGATATCATCAATTACTTGTTGGAAAGAACTTCAGTAAAGCGGGAAAAAACAGCCATGGTAGGGGATCGCCTTTATACAGATATTGCCGCAGGAAAAAACGGCGGGCTGACAAGCGTATTAGTTCTAAGCGGTGAGGCCTCCCTGCAGGATGCCATGGAATCTGAAATAAAACCGGATTTTATTTTTGATTCAGTAAAAAATATGATTCCTTATCTGAAATAAGGAAAGAAAATCCTATTTTTTGTTCTTGACTGTCCTCTTGCTGGACGGTTTATAATAAAATCAGACGTGTTCCTGGGGAACCATGTACAAAAAAATATATGGGGGATCATTTCTATAAGCCGGTTTTGGCAAGTATGACAAAGGAGAAAGATATTATGCAGACAGATTATAAAAATAAGGGGATTACCCTTTTAAAGAAAGGACAGAAGGGCATCGTTCACGCGATATTCAGCCGTTTTGGGCTAATGCTGGTTCTGCTGGTTGTACAGGTTTTTATTCTTTTTGGTATTTTCCAGTGGTTTGAAGAGTTTCTGCCTCACATTTTAGGCGGAACGGTATTGTTTACTTTTGCTATGGTGATTTATCTGCTCAACAGCCCGATCAACCCGACTGCCAAGATCACATGGCTGGTTGTGATTATGCTTCTTCCGGTGTTCGGCGTGCTTTTGTTTCTATATACGCAAAGCGATATTGGACACAGGGCGTTGAAAAAGTATGTGGATGATATGATTGCAGATACAAAAGAACAGATCCCCCAGAAGGAAGAAGTGATGGCACGGCTTTCGGAAGAGGATCGGGGGGTGACGGCATTGGCCCGCTATATGCATAGGAGCGGATGCCATCCGGTTTTTGCAGAGACTTCTGTAACATACTTCCCCCTGGGGGAGGACAAGTTTGAGGAAATGCTGAAACAGCTTGAAATGGCGGAGCATTTTATTTTTATGGAATATTTTATCGTAGACGAGGGCCTTATGTGGGGCAGGATATTGGAAATACTTGCCAAAAAGGCGGGTCAGGGCGTAGACGTCCGCATCATGTATGACGGCGCCTGCGAGTTTGCGCTGCTGCCTCATGATTATCCGAAGCGGCTGAAAGCGTTAGGGATCCGGTGCAAGGCCTTTGCGCCTGTTTCGCCGTTTGTTTCCACCCATTATAATTATAGGGATCACAGAAAAATCCTGGTCATCGACGGGCATACGGCTTTTAACGGCGGGGTGAACCTTGCGGATGAATACATCAACCAGAAAGTCAAATTTGGGCATTGGAAAGATACTGCCGTGATGCTGAAGGGAGAGGCGGTAAAAAGCTTTACCTTAATGTTCCTGCAGATGTGGGGGATTGGCGAACAAAAGAAAGAATATGAGCATTTTCTTTCTTATCCGGCGCATCCGGCCAAGGGGACAGGCGGCTATGTAATTCCTTACGGGGATTGCCCTTTGGATCAGGATAAGCTGGGCGAGAGAGTGTATATGGATATCTTGAACCGGTCTTTGGATTATGTGCATATTATGACGCCCTATCTGATCCTGGACGGGGAAATGGAAACGGCTTTGAAATTTGCGGCGGAAAGAGGCGTGGAGGTAGTCCTGCTGCTGCCGGGGATTCCCGATAAAGCGGTTCCGTATGCTCTGGCAAAAACACATTATGCGTCCCTCCTGGAGTCAGGTGTGAAAATTTATGAATATACGCCAGGTTTTGTCCATGCAAAAGTATTTGTCAGCGATGCAAAGGAAGCGGTGGTTGGAACCATTAACCTGGATTACCGCAGCCTATACCATCATTTTGAATGTGCTACATATATGTATAGGACGGACTGTATCGGGGATATAGAAGCTGATTTCCAATCCACGCTTGCCAAATGCAGGCAAGTTACGCCGGAAACAGTCCGCAAAGAAAAGTGGGGCGTAAAAGCGGTAGGCTGTCTGATGAAAGCGGCGGCTCCCTTAATGTAGGACAAAACAAAAGTACGCTGCTGCGTCCCGGTATTTTTCATGTAAGGGATCCCGGCGGACTTTCTATATAAAGATAAAGCTGCACAGCGGCATGTCAGGAGGGTGGAATGGGGCTTCGGTTTTATTTTGGGCCTTCAGGGGCTGGAAAAAGCACAAAACTGCAGAAAGAAATAGTAAGACGGGCAATGGAAGAACCAGGAATGAATTTTCTTGTGATTGTCCCGGATCAGTTTACGATGCAGACGCAAATGGATTTGGTAAAGGCGCATCCCAGGAAAGGGATCATGAATATTGATGTCTTAAGCTTTGGAAGGCTTTCCCATAGGATATTGGAAGAGGTAGGCGGCAGCAGCTATACGGTATTGGACGATACGGGGAAAAGCCTGGTATTGCGTAAAGTGGCGGAAAATACCGGAGAGGATATGCCGGTGATAGGAAGCAATTTGAATAAAATCGGATATATCCATGAGGTTAAGTCGGCAGTCTCCGAGTTTATGCAATATGGAATCGGCATAAAAGAGCTTGGGGAACTGACGGAATTTGCAAAAAAAAGGGGGGCGCTCTATTATAAGCTGAAGGATCTGGGAACGCTTTATGAACATTTTTTAAAATTTATTCAGGAGAAATATATCACTACGGAGGAAACGCTGGATTTGCTTTGCCGGATGCTGCCTAAGTCGGATATTATCAGGAACAGCGTAGTGGTTTTTGACGGATTTACCGGTTTTACGCCGGTTCAGAACAGGCTGATTCAAAAAATTATGGGGCTGTCAAAAGAGGTGATCGTAACCGCAGTGATGGACGGCGGGGAAAAGAACCCGTATATGCCGGGCGGGGAGCAGCAGCTTTTTTATTTAAGTAAAAAAACGGCGGCGGATTTGATCCGGCTGGCAGAGGAAGAAGGGGTATCCCGGGGGGAGGATGTATTGATCTGCGGCAAGGAGGGGGAATTGCCAAGATTTGCCGGAAACGGGGAGATGCAGCATTTGGAGAAATATTTATTCCGTTATCCTGTGAAGCCATATGAAGAAGAAAATAAGGCGGTGCATTTAATAGAAGCTTCTTCACCCGGGGAGGAAGTAAGGCAGGTCTGCATTAAGATGATGGAACTGATCCGCAAGGAAAATTATTGCTATAGGGATTTTGCCATTGTGACAGGGGATCTGGAGACTTATGCCTCCCATGTGGAGACGGAGGCATTAAAGTACGGGATTCCTGTTTTTATGGATTATACAAAAGGGATTCTTTTAAATCCTTTTATTGAATATATACGCAGCGCGTTAAAGCTGGTAATGGATAATTTTTCCTCCCAGGCAGTATTTCATTATCTGCGCAGCGGGCTGACCGGATTTGACAGAGAGGACACGGACCGGCTGGAGAATTATGTATTAGCCTGCGGAATCAGAGGGAAGAAAAAGTGGTCGTCTCTTTTTACAGCTATGCCGGGAGGGATAGATGAAGAAGCAATAGGGCTTTTTAATCACATGCGCTTCTCTATGATGGAACAGCTCTCCCCGCTGATGGAAAAGGGAACCGGGACGGCCGGGGAAAAAATAAAAGCATTGTACCAGTTTATTATCAACAACCAAGTGCAGGAAAAACTGGCAGCCTATGAAGGAATGTTCCGGCAGAGCGGGGATATGGCGCGGGCAAGGGAGTATGGGCAGATTTACCGCATGGTTATGGATCTTCTTGACCAGATGAACAGCCTGCTTGCGGAAGAAAAGATGGGCATGAAGGAATTTGCCGATATCTTGGATGCAGGGTTTGGCGAGATTCAGGTTGGGACGATTCCGCAGGATGTGGACAGGGTTGTGGTGGGGGATATTGAAAGGACGAGGCTGAAGGAAATTAAGGCGCTTTTTTTCATAGGCGTAAATGACGGGAGCATTCCGAAAAATACCGGGAGCGGCGGGATTATTTCCGACATTGACAGGGAATTCTTAAAGGCTTCCCCTTACGAGCTTGCGCCTGCCCCCAGGGAGCAGATGTACATTCAGCGGCTCTACTTATATATGAATATGACAAAGCCTTCGGAACGCCTATATGTTTCCTATTGTAAAGTGAATCATGAAGGAAAGAGTATCCGGCCGGCATATTTGGTTGATACATTAAAAAAACTGTTTCCTATGCTTTTGACGCAAAGGCCGGAACAGAGAAGTATGATAGAACAGATGGAGTCCAGGCGGGCCGGCATGGATTACTTTGCGGATATGCTGCGGGAGTATGCGGCCGGTATGCTGGGAGCGGAGGAAGAGAGAAAGTTTTTTTCACTGTATCATATTTATTGCGGGGATGAGGAATACAAGGAAGAAGTCTGCCGCCTGGTAGATGGGGCTTTTCTCCGTTACCGGGAAACAGGGCTTGGCAAGGAGATCGCCCGCCTGCTGTACGGGCAATTGCTGATAAGCAGCGTAAGCCGTCTGGAACAGTATGCTTCCTGTGCGTATGCTCATTTTCTCCAATATGGCTTATCTTTAAAAGAACGGGAAGAGTATGGATTTGAAGCAGTGGATATGGGAAATGTGTTTCATGGGGTTCTGGAAAAATTTGCAGAAAAACTGGAGGAAAATGGATATAGCTGGTTTGATTTCAATGAAGAAGAGGCGGACCGGATCCTGGGGGAGACGTTGGAAGAATATGCGGCGGTTTATGGCGGGACAGTGTTGTATAGCAGCGCAAGGAATGAATATGCGGTGCAAAGAATGCACCGTATATTAAAACGGGCGGTGAAGACTTTGCAGTACCAGTTGCAAAAAGGCAGTTTCGTGCCGGAAAAAGTAGAGGTTTCTTTTACAATGGCGCAGGATCTTGAATCTGTCAATATTACTTTGTCCGAAGAGGAAAGAATGAAGCTGCGGGGAAGGATAGACCGGGTAGACACTTATAAAGAAGGGGAAAACGTCTATGTAAAAGTGATTGACTATAAGTCGGGCAATAAAAAATTTAATCTGGCTGCGTTGTATTATGGGCTGCAGCTACAATTGGCGGTTTATATGAATGCGGCGGTGGAAATGGAAAAGAAGAAAAATCCCGGGAAAAAGATTATTCCCGCTGCTCTTTTATACTATCACGTGACCGATCCGATGGTCAAATTTGACGCGGGGATGACAACGGAAGAATTAGATGCCCAGATCAAGAAAGAACTGCGCATGACCGGGATAGTGAATGAAAATGACACAGTGATCACCTATTTGGACAGGGATTTTACAGATAAGTCCGATATCCTGCCGCTGGAGCGGAAAAAAGACGGTACGTTAAGCGCCAGATCCAGTGTCATAAGTGAAGAAAACCTTCAGGAAATATCCCAATATGTGAACCGGAAAATAAAAGAGGCCGGCAGGGAAATTCTGGACGGGAAGATAGGGATCAATCCTTGCAGGCAAGGGACGGAACTGGCGTGCGGCTTTTGCAGTTTCCGTCCGGTATGCGGGTTTGACGGCAGAATCCCGGGATACAGCTTCCGGCAGTTGGATGGGCTGAAGGAAGAAGAAGCTCTGATGAAAATAAGGGAAGAAAATGCAAAGGAGCAGGATAAAAAAATTGACGCAGAAGCGCAAAACGATAGGAATTTGACAGATGCATAAAGAAGATTGCGCCTGAAGGCTCAAAGCCTGCAGGCCGGAAGAAAGGCATGGTTATCGGTATGGGAATCAAATATACACAGGAGCAGCAGCAGGTGATCGACGTAAGAGGAAGCGATGTTCTGGTGTCGGCTGCTGCCGGTTCCGGGAAAACAGCCGTTTTAACGGAGCGCATTGTAAAGATGATAAGCGATGAAAAGCAGCCTGTGGATATTGACCGGCTCCTGGTAGTCACATTTACGAATGCGGCGGCAGCGGAGATGCGGGAAAGGATCGGGGCGTCCATTGCAAAAAGGCTGGAAAAGGAACCGGATAATGAACATCTGCAGAAACAGGCAACCTTAGTCCATAATGCCCAGATTACTACGATTGATAGCTTTTGTATGTTTGTGATCCGGAATAACTTCAATGATATCGGTTTGGATCCCGGTTTCCGCGTGGCGGATGAAGGGGAATTAAAATTGATGAAGCAGGATGTGATGAAGGAACTGTTAGAGGAGCGGTTTGCCAGCGGGGAGAGGGAATTCCTGCATTGCGTGGAATATTTCAGCGCCGGGAACCGGGATGATGCCATCGAAGGCCATATTTTAAAGCTGTATCAGTTTGCGGAAAGCAACCCATGGCCGGAGGAATGGCTGGAAGAGAGAAAAAGGGATTATGGGATTGCAAGCTTGGAGGAACTGGAACAGACAGGGTTTATCCGCTTTGGAATGGAGCAGGCAGCGCTTATGGCAAAAGACTGTCTGCTTCAAATAGAAGAGTGTATAAAAATATGCGGACAGCCGGACGGGCCTTATATGTATGGGGAGACGTTGGAAGCGGAAGCGGAGAGGCTGCGGAAGCTGGCAGGCGTAGAAAAATACAGGGAAGGTTATGCCCTATATCAAGGGATGGCATTTGGCCGGCTGCCATCGAAAAAGGACGAGAGCGTTTCGCCGGCAAAACGGGAAATGATACAAGAAATCCGTAAAGAAGTCAAAAATATGCTAAAACGTATCTGCGGGAAATATTTCCCGGCCCCCCCGGAAACGGCGCTGGAATATATGCAGGGGAGCAGAGGGGCGGTTTGCGCCTTAGTGGATGTCACACTTGCTTTTAAGGAAGCTTTGGACCGGAGAAAAAGGGAAAACAATCTGATTGATTTTTCGGATATGGAGCATTTTGCTCTTTCCATTTTAATCAAAAGGGTGAAAGGGGAGAATGGGAAGGAAATCTATGAGCCAAGCCGGACGGCGCTGGATTATCAGGATTATTTTGAAGAAATTTTAATTGACGAGTACCAGGACAGCAATCCGGTTCAGGAAATGATTCTGGAAAGCATTTCCGGCGAAAAGAGCGGCAGATTTAACCGGTTTATGGTAGGGGATGTGAAACAGAGCATCTACAAGTTCCGTTTGGCCCGGCCAGAGATTTTTATGGAAAAATTTGAAGAGTACGGGAAGGGGATGGAAGGGAAACGGCGGATTGATTTGCATAAGAACTTCCGCAGCAGGAAGGAAGTTCTGGATAGTGTAAATTTTATTTTTTCCCGGATCATGCGCAGGGAGATAGGAGGCGTGCAATACGATGAGGAAGCGGCGCTTTATCCGGGGGCTTCCTATCCCATGCAGGAAATGACAAAGGAAGGTTCGCTTAACCGGACGGAATTGCTGTTGATCCGGAAGGGGGAAGCGGAGAATGGGGAAGAGGACGGAGGGATAGAGGACGGAGATGCCGGGAACCCCGGAGGGGAAACGGATTTTTTAAAAGAAGGGGGGAAGCTCCTTTCCGTACGGCAAAGGGAAGCTTATGCCGTGGCTAAGCGTATTAAGGAATTGGCAGGGCATTTTCCGGTAACGGATAAAGAAACCGGAAAACTGCGGGCTGCCTCTTATAAGGATATCGTCATTCTGCTGCGTGCCAATGCGGGCTGGGATGAGGATTTTAAAAGCATACTGAAAGAAGAAGGGATTCCATCCCATGTCCTGTCCAAAACAGGGTATTTTGCAGCGAAAGAAATCCGTACGCTTCTGCAGTTTTTGCGTATACTGGACAATCCGGGGCAGGATATTCCGCTGTTTGGCGTATTAAAGTCCTGTTTCGGAGGTTTTTCCGATGAGGAGATTGCCCGGATACGGGGGCTTTCAGAGGATAGAGGGAAAAATCTGTATTTCTGCCTGAAAGAGCAGGCAGGGATGGAAGGGGATTTGCAGGAAAGAATCAGGAAGTTTTTGCTTTTTTTAACAAAATACCGTGATATGGCAGTTTATATGCCTATCCATGAACTGCTGCAGGATATGGTTACGGGGACGGGATATCTGAATTATGTTTCGGCTTTGCCAGGCGGGAGCCAGCGCCGGGCAAATGTCCAGATGCTTTTGGAAAAAGCGGCTGCTTTTGAACGTACCAGTTATTATGGTTTGTATCATTTTGTCCGTTATATGGAGGAATTGGAAAAGTATGATGTGGATTACGGGGAAGCAAATATTCTGGATGAGAATGCAGATGTAGTGAGGATTATGAGCATCCATAAAAGTAAAGGGCTGGAATTCCCGATTTGTTTTGTCAGCGGCCTTGCCAAAAAGTTTAATATGCAGGATATCAATGGAAAAATGATTGCGGATGTAGACATGGGGATTGGTGTGGATTATGTAGATGTGGAACGGAGACTGCAGGGAAAAACAATCCGGAAAAATATAGTCGGGGAGAAAATGAGGCTGGATAACTTAGGGGAAGAGCTTCGGGTCTTGTACGTGGCAATGACAAGGGCAAAGGAAAAACTGATTATGACGGGGATGATTGATAAGCCGGAAAAAAAACTTGCCATGCTGATTCCCGCCGCTATGCGCAGTTCCAGGCAGCTTATGTATGGGGAGCTGGCGGGAGCCGGGAATTATCTTGATTTTCTGCTTCCGGCGCTTTGCGTGCATTCATCTATGGATTCTCTCTGGCAGTCCTTTGGCTTGGAAGTTCCGGAAAAAAACACAAAAAATATATATTCATGGAATGCGCCATTAGAGATAAAGATTGTGGGGGAGGAAGATCTGCAGGCTATAGAGGTGAAGGAACAGATACTTGCGGAAGGCTCCAGGAAAAAATTGGAATGTTCCAATCCATTGACCGATACGGACAGCGATCTTATGATGCAAATGTCAAAAATATTTGGATATGCATATGAACATGCTGATTTGGTGGATTTATATACAAAAACAACCGTGTCAGAACTAAAGAAAGCGGAACAGGAAGAAAAAGATTTTTCCTTCCATTTATATGAGGAAGAGACGGTGATCCCTTATATCCCTAAGTTTATGAGGAAAGAAGAGAGCGTTGGGGGAGCCGGGCGGGGTACGGCGTTTCATAAGGCGATGGAGCTGCTGGACTTTGGAGGCGGGGCAGGAACTTTGGAAGAACAGATAGAAAAGATGCAGCAGGAGGGAAGGCTTAGTGCAGAATATGCGCAAGCTCTTTCCATCCCTGCCATCCGGTCTTTTTTATCCACCAATCTGGCTTGCCGCATGGCGGCGGCGGAGAAGAAAAACTGCCTTTACAGAGAACAGCCATTTGTGCTGGGGATTCCGGCAAAGGAATTAAATGAAAAATTCCCCTCTGGGGAACTGACGCTGATACAAGGGATTATAGATGTTTATTTTGAAGAAGACGGGGAAATCGTAGTGGTGGATTATAAGACCGACAAGGCCGGATCCGGGAAAGAGCTGGCGGAAAAGTATAGGATACAGCTAGACTATTATGCGAGGGCGCTGCAGCAGCTTACCGGTAAGAAAGTAAAGGAAAAAATAATTTATTCTTTTGGGCTTCAGGAGGAAATTGTGATATAATTATCTGATTATTCCGTTTATTTATCCGGTCAAATGCACCGGCGGTACCGGCGGGGTTTATACCGGGATGAATTATGTTTCAGGACAGAGGAAGGGCGTTGGATGTTGTGAGTAAGCCGTTAGAGGCAGGGAAATTGTACAGGAAAGCGGCTGGCGGCAAACATGTCTGGAATATATTGATAAAAAATAGTGTAAAGGTATTATTGACAGACATATTGACGCATGATATCCTGAAATCAGAATATTTGATGTCTGTATAGTGTTTTCATGAAAGGAAAGGAGGCTTATAGGATGATAAAAGCTTGGATGTTACTGACGGTGTTGGCGGCCTGCGTGCAAGTGGCGCTTGGGTTCAGAAAAGGTAACCATTTAGCTGGTATGATTTTGCCGGCTGGTTTTTTTGCTTTTGGAGTATATGCATTTTCCCATCTTTTCAAGGTAGGGATTGAAGTGAATGTATTGCTGGCCTTTATGATTCCTCCGGTTTTTTTAGCTAGTTTATTTGAATTGACCTATTGGAGGCGCTGTTTTAAGGAACAGGCGGCTGCGCAGAAGTAGGATGAAGTCTGTGTGCGGAACAAAGGCGGCTGCGTTGCCAGAGGGTTTTAAGTGCGTGAAATGCATTTTTGTTCTTGGTGGATAAAGGAGGGATTCTATGATCTATACTGATCTGAAAATATTAATTGCAGTCGTTTTCGTGGCGACGGTGATACAGATAATAGTATCCAAAAAAAATTGGTGGCTGGGATGGATTATACCTGTTGTGTACGGAATTGGGGCTGGCCCATATGCTCTCCGCTTCTTACGGGTAGGACCGATCAGGCATGTGCCGGATTATTATCAGGCAGCCACCTTCTTTTTTCCGGCAGTCTGGTTGTTAATGATTTTCTTTATTTTTTACTATTACCGGCAATGTAAGGGAGAACAGTAGAGGTAACGCGTCATAGGGTTTATGAAAGGTTTTAAGGTTAAGCGTCAGATGGCAGGCTGCCCGGATTTTCAGGAGCAGCCTGCCGGATAGCGTGAAGGGACGGGACCGGCCGGTTGTGATTATATGCAATAAGAGGCAGAGTTGTTTTTTGGCGGGGTTGGGGGCTGTAAAAAATGTCAAGTATCAAGGATGTAGCGAAAGAAGCGGGAGTAGGGGTAGGTACGGTGTCCCGCGCATTAAATAAAACAGGGTATGTATCGCCGGCTACGCGGAAAAAAATCGAAAAGGCAGTGCAAAAGCTTGAGTATACCCCTAACGAGCTGGCAAGGAATTTATACCGGAACCGGAGCGGGATCGTAGGTCTTATCATACCTGACCTGGATCACCCGTTTTTTTCTTGTCTGGCAAAAAACATTGAAATGGAACTGTACCGCCAGGGATATAAAACGATGATTTGCAATGCAGTGGGTATCAGTGACAGGGAACGGGAATATCTGGATATGCTGGAACGGAATATTGTAGATGGGATTATTACGGGTTCCCACTGTTTGGACGGGGAAGAGTACCGGAAACAAAAGAAACCGATTGTATCCATTGACCGTGATTTTGGATCCCGGATTCCTATTGTAGGGTCGGATCATGTGATGGGCGGGAGGATGGCGGCAGAACTGATGCTGGCTAATCATTGTAAGAAGGTATTGCAGATTTCCGGCATTTCCCCCAATATTTTTGCAAATGAACGGCATATGACGTTTCAAGGGATTCTGGAAAGGGAAAATGTGCAAGTGTTGCAGGAGATTATGGACTGGAATATTTTTGAATGGGATGCTTATTATGAAACAGCGCAAAAAATCCTGGACGCTCATCCTGATATTGATGGTGTATTCGGCGGGGATTTAGGGGTGGTGGCGTGTATGAACGTGGCGCTGCAGCGGGGGATGAAAGTACCGGAAGATATTTGTTTCGTAGGGTTTGATGCCACTAATATTACCAGGATGGTTTATCCCCGTGTGACGGCAATTAGGCAAAATGTAGAATTATTAGCGGAGGTGTCCGTGAACACGCTCCTTGACCAGATAGAGCAGAGGAAAAATGTACCGCACCGGCAGATTTTGGACGTTGAAATCCAGTTTGGACAAACCTCTTTGCGTGAAAGATAAGAATTTTATTATAAGTTTTGTATAAATTGTATATATAAAAATTATGAAAATTAAATAAAAAAAATCAAAGAAACCGGTTTTTGTGCAATATATACAAAGAAAATACCGGTTTTTTTTGCGGAAAGAAAAAATACCGGAAAACAGGATTGACAGATTGTAAGAAATGTCATAATATCAAAATATGGAACGGGTTCCATATAAAATCAATAATATTATATAAAAATCATAAAAAATTCTGTTAATATCTATCTTTATAGAGTGGAAACGGTTTTATATAATAATAAGATATCAATGCATGTTTGGGGGAAATACGTAAAACTGCAGCCGTTTTTTCATTGGATAGACAGGAAAAGGATTGGGAAAGGAGAGAAAAAATGTATACGGGACAATATACATGCCTTGAAATTTTTGCAAGAGCGAAAGAGAGCGGAGGGAAAGTTAAAGTGTATGCGGCCGGAAAATGCAGTATGGAAAAGATGGCAAAAACAACATATTATACATGGCTGATATTTCCGGTGGAGATGGATACGGAATATGAGATTGACAGTGCGGCATGTGATGTAACGCTTTGCTATCTGAGCGGGAATGAAAGGATTCTGGAAACCGGGGTGAAGTATTTGGAGCAGGAAAAGCCTGGCGGCAGATATTTTCTGGCAGATGAGGAAATGCATTATGATTCGCCATTTAGGGAAACCTACCATTTTACGCCTTGGAAAAACTGGATGAACGACCCCAACGGGCTTTGTTGGTTTCAGGGATACTACCATATGTTTTATCAGTTTAACCCTCACGGGCAGAAGTGGTCGAACATGTATTGGGGGCATGCGGCCAGCAGGGATTTGCTTCATTGGGTTCATCTTCCGGTTGTACTGGCTCCCCAGGAGGAAATCCTGGAGAAACCAGAAGAACTTGTAGGGGGCGCCTATTCCGGCTGTGCCGTTGTGAAGGGAGATGAGGTTATCTTCTATTTTACCCGCCATATAGGCCCCATAAAGGATTGCGAGGAAACGAAGCAACAGCAGTGGATGATGCGCAGCAAAGATATGATTCATTTTACGGAAGAAAAATGTATTATCAAGGAACGGCCGGAGGAAGCTGCTTTTGATTTCCGGGATCCTAAGGTGATAGAAAATGGAGGAAGCTGGTATATGGTTCTGGCCAGCGCGGTGAAAGGGAAAGGCGCCATTCTTCTGTACAAATCGGAAGATATGGAGCATTGGACATATGTGCATCCGCTGCTGACGGAAGAATGCAGCGGGATCCGGTGTTTTGAATGCCCGGATTTTATGAGGCTGGACGGTAAATACCTTGCAATGGGAGCATGGATGGATCACCATGACGAATATGGCAGATTCCAGATGAGCAGATATTACATAGGAGACTGGAAGGAGCAGAAGCTGGAAGTGGAAAACAGCGGATGGTTTGATTTTGGGAACAATTGTTATGCCATGCAAAGTTTTGAACAAGGCGGGCGGAGGATTTGCATCGGCTGGGTTTCTGATTTTTACGGGGAACATATAGAACAGGAAAATGGGGCATATGGAAGTATGACTTTGCCGCGCCAGCTCCATATCAGGAACCATAAGCTGTATATGAAACCGGTAGAAGAGATTGCCTTGCTCAAAGGCAGGATGCTGTATCAAGGGGCAAAGGAAAACATATCTTTAGAGAAGATTGAGGGCAACGCTTATCAGGCAAGAATTCATTTTCAGGAGAATACAAAATTTTCCATTCTTTTAGGAAAAGAAGGGGAAAAGGAGATTTCCCTTCTCAATGATGAAAACGGGTTCAGGATTGCAACAAAGGGTGTGAAAAGTCAGGAGATAAATTTTGCGGCAGATGTGGATGAGGTGATGGATTTGGAAATATATATGGACCGGCGGACGGCGGAAGTTTATATCAACGATGGGGAAGCGGCAGGAACAAAGCTGTTTTATAATGCTTCCAAAGAGGGATGTTTTGTGCTGAAAGCGGAGCAGCCGGAAAACATCAGGAAAGCGGAAGTTTCCCTTATGAAAAAGATATGGTAAGTAACTGAGGAAATCCAGGCTATGAGAATATTTCGTCAGCTTAAGGTTTTATAAGTCCCTAAAAGGAATGAGAAAGGAGAGCGGAAATGAAGAAAAAAGTAGCAGTAACGTTGCTGATAGCCATGTTTGCGGCAGGAGCCGGCATGGGATGCGGGCAGGTAAAGGAAAGGGTAAATGCAGAAGGGGAATCGGTAATTACCGTATGGAGTCCCAGTGATGAACCGGCCATTGAGGAATGGTGGGAGGAGAAAACGGCTGAATTTAACGAGGCACACAAAGGCTCCATCCATCTGCAGAGAGAAGCGATTGTAAGGGCGGATTCTTATGCTTATGAAGATAAGGTAAATGCGGCGATTACCTCCAACGATTTACCGGATATTTTATATGTGGACGGCCCAAATGTTTCCGTTTATGCGGCAAACGGGATTACGCTTCCGCTGGATGATTTTTTCCCCCAGGAAGAATGGGATGATTTTCTCGGTTCTTCCAAAGACCAAAATACATATGACGGGAAAATGTATGCGGTAAGTGCAACGGAAAGCTCAGTGGCGCTTTATTATAACAAAGATATGCTGACAGAAGCGGGGATCCGTATCCCGGGTTCCAAGGAAGAAGCGTGGACATGGAGCGAGTATTATGAAGCGGCAGAAAAGCTTACAAAGGAAGGCGTAGTTGGAACAAATATCATTATGGATAAGGGGGAAGGTCTTCCTTATGTCCTGGAGCAGTTTTGGATATCTAACGGAACGGATTTTGTCAGTGGGGATGGCAGTAAGGCAGACGGTTATATAAACAGCCCGGAAGGGGTAGAAGCGGCAGAATTTTTAAACAGCCTTATCCAGGGAGGGTATGCGAATATCGACCCTATCCAGAAAGAGTTCCACAATGAAAGAGCGGCCACAATGCTGGGGGGATCTTGGGAAGTGGCGACACTGGAAAAGGACTATCCGGATTTGAATTGGGGCGTGACTTATTTTCCGGTAGCGGATAACGGCGGGATTCTTACTTCACCTACCGGGGACTGGGCCGCGTCAGTAACGAAAGATGTCCAGGATATGGATGCGGTGAAAGAAGTGATGAATTTTCTCTTTTCTAAAGAAAATGTCACAACCTACGCCCAAGCGATTTCCAAACCTCCTACAAGAGTTTCCAGTTATGATGTGCTGACGGAATACGATGAATACCCGCGTTCTATTTTCAAGGAGCAGTTGATGGAAACCGGGCATCCAAGGCCAAGAACGCCCTCTTACAGCGTATTGTCTGCAGGATTCTCAGAAGCGATGTTGAATATTTTTACCGGGGTGGATGCAAAAACTGCTTTGGACGAAGCAGCGGCGGCAATGGATAAAGATTACAAGAAATATTACAGTGAGGAATAGGGAAGAAAGGGGTGTTATTTATGCAGAAAGCAATTAATAAGAAAAGCGAGAGGAAAGCGGCATATCTTTTCATCATACCAGCGGTTGCCCTGCTGGCAGCTTTCTTGATTTATCCGGCGCTGCAGACAATAAGGTATGCTTTTACGGACTATAATATTATGCGTCCGGACCGGATCAAATTCAGTGGAATCAATAACTTTATCGAATTGTTTCAAGATAAAAATTTTTGGATTGCGGTAAAAAACACACTGTACTTTACGGTATTAGTTGTGCCGTTTCAGACAGCGCTGGCTTTGGCGCTGGCGTTGCTGGTTTCCGCAAGGAGAAGAGGGGTATCCATTTTCCGGGCGGCGTATTTTAGTCCCCAAGTCACCTCTATGGTAGTAGTAGCGATTCTTTGGACTGTTTTGTATAATTCCAGCCCGGACAGTGGTCTTCTGAATGCTCTTTTAGTAAAACTTGGGATGGAGCCTTGCGGATTTTTAAATGACCCGAAGACGGCGATGAATTCCATCGTTTTTATGTCTGCATGGCAGGGGGCAGGCTATCAGATGATGATTTTCCTTGCAGGGCTGCAGGGGATCCCGAAAGAGCAGTATGAGGCCGCTTCCATTGACGGCGCTGGAAAGGTGAAAAGCTTTTTCTATGTGACTTTGCCCGGGCTGAAAAACGTGATCCAGTATGTCATTATGATTACAGTGATTCAGGCTATGAAATTATTCACCCAGCCTTATGTCATGACAAAAGGGGGACCCCAAAATTCTACAAGGACACTTGTATATTATGTGTATGAACAGGGCTTTCAGAAACGTAATTTCGGTTATGCCTGTGCAGTAGCGGCCGTTTTCTTTGTCATTGTTATATCTTTGTCTTTGGGGATGAAGAAAATTATTAAGGCAGATTAGTTGAAAAGCAGTGAACCGGCAAATTTTTGTAAGAACGCTTATATGCTGAAATTAGGCAACGGCATGGGCATTGTTGCGCAAATAGAGAGCTAAATTAGGAAGGAGTAGGGCTTATGACACAGAAACAACGGGAAAAATTCGGAAGTCTTGCATTTTATCTTGGCAATACCTTGGTTGCATTCATATTTGTATCCCCCTTAATTTGGATGGTTTCATCCTCCCTAAAACCGGAGTCCGGGATTTTTAAAGGTTTAAATTCTTTATCTACTTTTATCCCGAAAGGGGCTTCCCTGAATAATTACCTGGAAGTATTCCAAAGAATTGATATGTGGAAATTTATTGGCAACAGTTTATTTTATGTATTGGTGATTATTATCTTGGATTTATTTGTGAACTCCATATGCGGATACGCATTGGCGAAGTTTGAGTTTAAAGGGAAGGATGCATTGCTTACACTGGTCATCAGCCTGATGGTATTTCCTGCGGAAGCGATTATGCTTCCTATGTATAGGGAAATGGCGGATCTGGGGTGGATTAATACATGGGCATCCCTGATTGTGCCGTTTGTGGCAAAATGTTTTAGCATTTATATGTTCCGGCAATTTTTCATGGATGTTCCTAACGACTTGCTGGAGGCGGCCAGCATTGACGGATGCGGGCCGGTAAAAACCTTTTTTTCGGTAGTTTTTCCTATTTCGGGAACAGTATATGCCACAATTTTTATCTTAGATTTTGTGGCGCATTGGAATGACTTTATGTGGCCTTTATTAGTAGTCACCGGGGAGGAGAAACGGACGGTTCAATTGGCTATCCAGACGTTTTTTGGTTCTAAGCCGATTAATTATGGGCCAATTATGGCTTCTTTGACGATTTCTGCCATTCCGATGCTGATTATGTTTCTTTTCCTGCAAAAATATTATGTGGAAGGGATTGCATCTACCGGGATTAAAGGATAAAGGAAAGAAAGGATTGACAAACGGCGGAGTATGGCGTATATTGGACGAAAACTAAAAATGGTATAAACCGCTAGGGGAGCTATTGCTGAGATTGAATCCGGAAGCCTGCTGAAAATGATATTCGTGCAGACGGGTTCTAACCCTCATAACCTGATCCAGATAATACTGGCGAAGGGAAGCTGGATTTTGTAAAACAGCCGGTACTTGCATTGACATGGCCAAAAACCTAAGACAAAAGGCAGAAATACCGGATGGCATATAAAGTCTTTTTGTCATATCAGGAAAGTTCTCCAAGTGATTTGTAATTACGAAGGAGGACTTTTTATGTCAATTTTTGCAAAGGAAATTGTGGACGGGGAGTGGGGGAATTATTTTGAACTTACCGGAATGGGGTATGGCGTACTGATAACTGTTTTGATTGTTCTTTTGCTGGCAGCATGTTTTCTTTCCGGGCAAAAAGAAGAAAAGGGGATAAAATCCGGCACGAGGCAGCTTGTTTTTTCATCCATGGCGATGGCTCTTGGCATGGTGACTTCCATGATCAAAGTAATTGATATGCCTATGGGGGGGAGCGTAACTTTTTTCAGTATGTTTTTTATCTGCCTCATCGGTTACTGGTACGGATTGAGAGGGGGGTTGATGGCTGCCGCCGCTTATGGCATTTTACAATTGGTGGTAGACCCTTATATGATCAGTATTCCCCAGATGCTTACCGATTACCTGTTTGCGTTTGGCGCGTTAGGGCTTTCGGGGATTTTTGCAAAAGCAAAGCATGGTATGATAAAAGGGTATCTTGCAGGCGTATTGGGGAGGTATTTCTTTACTTTTTTGTCGGGCATGATTTTTTTTGGGAGCTACGCATCCGGTTATCATATGACAGCTCCGGTATATTCTTTGGTATATAATGGGGCGTATATTGGCCTGGAGGCATTGCTTACGTTAATGATTGCTGTATTGCCCCCCGTAAATAAAGGGCTGGCAAGAATTAGGGCGATGGCTTTGGGGGATTAAATAGGGGAATGCCTGAAAATACAGCATTTTTTATCGGATTTTGAATGGCGGCAAAGTTGTGGAATGGGGGTTAGCATGAGACTGTTAGTGACTGGAGGAAGCGGGTTCTTTGGGAGCCGGATAGGGAAAGCCTATCAGGGCATATGCCCAGGGCATGGAGAGATGGATATCGTTGACAGGATATCTGTGGAAGAAGCATTTGAAAGAATAAAACCGGATATAGCTGTCCACTGCGCAGCGGCTTCCGATGTGGGCTGGTGCGGGCGGAACCCGGAGGAATCCTGGAAGATGAACGTGGAAGGGACGGAGAATATGGCCAGGGCCTGCGGAAAACGGGGAATAAAACTTATTTATTGCAGCTCGGACCAGGTATATTTCGGAGGAAGCCAGACAGAAGCCCATAAGGAAACAGAGGAACTGTTTCCTGCGAATGAATATGGGAAGCAAAAGATTGAGGCGGAAAGAAGATGTTTCCTATATTGCAAAGACAGTGTGATCTTGCGGCTGAGCTGGATGTATGATACGGCAAAACGGCTGGAAAAAGAGCATGGGAATTTTATGCTGACTTTTATGGAAGCGGTAAGGGAAGGAAAAGCAATTTCTTATCCGGTGCACGATTACCGGGGGATTACGGATGTCCGTCTGGCAGTGGATAATATGGCAAAAGTGTTTAAACTTCCCGCCGGAATATATAATTACGGTTCTGAAAATGGTTACAGCGCTTATGAGACGGTATACCGGCTGCTGGAAAAGGCTGGGTTGTCTGTAGAACTGTTAAGCAAGAATGAAGAAGCTTTTGCGGCTCATCCAAGGAACATCAGGATGGATATGGGAAAATTGAGGGAATATGGCATAGAGTTCCCGGATACTTTAACTCAGCTTGCGGCGGTTTTTGCGGCGCAATAAAAGGCAGAAGGGGCTAGACAAAAAGCCGGTTTCATAAATGGATAGGGAATGAATATGGAATATAAATATTTATTGTTTGATTTGGATGGGACTTTGACGGATCCGAAGGAGGGGATTACTGCATCGGTGCAGTACGCCCTGCGGTCATTTGGGATTGATGAGCCGGATCCGGATAAGCTGACTCCTTTTATCGGGCCGCCGCTTATGAGCAGTTTTATGGACTTTTACGGGTTTGATAAGGAACAGGCCAAAGAAGCGGTGGAGAAATATAGGGAATGGTTTAGGCCGAAGGGGATTTACCAAAATGCCATTTATCCTGGAATCAGGGAAATGCTGGAAGGGCTGAAAAAGGGCGGGAAAGTTCTGGCAGTGGCATCCAGCAAACCCCAGATTTTTGTGGAACAAGTATTGCGCCATTTTGGGATTTACAGTTACTTTACGGTGATTGTAGGAAGCGGGCTGGATGGGGGAAGGGATACGAAAGAAGAAGTAGTGGGAGAAGCGCTGCGCCAGTTGGAAGTATGGACTGGGCTGGAAGGGCATATGCCTTTGCTCCGGGAAGGCAAGGAAAAGGCGGCGGAAGAAGGCCGGCAGGGAAGCGGTAGTAAAGCTGACACGGTGATGATTGGGGACAGAAAGTTTGACATTGCCGGAGGAAAGGAGCATGGGCTTGTAACGGTAGGAGTTGCTTTCGGCTATGCGGAAGAAGGGGAACTGGAAGAAGCCGGCGCGGATTATGTGGTGCATACGGTAGAAGAACTGGGGAGGCTGTTGATGCGATGACAAACGGAAGGATAAAAACAACGGAAGAAAGTTCTTTCCGCAAGGCGGTAAACATCCTGCTGCCATTTTTTATTTATTTCGCAGTTCATGACCTGGCTCAAATCCTGCTGGCATTTTTGGCAAATATGAGCATGGGTGTATTTGGCGGCGGTTATGCGGAATGGATGATGGGAAATGCCGCAACGGTGAACGGGCTGCTCAATGCCCTGTCATTGACGGCCGGTATGGCGGCGGTATGGCCAATGGCGGGAAGGGAATTGAAATGGGCCAGGATCCTGGGCAGAAAAGAGACGGAAGCAGGAAAAAGAACTGCAGGGGAAGCCGTGGGCTATGTGTGCTTAGGCATCTTTGCGGCTTCTTTTGCTATGGGCGTTAATATATGGATGGCGCTTGCCGGGCTTACGGGGATATCGGAAAGATATCAGGAAGTGGCCGACCGGCAGTATGGGGTGGCATTGGGCATAGGGATACTGATCTATGGGCTGATTTCCCCGCTGGCGGAAGAAATTGTGTTCAGGGGGCTTATTTATAACCGGATGCGGAGATATTTCGGGAAAATATTGTCCGTTACCGTCTGCGGCGTAATGTTTGGGCTTTATCATGGCAATTTGGTGCAAGGCATATACGGGACGATCCTTGGTATTGCGATTACGTATTCTTATGAATGGTATGGAAGCTTTTTTGCCCCCGTACTGTTCCATGCCGCTGCCAATATTGCCGTGTTTATAGCCGGTTATGGCAAAGCGGTGAAAGGAAATCTCGTCACGCCGTTCAACTGCGGTATTTTTATGACTATTGCGGTTTTGGATTTATTTGTTATTTGGAAAACGGGGAAGAAGAAATAAGCCATATGTTTTTGTGTCATTCATTGAAATAAGCATTACCCATATGAACCAGGCGATAAAAATCCTATGCAAAAATGCTGCTTGTCAGGTGGCGCGAAAGAAGTTTAGATAAGATCTTTTGTGTCATTTGCCAGGCAATATTTTTGCATAGGTTTTTTGATGCCTGGACTATATATTTGAAAATAATGCAACTTTTAGGGTCTTTTTATTATCTGTATTTATAGATAGGGAAAATAGCAGGATATTTTAAAAAGCAAAAAAGGGAATCGCGGGAAAAGAAGGGAAGTGATGTTTTGAAACAGGATCTTTATGGGAAGCTGGCTGCTTATATTATTGAAAATCAGAATAAGTTTTACCGGCTGGCTTTCAGTTATCTGAAAAATCAGGAAGATGCATTGGACGCAGTGCAGAATGCAGTCTGCAAGGCTTTGGAACATTATGGGGAACTGAGAAGCGAAGCGGCGCTGAAAACATGGTTTTATAGGATCGTACTCAATGAAAGCCTAATCCTTTTAAAGGCGAAAAGGCGGGAGGTTCTTACGGAGGATGACGGGAGGCTGGAACTTCCTTATGAAGAGAAGGCATACCATATTTATGATGATCTGTATGACCAGATAAACAGAATGGAAGAAAGCGTTCAGAAAATAATAAAATTGCGGTTTTTTGAGGAATTGACGCTGGATGAAATTGCCCAAATCCTGGAAATGAATTTGAATACAGTAAAAGCCAAATTATACCGGGGGTTAAAGACACTGAAAATAGCGATTGGAGAGGAGGCGGATGTATGAAACGTATGGAAGAGGCAAAACAGAAATATTATGATGTCCGGATTCCGGAGGAACTGTCAGGGCGGGTTATGCTGGAAGTAAAAAAGGCAGAGGTGAACCATAATAGGAAAATGGCAAGGGTAAAAAGAATTTCTTTTGTGAAAAGGGGAACTGCAGCTATGACGGCGGCGGCTGTCTTATTCATGGTGGGAGTCAATACGAACGAAGCATTTGCCCGGGAAATGAACAATATTCCAATCATTGGGACATTGGCAAGGGTTTTTACAATCCGTTCTTATGAAACGGAGACGGAGGATTTAAAGATTTCTGTAGATATCCCCAGTGTTGAAATGATTTCAGAGGAACTGACAGGGATGGAAAAAGAGGTGAATGAGGATATTTATATGTTTTGCGAACAGTATGCGGACGAGGCGGAAAAAAGGGCAAGGGAGTACAGACAGGCTTATCTGGATACTGGAGGCACAGAAGAGGAATGGGCGGAACACGGTATTGCAATTAAAGTATGGTATGAAGTGAAAGCGCAGACGGAAAGGTATTTGTCGCTGGCAGTAATGGGAACAGAGAGCTGGAGCAGCGCATATAGCGAGGAGAAGTATTACAATTTTGACATGGAGGCAGGCAAGTGGGTAACGCTTGAAGATATTCTGGGCAATAACTATGCGCAGATTGCCAATCAAAGCATCCTTGCCCAGATAGAGGAAAGAAGCATGGAAGATGGGATGGAATTCTGGACAGATGATTGGCAAGGGGTTGACATAAATACGAAGTTCTATATGAACCAGAATCAGAACCCGGTAGCAGTATTGGATAAATACGAAATTGCGCCTGGGGCGGCGGGACGCCTGGAATTTGAAATTAAGAGAGGATCTGCTGCAGGGATATCAGGGACGGCGGACGCAAATGCGGGCATAGGAAAGATGGAAGCGGCGGACATACCGGAAAAAGGAACGGAGACCTGGGATGGTTATGAGGATAATTTTGCCGTGGATTCTGAAACCGCTGCAGCATTTGGGAAATTAGTAAAGGAAGCAGTTGCAAAAAAGGATATAGAAAAATTGGCGGATTTAACGGTCTTTCCAGTTTATGTGGGATTGCCCGGAGAAAATCCCGTTGTGGAAACAAGGGAGGATTTTACCGCATTGGGGGCGGCACGGCTTTTCACGGACGGGATGATTAATTCTATCGGGAATGCGGATGAAAGTAACTTACATCCTAGTATGGCAGGATTTATCTTATGTGGGGAAGACGGGGAGCCAAACATTATTTTTGGCGTACAGGATGGGAGGCTGGGAATCTGCGGAATCAATTACTGATCCATCAGATGTTATCATATTTTTAGCGGAAATTGGTGACAAATGGTATAGAAAATTGCTATAATAAGAACACACTTGAGATAAAACGGATTGCTTATCAGGAAAATAGTGGAGGGTGAAATTATGGCAAAGGAAAAGCAGGAAGGACTGGTATTTACCAATGAAAAATGTATCGGCTGCAACAAATGCATTTCGGTCTGTCCCGTTATCACAGCGAATAAAGCGATAGAAGAAGGGGGAAAACAGATTATCCAGGTGGATGGGGAAAAGTGTATCGCTTGCGGAGCGTGCTTTGATGCCTGTGAACATGGGGCGAGGGACTTCAGGGATGACACGGAAGCGTTTTTTGCAGACCTGAAGAAAGGCGTGAAAATATCTCTTTTATTTGCCCCGGCATTTGCGGCAAATTATCCTGGGGAGTACAAACAGATTCTGGGGGGATTAAAGAGGATGGGTGTAAACCATATCATCAGCGTCAGCTTCGGGGCGGATATCACTACATGGGGATATGTGAAGTATATCAGCGAGCATCACTTTACAGGAGGGATTTCCCAGCCTTGTCCGGCGGTGGTGAATTACATTGAACATTATATTCCCGAACTGATCCCCAGCCTTGTGCCAGTGCAAAGCCCGCTGATGTGTGCTGCGATTTATGCGAAGAAATATAAGAAGATTACGGACCGGCTTGCGTTTATCAGCCCATGTATTGCGAAAAAAGATGAAATTATGGATGAAAACAATAAGGGGTACGTATCTTATAATATTACATTTGACCATTTAATGGATTATGTCCGCAAAAATAAGATAAAGAGTGAACCGGTAAGCGATGAGATTGAATACGGCCTGGGTTCCATTTATCCTATGCCCGGCGGATTGAAAGAAAATGTGTATTGGTTCTGCGGGGAAGAAGTATTTATACGCCAGATTGAAGGGGAACGGCATACCTATGAGTTTCTGGAGGATTATAAAAAACGGGTTCTGGGAAAGAAAGAACTGCCGTTTATGGTGGATGCCTTAAACTGTGCGAAAGGATGTATCTATGGAACAGGAATCGAAGAAGAAAAAGGGAAAACAGAGGATATCCTTTATGAGATACAGCGTATCAAAGCGGCAGGCAAGAAACGGGGAGGTATGAGCGCATGGGGGGCGAAGCTTAGCCCGAAGCAGAGGCTGGCTCATCTGAACCGTCAATTCCGGTCCCTGGATATCAATGATTTTATACGGAAATATACAGACAAGTCCAAGGGAAATAGCATCGAATATCCCAGCGCCGCGAAATTAAACGAGATTTTTGCATCAATGTATAAGAATACCGAAGCGGAAAGAGAGATAGACTGCAGCGCCTGCGGATATAAGACATGCAAAGATATGGCGGCAGCTATTTATAATGACTGCAATAATAAGCAAAACTGTGTTCATTACATAAAGGGCAGAGTGGAGAGGGAAAAAGAGGAAGTCCAGGAAATCTCCAGGCAGGTAGAAGAAAAGAATATAGAAATCGGACATAAAAATGAAGTAATCAGCGCTATGGTAAGAGAGGCCAACGAAAGCTTTGCCGTATTGAATACATCCATTACGGAAATGGTAAGCGGCAATAATTCCAATGCGGAGGAAAGCAGCAATATCAGCGCGGCGATGGTGACGGTAGTGGAATTTTGCAGCAGTATGAAGGAATCTTTTGAAACGATCAATAGTCTGCTGCTTCAGTTAGAAGAAAATAACAACAGCATCACCGAGGTGGCAAGCCAGACGAACTTGCTTTCTTTGAACGCTTCCATTGAGGCGGCGAGGGCGGGTGCGGCAGGCAAAGGATTTGCCGTTGTCGCCCAGGAAATAAAGAGTTTAAGTGAGTCCAGCAAGGATACGGCTTTGGACAGCAACAAAAACAAAAAGGAAATCGTGGAAGCCATGGACCGTCTGGCAGAGGAATCCAGTCATTTAATGGGGATTGTGGATGAAGTAAACGAACGTATCAGCAATCTGGCGGCAAGCACGCAGGAGATTGCGGCGTCGGCGACGATGATCGGGGAAGTTTCCGATGAATTGAAAGAGAAATTTGAGGAATTGAACAGGATGTGATGAAAGGCTCCCGCTGCATTTGATGTGTGCGGGAGCTTTTTCACGGTGAAGCTTGCAGGGGCAATTTCTTCCTTCTTTTGATAAGTGTTTCGGAATGCTGTTATTTTCTGTCTTTATTTTCACCTTACCAAGATACAAATACTGCGGATTTTTTGTTTCTTTCATAGTGCGGCGCCGGCGGTCTGTCTCTTGCTTCCGGTTGCTTATTTCTTTGCCGTACATGAGCGTTATGCAGGGGTTGTAAAGTTTTGTGGATTTGTTAGTTATCCATTCTCCGTAACAGAATGATGCATATAACAGCAGCTAAAACAAAAATCAGGAGTAGCGGAAAAAGGCTTTCAAATGGAAAAACACTTTTTGTCATTAGTTTATATCCCCATGTAGCCGGAAATAGTTTTCCTATTGTTTCAAACGCTTTTGGAAGCAGTTCCATAGGGAACATAATTCCGGAAAGCATGATAGACGGTAAAAAAACAATGATAGAAAACATAGAAGTTTTTGCCTGGTCTTTTACTGCCAGACCAATTATGCTGGCAAGACTAAGCGATACCGCAATAAAAACAGCAAGGCTGATGAAGTATTTTGCCGGATTTTCCGGTGTTTTGGCATGAAAAACAAGCGGTGCGGCAATATATAAAATAATGCTCATAAGGAACAAATGAATATATGCCGAAATATTGGTTAAAGCAAGGCCGAGATATAACGGAACGCCATTCGCTTGGTAAATCTTTTTCATGTCGCTGCTGTAAATTTCAACAAGAGAGGGTGGCAGACCGATCAACGCCCCCATTGTCACACCAAATACAGTCATTGACTGGATAAGCGTATATTTTGCTTCCGGCATGACCGATGTAAAGATACCGCCCATAATTGCAAAGAATAAAAGCGGCACAATATAGCAAGTGATAAGTAATGTCTTACTCCTTATGTCTAATTTCCATTGTAAGGAAACTCCATACAGAAATGCTCCCATTGTTATGCCCCCTTTGCAATCTTTATAAAGTGTTGTTCCAGTGAACCCCGGTCTATCTGAATATCTACTATGGTTTTTCCTTTTTCTTTGTACTGCATAAGCAGTGTAAGTAAAGAGTCTCCGATATCTTCAGATTCATATTTTTCAGTTCCATTTTCGGTTTGGATTGTGATATTATAATGCTTGCCGATTGTTTTGCCTAATTGTTCGACAGTCCCAATAAAGGCAATTTTACCGCCGGAAAGAATGGCAATCCGGTCGCATAAATTTTCCACTTCTGTCATATCGTGGCTTGCTAATATAATGGTCTTTCCGATTGCCTTTAGCTGCCGGATTTGCTCATGTAAGGATAATCGTCCCTCAACATCAAGTCCTGCGGTTGGTTCATCAAGAAATAAAATATCTGGATTCCGTGTTAGGGCAAGCACCAAATGAAGCCGCCGTTTTTGCCCGGTTGATAATTGATAATACGGTTTTTTTCCAAATTCATAAATACCGAGAGCATCAAGCATTTCTTTATCAAGAGATGCCTTATTCCATTTAGCAAACAACCTAACAGCTTCCAGCGCTTTCATATGCCCTGGCAAAGAAGCCGATTGTAATTGGATGCCCATGATTCCATTTATGCTAATGCTTCCGCTGTCATATTTTCGCAAACCCTCGATACATTCAAGGGATGTGGTTTTTCCTGCGCCGTTTATGCCGAGCAGAGCAAAAATTTCTCCTTGTTGTACGCAAAAATCTAAACCATTCAGCACAATGTGCGTTCCATAACTCTTTGTCAAATTGCTAATTGCTATAGCTTCATTCATTCTGTTTCCTCCTGAAATGGGTCAATGCCTAAATGGGAAAAATAGAAGTCCAGCGCCTGCCCAATATATCCGTTGGCAATTTCCTGCTTTTCTTTCCATTCATGGTCTGTATTTTGAAATTGCCCTATTTCAATAAGTTTGGGAAGCATACTCATATCTCCGCCAGTAAAATCTGTTATCATGTTCCAATAGGCTTTTGCAAAACGCTGCCCTTCATCACTATCTGCGGGAACATCTGCATTTTGAAGCCTTATTGCTTCGTCTTGAAGCTGCATGAAAGTGTTCATAAAAGTCATTCCGCTGTCCTTATCAAAGCGGCTGCGGATATGGTCAAGCATCTGGTCGTCAAAATATTTAATCAGCCAATAGAAATCATTTTTCATCTGCAAATTAACAATAATATCAGCATATTTTTTGAAATCAACGGACTGCATTTGAAGGACTTCTTCCCGCAGAACTTCCAATTCCCGCAACGATTCAGACAGACTTTCTATTTTCCGTTTGACAGCGGCTGCCTGCTCCATTAGGACATCAGCAATTTCATCTGGCGCATCAAGTGGAATAAGCCGGTTTTTTATGTCGTCCAGAGAAAACCCTAAATGTTTGAGCGATAAAATCTGATGAAGTTTTACGATGTCTTTATCTGTATATAACCTACGTCCTCCTTCACTTACTGAAGAGGGGGAAAGTAAGCCTTCCCTGTCGTAATGTTGTAATGTCCGTACAGTAACGTCCATTTTTTTTGCGACTTCACCAACGGTCATATAACCTTGTGGTATAGCTTTATATTGATTCATATCACACCTCCTTTTTATAGCATACCTCATTACGTTACGTCATAAGCAAGTGTTTTTGCAAAGATTTCATAAAAAATATGGAATAGTGGGATGCTATCTATCAAATTTTTGTATGCTGCTTTACCGAATAGGAACATTCCGCTTGACATTCTTATATGCAATGCCTTTATCAATGAAAAATTTGAGCGTTTTTTGAGATTTGGCTGTTATAATAAGTATGAAAAACTGCAAATGGAGATGATTGCATGAGACAAAAGCTTCTTATTGTAGACGATGAGCCGGGAATTGTGGATATGATGGTAAGCTACTTTTCTTCTCAATACGAAGCGCTGGCCGCTTATGGCGGGAATGATGCGCTTCAAAAATTAGCAAAGCAACCCGACTTGATTCTACTCGACATCAATATGCCGGATATGGACGGGTTGGCCCTGTGCCGGAAAATCCGGGAACTGATTACCTGCCCTATTCTCTTTTTAACAGCAAGGGTTGAATCTGCTGATAAAATCATTGGCTTTCAGGCAGGGGCAGATGATTATATCATGAAGCCTTTTGACTTAGACGAATTAGGGGCGAGAGTTGCGGCGCACCTGCGAAGGGAGCAGAGGCGCAGGGATAAGGCGGCAATCCGCTTGTTTGGCGAGCTGGCGATTGACTATTCCGCACGCACTCTTACGGTTGCCGGAAAGCCTATTGCTTTATCGAAAAGGGAATTTGATATTGTGGAGCTGCTTTCACTACATGCCGGGCAAGTATTTGACCGGGAGCGGATTTATGAAGCAGTGTGGGGGCTGGATAGCGAGGGCAGCAGCGGCACCGTCATGGAGCATATTAGAAAAATCCGGGCGAAACTGGCTGCTGTTACGCTTCACAGCTATATTGATACGGTTTGGGGGTGCGGTTACCGGTGGAACGCTTGAAAAACATGGAGTTAAAGAAAACTTTTCTCGTTCTGTCTGGGTCCTGCGTTTTGCTGGCCCTCCTGCTGTTAGTATTGGTCTTTATGGTATGTAATTGGATTAGCAGCGCCTTCCCCAACGGTGGGATAGCAATATTATCAGACGGTTCGACTATTAAGCTGGAAGCGCCCACAGCATTCCAACAAGGCATATTGTCGGCGCTGGGTATCATTCAGGTGGTGTCCTGCATTGTCCTCCCTATGGGCGGGCTGGCTCTATCCGGCATCTTATATTATCGTATCAAATTGAAACAGCCGATTGCCGCACTTGGGGATGGGATTACACGGATTCAAAACCATGATCTTGACTTTTTTATGCCGGTTCACTCGGATGATGAATTAGGCCAGCTTTGCGCCGCTTTTGATACCATGCGGGAAGAACTTTTGAAAACAAATCGGGAACTATGGCGGCAGGCGGAAGAACGCAGACGGTTAAATGCCGCCTTTTCCCATGATTTACGCAATCCAATCACGGTCTTAAAGGGGAATGTCAAATTACTGCGGCAGGGTATGGCGGATGAACAAATCATTGACAGGATGGAAAGCTACACATTGCGGATAGAACAGTATGTGGAAGCCATGAGCAGCATTCAGAGATTAGAACAAATGCCGGTGAGGAGAAAAGAATGTTCCTGTTCCCTGTTGCATTCCGAATTAAAGGAAACAGCAAAAATCCTTGCAGGGGCATTGGAGCTGTCTGTTTCTGGGCCTGATAATGGAACTATGGAACTCGATTATGGATTGTTTTTGACTGTTGCAGAAAATCTGATTGGAAATGCGGCCCGGTTCGCCAAAAGCAAAATCATGATTTGCCTAGAGCAGAAAGATTCCTTTTTACTGTTATCGGTTACGGACGATGGCCCCGGGTATCCTGTGGAATTAATACGAAACGGCCCCAAACCATTTGGAAAAGTCAAATACCTTGCGTCAGATTATGAAGTATCTGACCTTTGCAGCGTTCCCCAAATGGGTGTGCAAGACTCTGCACTTGGCTCATTGCCTGCGGGAACGGGGATGAAGGAAGATTCCGGACACTTTGGCATGGGATTGTACAGCAGCCGGATGCTATGCCTGAAACACGAAGGAACACTTACGCTGGAAAATAGAAAAGGCTATGGTGCAACAGCTATTGCTTCTTTTAAAATACACCGGGAATCTTGAGCGATTTTTGAGATTTCTGTTTTACACTTTCCTTATACTATAAATAAGGAGAGTGTTTTTTATGGACATTGAGGCAAAGGATTTATCAAAAATTTATGGTAGCGGCATTAGCCGTGTGGTTGCCTTGGATAAGGTAAACCTTAAAATTACATCCGGCGATTTTATCTCTATTATGGGACCGTCCGGCAGCGGAAAAAGCACCTTGCTCCATCTGCTGTCCGGGCTGGATGGGCCGACTTCCGGTAGTCTCACATACGATGGAAAGGATATATATAGCTTCAACGACAAAGAACTGTCTGCTTTTCGCCGTCGGCGAATCGGCTTCATTTTCCAGCAATTCAACCTGCTTCCGGTCCTGAGCGCAAAGGAAAATATCATTATGCCTTTGCTATTAGACAGAAAACAGCCGGACGAAGCATATCTAACGCAGCTTACGGATTTGCTGGGGATTCGTGGACGTCTTGCCCATTTGCCCCATGAGCTTTCCGGAGGCCAGCAGCAGCGCGTAGCCATTGCCCGCGCCCTGATTGCCAAACCGGATATTATTTTTGCAGACGAACCCACCGGAAATTTGGACAGCAAAAGCGGCGGCGAAGTTATGGAAATGCTGCAAAATATATGGAAGAAGATGGGGAAAACAATTGCTGTCATTACCCATGACCGCCATATTGCAGAAATGGCAGACCGGCAATTTACAATTGTGGACGGCATTCTTTCGGAGGTGACAGTAGTGTGAAAAATCAGCTGGATAGCTGATTTTATCACATGGCTATTTGTGCCGGAGCGTCACAAATAAGCTCTGATGGCAGACGCAAATTTGAGATTTGCGTCGCCCCGTCGCGTAAACGTTCCGGAATGGAGATTAAGATGAAATCTTATTTGATATTTGCATGGAAAGAACTGAAAGTACAGAAAGTCACGGCATTCCTGATTTGGGTTGCGGTTATTATGTCCACGATTATGACAACGGTGGTGGGCCAGTCTATCGGAATATTGCAATCCATGCGTATCGGGCAGGCGGCAAGCCTGAATGGAAACCGCTATGCAACCTTTCACCAGCTTGGCAGGGAACAGGCACAAAAGCTGCATGAAGATAACCGTCTGTATGATGTAGGGGATAGAATATTTGTGGGCAGTATGCCGTTAGGCAACAGCAGTTTATCTTTACATCTTCGGGAATATCACGGCGACGCATTATCCATGTACCCGGCAATTGGGAACGTAAAAGATGGGAAACTGCCAAAAGAAGCAGGCGAAATTGCGCTGTCGGAAGATACGCTTCAATATCTTGGATTGGAGGCTGCGGTTGGAAATGTGATTTCGCTGGATTTATGCGCGCTTGTTATGGACGGGTCACTGCCGGAGTTTAATTATTCTGCTGACTTTGTATTGACGGGTATTCTGGAAAGTAGTTCTATCGGTTACCTATCGGGTGTAGTTGAGGGGATTGCCGGGAATGGAACCGCAGAAGAACTGTTACCGGAAGAATATCTGCTTTATGCCACGGATTTTAAGACTTATGACAAGAAGAATTTTCAGAGCATCGTTTATGAACTTGCAGAGAAATGGAATGTGAACGGACGATATATCCAATATAACTGGATTTTGCTTGATGCGGTTGGCATTTCTTATGACGAAGAGACAGGCGGCGATACTGGCATAGGGTTTTCTTTTATGGCTGCAGCGTGTATTCTGGTGGGGGCGCTGGTCTTGCTGGCAGCCGGGCTGGTGATTTACAATATTTTGAAAATCTCTATTACAAAGCATGTGAAAGAATACGGAACGCTTCGTGCCATTGGTGGAGAGCGCGGGCAAATCTACTGCTTGGTTTCCTTACAGCTTTTGATTCTTTGCGGAGCCGGTATCCCCATCGGGCTGCTGCTGGGTATATTGTCGGCAAAAGGTGTATTGATTGCGGCTACGGGGGTCCTGAATCCCGATTTGTTTATGGTAAACAGTGTTTCAGAATTGAACCTTGCAATTAGCGCCGCCGGCACGGTAAAGCTGCCGATGCTTTTTGCCGGTATTGCAGTTACGCTTCTGTTTGCCCTGTTGGCCGCCTTTCCTGCTGCTTGGTACGCATCCCGTGTATCTCCGGTTGTGGCTATGTCTGGGCAAGCTGTGAAGATAAAACGCCGGGTAAAAAGAAACCGCAAAATCCGCAACTTTGAGGCAGAGTATGCATGGCTTAATCTGAAGCGCGGGCGCGGCAGAACGGTAGTTACCATGCTGTCCTTGGTTATGAGTATTACCGTATTCATTGCCTTGCAGAGCTTTACAGGGCTGCTTGATGTCAGCAGTTCGGTTCAGGATATGTATATCGGCGATTACGCAATAACAAATGAGATTTCCGGTATCCCGGTGGAAGCTGTAGAAACATTAAAAGAAAATAGCATGGTAGAAAGCGTCTCTACCACCCGGCTTTCCGTATTTATGCCAGAAGCCGGGGATGCGCCGCCCTTTGCGACAGACTTATCTTTGCAGAACCATGAAACTTTACAGCTTGTGAATGTGGACGAAGCGCGGTTGCAACGCTGTGCGCCGGATTTGTCTTCTCAGGATATGCAGGCGCTCGGCGATGGAACAGGCTGCCTGGTCAAAAATCCCATCCCCTTTTCCTACGGAGATACACCAGTGCAGCATACGGAGCTTGGTGTGGGCGATACCATCCGGTTAGGGGAAAAGCCGCTTCAGGTAGTAGGTGTGATTGATGTGCCGATTACGATTAACAATGACGGCTTTGCAAACGGTGTCCAAATCTTAGTGAATGATGAATTATACGGTGCATTGATTGGGGATGACAACTATTCGGAAGTATACCCGACGCTGCGGGATAAGGCTGACACAGATACTTTTGAAAGCTGGCTGGGCAACTTGTGCGGCGAATATCCGGGAATACACTGGCTTTCCTGCCTCCAAAGCATCAAAGAAATGGCAGAGAGCTTTGAACAAATCAACATGCTGTGCTGGGTGCTGATTATCTTTATCGGTATGATTGGTATACTGAATATCATAAACACTGTTTACAGCAATATCCATACCCGTGTCGGTGAGATTGGTATGCAGCGGGCTATTGGAATGAGCGCCGCAAGCCTTTATAGGGCATTTCTGTGGGAGGGCGCTTACTACGGCATTTTCGCATCGCTGGTTGGCGCGGTGTTAGGCTATATTTGCTGTATTTTTGTGGGGGCGGCACAGACAGACGCGTTAGGGCTTGTTGCCGTTCCGGTCAGGGCAATCGCCGAAGCCGCGGTAATTTCTGTTGCTGCCTGTCTGCTGGCAACGGCAATCCCGCTACGGGCTATCGCAAGGATGGCCATTGTGGATTCCATTGAAACCGTGTAATAATTTCAAAATTAGCTTCCGGTCTTTTGCTTTTTCCGGCAGTATTGTTTGAAACGGAATTTGACAAAATCCCTATTTTAAAAACATTGCAGTATCAGCCAGACATTATCAAAGTTTCCGGCCTGCAAATCCTGCTTCCGGATGTAGAAATAGATGCTTCCGCAATCGCCGAACATTAACTCAAAATCATCGGTTTCCATGGTTGGCATCTGGAAAAGCAACGTCCATTCCTTGCTGCTATGCAACAGCTCTTCCCGTTGTTTTTCCGTAACAGAAGGTATGGCGCCGCAATAGATCCCGTTTGTGGCTTGTTCACACTCTAACAGCATAGAACCCTGGATGAGATCGGCATATCCGAGTAGTTTGGAAATCCTCTCGTCCGGCTTATCATAGCCGTACAAGGCTTTTTCCTTGTCATAGGAATTCCAGTCTAAACCGGCGGCATATTCTGCAATTTCTTCATAATCAGGCAAGTCTGTCTGGTTGGAAAAGGAAAGAGCAAACTCCGGCAACCGGTAATCCTCTTCCAAGTCTCCGGGAAAACCGGCTGTGTGCAAATCACATGGATTTTCTATATAAATTACTTTGGCACATCCCTTATCGTTTTGATCGAATCCCCATTTCATAGTATGCAGATCATAGAAAAAATACAGCATTCCTTTATGGGGTAACTGATGATCTTTATCATAGCCGGCAGTTTCTTCTAAATTGATCTGCGCCAGAAAAGAAAGCGGCCGTTTTTGGCAGACATTATTAAAATCCGTACCTTCATAATAAGGCCATGCAAAGTCTTCCGGCAAATATGGTTGACCGCCAAACTTACTTTTTCCGTCTGGGATTTCTTTCTCTGCAGGCAGATAATGGGTTATAATTGCCGTTTTTTTGATATGGTTAAATAATTCCTGAAAATCCATTTGCTTGTTCTCCTTCCGTAGTGTATTGATAGTTTGAATGCTTATTTTCCGGTGCCGGCGCGGCCTGGCATTTCCGTGCCGGCAAGGCCTGATATTTATGGCAGAAAAATAAAAAGAATCAAAATATATAAGAAATTATATCATAAAGCCGGGTTAGAGGTGAAAAAGATTTTTTGGGGGTTATGGTATAGGCGGTTATATGGAAAAGACATTGGTATACTGGTTCTTGTAATTTTTTGGCATAAAATAGTAGAAAATAATGATTTTTTAATATATATATGATATAATAAAAAAATAATTTTATTTTCCTATATATATTGCAAGGTAAAGTTATATTTTGAGGAATGTATAGATGAGACAATATAAATTTGGCCTTTGAAATGATCATGATGGAAATTGGAAGATGGATTATATGATTGATAATTGTTTATTATCAGTTGGTTCTAAGGCGGGCAACCAAGGGTTGGCGGCCGGACCGGATGACGGCATGGGATGCGGAAGCTCAATAGCTGTTTGCCCTATATGGATAAAAGTTATCTATGAAAAACAAACTAGAAAGGGATGAATTGTTATGGCCAAAGATTTAAAACTTTCCATTGTCATACCGGTTTATAATGTTCAAAGTCAATTAAGGATTTGTCTTGATTCCATAATAAACCAGTCCTATAAAAATAGAGAGATTATAGTTATTGATGACGCATCAACAGACGATTCCCCTGACATAATAAAAGAATATGCAGAAAAATATGAAGATTTGAAGCCAGTCTTTTTGAAGGAAAACCATGGCGTTGGATATGCA